>JBBRKR010000005.1:0-219521 GCA_038231795.1 Acidimicrobiales bacterium
GCGTATACTCCGCCAACCCCTTACCAGCCAACGTCTTAGAAATAGCCGCAGTCAACGTCGTCTTACCATGATCAATATGACCCATAGTCCCAATATTCACATGCGGCTTATTACGCTCAAACTTCGCCTTAGCCATAATTGAGGCCTTTCTTTCTTGTTTCTAGATTGGTTAATTATTTGGAGTAGCGGCGGTCGGGATCGAACCGACGACCTCACGATTATGAGCCGTACGCTCTAGCCATCTGAGCTACGCCGCCTTGTGGGGTAAATATGTAAACGAGCCCTCTGTGGGAATCGAACCCACGACCTCATCCTTACCATGGATGCGCTCTACCGACTGAGCTAAGAGGGCGTTTCTGCGGAATTGAAACGTCAAGAACAAAACGCTGCACGCGCAGGTTCAAGAACGACGGCGAATTGTAGCGGATAGACAGCCCACAAAGGAAGTGCGATTATTCTGTCTTTGTGCGTATCCGGCTAGCTAGCGACTCCGATGCAGAGCAACTCCGGGCAATTTACAACGTTGCCGTGGAGTCGTCGACGGCCACGTTTGATTTGGTGCCACGGACCCTCGATGCGCAATTGTCCTGGCAGCAGGATCGACAAGGTGCCTACGTGGTGTTGGTCGCCGAAAACGATGACGGATCGGTGATGGGATTCGCCTCGCTTTCGCCGTATCGGAGCCGACCCGCTTACTCCACTAGCGCGGAGAATTCGGTGTACGTGGCTCGCCCGGCACAGGGCAAGGGTATCGGGAAGGCCCTCATGGTGGCGCTGATCGAGACGGCAACGGAGCGAGGATTCCATGCATTGTTTGCTCGAATTTCGGGAGACAACGCTCCCAGCGTGGCCGTGCATACCTCGGTCGGCTTCGAGATTGTGGGCGTCGAACGGCAAGTGGGTCGAAAGTTTGGACGATGGCTCGACGTGACGTTGATGCAACGCTTGTTGTAGCCGTTTCGGGGCTGCTATTCAGCGGATTGGTCTGGTGGCGATCATGGCTGGTGCCATACACCACATGGGCCCGGATTTCATTCCCCACCTACGCTGTGGCGTGCGTGGTGGCGTGGATGGTAATCCGACGCGGTGGCGAGACGGCCGCCAAAGCAGGAGTTGCGGCGCTGCTGGTGGTGGGGACCGTCGCCGCGCCATTGGTAGCACTGCTCGCCAACTCAGGCCCCCGGTCGAGCGTGAGTGCCCAATCGGAAGTGATTGTGATCGAGCAAGCTGCTCGCACATTTGGCCACGGTCGCAACCCGTACCGAGCGCTCGATCGGTCGCCGGAATTCGATCGACTCGAGCAAATAACGCAAGACCATTTTCCGTACCTGCCGTTGATGACCACGCTCGGGGTTGGCCGGCTGGTCACCACCTCGGCGTGGGGCGACCTGCGGGTGGTCGTCGGATTGGGGTGGCTATTGATAGCCGCAGGGCTGGCGTGGCGTAAGCAAAGCGCTAGAAGCCGGTTCTGTGTGTTGCTCGCCGCTGCAGGCCCGGTGGCCCTGTTTGCCACGACGGGAGGAGATGACCTTGTAGTGGTCGCCGTGGTGCTCGCCGGTATGGCCGCAGCGCACTCCCGATCTTGGGTGCGAGCGGGGCTGGTACTCGGCGTGGCGTTGGCTTTAAAGCAGACAGCGTGGCCGGTGGTGGCCGTGTCGTTGTTGTGGCTGTGGAGGGCCCACGGGTGGCGAGTGGCCGCCAAAGTCGGCTCGATCGCCACCGCTCTCGCCGCTGCTGTGGTGGCACCTTTTCTGGTGTGGGATTTCCGAGCCGCGTGGGACGACTTGGTGACATTTCCGTTGCACGGCAGCCACCGGGAGGTGGTGAATTCGCCGACCGTCGGTGGACTGATCGCCAAGGCACTTGGGATGGACGAGTCGACGTTGAGTCGGTTCATGATGGTGGCGATTGTGGTTGCGGTCGCGGTCGTGGTGACGAGAGTGTCCTTGCCAACGGTTTGGCATGGCGCCAGCGTGGGGGCGGCGGCGTTGGGGGCCATTGTGCTGTTGAGTCCTGGCGTGCGGCCGGGGTTGCTGATCTATCCGGTTGTCATCGTGGCGTGGGCGGTATTCGAAATCCGGGAGGAAAAAGCAACAAGCACCCCGCCGAAACGGGGTGCTTTGGGTGGGCCGGGAAGGATTTGAACCTTCGAAGGCTGCGCCGTCAGATTTACAGTCTGATCCCTTTGGCCGCTTGGGTACCGACCCGAGTTGCGTTGCAGAAGATAGCGTGCGCGTATGCCAAGTTTCGATGTCGTTTCAGAAATCAATCACCAAGAGGTAAAAAACGCGGTCGATCAAGCCCGTCGAGAGGTCACTACGCGCTACGACTTTAAGGACACAGGGACCGTTGTTGACCACAACGAGAAGGAGATCAAGCTGCACACGGCGAGCGAAGACCGCCTGCGTGCACTGCGCGAATTGCTGGAAGAAAAGTTTGTGAAACGGGGTGTTTCGCTCAAGACGCTCGACTACGGAAACGTGGAGGCAGCTACCGGCAATACTGTGCGTCAGACGGTGAAACTAGTTGAGGGCATTTCCAGCGAGAAGGCCAAGGAACTCAACAAATTCATCAAGGAGCTCAACCTTAAGGGAATTCAATCCCAGACTCAGGGCGACCAGTTACGAGTGATTGGCAAGAAGCGCGACGATCTGCAGGGCTGTATTGCAGCGCTAAAGGACGGCGACTTTGAGGTCCCCTTGCAGTTCACCAACTTTAGAGACTGACGGATTGGGCACTTCAAGGCCCCGCAGCGTTCTGAACGGATGCACGAGCGAGTAATACTCGATTATTCGGTCGCGGTCGTAGGTGGAAATGTCGGCGAAGGTCATACCAACGCGCCACGCCATCCCTTCATCGATTGCTTCACAAAACCGTACGCTCCCCGCCAATCGAACGGTGGTCGTTTCTCCGCCGATGGCAGGAATAAGCAACGTGAGGTCGATGAGTTCATGCACCAAATGAGGCATGGCCATAGCTACGCCAATACCTGCTGGGGTGATGTCGATTACCCGAACGACTTCGTTGGCGGTAGACGCATGAAGTTCTACCTGTAAACGAAAGTTGCTTCTATATTGTTGACGTCGACTCAGAACCTGCAGTGTGGCCAACATCACACCGACGTGCCATCCGGCGATGAGAACCACCAAAGTAGCGGCATCCGTCGAGGCAAAACTGGGCAAAATCCGGCCAGATACTTGGGCGTAGACTCGAACGACGACCACAATTTCCAAGGCAATTGTGAGCGCCAAAACAAAGGGCATAGCAAGCAGTTTCGAGAGGCCGAATTTCTCGTCGCCGTCGAATGAAACGGCTGGCATTTCGCTGCCCAAGGCTCGAATCGAGCCGCTCAACACAATTCCCAACGTACGAATACGATCGGTGGTGTGACTCATTGGGCCAACAGATCCGCGACCTAGAGCCACACGAGCCAGAGTCGAGAGCAAGGCCACAGGCACAAAAAACGCAAGCAGGGTGACGGTGGAGGCGTTCATTGGCAAGCGGCCAGTGAGGAGCGAGCCAAATAACACGCAGTACATACCCAAGCGAGCAACACCAACGAATGGTTGCGTCATCGGTGCCATGTGTGTCAAGCGTTGACGGGGCCGCAAGCCTCTGGCAAACAACGGCGAATCGGCGCTCAACATCACTCGCAGCCGGCGGGCAACTTCATCGCGACGCTCGTCGAGGAATCGGCGCAGCGTGTTTGGCGCTGTGCCTCGCACGACGACTTCGTTGTGAAAGCGAGACAGCCACCCCGCCCGGTGGAGACGGATCAATGTGCGGAGTTCGGAAGCACCTACGCCGGCCGCAAAACCGCCGATGCGCTTGAGAGCGTCACGACGAATAATCGACGCTCCAACCCACCACGGGGCCATGCCTCGATCGCTCAGGCTCGGGCCTGCTACTTCGAACTCGAAAGATTTGAGGTGACGTCCATTTGAAGTGAATTCGAGTGAGTCGCGGTTAACGAATTCGGGGGCGGTTTGCACGATGGCCACCATCGAATTCGAGAAGTAGCCACTTGTGGCTTCGAACACATCGGGCATTGGAACTTGATCGCCGGCGAGCAACAGGAGGAGATCGGCTTTGGAATGCATAAGCGCTGTGTTGAGCAGGGCTGTGCGGGAGGTGCCGCCGAAATACTTCACACCGAACTCGCGTGCCAGCAGTTCAATTTCGGTACGACCGTCGGTATCCAGGATCCACGTGTTGGTCTTATTGCCCAAGGCTTGGGTGCCGAGCAGGCCGGCCCGGACCCGGTCGACACGATGGCCTTCTACGAGGATGGCGACGTCGCTCGAGAGTTGAGGCTGAGCGGTTGGGCGAGCCATTGGATGAAGGTTCCACGTACCAGCGGTGAAGGCCACCAGTCGAAGCGCGCCCACAATTTCACCCGCCACAAGTGGCCAAAACAGCAGGCCAGATACACCGGATTGAGTAGCGGCAATACGCCAAGTGAGGTAGGCGACCGTGGCCGAAATAGCCATTACGCCAATGAGGCGCGAGAGCCGATGGTCGGGGGACCATCGCTTGGTCTCGAATTGTGCTCCTGCCATCGTTGCCTCTCCAGATTGCTGCGTTGGTGTAACCATCGGCATTTCCGGGAATAGCTAAAGGCGAATGGGGAATTTCCCCTGGCAGGGAGTGCTGGCGACGAGTCGTTCTAGCCGGGCGGGTTAGTCCTCGGTTGGGGTTTCGGATGCCCGTCGTTGGAGTTCGTTCACGACGCTGGCGTCGGCGAGGGTGGTGGTATCGCCCAGGTTTCGGCCTTCTGCCACATCGCGCAATAGACGCCGCATGATTTTGCCCGACCTGGTCTTTGGTAGATCCGGCGTGAAGAAGATCATCTTCGGCTTGGCCAGGGCTCCGATCTCGATTGCCACATGATTGCGGAGCATCTCGACGTGAGTTGAGTCGGCATCGCCACCACCTTTGAGCGTGACATAGGCAATGATCGCTTGGCCAGTGGTGGCATCGTTAGCTCCCACAACAGCAGCCTCAGCGACACTTGGATGCGATACCAGTGCCGACTCAACCTCGGTAGTTGATATGCGGTGCCCACTCACGTTCATCACATCGTCGACGCGTCCGAGAAGCCACAGGTAGCCCTCGTCGTCGAGCTTGGCGCCGTCGCCAGCAAAGTAGCGGCCGGGGTATTTGCTCCAATACGTTTCTTTGAATCGCTCTGCATCGCCCCAAATACCGCGCAGCATGCCAGGCCACGGGCGAGTCAGTGTGAGGTATCCCCCGCCATTAGTCACCGGTGTTCCGACCTCGTCCACAAGTTCAGCGCCGATTCCAGGAATGGGGAACGTGGCAGAACCTGGTTTAGTGGTGGTGCAGCCAGGCAATGGACTGATCATGATGCCGCCGGTTTCGGTTTGCCACCACGTGTCCACAATCGGGCAGTTATTGCCGCCAATGTGCTCGGAATACCACATCCATGCCTCGGGGTTGATGGGCTCACCCACGCTGCCCAACAGGCGCAAGCTCGACAGATCATGGGCGGCGGGATGCTCCGTGCCCCACTTCATAAACGTGCGAATTGCGGTGGGGGCGGTATACAGAATCGACACTTTGTACTTCTCGACAATGGACCAGAAACGATCCTCGGCCGGGTAATTGGGGACACCTTCGTACATCACCTGCGTGGCACCGTTGGCCAGCGGGCCGTACACCACATACGAGTGGCCAGTGATCCAGCCCACATCGGCAGTGCACCAAAAGATGTCGGTATCAGGCTTGAGATCAAAGACGTATTTGTGGGTGTAGGCCACCTGGGTGAGATAGCCCCCAGAGGTATGCATGATGCCCTTGGGTTTGCCCGTGGTGCCGCTGGTATAGAGCAGGAAAAGGAGTTGCTCGGCATCCATTGCCTCGGCTGCACACACAGGATCGGCGGCGGCCACCAGGTCGTGGTACCAGTGATCACGGCCAGGTTGCATCTCGACTGGATTGTGGCCGCGCTGCACGACCACTACATGTTCGATACTCGGCGTACCGGCAATTGCCTCATCGGCAGCGGGCTTCAGAGGAAATACCGATCCGCGCCGCCATCCGCCATCGGCGGTGATGAGCACTTTGGCTTGGGCGTCGTTGATGCGATCGGTGAGGCTCTGGGCGCTGAAGCCACCGAACACCACACTGTGGGCGGCGCCGATGCGGGCACACGCCAACATGGCCACAGCCGCTTCAGGAATCATAGGCAAATAGATATTGACGCGGTCGCCTTTGGCAACGCCCAGTGTCTTGAGGGCGTTTGCAAAGCGTTGTACTTCATCCAGAAGCTCCGAGTACGTGACGACCCGGGTGTCGCCTGGCTCGCCCTCCCAATAGAACGCCACCTTGTCGCCCTTGCCGGCCAGCACGTGGCGATCCAAGCAGTTTTCGCTCACATTGAGTTGTGCTTCGGGGAACCATGTGCTGAACGGCAAATCCCATTCGCAGATCGTCGTCCAGTCGCGTTTCCACGTAATCAGGTCAGCAGCTTGCCGAGCCCAGAACCCTTGGTAGTCCTCGTTGCCGTCGTCGTACATCCATGTGCTCGACACGTTGGCCTGTTTCTTAAACGCGGCGGCGGGCGGAAACTTTCTATTTTCAGATGCGAAATTCTCGATGGCCGTGTTGTCGGTTACTCGGTTGTCGGTTACTCGGTTGTCGGTCACTCGGTTGTCGGTCACGGGGCCCCCAAGGCGGTGGTGAAGAGTTGAAAACTAGCCGGTTGCGGGCCAGTGGTCGCCTCCGGCATTTTGGTGCGGATCAAACCTGGGAGGATGATTCTTCGTCGACCTCGACATACCCGCCAGATCCCGTTGGAGTTCACCATGGCCGCCGTTCCCGATCATGCCCAAGTCGTCATTATCGGCGGCGGAATCGTTGGTTGCAGCGTCGCCTATCACTTGGCAAAACGGGGATGCACCGACGTCGTGCTTCTGGAACGCAAACAGTTGACGTCGGGCACCACATGGCACGCTGCGGGATTGGTGGGGCAGTTGCGGGCCACGCACAACCTCACAAAATTGGCCATGTACACGACGGAACTTTTCTCCACTCTCGAGGCCGACACTGAACAGGCCACTGGATTCATGCAACGAGGCTCGGTGTCCGTTGCCCCGACCGAAGAACGCTTCGAGGAACTCAAACGGGGAGCTTCAATGGCTCGCCTCTTCGGCCTCGAGGTCGACATCATCACGCCCGATCAGATCAAGGAACTCGTGCCGCTGGTGAGAGTGGACGACATCGTGGGCGGCGTATTGCTGCCCAACGACGGTCAAACAAATCCCATCGACACCACCCAAGCGTTAGCGAAAGGGGCCCGAAATCGAGGAGTGAAAATCTTCGAAAATGTGAAGGTCGACAAGATCGTTGTGGAAGACGGACGGGCGGTGGGTGTCACCACTGAATCAGGCGATATTCGCGCCGACATCGTGGTCAACTGCGCCGGGATGTGGGCCCGGCAGCTCGCCGACGATGCCGGGGCTGTGGTGCCACTACACGCTGCCGAACATTTCTATATTGTCACCGAGCACATCGAGGCTCTTTCTTCCACCATGCCGGTGCTGCGCGACCCAGAAGGGTGCGGCTATTTCAAAGAAGACGCTGGCAAACTTCTGGTGGGCTGGTTTGAACCGGTGGCAAAACCGTGGGGCATGAAGTCGATTCCCGAATCGTTCTGTTTCGATTCGCTGCCCGTGGATTTCGAACATCTTGAACCGCTCATGGCCTCGGCCATTCACCGCATGCCCATCTTGGCCGAAACGGGAATTCGGCTGTTTTTCAACGGACCAGAATCGTTCACACCCGATGACCGATACCTTCTGGGCGAGTCACCAGATGTGGCAGGCATGTTCGTGGCCGCTGGCTTCAACTCGATGGGTATTCAATCGGCGGGAGGGGCCGGCAAGGTGTTGGCCGATTGGATCATCGATGGCCGGGCGCCCATGGATTTGTGGGATATCGACATACGACGGGTGATGCCATTTCAACGCAATCGTTCATATTTGCACGACCGCACCGTGGAGTCGCTCGGCCTGTTGTACGCCATGCATTGGCCATTCCGTCAACCGGAATCGGCGCGTGGCGTACGGCGGTCGCCGGTGCACGATCGCCTCGCCTCCATGGGTGCGTGCTTCGGCGAGACAGCGGGTTGGGAGCGGGCCAACTGGTTTGCCCCAGATGGAGTGAAGCCTGAGTACGAGTACAGCTATGGCCGCCAAAACTGGTTCGAATACTCGGCGAGTGAACACCACGCGGTGCGCAACACGGTTGGCCTATTCGACCAGTCGTCGTTCGCAAAGTACCGCGTAGAAGGCCCCGATGCCGAGCGTTTTTTGAACAACATTTGCGCCAACGATGTGGCCACGCCGATTGGCAAAATTGTGTACACGCAATGGCTCAACGATCGGGGCGGCATCGAGGCCGACCTGACCGTCACCCGCGAATCGCCGACGCGATTTTTGGTGGTCACCGCGGCCGCCACTCAGATCCGCGATCTCCATTGGCTCACAAGCCACATCGGCGACGACGACCACGTGGTGGTCACCGATCTCACTTCGGCATTGGCGGTGTTTAGTGCTATGGGCCCCAACTCGCGCAGTATGTTGCAGCCACTTACGCCAACCGATTTGTCGAATGATGCGTTCCCGTTTGGCACGTCGCAAGAGATCGATTTGGGGTACGCCCGGGTGCGTGCGAGCCGGATCACATATGTCGGTGAGTTGGGCTGGGAGTTGTATGTGCCGACGGAATTCGCGGCTGGCGTTTTTGACATTTTGATTAACGCAGGGAAGGACCACGGGTTGCAGTTGGTCGGGTATCACACGCTGAATTCGTTGCGAATGGAGAAGGGCTACCGGCATTGGAGCCACGACATTTCGCCAGACAACACGCCGTTGGAAGCCGGGTTGAGTTTCGCGGTGGCGTGGAACAAGCCGAATGGATTTATCGGCAAGGAAGCACTCGTACGCCAACGCGAGGCTGGCTTCACTACCCGTCTTATTCAAGTCGCAATGGCCGACGACGACGCTTTGCTGTATCACAACGAGCCGATTTTTCGGGACGGAGTCATCGTGGGTGAAACGACCTCGGGCATGTACGGACACACGCTCAAGCAGTCGCTCGGCATGGGGTACGTCACGAATCCCGATGGCAAAGTGGACGCCGCGTATCTCGCCGACGGCACGTTTGAAATCGAGGTCGCCGGGCGACGGGTGGCCGCTACGGCATCACTCCAAGCGCCTTACGATCCAACGAGTTCACGCGTTCGCATGTAGGGCTCTGACGTATTTTTGGCCCTTCGTTCTCGGGCTATTTTTGGAACCACGTCGTCACTGCCAATGCGTTCACAACGTCGTTGAAGAGTTCAGCGCTGGCCTGGCGCGAGGTCGCTGCCATCTCATGTGTTCGGGCCCGCACTGCCTCGATATCGATCCCAAATTCAGCGCCATAACCGGCTGGCACGCTATCGATCCAACCGCTCACGATGCGCTCCGTGACTTCGGGATGGAACTGGACAGCGTACGTGCGACCCAATTTCCATGCTTGGACCGACGTGGCGTTGGCGGCCAACACGGTTGCCTCAGCAGGCGGGCGCACGGCATCGAAATGCCACTCGAACCACGGACCCGATTGCGGTGCTCCATCGGCAAGTTGATCGACGGTCGACCAACCGATTTCCGGACTGTCGAGGCGGTACACCTCGCCGCCGAGAGCTGCTGCGAGGGCTTGGCATCCAAAGCAAATTCCGAAAATCGGCACCGCATTGTGGTGCGCCATTTTGAGAAATGACAACTGCGGCTGGATCCACCATTGATGGTCGGTGTCGCTGACCATTGCCGCCGAGCCGAGCGGCACGATGAGATCAAATTGGGTGGGGTCTGGGTATGTGGCCTGGCGAGCGTCGAAGACTTCGACGGTGTAACCAGCGGCTTGCGCGGCCTCACCAATGGTGCCAGGCGGGGTGTCGGGGTCTTGCAGAATGAACAACGCACGCATGTGCATAGATTGCCACACGGGCCGATCGGAAACGGCCCGAGCATCGATTGCAGCCGGTGTGCGAGACTTGTTGAAACTCGTTCGAACTCAAAGGATCTACATGTCGCACGTATCAACAGTGTGGGGCAAGAGCACCAACCTCAAGGTAAGCCACGGTAAGGGAGCAGTAGTGACCACCGTCGACGGCGTCGATTACCTCGACTACTCGGCCGGTATTGGCGTGGTAAACACCGGCCACTGCCACCCCAAGGTGGTGGCCGCCATCCAAGCACAAGCCGAAAAATTCTTGCATGCACAGATGAATTGTTACACCCACACATTGGCCGAGGAATTGGCCGACAAGCTGGCCGAGATCACCCCGGCCAGCATTGAGAAGTTCTTCTTCACGAACTCTGGTGCCGAGGCCACAGAGGCCGCCGTGAAACTGGCAAAGTTCGCCAGCCGCAAGCAAAACATCATCGTCTTTGAAGGCTCGTTCCATGGTCGCACACACATGACCATGGCCATGACCACGTCCAAGGCCGTGTACCGCGCGGGCTACGCGCCCTTGCCGGGCGGCGTATTCGTGTCGACCTTCCCGTACTTCTTCCAAACCGGCGAGACGGAAGCTGCGGCCGTGGAGCGTTGCCTGCACGATCTTGAGTTGTTGCTCAAACGGCAAACGGCGCCATTCGAAACGGCGGCCATTGTGCTCGAACCGGAGCTCGGCGAGGGCGGCTACATTCCGTGTCCGAAAGCATTTTTTGAAGGCGTGGCCCGAATCGCTCGTGAGAACGACATCTTGTTTGTCGCCGACGAAGTGCAGACCGGTTTTGGTCGTACCGGTAAAATGTTCGCAAGCGAATACTACGACGTACAGCCCGACATCTTGGTGATGGCCAAGGGCCTTGCCTCCGGATTCCCCATCTCGGCGATCGGCGCTCGGGCCGACATCATGGATAAGTGGGTGGCTGGATCCCACGGCGGCACATACGGTGGCAATCCCATGGGCTGCGCCGCAGCACTAGCAACCATCGATGTGATGATCAACGACGGTGTGCTCGCCAACGGTGCGGCACGTGGCGCGCAACTATCGCACGGACTTTCCACATTGGCCGAAACGAATCCATGTATTGGCGATGTGCGCGGGCACGGGGCCATGATCGCCACCGAATTCGTGGACGCCAACGGCCAGCCAGACGGCGCTCGCACAACGGCAGTAGTGGCCCATTGCCTTAATGAGGGCAAGCTCATCTTGTTGACGTGCGGCACGTACGGCAACGTGGTGCGCTGGATCCCGCCGTTGGTGACGACCGAAAATGAAGTGGGCACTGCGCTTGAAGCATTCGCCGCCGCCTTGGCTGCGACTGACTAACCGGCGAGCCGTTCGGCGAGGGCGGAAAGCGTGTTCCGATTCCTCAACGTGGTCGGTTGGCCAAGCGCCTTTTCGAGCTTGATCGGCGTGATCTTCGAATCAGACGATCTGGTGTGACAGAGCCAATACAACTCGAGATCGTGAAACTCAAACTCATCAGCGGCGGTTGTAGTGCCGCAACTCGGGCACGCTCAGCTTCGGTCGGTGGGCGTTTGAGCGCACCAATGTGATGAGCCATACCGTCGGTCGCCCAACGGCCATCAAAGGGCGCCCGTCGAGCGGCGGTGATGATCCGGGGGCCATCAGCCACAAACGTCGGCACCCCGAAACCAAGTTGCTCGCCCAGTGCCAATTCGATCGCCGATTCAAGCTCACCGACGCTGCCCGCCACCGCTGTAAACAACACATTTCCGCTAGCGATATACGTCTCCACGTTCTCGAAACCCAGGCCGACAAAGATCTCGCGCAGCCGGTCCATTTTCACGTTGCGGCCACCCACATTGATCGCCCGTAGCAACGCCACATATCGAGTCGGCAGCGAAATTCCCATCGGGTAGCAGCGTAAGCCACCTAGAGTGCTTCGCCATGGCCGGGTCCCTTGAAGTGAGTCATCTTTCATGGAAACGGCCGGGCGGGTCGATCCTTCTCGACGACATCTCCTTCGTTGTTGGTGAGGGTCAAAAGATTGCTCTCGTGGGCGACAACGGCGTGGGCAAGAGCACCATCATGCGACTCATTGCTGGCGATGAGGTGGGCGCCTCGGGATCTATCCGTATAGACGGCCGCCTTGGCATCATGCGCCAACTTGTCGGATCGGTGCGCGACGAAACAACTCTTCGTCAATTCTTCGTGTCGCTTGCCGCTCCCGCGCTGCGCGACACGGACGCCAAAATTTATCGGCTTGAAAGCGTGATGGCCGCCGAGCCAACTGACCGCAACGGCGTGCGATACGCGTCGGCTTTGGCTGCGTGGGGAGAGCAGGGCGGCTACGAACTCGAGGTGTTGTGGGACACCGTGACCACCTTGGTGTTGGCGATGCCGTTCCACGACGTGAGCGATCGGCGTCTGGGCACCTTTTCTGGCGGCGAACAGAAGCGGCTAGCACTCGAAATTTTGCTGCGCAGCGACGACGACATTTTGATGCTCGACGAGCCCGACAACTTTCTAGACATCCCAGGCAAACGGTGGCTGGAAGAACAAATTCGCAGCACTCGCAAGGCAGTACTTTTCGTATCCCACGACAGAGAGTTGCTTGCCGCAGCATCCACAAAAGTTGTGACGCTAGAGGGCAAAGGGTCGTGGACGCACGGCGATTCGTTTGCCACGTGGCGTCAAGCTCGTGGCGCCCGTGTGCAGCGACTCGACGACGACCATCGTCGGTGGAACGATGAGCGCGATCGTCTGTATCAAATGATGCGGGAGATGAAACGCCGGGCCGCACTCAATGATTCCAACGCCTCGCGGGCACGAGCGCTAGAGACGCGTCTACGGCATTTTGATGAGGCGGGCCCGCCACCCGACAAGGTGAAGGACCAGAAGATCAACATGCGCCTAGGTGGGTCACGATCTGGCAAACGGGCAGTGATCATCGAAGGCTTGGCGTTGGACGGCCTCACCTATCCCTTTGATGCCGAGGTGATGTACGGCGAACGCATGGGTGTATTGGGTCGCAACGGCACCGGTAAAAGTCACTTTATGCGTCTGCTGAGTGGCGGAGAAGTGGCTCACGAAGGGGTGTGGCGATTGGGCGCCAGCGTGGTGGCAGGCTATTTCAATCAGACCCACGACCACCCCGAATTGACGGGCCGCACGCTGCTCGCAGTACTGCAATCCAAGGACCTCGATCGGGGCACTGCCATGGGTCGCTTGCGTAGATACGAAATTCACGGATGCGCCGAACAGCCGTGGGAGACCTTGTCGGGAGGGCAACAGGCGCGGTTCCAGATTTTGTTACTGGAGATGGCGGGAGCGAACCTACTGCTGCTCGATGAGCCGACCGACAACCTCGATCTGGCGTCTGCCGAGGCGCTCGAAGATGCGCTGGCGAGTTTCGATGGCACCGTATTGGCGGTCACTCATGATCGTTGGTTCTTGCGCGGCTTCGGCCGATTTCTGATCTTCGACCAACACGGCAATGTGACAGATGAACTCGAGCCGGACCTCGCCTGGAGCTAAAGCCCGACTACCCATTCCAAGACACGGAATGTGCCGAGGCCTTCTGGATCGCAGACAGCATCGGCTTCGGTAATCCGGCTTCGGGCGGCAATGGCGGCAAGGTCTCCAATATGGGCCCGCTCGTGCCAGATCGCTCGACCTTCTTCGACGAGTTCGGTGATTCCGTGGGCGTGCAGAAATTCTGTTTGCGTTCGATTGATGGTGGTCATCGGGAGCTGCGAGACGTCGACGTCACATGTGATGTCTTGCTCTCCTGGGCTATCCAACGGGTGTTGGCCAGAGGCCTGAGCCCGGTAGGTGCGTAGCCATTGCGTCCACGGGCGGTTGGCGAAATCGGTGCCGCAATAGTCGATGGCCACCACCCGCCCTTTGGCTAAACGATCAATGGACGACGTCACAAAAGCGACGGCGGCGGTTTGCACGGGTCGCATACCGACTGTTGGCCACTCATCGACGATGCTCAGCAATCGGCCGCTAAATTCGAGATCTATCGGCAAATTGTCGAGCAACTCATTACACAAAATCACGCCGGTGAACTGCCCTGGCGGCATTGACTGCACGGCATCAGCCGGAGCGTATGGGCCGAGCTCAACCATGATGTATCGCAAGCTGTCGGCGCAGTCAACGACGGAGCGCTTGATCGATCGCGCAAGGTGCCCAGTGCCTGCACCGACCTCAACAACGCAAAACTCTGACGGTTCGCCAAGCTCTCGCCACCATGCATCGAGGGCGCGTGCCATGACCATGCCGAACAGTGGCCCCACCTCCGGCGACGTGATGAAATCGCCTCGCCTACCGGGTTGGCCGCGACCGCTGGAATAAAAGCCATCAGCGCCGTACAGCGCCTGGCTCATGAACTCGGAGAACAGCATCGCTGTGTCGCCGTGGCCAGAAAGATTGGCTATTTGCCGAAGCCCGCCGTGAGGTGGGCGAGCTCGCCGAAGCGCACAATGAAGTTGGGCACGATGCCGATCACGATGGTGGCCACCGCAGTAATTCCCAGAGCAATCGACAACGATGCTGGCACCTTAATGGGCGTGCGGTCGTCGTCGGGAACGGGCTTCATCCACATTTCCTTGGCCACCGACGCGTAGTAATACAACGCAATCACCGAGTTGACGGCGGCGATAATACCGAGGACCAAAGACCATCCGGTGCCGGCGTCGAGCACCGCTCGGAACACGGTGAACTTGGCGATCCAGCCGCCAAGCGGCGGAATGCCGGCCAGTGAAAACAGGAACACCGTCATCAACACAGCAAGACCGGGGGCGTAGGAGAACAAGCCGCCGAAGCTCGATATTTCGCCGGAACGCGTCTTGCGCGATACGGCAATAATCACTGCGAAGGCGCCGAGGTTCATGGCCGCATACACGAGCAAGTACGTGATGACCGACGTCAGCGCGGAGCGGCCATCTTGCTTGCCTTGGCCCAGGGTGGCGAACGGCACCAATATGTATCCAGCTTGGGCGATCGACGAATACGCCAACATGCGCACGATGTTCGTTTGACGCAGAGCAACGACGTTGCCAACCGTCATGGTGAGTGCGGCCAGTATCCAGAACAATGGCGCGTATACGTCGCTGCGGGAACAGAATCCCACGTACACCAACTGTGTCAACGCAACGAACCCTGCAGCCTTGCTGGCAACCGACAGGAATGCGGTGATGGGCGTCGGCGCACCTTCGTAGGTATCGGGCGCCCATGAATGGAACGGCACAGCCGACACCTTGAAGGCGAACCCCACGATGACGAACAAGATCCCCAACGTAATGATTGGCTGGCTAAAGGAGCCTTTGGTAATCCCGGCACCAATGGTGGAAAGCACGGTGCTACCTGTCACGCCATAGAGCAACGACATGCCGTACAACATCACGGCAGAAGCGAACACGCCAAGCAAGTAGTACTTCATGCTTGCTTCGTTACTCTTGAGGTCGCGCTTGCGCCAACCGGCAAGCATGTACGCCGGAATCGACAATGTTTCCAGCGCCACAAAGATGGTGATCAAATCGCGCGACGAGCCCATAACCGACATACCCAACAAACTGCACAACAACAAGAAGTGGTATTCGCCCTCCGAGTAATCGCCCTCGCCGATGTAATTGATCGACAACAAAATCACCACGTAGCCAGCGATCAAAAACAAGGCCTTCGAAATCAACGCAAAGTTGTCGACTACATACGCTCCGCCAAACATCACTCGATCAGCGCCGTTGGCAGCCAGCGTGATCACCGGCACGAGCGCCCCCAAGACGCCGAGACCCGCAATGGTGCTCGTGGCCCATTTGCGGCGTTCGTCGAAAACGAGGTCGGCCACAAGTACTGCCACGATCGCCACCGTGAGAATGATCTCCGGCGCGAGAGCGTGGTAGTCGATGTGAGGTTTAATGAACCCCAACATGCTTGGGAGCAATGCCAACACGGCGATCAGCGTCCGAGCGCTGTGTGGAGCATGTCGGTCACTGCGCCATCAGTGATGTGGAACAGGAATTGCGGGTACACGCCGAGCACCAGAATGCCAATGAGGAACGGGGCCCACGCCAACCATTCTGTGGGGAGGACGTCATCGAAATGGTGGCCTTCCCATTCCGCTTTTGGCTGTCCGAAAGCTACGCGTTGTACAAGCCACAACAGGTAGCCAGCAGCGAGCACGGTGCCCACTGCGGCGATCACCATAAACGTGCGGAACGTAGATTCGGTAAGGCCCTTGGCTGGGCTGTACGCCGACAAGATGGCGGGGAATTCGCCCCAGAAGCCAGCTAGGCCGGGCAGGCCAAGCGATGCCATGGCTGACAGGCCCAAGAGCCATCCCATGCGAGGAGCCTGAAGAAGCAGGCCGCCAAGGCGTTTGATTTCGAGGGTGTGGAATCGCTCCTTGATGGAGCCGGCCAGGAAGAACAGCATGCCGGTGATCAAGCCGTGGGCAACCATGCCGAAGATGGCGGCGTTGATACCAAATGGTGTAAGCGTGGAAATACCAAGCATCACGAAACCCATGTGGGCCACCGATGAGAAGGCAATCAATCGCTTCATGTCGGTCTGCGCCAAGCAGCCAAGCGCGCCGTAGATAATTCCGATGACGGCCAACAAGCCAATGAACCATGCCCAGCTTTTTGCCGCTTCGGGGAGGATTGGAATGCCGATTCGAATAAAGCCGTACGTACCCAGCTTCAGGAGCACGGCCGCCAGAATCACTGAGCCAACGGTGGGCGCTTGTGTGTGGGCGTCGGGCAACCATGTGTGGAACGGGAACATTGGCACCTTGACGGCGAAGCCGATAAACAAGCCGCCGAAGATCAAAAGCTGGGTGCCGTGGGGAATGTTGTGTGCTGCGACAGCCAGATCGCTCATGGCGAAACTGGTGGCGTTGCCCTTAAAGAACAGCGCTAAGAAACTCAGCAACATGAGCGCTGACCCAAACAACGTGTAGAGGAAAAACTTCGTGGATGCGTACTGGCGAGTATAGCAGCCCCACACGCCGATCATGAAGTACATGGGCAGCAACACCACTTCGAAGAACACGAAGAACAAGATGAGGTCACGAGCAACGAACGTGCCTGCCATACCCGTCTCCAAGAGCAACATCAAGATGAAAAACGCCTTGGCATTGCCAGGTGACGGGATGTGGTTCCAGGAGTAAATGATGCACAACGGCACCACCACCAAACTCAACATGAACATCGGCAGGCTGATGCCGTCGATGCCGATATTGAAGCGGCTATGGATGATGTTGATCCACGGCTTGTCGACGGCGAATTGCATCGTGCCCGACTTGTCGTAGTTGAATTTCACCATCACATAGATGCCCACCGCAAGCGCGGCAAGCGAGGTGACAAGCGCCGCGATTTTGACGGACTTCTCATCCTCCTTTGGAATGGCAAACATCATCACCAGCGCACCTACCACTGGGATGAAAACGGCAAGGCTCAAGGCCCATTGATCGAAGCTGTTCATCGCTCCAACCCCTTACTTGATAACGATCACGAATATGAGGCCGATAATGGCCGATGAACCAAAGAGCAACGCGCCGTACTGCTGCACTTTGCCTGTTTGCAATCCACGCAAAAGCCCGCCCGTTTCCGAGGCGGCCATGCCAGCGCCATTGACGGCACCGTCAACGATCTTTTGGTCAATATTTTTGTATACCCATTTGCCGGCTTCGCGGGCGCCAATGCCCACACCGTTCACTGTTCCGTCAATGAGTTTCTGGTTGATCCAATACGCCCCACGAGCAATCGGGCCGGTGATACCAGCCACGATGATGCCTTCGTAGAGATGGTCGAGGTAGTACTTGTTCCACAAGAACGTGTAGCCGGCGTGTGCCAATTTGTTGCGCTTGGTGAGTCCTCGCAGACGGCCAAGGTCCTTGCTCCACAATGCGGCGGCGATGAGTATGCCGGCCATAGCGATTGCCAAAGACTCCCCCGCTTCAAGCCACGAAAAATCGGGCACACTGATTTCGGGGAACGCAATGCGGGGTTGCACCCACTCGGTGAATTTCTCAATCTTGAAGGGTGCGGCGTTCAGGAAGCCAACGACAGTGGCCAAGACGGCCAACAAGATCAGTGGGCCGGTGATGAGCCATGGCGACTCGTGTGGCTCTGCGTGGGCATCGTGGTGGTCGGCGTGCACATCAGCGTCGTGAGCAACTAACGCAACAGTGTGGTGATCGTCGTGTGCGGCATGGCCGCCTCGGTACTCACCGAAGAACGTGAGCCACACACAACGCGTCATATAGGCGGCAGTCATGAACGCGCCCACCAGGCCGATGTACATAAACGAGTGATACCCGTGATGGCCAGCGAAGGCCAGGATTTCGTCCTTCGAAAAGAACCCGGCGAAGGGGAATATTCCCGATAACGCCAACGTGCCCACAATGAACGTCCAGAACGTAATTGGCATGTATTTGCGCAACCCGCCCATCGACTCTTTCATATCAAAACTGTGGTGCGATCCGGAGTGAGCAATTGACCCTGCTCCCAAGAACAGCAACGCTTTGAAGAATGCGTGAGTGAAAATGTGGAACACGGCAGGAGTCCATGCACCGACACCGAGACCCATGATCATGTAGCCAAGCTGACTGACGGTGGAGTACGCGAGCACCTTTTTGATGTCGTTTTGCACGAACGCCAAACCAGCGGCAATCACGATCGTGATACCGCCAATGAGGGCCATGGGATTCAGGCCGCCAATGGTCACGTTGGTGCCGATCGAAAAGCCGCTCACGAACACGGGATAGAGCCGGGCCACGAGGTACACGCCGGCTACCACCATAGTGGCAGCGTGGATCAACGCGGAGACGGGCGTAGGGCCGGCCATGGCATCGGGGAGCCAGGTGTGCAACGGGAATTGGCCCGATTTGCCAATCACCGCAATGAACAACGCGATGGCGCCCATGAGGATGACGAGATGACTCACCTTGCCATCAGTGACAGTTTGGTTAATGGTTTCGATCGAGAAACTCTTGGTGGCGAAATAGACGATCGAGATACCGACGAGCAGGCCGATATCGCCGGTGCGGGTGGTGAAGAACGCCTTGAGAGCGGCCCGGCTATTGGCTTCCTCTTCCCACCAATGCCCGATCAGCATGAACGAGCACAGACCCATAATTTCCCAGCCGAGCAACAACTGGATGGTGTTCTCGGCGACTACCAGATTCAGCATTCCAGCCGTGAACAAGCTGAGCGCTGCGAAGTAGTGAGTGTAACGACGATCGCCTCGCAGGTATTCGAGACTGAAAACGTGCACGCAACTCGAGATGATGGTGACGACGACGAGGAGGGCCACGGCGAGGCCGTCGATATGACTTCCCCACCCAAATTTCACGCCACCGCTTTGCCACCACGTAAACACTTTGATGACTGGTTTGACGATCGCCTCGTGGGCGGCGCCGTCGGAAGCACCAGCCTCGCCGCCAGTCACCGCGGCATTGGTGTGGTTGATCCACTGCACTGCGGTGATGAGAGCGAGCACCAATGATGTGAAGATCGATACCAGTCCGATCTCGCTGCCCTTCATGGGCATCTTCTTGCCCAGTCCGATGATCAAGAAAAAAGAGACGGCAGGTATGAGCGGGATGATCCACGCATGGTTGAGCATGGGACTAACCCTTCATCGAGTCGAGTTCATCAACGTTGATGCTCGACTTGTTGCGATGGATAAGAAGCACGATGGCCAAGCCCACGCCAACTTCGGCGGCGGCAATGGCGATCACGAATAGTGCGAATACTTGGCCTGTCACGTCGCCCTGGAAACGGGTACCGAAGGCCACCAAGTTGATGTTGACGGCGTTGAGAATCAGTTCGACGCTCATGAGTACGAGCACTGCGTTACGGCGGGCGAGCACGCCGTATAGGCCAGTGCAAAACAGGAACGCGGCGAGGAGAAGGAAGGCGTTAATCGGCATATGATCAGTCCTTCTTGGCCAGCACGATGGCGCCGATAAGTGCGGCGAGAAGCAATATTGAGATCACTTCGAACGGGATCAGATAGGTGCTGAAGATCGAGTCGGCAACGGCGGCACTGCGGCCAATGATGCGGCCCTCATCGACCTTCTGCATGCCGAACGCCTTCATCAACACGTAGCCCATCGTGCCCGCCATGATCACGGCGATACCCAAACCAATGGGCCATTTGTCGCCGGTGAGGTGGGCCGCTTTTCCGATCTGGGCCTTGGTGAGCATGATGCCGAAAAGGAAAAGCACGACCACCGCGCCGATGTACACAATGATTTGCACGGCGGCCACAAACTCGGCGGCCAACAAGATGTAAATGCCGGCTACGCCAGCCAACACGCCGACCAGAAACAAGGCGGCGCGAACCAGGTTGTCGGTGGTGACAACACGAATAGCGCAATACGCCATGACCGTGGCCATGACGCCAAAGGCGATGTTTTGGGGCACCATCTGGTTGGCCAGCATTGCTACTTCTTCTTCACTTTGATTTCGTTGCCCACTTCGTAGGCGCCAGGCGTCGGCACGGTATCCATCCATTCGCCGAGACGATCTTTTTCGTGCAAAAGGTCGGCGATGCGGGGCTCGGAGTACTCGTATTCCGGGCTCCAAAACAGAGCATCGAAGGGACACACTTCTACGCAAATTCCGCAGTACATGCACAGGGCATAATCAATGTCGAAACGGTCGAGCGCCGACACTGTGC
This sequence comes from Acidimicrobiales bacterium, assembly GCA_038231795.1. Taxonomy (GTDB): domain Bacteria; phylum Actinomycetota; class Acidimicrobiia; order Acidimicrobiales; family JBBRKR01; genus JBBRKR01. The sequence goes on from JBBRKR010000005.1 coordinate 20,681, forward strand.
GCTCCTTGCCACCTTCGCGGCGCGGCGGAGCCTTGTACTTGTGGCCTTCGATGTAGATGCACCAATCGGGGCAGCTACGAGCGCACAACATGCACACTGTGCAGTTCTCTTCTTTGAGGGCAATCACACCACGCGACCGGGGCGTGACTTCTTCCTTCACATGCGGATACTGCACGGTGACGGCAGGCTTGAGCATGGTCTTAAAAGTGACGCCCAGGCCTTTGAGCAGACCGGGCATTTGGGGCTTCGTCGGCATTAGAACGCCACCTTCAATATGGATGTCACAACAATGTTGGCGAGGGCAACTGGGATCAGTGCCTTCCAGGCGAATTTCTGGAGTTGATCTTCACGCAATCGGGGATAGCTAAACCGCACCCAGAAGATGAGGAACGAGACAACCATGATTTTGCCGAACAGCACTGCGGGCCCGAGCCAGTTCATCAGGTTGTTGTTGGCGTCTACGAAAGGAAGGGTCCAGCCCCCAAGGAACAGGATCGACATGATGGCGCTGAAGCCGAAAGCCGTGCCGAACTCGGCCATGAAGAAGAACAAGAACCGGAATCCGGTGTACTCGACCATGTAACCAGCAACCAGTTCCGATTCGGCTACGGGCATGTCGAAAGGGGTTTGCGTAAGTTCTGCTTGGGCCGCGATGAGGAAGATAACGAAGCCCACAAACTGGGTGAGGATGTACGGGTTGCCAATACCTTTCCACCCAAATATCGCGCCTTCAGATTGGCGGAAAATAATTCCTTGCATGGACATCGTGCCGGCCTGGATGACCACGCCGACGACTGCCAACACCATCGGCAACTCGTAGGCCACGAGTTGGCCAGCCGCTCGCAAACCGCCAAGCAACGCGTACTTGTTGGCCGACGCCCAACCCGCCATCAACACACCAATCACCGACAGGCTCGATACGCCAAGGGCGAAGAAGATGCCGGTGTCGAAATTCGTGATGATCAAATCAGGTCCGGCGGGGATGACCAGAAACAGCAAAAAGGCGCTCATCAACACAATAAACGGTGCCGTCACGAACACCCATTTGTCGGCGCCGTCGGGATGGATGTCTTCCTTCTGGAGGAACTTGCCGGCTTCAGCCAGAAGCTGGAACGCGCCATGGGGGCCGGCTTCCATAGGGCCGAGACGGCTTTGCATATGGGCCATCATCTTGAACAAATACACGTACACAAAGACCAAAGAGGCCACCGGCACGATGCTCAAAACAGCAACAACTTTGATAAGGCTTTGGCCCCAATACGGGATCCAGGCGAGCACAGCGGTCATCGGTCGATGTCTCCCAAGATGAAGTACAGCGACGCCAGAATGGTGATGATGTCGGGCACATACACGCCCCGCAAAATCCACGGCGTGATCGAAATATTGTTAAAACTCGGCGTGCGAATCTTCACTCGGAACGGGCCCAAATCGCCCTTCGAGACCACGTAGTAGCCCATCTATCCAAGGGGATTCTCGGTGCCCACGTACGCTTCGCCTTCTGGCACCTTAATAATGCGAGGCACCTTGGCCATGATGGGCCCAGCGGGCACTTGGCCGCACAGTTGCTCAACGATTTTGGCCGATTCGCGTACCTCTTGGAGACGCACCCAATACCTAGCGAACGAGTCGCCATCGGGGTGCGTGATGACCTTCCAATCGGCCTTGTTCCACATCAACGGCGACTCGGCGTCACGCCGCAAATCCCAGTCGACGCCTGAGGCGCGCAGGTTGGCGCCACTGAGCCCGTATGCCATTGCCACATCAGTGGGGATGATGCCCACGCCGCGGCAGCGCTGGGTGAAGATGGGGTTCCCCACCAGGAGGTCGTCGAGCTCGTCGCAAAACCCCTGCACCTTGACCATGGTGGCCGCGGTCTCGGCCAACCAGCCCTTTGGCAGGTCGTCTTTGAGGCCGCCGATGCGGTCGTAGTTGGGGTGAAAACGACCGCCGGTGGCTGATTCGATTTGGTTGAGCACATGCTCCCGGTCACGAAACGCGTAGAACACTGGCGTGACGGCACCCAGTTGCACGCCCATATCGCCCAGAAACAGGATGATGTTGGCAATGCGGCTGAGCTCAAACAGAATGGTACGAATCATTTGGGCACGAGGCGGGGCTTCGACGCCCATCAGCTGCTCGGCGGCCAGAATGAACGGCACTTCGTTGGCGAAACTGCCCAGCCAATCGATGCGATTGACCAGTGTGGTCACCTGAGGATAGGTGCGAACCTCTGTGAGTTTCTCGTAGCCACGATGCATGTAACCGGGCACAGGATCTGCAGAAATCACTTGCTCACCATCGAGGCGGGCGATGATGCGCAACGTGCCGTGGGTCGCAGGGTGCTGAGGCCCAATATTGAGGTACATGCCATCGTCGGTTTGGATCTCGACGTTGACTCGGGCGTCGGTGGCTTGGCCACCGATATAGGCCAGTGCTTGGCGATCAGAAACTACAGCCGTCATTCTGACTCCTCCTCATCGTTGCCCCCGCCAGGCATGGGTTCTACGTCCACGATGCCGGGCCATGGCTTCACAATGCGAGCCACCAATGGGAAATCTTTGCGCAGCGGGAAGCCTTCGAAATCACCTGGGAGATACAACTTGCGTAGGTCGCCATGGCCGTCGAAAACAATGCCGTACATTTCCCAACATTCACGTTCGTGCCAATTGGCGCCGGCGTACACGTTGACCCATGAGCCAACGCGTGGGTCGTCGTCGGCCACATCTACTTTAAGGGTGAGCGCCATTTTGGTCTCGGGATTGACCACGCGAGCGAACACCTGCATGCGTGTGTCGCCGCCGGTGTAGCCCTGCTTGATGGTGAGGTCGCGGGCTACTGGTTCAGCCGTTGGATCGTCCTCACCTTTGCCGTATGGCGATGGCATCCAATCCAGACCGGCCAAAAAACTGAAGAACGTACAGCCGAGTACATCGCGGGCCACGCGACCTGCTTCTGCCCACGACTGGTTGGTGACGCGCACCATGAGATCTTTGCCGGGCGTGATGTGTGATGCCACGAAACCATCGCCGAGGGCAGCGGTGAATTCTTCAAGCATGGCTTGACGGGCGGCATCAATTGGTGCATCGATTGGCGCATCGGGTACCACAGCGGTATCAGTCATCGTGTACACCCCGATTGGCGCCGGCGGTGGTGCCGATGTCGGTGGCTTCGCCTCTCCAGCGGGCCGCCATATCTTCGTTGCCGATGCGCTGTTGCAACATCACGATGCCTTCTAGCAACGCCTCAGGGCGGGGAGGGCAACCAGGTACGTAGATATCGACGGGGATGATTTGGTCGATGCCCTTAGTGACTGAATAGCTGTCCCAATATGGGCCGCCACAGTTGGCGCACGAGCCCATGGAGATCACATATTTGGGATCCGGCATTTGCTCGTACAGACGGCGGATGGCAGGGGCCATCTTGTCGGTGACGGTGCCCGAGATGACCACGAGATCGGCCTGGCGTGGGCTAGCGGGGAAGGGAATAACTCCCAACCGCATCACGTCGTAACGCGGCGAGGCGAATGCAGCACCCATCTCAATAGCGCAGCACGCCAAACCCCATTGGTACACCCACAGCGAATACTTTCGCGACAGGTTCAGCAGCTTGGTGAGCGGCTGGGGCATCTTGCCCGATTCGACTAGACCCATCGCAGAACGCCCTTCTTCCAGGCGTACAGCAGTCCCAAGGTAAGGATGATGATGAAGATGAACATCTCCACCAAACCGAACACACCATAGGTTTCGAGCTGAATGGCCCAGGGGAAAATGAACACGGCTTCAACGTCAAACATCACGAAGAGCAGTGCGAAAAAGTAATAACGAACTTGGCTTTGGCTCCATCCAGTGCCGACAGGGTCGACGCCGGATTCGTAGGCCATTTGCTTTTGACGGTTGGGGCGGGAGGGGCGCAAGGTGCGAGCGATGCCCATCATTAAACAAACAATGATGAAGGCCGCTCCTATGAACCAGACCACGTTGAGGTAGCTGCGATGAAACCCAGATAGCGACACGGTGGGTCAGCCTACCGATGCATTCGAAACGAGGCCAAACACAGTGAGTGTTTCGTAAGAGAAACCACGTCAAACGTCATTTGGGTATTGCGATCAGCACGGGTGCCGAATCGCGAGCGAAGTTCAGCGCCCAGTCGGGGGCAAATCCGACGGCCAATGTAAATACGAAACAAATGCCAATGCCGACCACGGCGCCGTACGGCATGTGAATGCGCCCTGCGGTTTCGACGGTACGGGCCTCGCCCTCGGTTTCAGCCACATACATCATGACAACGATCCGCAAATAGAGAAACGCTCCGACTACGGCAGCCAACATGGCCACGATCGCCACCGCGTACGAGTGACCCTTCACAGCTGCGGAAATCACGCCAAATTTGGCAATGAAACCGCTGGTGAGGGGAACACCTGCTTGGGCGAAAAGGAATACCGAGAACACAAACGCCAACACCGGTCGTTGCTTGGAAAGGCCTCGATAGTCGTCGACGGAATGGGCGTCGTCGCCGGTACGGCCAATCAGGGTGATACAACCAAAGCTGCCAAGCACCATGAACGTATAGGCCAAAAGATAGAACATCGAGCCGCTAGTGCCGTCGGCTGAATTGGCTTGCAACCCAATCAGAATAAAGCCAGCGTGGCTGATCGACGAATACGCCAATGTGCGCTTCACGTCGGTCTGCACGATGGCCAGGAACGAGCCGACCACCACGGTGAGTACGGCCAAGCCCCACACAGCTGGGCGCCAATCGGGCGACAGCGTGGGGAACACCGTCACGTACACCCGCAACAAACCAGCGAAGGCCGCCGCCTTGGCCGCAGAGGCCATGAACCCGCTCACTGGCGAGGGCGACCCCTGGTACACATCAGGTGCCCACGCATGGAATGGAGCAGCAGCGATTTTGAACGCGAACCCGACAAGCATGAGCGCCAGCCCGGCCACGATGAATTGGGGGTGCTTCGAGAAGTTGTCGCGCAACACCGTACCGATGCGCACCAGGTTCGTGGAGCCGGTACCGCCGTACGTCATCGCAATGCCGTACAACAGAAACGCTGACGAAAAGCCGCCCAGCACGAAATACTTGATGGCCGCTTCTTGCGAAGTGGGACGGTGGGCGTGCATGGCAGCCATCACATACAGCGCAATGGAAAGCACTTCGAGACCCACGAACAGCACGATCAAATCGTTGGCCGCGGCGAGCACGAGTCCGCCGACCGCAGCCGACATCATCAGCACGTAGATTTCGCAACCGTTGAGATCTTCACGCCGCAAGTAATCGTCAATCAGCAAGGCGCTCACGAACACTGCGCAACTGATAAGAAACCAGAAGAACAAGGCGAAGCCGTCAAGCGTAAGGGCACCAGAGATCAGGGTGCGCGGCCCGTGGTTTTTGACGTCGAACCACAGGACCAAGCTCACCACGCCAGAGCCAGCAGCCGCTGCGCATGTGTACAGCGCGTAGGCACTCTTCTTCTGGCCCATTGGCGTAAGCACGGCCAGAATCATGAGCACGAACGACGCCACGATGAGAATGAACATCGGCGTGAGGGCGAACCATTGAACCTCTGGGGCGGGGATTTTTACATCGGTGAGAGCGGCAAGCAGGTTCATGGCGCCACCGCCTCGCCGCTCGATGTGGCTGGTTGATGGTAATTGGAATTGTTTTGCACGTGTTCGATCAACTGCTTCACATCGGGCTCAATCCGGTCGAGCACTGGTTTGGGGTAAATCCCCATGAACACGATCAGCCCCAGCAGAGGGGCCAACGAAAGCCCTTCGGCCAGCGTCATTTCCTTGAAGTTCTTGTTGGCTTCATCAGGCTCGCCGTGGAAGACCCGTTGGAACGCCCATAGCAAGTACAACGCAGCCAGGATCACACCTGCCGTGGCCACCACGGTGTACCAACGACGGGTGGCAAATGAGCCAATCAATATGAGGAACTCGCCCACAAATCCATTGAGGCCAGGAACGCCAATCGACGACAACATCACCAACGTAAATACGCCAGCCATGATGGGGGCCGATTTTTGCAAACCCTTAAGTTGCGAGATTTCCCGAGTGTGACGTCGTTCGGAAATCATGCCCACGAGAATAAACAGGGCGCCTGTGGACACGCCATGGTTCACCATTTGCAGGATGCTGCCTTCAAGACCTTGCGATGTGAGGGCGAACGTGCCGAGCACGATGAAACCGAGGTGGGCCACAGATGAGTAGGCGACCAGTCGTTTCAAGTCTTTCTGCATGGTGGCCACGATGGCCCCATAAATAATGCCGATTACGCCGAGCGTCACTAACGCCGGCGCAAAGTACACCGCAGCGCGAGGGAACAGGTACAAACCGAATCGAATGAAACCGTAGGTACCGAGCTTGAGCATGACGCCAGCCAAGATCACAGAGCCGGCTGTGGGAGCTTCGGTGTGGGCATCTGGCAGCCAGGTGTGCAACGGGAAGAGCGGAACCTTCACTGCGAAGGCCAACGCAAACGACAAGAACAACCACCGCCCTGTGACGGTAGCGATGTTGCCCTTGGTGGCGATTTCCACGAGGTCGAATGTGACCTTGCCACCAGCGGCTGACAGCACTGCCGTTGTGATGACGCCGATCAGCATCATCGCAGAGCCAGCCATTGTGTAGATGAAGAATTTCAGCGCCGCGTATTTGCGGTTGGCATAACCCCAACCACCGATGAGGAAGTACATCGGCACCAGAACAATTTCGAAGCACACAAAGAACAGAAATAGATCGAGTGAGCAGAACGCCCCCAACACGCCAGCTTGCAATACAAGGAGCCACGCCGTGTACGGCTTGGCGTCATGGTGCGGCTTGCTGGCCACCATGGCAATGGGGAACAGGATGCCGGTGAGCACCACCATAAACAGGCTGATGCCGTCGATGCCAAGGTGCCACGAGATCCCGTAGCGGCTGATCCACGAGTGTTTGGATTCAAACTGAAAGCCTTGCCCGGCCTTGAAGTTGACCAGGGCGTAGATGGTGAGTGCCGCGGTGGCTACCGAGAAAAGCAATCCCACCATGCGGGCATTATCTGGGCGACGGGAAGGCGTGAAGGCCACCACGATGGCCCCTACCAATGGCAACAGAACAAGCACGGTGAGTAGGGGGAATGCCACGGCCCCGTGGGCCTCTGCAAGCAAGGCAGTGCTGAGCATTACAGGCCTACCCTTATAACGAACCAACCAAGTAACACAACAGCTCCGAAAGCAATGTAAGCGGCATAATTTCTGACGTAACCGGACTGCGTTTTGCGCAATTGCTGACCGCCGCCGGCCGCCAATTTGGCAATGCCATTCACTGCGCCATCAATGCCTTTACGGTCGACAACGAAGGCTGTGAAATCGGCCATCTTGCGGGCAGGCCCACCGAAGAAAGCAGCCAGCGACGCGTCGTAACGCCAGCCTTGGGCCAGGATTGGCAACTCGATTTTCTTGGGGTCAGCTTTGCCCTTGAGGTACACCGCATAGGCAATTGCGATTCCAACGCCGCCGACGATCACCGCAATGACGGCGAGAGTCACCTTGAGCCCGCTGCTGGCTCCTACGACCCGCATGCCGCTGTGCTCCAACACTGGCTCAAGCCACTTGTCGAGAAATTCCACATCCTTTGAGAACGGCAAATTGATGAGCCCGCCCACCAGTGACAATCCGGCTAGCACCACCAGCGGTGTGGTCATTGTCCATGCCGATTCGTGAGGGTGAAGGTGCTTGATTTCTTCTGGTGCATCCTCTGGCGCATCGTGACCCCAGCGAGCTTTGCCGAAGAACACCATGAACACTTGGCGACTCATGTAGAACGCCGTCAACAGCGCCGTGAAAAGGCCGACGGCCCACAGCACCGGCGATTTCTCCCATGCGTTGAGAAGGATTTCGTCCTTGCTCCAGAACCCGGCAAATGGAGGCACGCCAGCAATAGCCAGCCAGCCCAGAATGAACGTGATTGCGGTAATCGGCATGAGCTTCTTGAGCGCTCCCATGCGGCGCATATCTTGCTCGTCGTGCATGCCGTGAATCACGGAACCCGATCCCAAAAACATGTTGGCCTTGAAAAACGCGTGGGTGACCATATGGAATATGGCAGCTACGTAGGCCTTGCAACCAATGGCTAAGAACATGTAGCCGAGCTGGCTAACCGTGGAGTACGCCAGCACCTTTTTGATGTCGGTTTGGGCCACGGCAATGGTGGCTGCAAACAAGGCCGTGAATGCGCCGACGATGGCAATGAGTGTGAGCACCCATGGCGAGGCCACATTGATGATCGGCGAAATGCGCACCATCAGATACACGCCAGAGGTGACCATGGTGGCGGCGTGAATAAGCGCCGAAACGGGCGTCGGGCCGGCCATGGCATCGGGCAGCCACACGAACAACGGCATCTGTGCCGATTTGCCGCACGCACCGAGGAAGAACAACACCACGATTGCCGCAGCAGTGGTTTTGGTTAAGCCGCTGGATTTCTCGAGCACCTCGGTGTACTGCAAAGAACCCACTGTTGAGAACGTGAGAAACATGGCCAGCATGAATCCGAAGTCGCCAATGCGGTTGGTGACGAATGCTTTCTTACCGGCTGACGCGTTGGCGTCTTTTGTGAACCAAAACGAGATGAGCAAGTACGAGCATGTGCCCACACCTTCCCAACCCAAGAACGTGGTGAGCATCGAGTCGCCCAACACCAGCATCAGCATTGAGAACACAAACAGATTGAGGTAGATGAAGAACTTGGAGAACTTCGGATCCCCGTGCATGTAGCCAACCGAATACAGGTGGATCAAGGCGCCGATACCAGTAACGAAAAGCACCATGGTCATCGATAGCGGGTCGACAAGGAACCCGACGTCGACATGCAACGCGCCCACCGGCAGCCACGTGAAAAGCGTTTGCGTGAAGTGGCGTGATTCGGCTGGTTTGTCGAGCAAACCGGCGAACACAATCACGCCGAATACAAACGACAACGCACACATTGCCGAGGCAAACCAGCCAGCGCGCGGTTCGCCCATTTTGCGGCCGAACAGCACCAACATGAGGAACCCAAACAACGGCAGAGCCGGAATGAGCCAGACCAATTTCAGCATGGGGCTAGCCCTTCAATTCCGAGATGTCGTCGGCAGTTGCGCCTGGGCGGCGGCGCATGATGGCCACGATAATTCCGAGGCCAACCACCACCTCCGCTGCTGCCACAACGAGCACAAAGAACACAGAGAGTTGGCCACCAACATCGTTGAGAGCCTTGGAGAATGTGACGAACGTGAGGTTCACCGCGTTGAGCATCAGCTCGACGCTCATGAACATCACCAGTGGGTTCCGGCGCGTCAAAACGCCGGTCGCTCCAATTGCAAACAGCACGGCAGCGAGCACGAGGTACCAGCTTCGAGTGACCACGAGAGCGGCAATCATGATGCAGCCTTGCCAGACGCTTTGCTGGCCGCGCGTTTGGGTTTGCGGCTCAACACCACAGCGCCCACCACGGCGATGACTAGCAACACTGAGGTGAGTTCAAAGGCAAAGACGCCGTCAGTAAACAACGCTCTGGCGAGTACCTCGATATTGCTATCGGAGGTGCCGTTTTTCAAGGCGCCATTGAGACTTGGCACACCTATAGCACCCGAGTGGGCCACGAGGGCGGCGATGAGAAGACCCAACAACCCAGTGATCATGACGGCCGCTATTGGTCGCTGGCTTCCAAGCGGCTCAGTGCGTAAGTCTTCAGCCTGGTCGACGCCGAGCAACATGATCACGAATAGGAACAACACCACGATTGCTCCGGCATACACGATCACTTGCACAGCGGCCAGGAAATGGGCGTCTTGCTGAATGAACAACACGGCAATGCCAAACAGTGTCATCACAAGCATGAGCGCAGAGTGCACCGGATTTTTAGCCACGATCACGCCAACGGCTCCCGACAAAATGATGGCGGCCGTGAGCACGAATACGACAAGTTCAACGGACATCAGTGATGCCCTCCATGACCGTGACCGTCGGCGTCATGAGCGCCGGGTTTTCCGGCATCGGCGGCTGCTGCCGCGGCGGCTATGCGAATGGCGTTGGCCTTTGCTTCGGCGGGTTGCCCACCTTCAGCATTGCGCACGCCGTAACCCAGTTCGCCAGACCAACCGACCTGTCCGGAGTATGCCGCATTGCCAGAAGACGACGTGGCCCGCATCCATGCCGAGGTGTCGACGTCTTCGCCTTCACGCCAGTCTTCCCACGGCAATTGTTGCGGCTTACCGTCGTCGCCGACAACCAATTCAGCCTTGGTGTAAATGGCGTCTTGACGGTTCAAGAATGAGAACTCGAACATCTTGGATTCGGTGATGGCTTCTGTGGGGCACGCCTCGACGCACAGGTCGCAATGAATGCAACGCAGGTAATTGATTTCGTACACGAAACCGAATCGCTCCCCCGGCGAGGTGGGGTTCATGGGATCGTTGTCGGCACCACGCACGTAGATGCATTTGGCGGGGCACACGCCAGCGCACAACTCGCAGCCGATACATTTTTCCATGCCGTCTTCGTAGCGGTTCAGCACATGGCGGCCATGCAGCCGCTCAGTTTTGACCCGCTTCTCTTCCGGGTATTCCGTCGTGACAACTGCGCCCGTAGCCGAATTCTTAAACAGCTTTGAGAACGTGACGGCGAATCCTTGGAGGTACCCCATTACTTCACCTCGATGAGTTCGCTATTGGATTTACTTTTATTCATGGCTGCTACGAGCAACCCATAGAACAACGCCGCGATAACCAAACAAATGGCGATGACTCCCGGCACATTCCAGCCTTCGTTGCGGGCCAAACGCACGGCGCTCATAATGAGCAGCCACGCCAACGACAGTGGGATGAGCGCCTTCCATCCGAAGTCCATCAACTGGTCGTAACGCAAGCGAGGCAACGTGCCCCGGAACCACACCATGGTGAACAAGAACACGAACAGCTTGAGGAAGAACCAGAACATTCCCAACAGCCAGCCCGGCCCAGGGATGTGGAAGATCTCTTGAGGACCACCAAGGAACAGCGTCACGATGATTGCCGACAGCGTGACGGTGTTCATGAATTCGGAGAGGAAGAACAACGCGAATCGGATCGACGAATACTCGGTGTTGAATCCTCCAACCAGTTCTTGCTCGGCCTCCACCAAGTCAAATGGTGGGCGGTTCGCTTCTGCAGTGCCTGCGATGAGGAACACGACAAAGGGGATAAAGCCCGTCTGCACGATATTCCAGTTGCGGATCGAGGATTGCCCCAACACGATGCCGTGCGTCGACAACGTGCCAGATACCAGCACCACGGTGAGCACTGAAAGGCCGAGCGCTGCTTCGTAAGAAACCATCTGCGCCGACGCCCGCACTGAACCCAACAACGGGTATTTCGAGCCCGACGACCAGCCAGCCAGCATGATGCCGTACACCGCTATTCCTGACATCGACAAGATGAATAACACGCCAATTGGCGGGTCTGCCAACTGCAGGAAAGTGTGGTGGGTGAACATTTTCACCACTCCCGACTTCTTGGCGAAATCGCCACCAATCGGAATTACGGCAAAGGTCAAAAAGGCGGGTACCAGACTCAGGTATGGAGCCAATTGAAACACTCTGCGATCGGCTTTATCGGGAATCAAATCTTCTTTGAAAAAGAGCTTGATGCCGTCAGCAAGTGTCTGGAGCAATCCCCACGGGCCTGCCCGGTTGGGACCGATTCGGTTTTGCATATCGGAAATGACTTTGCGTTCGAACCACACCATGAACATCACGGCAACCATCAAGAACGCGAACGTCACGAAAACTTTGAGCAAAACTATCAACACCACCCAGATGTCGATGTTGCCCGCGAGCATTGGATCTGCGCCCATTAGCTGATCGTTTCTAGTCGAATGTCGATTGTGGCACTGGTGGCATCGATGAGATCCGCAGCCGACACGTTCGGTTGATTGAACGCCATGTACACGCTGCCTCTGGGCACTGCGTCATTGCGTTTGACTTCTACAACAAGCGAGGTGCGGCTCGATGTGGCCCGCACTCGTTCGCCGGGGCGAATGCCAAGCTGATCGAAATCGTGGCTGCCAAGTTGCATGACGCCACCCCGATTCAAATGCGACATGCTGGCTGAGTTGTGCAACGCCACGCCATCGTCGTACAGCTCCCGGCCCACGATCAAACGGAGGCTGAATGCATCTTGGGGAGCCGGCCGATGGACGGTTGTGGTGGTGGCGAAGGTAACGAGCATTTGTGTGCTGCCGGCCGATTCGCCGCCAGCTTCCGTGGCTTCGGATTCGTCGGCGGAAGCAATCGTGCCAAGCGACACCGAAGTGACCGGCATTGGCAACAACACGCCATCGGCGGCGCCAGGAGCACCAAAGGCAGCCGTCGAACAACCTGCAAAATATGCAGAAGCGTTGGCCACTTCGGTCCACACATCGGCGGTTGATTCGATTCCCAAATCGCCACCCAGACGCCACGCCAACTCGGTGGCGATCATCCAATCGGCCCGAGCTGTTCCCGGGCTGGTGACTTTTTGAGCGAGCGTCGAAACGCGTCCTTCGAGGTTGGTGGTGGTGCCCGACTTTTCGGCAAATCCTGACGCTGGCAGTACCACGTGAGCGAGCGCGTTCGAGTCGTTTGGCAATGTGTCGATTGCGATCACGGTGCCCACTCCGGCCAAGCCACGACGGGCCAAATCGCTGTCGGCAAAATCGCTCAGGGGATCGGCACCCAACAAAACGAGCACCGAAATCTTGCCCTCTGAAGCCGCTTGCAAAATGCCGTTGGTGTCGAGGCCCTCAGGCCCGCCGACACGGTGGCCGCTGAGAACTCCCGGAGTCAAGCCCATCTCCAAAGCGCCAAGCGTGTTGCCGCGGCGAGTGACGGCCAAGAACTTGGTGTCACCGGAGGCAGCGATCACGGCAGAGATCGCTTCCGCAGAAGCCGACACTGGCTCGGCCAGGTTGGTGCGGCCCACAATGGCCACGTTGACTGCCCCGCCCAGCAACCCTGCGGCCTTGGCGATCACATCGGGCAATACGGAAATTTGCCCGGTCGTTGCTTGCCCCAAAATTGCCCGCACAGCTTCAGCGCCTTCGCCGGGGCGGTGCTGTACTGAAACTGCGGCCAACGACGACAGACCAGTGGCCTTCGGCGTGACTTCCACGATCTTGAGCCCACGGTTCATCACTGCATCACGCAAGCGAATGAACAACACGGGAAGCTCTTCTTTGATGTCGGGCGATATCACAAGCAATACGCCAGCAGCGCAAGCTTCATCGATGGTTGCTCGAGGGAGACCAAGCAAAGCGTCGGCCGAAAGTCCGTCGCCCAATTGGGCGTCGACGTTGCCGGTGCCCATGATGGTCTTGGCCAATTTGGCCCATGCGTAGGCATCTTCATTGGTGCCATTGGCGCCGCCAATCATGGCCACCGATTTGGGTCCATCGCGATCAATAGCAGCCTTGATGGCGCCGGCCGCAGCATCGAGCGCTTGAGACCATGAGGTGACTTCGCCCTTGAGGAGTGGCTGGGTAAAACGGTTTGTGGAGTTGACTGATTCAAAACCGAAACGGCCCTTGTCGCACAACCAACCCCAGTTAACCGGATCGGAATCGACACCCTGGTAGCGCAACAATTCATCGCGGCTCGACTGCACGGTGATACGACAGCCCACCGAGCAGGTGGTGCATGTGGACTCAGTTTGTTCGAGATCCCACGGGCGGGCTTTGAAACGGTAGGGCTTCGCAGTGAGCGCGCCGACGGGGCAAATCTGCACAACGTTGCCAGAGAAGTACGACGCGAAAGACTCGTCGGGGAACGTCATCACTTGCGTGTTATTGCCGCGCTCTGTGAATTGAATCAGAGCGTCGCCAGCCACGTCGGAAGCGAACCGGGTGCACCGGTCGCACAGGATGCAGCGCTCGCGATCCAGAAAAACGAGGTCGCTAATCGGGATGGGCTTTTCGAAGTGGCGCTTCTCTTCGACCATACGGCTCTCGCCGGGGCCATAGGCCACAGTTTGATCCTGCAGCGGGCACTCGCCACCCTTATCGCATACCGGGCAATCGAGCGGGTGATTGATGAGCAGGAATTCGAGCATGCCATCTTGGGCTTTGGTGACAGTGTCGCTGGTAGTGCCCACGACCATGCCGGGGGCCACGGGGATCATGCAACTGGGCTGCAACGCTGGCCCGCGCCCGGTATCAATATCGACCAAACACATGCGACACATGCCGACTGGTTCCATGCGCGGGTGGTAGCAGAAGTGCGGAATTTCCACGCCTGCACGCTTGGCGGCGTTGATCACCAATTCGCCAGGATTCGCTTCTATCGACACGCCATCGACCACCACAGTGATGGTGGTTTTAGCTGGCGCTTCTACGGCTTGAGTATCAGACATTCGCTGGCTCCGAGGTCACCGTAAGGGGGCCAACAAAGGCCGAGCCCCGTGGCTTCACTTTCAATTCGACGCTGCCGCCAACATATTTGGCGAACTCGTCGGGGAATCGCATGACTGCCGACGCAATGGGCGTTGTGGCCGATTGGCCGAGCGGGCAAATGGTGGTTTGGCGAGGCGGCCACGCCAGGCCAATCGAAATGTTGTCGCTCACGTCCATCAACAAACGCACGTCTTCAGGGCGGCCATTACCAGCCAATATGCGGTCCAAAATTCGTTCCAGCCACGTGGTGCCCTCACGGCACGGCGTGCACTTGCCACAACTCTCACGGGCAAAGAACCGCACCAGGCGCAGGGCGGCCTTCACCATGTCGGTGGTCTCGTCCATCACCACGATGGCACCAGAACCGAGCATCGAGCCGGCCTGGTCGATGGTGGGTTTACACAACGGGAGATCTTGATGCTCTTCGTAAAGCCAAGGAGCGCTGGCGCCGCCCGGGATGAAGGCCTTGAGCTTGTGCCCGTCGCGAATGCCATTGCCGTATTCGGGTTTTTCAAACAAGTCCCGAAACGTCGTGACGCCCAATTCGACTTCGTATACGCCCGGTTTGTTCACGTGGCCCGACAATGCAAACAGGCGTGTGCCGGTTGATTTGCCGTTGCCCAATTCGGCAAATTTGGCGCCGCCGTTGAGAACGATCCACGGCAAGTTGGCCATGGTCTCCACGTTGTTAACGATGGTGGGCTGCATGTACAGGCCCTTGACGGCCGGAAAATAGGGAGGCTTCAAGCGAGGCATTCCCCGATTGCCTTCCAACGATTCGATAAGTGCAGTTTCTTCGCCGACGATGTAGGCGCCAGCACCCCAATGCAAGACGACGTCGACAGAGAAATCGCTACCGCACACCCGATGCCCGGCGAAGCCAGCAGCGTAAGCCTCGTTGAGGGCGGCGGCCACCCGCTCTTGGGCGTGTGCCATCTCGCCACGGATATAGATGAACGCCTGAGCGGCACCAATGGCATAGGCGGCAATGAGCACGCCTTCAATCAATTGGTGAGGGTCGCGTTCGACGAGCAATCGGTCCTTATAGGTGCCCGGCTCAGATTCATCGCCATTGATCACGAGGTAGCGAGGGAACACACCAGGGGGACAAAAACCCCATTTCACACCGGCGGGAAATCCAGCGCCTCCACGACCGAGCAGGTTGGCCGTTTTCACTTCGGCAGTGACTTCTTCAGGCGACATTGTGAGTGCTTTGCGCAAAGCGGTGTAGCCACCAGTGCGCACGTAGCCCTGCAACGTGTGGCCATCAACCAAGTCGAAACGCGATGAAACAATCTTGGGCGCAGGGCCCTTGGCAATGGGAGCAGCGGTGTCGGTCATCAGTTGGCCTGTCCAGGAATTACGGGAAGGCCTTCGCCACCGCGCCCCGCCCAATGCCCAGCCGGTACATGCTGGCGCACTTTGGCCAGTGTCCCGTGCGGGGGAATGTCGTCGGTGCGTTTGCCCGCTCGAATCTCGTCGATCAAGGTGTCGACTTCGTCGTTGGTGATCTTATGAAAGTACCGATAGTTCACCTGGAGGCACGGCGCCTCCGTACACGCCGCGATGCATTCCACGTCTTCAATAGTGAACATGCCATCGGCGGTGGTGGCACCGTGATGGATGCCAAGACGATGTTCCACATGGTGCAGCAGTTCTTCGCCGCCCATGAGTTGGCACGAAATATTCGTACACACGTTGATCAGATATTTGCCAACCGGTTCGCGTTTGAACATTTCGTAGAAGCTGCACGTGCCCAAAACCTCTGCGGGGGTCGAGCCAACTAGCTCCGCGATCTGAGCCATGGCGTCGTTCGCCACGTAGCCGTCTTGCTCTTGCGCGAGATGCAACAGCGGAATCATGGCGCTGCGCTTACGGGGGTAACGGCCAATAATTTCGTGGGCGATTTTCTCGTTGTCGGCAGTAAGGCGGCTCACCGATCCACCTCTCCCATGATTGGATCCACGGAGGAAATGACGGCCACCGCGTCGGCGATGAACCCGCCGCGCATCATGTGAGGAAGACATTGAATGTTCACGAAACTAGGACCTCTAAAATGCATACGGTACGGCTTGGGACCACCATCAGACACCATGTAGCAACCCACCTCACCACGGGGAGATTCGATGGCTACATACACCTCGCCCTCTGGAACTCGGAAGCCTTCAGTGAAGATCTTGAAATGGTGAATCAGCGCTTCCATCGATTCATCGATTCGCCCGCGAGGCGGCGGCGTGACCTTGCGATCTTGGATACGGAAGTCGCCCATCGGCATCTTGTCGAGGATTTGACGCACGATTTTCATCGACTCGCGAATCTCGTTCAGACGGATGGCATACCTGTCGAACGTGTCGCCGAAACTGCCCACGACCACGTCGAAATCGAGCTCGTCGTACTTGAGATACGGCATCGACCGCCGAAGATCCCACGCCACGCCGGTCGAGCGCAAAATTGGGCCAGTCGCAGAAAGTGCTATCGCTTCTTGGGCAGTAATCACGCCTACGCCTTGGGTGCGTTGACGCCAGATCGGCTGACCTGTCATCAAAATATCGAATTCGGCAAGACGATCGGGCAGCGTTTCCAGCAATCGCAAAACGTCGTCGCGCCAACCGTCTGGTAGGTCAGCAGCTACACCGCCGGGGCGAATGTAGTTGTGGTTCATGCGCAGGCCTGTGACCTTTTCGAAGAATCGCAGGATCTCTTCGCGTTCACGCCAGCCGTAGATCATCATGCCCACCGCACCAAGATCCATGCCGTTGGTGGCAAGGAACAGCATGTGGCTCGACATGCGATTCAGCTCGACCATGAGCATACGAATCCACGTGGCTCGGTCGGGAATATCGCCGTCGATGCCTAGCAGTTTTTCGGTCGCCATCGAGAACACGAGCTCGTTGCTCAACGGGCTGGCGTAGTCCATGCGGGTGACATTGGTGCCGCCCTGCATGTAGCTAAGTTGCTCAGCTTGCTTCTCCATGCCGGTGTGCAAGTAGCCCACGATTGGCTTAGTACGAACTACCTGCTCGCCTTTGAGTTCCAGCATGAGCCTCAATACGCCGTGGGTCGACGGGTGCTGTGGGCCCATGTTGATAATCATTGTTTGCTCGTCGTTGTCGACGTCGAAATCATTGTCGCCCAAGGCTGCTGCTGCGGCTTCCGACATGCGCAACACTGCGCCTTCTTCACGCATCAGCTGTGCAGGCGTGACCGAAGAACGTGGTTGCAGTTCTTCGGGATCGAGGTTTCGCAGTTCCTTTGGATCACGATCGAGGGTGGTCATGACCGCACCTTCGCCCCGTCGTTTTTGAACTGCACGGGAATCTTGCCAATGTCGTAATCCTTGCGCAACGGATGCCCGACCCAGCTCTCTGGCATCAGGATTCTGGTGAGGTCGGGATGATTTTCGAAGCTGATTCCCACCAGATCGAAACACTCACGTTCCATGGCTTCCACTCCGGGAAACAATGAATATAGAGAGGCCACTAACGGGTTCGACTCCGGCACCTGGCACCGCACCCGAA
Source organism: Acidimicrobiales bacterium (assembly GCA_038231795.1). Taxonomy (GTDB): domain Bacteria; phylum Actinomycetota; class Acidimicrobiia; order Acidimicrobiales; family JBBRKR01; genus JBBRKR01. The sequence goes on from JBBRKR010000005.1 coordinate 38,633, forward strand.
TCCGACGCATCTTGGACATGTCCAGCATGTTGACCACAACTTCAAATCGCTCAGGCGTCATGCCGGCCGGAAGACTACGGGCCATGTGCACCAAATAGTCCACACCGCACACATCGAGCGCCACCGCGAAGCCATCGTCGGCGAGGGCCTTGATCAGCTTGAGGTAATCGGCGGGCGTGGTGTGAAGTACTGATTGGCCATGGGTTTCAGTGAGCAGCGCCCCAAACATTGTGGCGGGCACCTCAGGCTCAATTGGAGCGACGTCGGTCATGGGCTAACGCAAACCAATCGATACGGCTTGCGCACCGGGAGCTGCGGGCTCGAGATGGAACTCGGCACCGGCTTTCGTGACGTCGCGACGGCGGGTGAGCTCACCGGATTGGATCATGCCGTGCAGCGTGACAATGGCGTGGATAAGAGTCTCGGGCCCTGGTGGGCAGCCCGGAGCGTAGACGTCGACGGGGACAATCTGGTCGACGCCCTGCACAATGGCGTAGTTGTTAAACATGCCGCCGCTCGATGCGCACACGCCCATGGAGATGACCCACTTTGGTTCCATCATTTGGTCGTAGATCTGCCGAAGAACGGGAGCCATCTTTTGGCTGACGCGGCCAGCCACAATCATGAGGTCGGCCTGGCGTGGCGAACCACGAAACACTTCCATGCCGAAACGACTGAGGTCGTAGTGGGCGCTGCCGGCGGCCATCATTTCAATGGCACAACACGCCAAGCCGAAGCTGGCTGGCCAGCACGACCGGGCCCGTGCCCACTTCACAAGGTTTTCGATATTGCCGGTAACAAAATTGTGATCGAGGCCTTCAAGCCCCTTTGACACATCCCAACCCATTATGCGGCCTCTCCAGTAGCGGCTGCGCCGGCCTGTATTTCGCGTCCATCCATGCCAACCCGGCGCACAGTGGTGGCTGTGGTACGGCTTGCGCTCAACATTGGATCTAGCTTGGTAAACCGTTGAGCGGGACCCCAATCGAGAGCGCCATTAGCAATTAGGTACACGAAACTTACGAAAACGCTGACAGCAAACATCACGATTTCAAGAAGACCAAATAGCCCAAGGGACTTGTGGGCGACCACATACGGATACAAGAAAATGAGTTCGACGTCGAACACGATAAAAATCATGGCGATCAAGTAGAACTTGACAGGGAACCGCTCAGGCGGCGTGCGACTGGGCTCGATGCCACACTCATAAGGCGATGATTTGATCGCCGATGGCTTACGCGGTGCTAACAACTTCGACGCTACGAAACTCAAGGCGGCGAACACAACCGCCAGCACCAGTAGGGCGAGGATCGGCAGATACTGACCCATATCGTTCCTTACGCTCGTTCGATTGCCAGCGGCTGCGAGCGATTAACCATCACTCGTTTGTCACGAGTGTGCAGTAACCCCACAGACATGAGAAAAAACATCAGCGATCCCAACGTGATCATGGCCGGAGGGAATCGCTTCGATCCCAAATCGCGGATAAGTACAACCGAGACAACTGGTTGCGTTAGATCTTTCTCGGCCTTGGGTGGCGCCTGACCGAACGGCACGGCCACCTTTTTGTTGGCCTGCACCTGGATCACCGCATACAAAGGTTTATGGAAAAACTTGGGAATCAAATATGGAATAGCTGGTCGCGCAAATGGCTCACCGCCATAGATAAACCCATTCAACGATGAAAAGTCAGCCGTCGACTCGAAAATTTTGAGCTTTACCATCTCGGCGTCAGCAGCATTCTCGGCTTCCAATCGGATGCCGTTTTCTACGGTCAGACTGCGCCACTTCGTGAGATCGTGTGCCTGCTCAATGGTGGAATTCGCAATGGGGCCGTTAACGATGTTTTTGACCTTCCATTGCGGCTCTCGGCCCTTCAGGCCGATGCCATAAATCCACCACGTGGTGGCCATGATGGTCATCCACCCAAACAGGGCAGCACACGTGATGAGGAAACCCAAACGGGAACCCGTATTGGTGGCAATGATTAAATACGTAAAGCCAATAAGCACCCCCACAGCGATCATCACTGTGGTGATGCCACGGAGCTCTGGGTTCCAGCCGATAGCGGCAATCAATGTGTGCATGGTTACTTCAGACTCCGCTCAAATTCGACGATCGCTGCGATCTGTTCCTTGGTCATCGACTGCTCGAAATGGGGCATTCGTCCACTCGACTGGCCAGCTACGCCGTACTTCTTGCCTTGATCGACGCCCTTCGTGACAAAGTCAATCTGCTGGCTGATGGCAGGAAATTGGCGGAGTGTCCGCCCTCCGTTGAGGGCAGGGCCAAACCATCCATTGCCGGCCTGTGACTTGCCATCTGTGGTCTTGTCTTCGCCGTAGGAATATCGGGCAGTATGGCAACGGGCGCAGAACGCATCGAAAAGCTTGGCGCCGTCGGTGCCATATTCCGCGGCATCGGCTTTGGCCTGTTCCGAGGTAATTTGATTTTCGCTCAAGTACTCGATGAGCGAATCAAGTTGTTGATCGTTCATAGGGCCACCGCCAGCAATGCCCCACGCTGGCATTGGGGAATGCAAACGACCATAGGTAAGGATGTACTTCACTTGGTCTTTGCTGTATCGCAGCAACGCCGTATCTAGCGCAGGAGCCTTCCATTCGACCTGACGCACCGTGGTCTTGGGGTTGCCCTTATCGTCGACCTGCACCACGTCGTTTACACGCACGTACTCAGTCAAGGTGTACTTCACGTTGCCGCCCTTCAGGCCGCCGTGACACCCGGCGCAGTTGAAGCCACCTTCCGCCGTCGTGGCGTACAACTCGCTTCCCCACAGACCCAGGGTGCTTTTCGATTCGGCGATCTTGTTCGCTTGCCGTGTGGGCTCATTGAGCCAATACAACGGAAGGCCAACGCCAGCAATAATTAAGAAAATGAGAGCAATGCCTTGCGCTCGTTCGAGCTTGGGTCCTTCGAGTTCTTCGTCGTCGAAATACTCGCTTCGGTTGGCCGCTAGCTCGGATTCGGATCCAACTTCGGGCCGGGCTTTGCGCCAGTTGCCGATGAGATACACGGCCCAGCCCAACGTGAATACAACGGCAATGACGAGCGCTGCCGATTTAGTTGCTGCAAGTCCAAAAATCACGAAAGCCCCTTAGTGCTTTTTCTCGCCGCCGGACACGCAATGCGGTCCTTCAGTCTCTTGGCCGCTGGTGTTGGTGCCAATCGGCGGACCCTGCGAAAGGGCTCCCGTGGATACGACGACACTGCCGTCAGGCGTAACTTTCATCGCAAATCGATCCATTCCACGAGGGGCAGGACCGCCCTTCTTTTCGCCAACTCGGTTGTATTGCGAACCATGGCATGGGCACTCGAACCATTGAGAGGTGTCACACTGCGGCACGCGACAACCCAAGTGAGGGCACTTTTGGTACAGCGCCACATAGCCTGCCTTCATACCTTCGAGCACGCCACCTGAATACGCCTTCTCGGCCTTCGATACGGCATCAGCTGGATACCGGGTGATGTACAAACGGCCTTCTGGAAAGTAGGCAAACCCCTTGGCGGCGTCGAGCTTCGTATCGACATCTTGTTTGGATCCCAATGCGATATCGCTACCGAAACCCACGCCCACTTTGGGCCAAAGGAACGCAAGTAACGACACTCCGAAACCCGACAGACCAAGCGTCATCATGGTGACTAAACCGCGGTTAAGAAACTGCCGACGGGCCATGCCAATCTCTTCACGGTCAGGTGGGGTCCATGGCGCAATCTCAGCAGTAGGACGCACCTCGACTGCCACATTGGATCGACCCACCACAGCGGCGCGTTCAATCTCGCGTCCCGTTGGAGCGCTCGACGTTCCTACGGCAACAGCCGTACTCGAATCGCGCTTGATGGTTTCTCTGGCCAACACGCCTGTGGCCTTGCTTGAACCTTGACGACGGATGTTGGCGTATGCCAACAAGCCTGCCAGGACGAGAAGTACCGGGATGGCAATAACAACGATTGTTCCTGTGCTCATAAAAATCTCCTTACAGCTCGAAGAACAAGCCGCTTCGCCATGGGAAGACGAAGTTGAAACCTGGACCTCGGAAGAACGAGCCGATAATGACGAGTACCGACCAGAACATCATGAACAACGTGAACAGCGAGATGGCGAACTTGCGATCTTCTGGCTTGTTGGATGGGTTTTTGTCGGTATAGGGGGCCAAGATGAGGGCGAACATGCCCACACCAGGAAGGGTCACACCGGCCACCATCGGGTGGAACATGGTGAGCAGTTCCTGGAGTCCGAGAAAGTACCAGGGTGCCTTGGACGGGTTTGGCGTTTGGTTGGTGTTGGCCAAGCGCTGCAACGGAGCATTCACAAAAGTGGAAACGATAAGCAAAAATGCTGTCATAGCCAAGGCGGCGGCAAATTCCACGATCAACAAGTGAGGCCACGTGTGTACCTTGTCGACAGGGGACGATTTCACGTCTTGAATCGAGCCCGACTTGACGACCGTTAGCAGCCTTTGCGTGTGTCCTCCTGGACCGGTGGCAACCGGTAACGGAGCAGTAGCAACAGCGGCACCTGCCTTGACCGCGGTGGCAACGGCATCACTCGATGCTGAAGCATCCGCAGTGTCGCCGCCAGCAGCCTTCGACTTAGCCGACTTGCTGCGCTCTAACAGATGAGCAGGAATACGCGAATCCGTAGCCGCTGCCGAAGCAACGGCAGTGGGGACAGCCTCATCGGCGCCCTTTGCTGCAGCTGCTTTTGCTTTGGCTTCTTCGGCCCGCTTGCGGAGATGTTCTGGGATCTCGGTCATGCGATCACCTCACTTAGAAAGTTGATATGCACCATCACAATGGACCCGAAATCCCGCCGTCCTTGCGGACACGCCAGAAGTGGATAGCCATGAAGATCACGATCACGAACGGCAGCATCAGCACGTGTAACACGTACCATCGAAGCAGCGTTTCGCCGCCGATTTCGGCGCCGCCAAGCAACGCGAATTTCACCTGGTTACCCAAGGCCGGTGTGTATCCCATCATGTTGGTACCCACGGTCACGGCCCACAACGACAACTGGTCCCATGGCAACAAGTAACCGGTAAAGGACAGGAGCAATGTGAGCGTAAGCAGAATCACGCCAATGACCCAGTTGAATTCTCGCGGTGCCTTATAAGCCCCGTGATAAAAGACTCTGGCCATGTGGAGAAACACGCTGAGCACCATCAAGTGAGCGCCCCAACGATGCATATTTCGCACCAAGAGTCCGAAGGTGACGGACGTTTGCAACGTGTAGATATCGTTCCACGCTGCGGCTGCAGTGGGTCGATAAAAGAACATCAAGAAGATGCCCGTGACGGTCAGGATGATGAACAGGAAGAACGACAATCCGCCGAGGCATAGCGTGTAGCTGACTCGCACGGCGTGCCGTTTTACCTTCACTGGGTGCAGGTGGTACAGCACCGAGTTCATGATCACATATGAGCGGTTACGGGGGCTGTCGGAGTAGCCCTTGCGAAAGATAGACCCGGGCCGGAAGATCGAGGTCCACGCTTGTGAACCCTGCACCTTGGCAGGTAGTTCCTTCATTTTTTCGGCGATCGCGGGGCGATTTCCGATTGTGTCGTTAGCCATGCTCTTTTGCCTTTCCTACAGCCGCAAGCCGTACGCGTAACCGTGGGTGGCGGTGCGTTGATGAGCATCGCCTTCCCGTGCGGCAACGCCAGTTTTTCCGAGAATAATGACGCCAGTTGGGCAACGATCGACGCATAATGCACAGCGCGTGCAAACGTCGTCGTCGATTAAGAACACCACGTGATCACCAGGGTCGGTGCCGGGAAGCTCGGTATTTACGGCTTCGGCAATGGCATCGGGTGTGACCATGTGAATGCATTTCCATGGGCAAATATCCACGCAACCCTCGCACATAATGCACTCGGACTGATCGATGTGGATGAATTGCTTTGGTTTGACCCGTTTGGCCAAATAGTCGTTGTCGACTTCTTGCAAAATGTATTGAGTCGAAAATTCTGGCAGGGGCGGGTTGGCGTCAGTTTTAGCCATACGGCGCTCCTATCCCTCTGACCGTACGAGTGGACGCCCGAATTCACTGGACGAGGCAATAGCTTTTTTGACCTTGCCACGTGTTTGCCAGAAGGTCCACATCTTGCCGTGAGTAACAAGTGCCACGGCATAAATCGTAACGGCCACAATGTCTTTAACAGCGGCCTTAGGAAGCAAAATTTGACCAAATCCCTTAATTGGAATAAGTCCGTGAGCACCGGTCAGCCCCAGCCACGGCTCGAAGAATTTGTCGCTTCGCCACAACAAATCTTTGTCGGCATACGTCAACCATTGATGAGGGAAAACGCCGTACGCAACAAACATCAAAAAATACACATAGGTGGCGCCGAGCATGGCCTCGCCCCACGTGTGGGGTGTGCCAATGGGACGCAACCGGGCGTAGAACACGATCAGGCCTGTCATGCCAAAGGTGGCAACGGCCGCAACAATCAATGCCATCATGGTCGGGGCACCTCTTTTCCGACGAGAATCGTCGTCAACATGGGAGTTCTTTCGTCTTGCAAGTAGGGCGAAAATTTCTACTATGAACGGTACTTCGTGAATTCACTCACAAGAGTAATTGGCGGACAACTCAAGCGTGCGAACAGTGCCGCGGTTCTACCACGGCACTGCTGTTTTAGCGACATTTCCCAGCAAGTTCACGGCTCTTTCCAATCAACTTGGTGCGTGCTTGGTATCGGGCAGGCCGAACGGCCTAAAGTAACGAGGGTAAGAACGTCTTTCCGACGACGACTCTGGAGCCAGCGTTGACTGAAATTCCCGAATATCTTCTGAAGCGGTCCAAGGACCGGCGAGCCGGCGAAGCATCTGCCGAGTCTTCTGGCGACGCTGGAGCTGCATCAGTTTCCAAGGCTGTCGAGGCTGCGCCCAGCGTTGCTGCTGCCGTGGTCGCCCAAGCCGCCCCCGTGGTGAAGGCAGAGCCTGCCTACATCGTGGCCGCTAAAACACGCACACGTATCCCTATGTGGGCAATGCCTGTCGTGGCGCTACTACCGTTGTGGGGCTTCATCTATGCCGCCACGCTCGATGCCAAGCCGGCGGGGGCTACTGGCCCCATCGCCGAAGGCGCCACCCTTTTCCGCACAAACTGTGCGGGTTGTCACGGAGCTGAAGGTGGCGGCGGCACGGGCCGCAAGCTGTCTGAAGGCGAAGTCAACAAGACGTTCCTCAACGCCGACGAGCAGACGGCGTTCGTGTTGTCTGGATCCAAAGTGTTTGACGGTAAGCCATATGGCAACCCCGATCGTGAGGGCGGGCCCCATATTGGTGGGTCGTACAGCAAGGGCCAATACATGCCCAAGTTTGAAGGCCAGCTCACCAAGGAACAAGTCTCGGCGATCGTGTGTTACGAACGAATCGAGTGGTACGGCGCAGCTAAGCCCGACGACAAGTTGGCTCCTTCTGTCGACTACCTCGCAGAGTGTTCAGGCAAGGCGCCCTCTGGCGATGCAGGTGCTGCGACGACCACCACGAAGAAGCCATAACGGATGCCAGATAGCCGCCACGACGTGCTCGTGGTCGGTGGGGGGCCGGCAGGAGCAAGTACCGCATATTGGTTAGCTGAAGCAGGGCACGATGTCTGTTTCGTTGAACGCAAGACCTTCCCGCGCGACAAAACCTGCGGCGACGGTCTGACTCCCAGAGCAGTAAAGCAACTCAACGACATGGGCCTCGGTGAACGGCTCAAGGACTTCCACCGGTTTGACGGCCTCCGTGCCGTGGCCCACGGGATTTCGTTGGAAATGAAGTGGCCAGAGCATCCCATTTATCCGTCGCACGGCTTTGTGGTGAAACGCCGGGAGCTCGACCAAATGGTGGCCGACAATGCAGTGAAGTCGGGCGCAGTGTTGCGACAGGGCACTGAGGCAATCAATCCCATAGTGGAACGAGGCCTTGTTCGCGGTGCCATCGTGAAGTCGAAAGCCACCGGCGCGTACGAAGAAATTCGTGCCAGCTACGTGATCGTGGCCGACGGTGCCAACTCTCGGTTTGGCCGGGCGCTGGGTACCACTCGCGACCGTTCATACCCGCAGGGCATGGCCATCCGCACGTATTACAAGAGCGATCGCCACGATGATCGGTTCATCGAATCTGCGCTCGATGTGCGCGATCGTGAAGGCAAAAGTCTGCCTGGATATGGCTGGATTTTCCCGGTTGGCGATGGCACCATCAACGTAGGCATCGGTCTGCTGAGCACGTTTCGCGATTGGAAAAGCGTCAACACCTCTCACTTGATGCGCGAGTTCGCGGCCACTGCACCGGCCTACTGGGGCATCGACGCCGAAAATCCCGTGTGTGCGCCCACTGGCGGGCGTCTGCCCATGGCTGGTTCAATATCGCCCAAGAGTGGGCCGACATTCCTGGTGGTTGGCGACGCAGCCGGCAGCGTCAACCCATTCAACGGTGAGGGCATCGACTACGCCTACGAAACTGGACGCATGGCCGCCGACGTGGTTGGTGAAGCGCTTTCGACGAACAACGCCGCAGCGTTGACACGCTACGAGCGCGAACTCAACGCCGAATACGAGTTGTACTTCAAGGTGGCGCGGCTGTTCACCAAGGTGATTGGCCAACCAATGGTGATGAAGGAACTGACCCGTGTAGGCATGCACTCCAAGAGCCTCATGGAGTGGGCGTTGGCCATCATGGCCAACCTGTTGCGGCCAGATGAGTTGGGCCCCGCTGAGGCGGCCTACAAGGCCATCGCAGCCATCGTGCGGCTCGTCTAAACCGGCTCGTCTAAACCGGTTCGTGCCAACTGGTGCCGTTGGGCATCAAACGACTGCCAGATTCAGGACCCCAAGTGCCCTTCGTGTACAGCTGCACGCGCTGGGGATGCCTGAGGACCTCATCCAGAATTCGCCATTGCTCGTTGATCGAATCCTCACGACCGAAGCGGGTGGCGTCGCCTTGGATGGCGTCAGCAATAAGTCGTTCATAGGCTTCTTGACGGTGGCCAAAGGTGGCTTCGTAGCTGACGTCGAGTTCGAGCGACTGGCTGTAGAGCTCGTCGCCTGGCGCCTTGGTTTGCAAATGCAGGCTCACACCGTCATTTTTCCCGAGCCGGAAACGCATGTGGTTCGGTTGCGGTTTGGGTTGCGATGGGTCGGCGAAAAACAAGCGCGGCGGCTCTTTAAATTCGACGAGCACTTCGGTGCTCGTGGCGGCCAACCCTTTACCGGTACGGATAAGGAACGGCACACCGGCCCATCGCCATGAATCGATATTCATGCGAAGAGCCACAAAAGTTTCGGTGTCGGTGCCGGGAGCTACACCAGATTCTTCTTGGTAGCCCCGATATTGGCCGCGCACGACGTCGGATGGCTCGACGGTGCGAATTTGTTTGAAGAGCTTCACCCGCTCGTCGCGAAGCGATTCCGCCGACGAGTCGACAGGGGGCTCCATAGCCAGCAACGCCACGATTTGCAGAAGGTGATTTTGTACAACATCTCGCAGCGCGCCAACGCCGTCGTAAAACGCCCCTCTGCTCTCTATGCCAAACGTCTCAGCCATCGTGATCTGCACGCTCGATACATAGTGGTTGTTCCACACCGGTTCGAAAAGTACGTTGGCGAAACGAAACACCAACAAGGCTTCAACAGCATGTTTTCCCAGAAAGTGATCGACGCGAAAGATGCGGTCTTCGGTGAACGCTGTACCAATCGTTTCGTTGAGCTCTTTAGCACTTGCCAGATCGCGGCCGAATGGTTTCTCTACGACTACTCGGGCATTGTCGTTGAGATTCACTCTGGCCAAGCCGTCGACAACATCGTCGAACAACTCGGGTGGGATAGCCAAAAAGTACAACGGCGCCTTGTACTCTTTGAGTGCTAATGCCAAGTTGTCAAACGTTGAGGAATCGCGATAATCGCCGCCCACGTAGGCCAGTTGGGCGTTGAGTTTGGCCAACACTTTCTCATCGATCCTGATGCGAGCAGCCGTGATTGATTCAAAGACCCGCTCTTGTAACTGGGCTACATCCCATGGGCTGGAGGCCACGCCCACAATGGGGCCGGTGATCTCGCCGCTGGCCACCAAGTTATAAACAGCGGGGAAAATCTTCTTACGTGCTAGGTCGCCCGTGGCACCAAAGAGTACGAGTGCATCAGAGGTGCTCATGCTGATTTTCCGCCATCGGCTTCGTGCACCACGGCATGGCCACCGAATTGGTTTCGCAACGCGGCAATCATTTTCATGGCCGGCGAATCGTCCTGCCGGGACACGAAACGGGCATACAAGCTGGCCGAAATGACCGGCGTCGGCACCGAAAGGCGGATCCCTTCCTCCACAGTCCAGCGCCCTTCTCCGGAGTCGTTGGCGTAGCCCTTCAGCACGTGCAGTGAGGGGTCATCTACCAAGGCTCTGTCGGCCAGATCGAGTAACCACGACCGCACCACACTGCCGTTGCGCCATGCCGAAAACGCACCGGGCACATCGAGTTGTAGGCCATCAGCGCTGGCCGCCATCAACAGTTCCCAGCCTTCGGCGTACGCCTGCATGAGGCCATATTCAATGCCGTTGTGAACCATTTTTGTGTAATGACCAGCGCCCGTGGCGCCGGCGTGTACAAAGCCATCCGTGGGGGCCAGTGCGTCGAATATAGGTTGCATGGTGGCCACGTTGTCGACGGTGCCGCCCACCATGAGGCAGTAGCCCTCGGTGAGGCCCCAGACGCCACCCGAGGTGCCAGCATCGATGAACCCAATGCCGCTCTCGGCGCACATTACGGAACGGCGCTGGCTATCGGTGTAGCGCGAATTTCCGCCGTCAATGATGATGTCGCCCGGTGCCATGAGGGCGATGAGATCGGTGACCGTCGCTTCAGTGGGCGCCCCAGCAGGCACCATTGACCACACGATTTTCGATGGCTGGTCGGCCAATGCCGCGACCAGCCCGGCCAAGTCGGGAACGTTCGTGAGGTTGGGGTCGCGGTCGAAGCCGACCACTTCATGCCCGGCGCGGCGCAACCGCTCGGTCATATTGCCGCCCATTTTTCCAAGACCGATCATGCCAATTTTCATGCCAATGCTGCTTTCAATTCGTCGAGTGTTGTGCGGGCGAAACGCAGCCCGTGATGAGCGAGGGTAATGAGATCCCCATCGGCCTGCGCGTTGATGAGGGTGCCGAAGGTAAATGGCTGGTTCGGAATAGCGAGATCAATCGCAGGATCCGTACAGGTGTCGTCAACCAGCTGAATGAACACGCCAGACGGCGCGCCGCCCTTGTGTAACTGACCAGTCGAGTGCAGAAATCGCGGACCGAATCCAACAGTGGTGGCCACGCGGTAACGGTCGCGAATCGCGACGCGCAGGCCCGCGAATTCACATGCGTCTTCCGTGCCCGGATCGATGAACCCTTGGAGAGCGACGTAGTCGCCTGGTTTGATGGTGGCCAACAGTTCGGCGATCGACGGTGACGCTGGCACGGCAGCCGATGTGCCCGCCAGGACTTCCTTGGTAGCTGCTTTGGCTTCCGCCACGTTGGGTTGGTCGAAGGGGTTGATACCCATCACGGCGCCGGCCATGGCCGTAGCTACTTCGAAGGTCATCACCAGAGCTCCGATGTCATCGGGGTCATCCAGGTTGAACGTGACGCACGGATGACCTGCTTCGGCCAAGGCCCGGAATTCGGCACAGTACCCAAGGCTCACAAAGAGGCGGTCATCTCCATACGAATCCACGTCGCCAAGAGTCTCACTCACGACGGGCACGATGCCTTTGCCGTGTTTCCCCGTCGACTCGGCAATGAGTTGTTCAACCCAATCACCAAATGCGGCAATCGAAGGCGGGATCACAAACGTCATCTTGTCGCGACCGTTGAGTGCTGCAGCTCCCATCACGGCGCCGAGGTGCATTGCCTCATCAAGGTCGGCATCATCGGCGGAGGCCAGCAGCCCGGTGAGATCGACGCCCATCAGCGAGCCGGGCACGAGACCGAAGTAGCTCAATGCCGAATAGCGGCCGCCGATGTCGGGGTCGTTCAACCACACGTGACGAAATTCGGCGTTCGTGGCCAATTCGGCGAACGGGGATTCAGGATCTGTGACGGCCACGAATTGCGTCGACAGGTGCACGAGCGATCGGAAATACGCCAGATGCGAAGCGGTCTCCACGGTGCCACCCGATTTCGAAGACGCCACAAATATTGTGCACGCCAGCGGTACTGCATCGGCGATCCGTTTAATGGCGGCTGGGTGAGTGGTGTCGATGACATGAATGGTGAGCATGCCCTCGCGCACGGCGAAGGTGCGGGCCAGCAACTCGGGGAAAAGCGAAGAGCCGCCCATGCCCATGAGCACCACATGAGTAAATCCATTTGCGGCAGCCTCGGCGGCGAAGGCTTCGAGGTCTTCGATGTTGGCAACCCGGTGGAGCCAACCCATGCGGTTGGCGCACTCTTCAGGATCCTCTTGAAACAACGTGTGATCAAGATTGAGCAGGCGATCAAGCGCTTCGCGTGCTTCCAGGTCGGCAAGAGCGGCGTCCACATGGGGCGCCAGAGCACCCAGGTTCAATTGCATGACCCCAATTCTGCCCGATCAGACAGGTGAAATGCGCCCTATCCCCCACTATTCATTTCTGAGTTGGAGCTCGTTCAATATTTCAGCGGTATCAGCACCCCGCCGGCGACCCGCCCACTTGATCCGGCCGGGGGTACGGGAGAGCCGAGCGATCAGGCCTTGCATGGTGATGCCGTCGACCTCTTGGTACACGCGGCGGTCCTGATAGTGAGGGTCGGCGTCAATGTCGGCCATCGTGAATACGGGGGCCACTGCGGCTTGAGCGGCATCGAACGCCGCTATCACTTCAGCTTCCGTGTGGGCCGCTGTCCAATCTTGCATTGCCTTGTGGACCTCGTCACGGTGCTCGATGCGGCCGGCAAATGTTTGCACCCGTGGGTCATCCCCCTTGCCCAACATCGCCATCACCCGACGGCCCACAGAATCGCTCGATGCCGACACCACGACCCACTTGCCGTCACGGGTTTTATACGAGCCACGTGGCACGGTGTAGGGCAGTTGTGAACCCATCTGGGGTTGCAAATATCCCGACTGTTTGTACACGCTCATGAGTGGGCCCATCATGTGGGCAATCGAATCGATAAGGCTCACGTCGACCACTTGGCCCACTCCAGAATGCAGCGCCACCATGGTGCTAAACGCAGCGGCCAAACCGGTGACATCGTCGGTGAGCGCGATCGGCGGTGGTGACGGGCCATCCTCGGGTGATCCATTTATCGCTGCGAATCCACTAAGCGCTTCGGCGATCGAGGCGAAGCCTGGCTTGTCGCGATACGGACCCGATTGCCCGAACCCAGATACTCGAACAATGACCAATTTGGGGTTGCGTTCGAGCAGCACTTCTGGCGCCAAACCGAGTGCTTCGAGTTTGCCCGGTCGGAAATTTTCGATCAACACATTGGCTGTGTCGATCAGCTGCAAGAGAACGTCTTTGTCGACGGCGTCTTTGAGGTTGAGTTCGATGCAACGCTTGTTGCGGCCCACCCATTTCCACCACAGGGCGTCGCCATCTGAGGCATTGATCCAGCCCATGTTGCGACTGGTGTCGGGCACGCCGGTGCGTTCTACTTTGATCACATCGGCGCCGAAATCGGCTAGGTACCGTGCGCACTGAGGTCCGGCGATCACAGTAGACAAATCAATCACCCGTATATCGGCCAACGGGCCGGCTGGTACGTCCGATGGCGTGGGGTCCGAGGCGCTTGTCACGCCACTATTGAATCAGGTTGAAGCCGGATGGCAACGTTGCTCGACCACTCACACTTTGGGCAATCAACGTAAGGACCGGAACGCTGGCGGTATCGAGCAGCGTGTCCAAGGTGAGGCGTACGGCATCGGAAGGCAAGCTGATCTCGCGTCCAAGGGCCGCGATGAGATCAAGGGAGTGAAGGGTGGCCTCCACCAATCGTGTTCTGAGATATTCACCGAACGGTATTTGCCCCATGAAACTTGACATAAGTGTCAAGTCGTCCACTTGTGAGGTGCGACGAACGCCGTCCATCACGGCGGCCGTAGTTTGGGCAACGGGGTCAGTCAACTGGATGCCAGATTGCCGGCCGCGCTCGGCGATTTGTATGTGGGTGGCGGGATCAACCAATGCTCGACGGAAATATTCGCCGGCCGTAGCGCAGGAGCCTTCAACCACCGGGCCATCCAGATAGGTGCCGATTAGCGAGTAGGCGCGAATCGTGTGGGCGATCAGTTCCCGAACTGTCCAATCCCCGATACTTGGCAGCTCATATTCGCTCTCTGAGATGCCGGCAACTAGCGAAACCAGAGCATCGCCCATGTCGGAAAACGCGGCACGAAGCGGCGCACTCATTTGGGAGCCGCCGTCGAAATGACGAAACACCTGTCGGTAATTTTTCCGAGGGCGTAGTCCTCGTAAATGCCGTGATACATGTTCTTCGTCTTCTCCGTCCATACCAGCGCCGTTGGATCGCTGACCCGATGAAAAATTTGTTGGATGCCGGATTCGTACACTCGGTATTCTGCCCACGCTCCGGGAAAATCTTTTACAGAGGCCACTTCGACCCACCGGAAATCACCCGTCACCGGGAATCGTCGAACGCGATTTCGATGGGTGTGGCCAGCGAAATATCCCCCGATAATGGGACGACGATTGATGACCTCGGCGAGCGACTCGGAATCGTCCGGGTTGATGCCAAAATAGTCGGCCGATCGTTTGACGCCGCCCAAATTCCACACGGGGTGATGGCCCATTGCGAGCACAGGAACACGTGAATCACTTGCCACCGTGTCGAGCCATTCGAGTTGTTCGGCGGGCACCTGCCCGGAGGCTTTCCGGGGAATTGTGGTGTCGAGCAAACAAACAGTGACCCCCGCGAGATCGACGCGTTGCGGGCCCTGGGGCGCGAGGTGCTGGCCCTCGTAGGCATCATGATTGCCTCGAACGTGAGTGAGGCGGTCACCAAACGCGGCACCATAAAAGCGCAGAAACGTTTCGTACTCATCGGGAGTTCCCGCATTGGTGAGATCGCCCTTGACGACCACGTGATCAGGGCCGCGCCCATCACGCAACTCTTTCATTTCCGCGATTGCTGCTTCGTTCATCACCTCGGGATACGGCCGGTCACCGGGCTCTGCGGAATGAACGGGGCCGATGTCGGTGCCGCCCACCACACCACATTGTGTCTCTCCAAAATGCACATCGTTGGCCGTAGCGAAGACGCTCAATAGCTCCCCAGCCGGCCGACCCAGAGTGGTGAAGGTGACGCCGTCAATTGTGTATTCAGAACTCGGCTTCAAGTCGTGCACAATCCGCGTGGTGGCACCAACCTCAAGGGGCATATGAAACACGGCGAAATCGTCGCCGACACTTGACAGCACGGGAACTCCGACGGGCATAGTGTTACAACCTACTCCGGCGTGGCCAAATCACGGGCGGCGCACAACCGCCTCGGCGTTGCGTCCCGAGCGGCGACGTAGGTCAGCCGAGCCACGGACGTTGACGGGCCGCGGCCGACGGGCCACCCCACCAGCGGGCACTGAATCGCCACACCATTACATCAGGAGCACGTTCCGACGCCATCAACACCATGGGCCTCGGCCACAAGGCTTCGACGGCGGCCACAATCGCCGCTGCCTCCTCGTCGGTGGGGGCAGGCGAGATCGACAGCATGCTCACAGCGGTACGTTGCCGTGCTTGCGCTTGGGCAACTCTTCACGCTTGCTGCGCAACACTTCGAGGCCCTGGATAATTCGGATACGAGTCTCGGCTGGGTCAATCACGTCGTCCACAAAACCGCGCTCGGCAGCCGCGTAGGGATTAGCGAATTTCTGGGTGTATTCGTCGATCAATTCTTTGCGACGAGCAACGGGGTCAGCGGCCTCGCTGAGCTCCCGGCGATACACGATTTCTACCGCGCCTTGGGGACCCATCACGGCCAGTTCTGCGGTCGGCCATGCGTACGCCAAATCGGCACCAATTGACTTGGAGTTCATCACCACGTAAGCGCCACCGTACGCCTTGCGGGTCACAATTTGAATGCGAGGAACTGTGGCTTCGCAGAAGGCATACAACAGCTTGGCGCCGTGGCGGATAATGCCGCCGTACTCCTGATCCACGCCGGGCAAAAACCCGGGCACATCCACGAACGTGACCAACGGAATGTTGAACGCATCACATGTGCGCACGAACCGCGCTGCTTTTTCGGAGCTCTCAATATCGAGCACGCCCGCCAGCATCATGGGTTGGTTGCCCACGATGCCTACTGGGTGGCCGTTCATGCGAGAAAAGCCGCACACAATAGATCCGGCCCACTTGGGGAAGTATTCGAAGAACTCGCCATCATCGGCTACCGACTTGATGACTCTGCGCATGTCGTACGGCTTGTTCGGCGAGTCGGGCAGAATCTCATTGAGCTCCGGGCACAGGCGATTGGGGTCGTCGGTGGGCACAGTGGCCGGCGGTTGCTCCAAATTATTCGACGGCAAAAAGCTGAGCAGGTAACGCACGTCTTCAAGACACGACAATTCATCGGGCGACACAAACGTGGCCACCCCCGACTTCGTGGAATGGCTCTTAGCGCCGCCCAATTCTTCGAGCGTGACTTCTTCGCCAGTGACGGTCTTCACCACGTCGGGACCAGTAATGAACATGTGCGACGACTCGTTCACCATGAAAATAAAATCGGTCATGGCCGGGCTATACACCGCGCCGCCGGCGCACGGCCCCAAGATCACACTGATCTGTGGGATCACACCGGAACTCATAGCGTTGCGCCGGAAAATGCCGCCATAAGAATCCAGCGACACGACGCCTTCTTGTATGCGGGCACCAGCGCCGTCGTTCAGCCCAATCATGGGGGCACCCACGCTGAGAGCGAGGTCCATAACCTTATGAATTTTCTCAGCGAACACTTCGCCAAGAGCGCCACCGAAAACGGTGAAGTCTTGCGAGAACACGAACACCTTGCGACCATCAACAGTGCCCCAACCAGTCACGACGCCGTCGGTGTAGGGGTGCTCTTCAAGACCGGCGGCCGTGGACCGATGGCGGGCCAACATATCAAGTTCGTTGAACGAGCCAGGATCAAGGAATGCATCGATGCGCTCCCGAGCCAGCATCTTGCCCTTGGCATGCTGACGCTCGATCGACCGGGCTGAACCAGCCGTGAGGGCCTGCGTCTTGCGATCGGCGAGGTCGCGAAGTTTGGCCTGAAGAGGATGCTCGGTCACGAGGGCCAACTCTACCGACCACTCGGCAAATCCAGGGAACCGTGGACCCTGCTACCTCGTAACGTGTCGGAATGTCTTTGGAGATTCGCCCTGTCGATTTTGAGCTTATTGTGGCTCGCCGTTTGGTGCTCGCCCAACAATTCGAAATCGCGGTCATGTACGACTCAGACGCGGCGACGTACGCCGTGCCTGACGCACCCGGCAAGCCAACAGGAGCCGAGTTCAGTACGCCCCATGGCGGAGCATTTCACCTTGCCTATCTCGAAGGTCGACCCATTGGCTGTGGCGGAATGCGCACATTCGTTTCGGATGAGCACGGCGTTGCGGAGATCAAGCGAATGTACACACGCCCAGAAGGGCGTCAGCGCGGGGTAGCCAGAGCAATAGTCGAGTCCCTCGAAGGCGTGGCACGCCAATTTGGCCATCACGCCATAGTGCTCGAGACCGGACTCGTACAGGCGGGCGCCATCGTGTTGTACGAAAAAATGGGATACCGGCGCACTGCCAAATATGGCAAGTACGCCGGCGATCCCCTCAGCCTGTGTTACCGAAAAACCTTATAGTTTGCAACCGAATCGAACTAGCCGCTGACGCCTAGCCGATATCAAAAATCATCGTTACCGAAATGGCCAATTCTTGGGATCCAACCTCAATGGGAACCGCGGCGTACGTTGTGCTTGAAGCCGCTCTTGTGAAGTCGCCTCCGGCTTGCAACTGCTTTTGGTTGTAGCCACCTTGGTCACCGTATTCCGTGATAATTCGCACTTTGCCCAGCGTGACGCCGGCCGCGTCTGCCAATTGTTGGGCCTGCGTTTTGGCCCGAGCAACGGCTACCTTGCGAGCTTCGGCATAGAGCGCCGTGGTGTCCTCAACAGAGAAATACACGCCGTTCATACGAATGGCATCGCCCGCCACGCCGGCGGCGGCATCGATCAACGCGCCGGCGCCCTTTATGTCGTGTGACTTCACAGTGACGCCTTCGTTGGCTACGTAACCAATCACCTTGACACCCTTGTCGTCGAACTGGGGGTACACGCTGACGTTGGTGGTGGTGATGTCTTTTGCTTCAAGGCCTTTGGATTTCATGAGATCGATAACACCTTGAGCCTTGACGCTGGCTTCGCTCAGTGCGCCTTGCGCCGTTGCGGCCCGAGTCTCCACCCCAAGATTCAACGTGAGCGTGTCGGGCGTGCCTGAGGCCTTGCCCGTGCCTATTGCTGTAATGCCACTGTTGTCCATTGATGCTGAACCTCCCGGGAACGTCGAACCCGACTTTACGCTGGCTTGCTGAGCGGCAGCCGGTTGCAAATTGGCGGCCTGGCTGGAGCTTGTGGTGGTTGCCGGGGCGACTGGTGCCGCTGTTGTCTTCGTACATCCGGTGGCGATCAATCCAAAGACGGCAACCGCTCCCATTGCTTTTCCAATTTTCATTGTTGCTCCTTGATGTGAGTTGTAACAGTGAGACGCATCGCCGAACGAGCTAGTTCCCGCCGCGTTGAGATTTGTGGTCAAATCGGTGCATGAATCTTGCGGTGATGCCTCCGGTCAGCCCTATGTTGGCCAAGGCGTCGCTCACGATGCCCGAGGGTGACGGGTGGTGGTTTGAACCAAAATGGGACGGATTCCGATGCATCATTTTTCGCGACGGTGACCACATCGAGCTCGGCAGCCGCAATGAAAAGCCGCTCACGCGATACTTCCCAGAAGTTGTTGCTGCCGCCAGAGCGTCGCTGCCCGAGCGGTGTGTGGTCGACGGGGAAATCGTGTTGCCATCATTGGTCGGGCAGGGCCTGGATTTCGACGCTCTGCTCCAGCGAATCCATCCCGCCGAATCACGCGTCAACAAATTGGCCGCCGAAACACCGGCCAGTTACGTGGCATTCGACCTCTTGGCACTGGGTTCGCGCAACCTGATGGATCAACCACTAGCGCAACGGGTGGAGACGTTGCGCGCCGTGATGAGTGGTGCTCGACCGCCGATCTACATCACGCCGGGTACCACCGACCGGGCCGTAGCCAACGAGTGGTTCTCCACCTTCGAGGGCGCAGGGCTCGATGGCGTCGTGGCCAAACCGCTGGAATCGGTATACACCCCTGGCGCCCGCACACTGGTGAAAGTGAAGCATCGCCGCACAGCTGATTGCGTAGTCGGCGGATACCGCGTGCACACGTCGGGCGATGGCGTTGGCTCGTTGCTGCTCGGGTTATTTGGCGACGACGAGGTGTTACATCACGTAGGTGTTACTGCAAGTTTCACGGTGGCCAAACGACGTGAATTGGCGACCATGTTGGCGCCGTATGTTTGCCCGGCCGACGGGCATGTGTGGGGCGACGTGATCGGTGCCGATCGTCATCGTTGGAACGCCAAGAAGGATCTATCGTGGCAACCCATCACGCCCACGCTCGTGTGCGAAGTGGCTTTCGATCAGCTGCAAGGACATCGGTTTCGCCACGGAACCACATTCATGACGTGGCGTCCAGACCGCGAGCCGGACAGCTGTCGCTTCGATCAGCTCGAGGTGGCCACACCAATGGACTTCAATGACTTCGTGGGATCACGGAAGCCAGTCTGATCGATCATCGGCGGTGGGCGCCGAAGGCGTTGCAGCTTTCTTGCGACTCGGGGCCACGCGGGCCGATTCCTTGGCCGTCTTCTTGAAATTGGGAGGCCACGGCGCATCGCCCAACCCGTCATGCTCATCACGGGCCGCGAGCTCCAAAAGACCATCCAGTTTGTATGGCACATCGTCGATCGTGGCGTGCACATCGCCGAGCTGAGCGAATCGGGTTGGCATGGTGAGCAGTGTGAAATCTTCCAACTCACAGGCATCGAACTCATCCCAATTCACTGGCGCGCTCACCATCGCCATCGGGTTCGGCCGCACGGAATACGCGCTAGCAACAGTGCGATCACGGGCGTTCTGGTTGTAGTCAATCAACACTCTTTGGCCGCGCTCTTCCTTCCACCATTTCGACGTGGCGATATCGGGTAAACGACGCTCCACTTCGCGTGCCAACGCCACTGCGGCTCGACGCACGTCATCGAAACCCCACTTAGTGATGATGCGTACATTGAGATGCACACCGCGCGAACCGGACGTCTTCACGAAAGAGGTCATCCCGTGTTCGAGCAACACCTCACGACAGCAGCGCGCCACCTGTTGAACTTGGGCGAAAGTGACACCTGGCTGCGGGTCCAAATCGACGCGAAACTCATCGGGGTGTTCGGTATCAAATTTGCGCACCGCCCACGGATTGAGATCAATGCATCCAAGGTTTATTGCCCAAATAATATGCGCCAGATTCGCCGGACATAGTTCGGTCGCTGTGTTGCCGCTAGGGAACGCCACCGTCACTGTTCGCAACCATTCGGGCCTGGCGTCGGGGACGCGCTTCTGAAAAAAGAAGTCACCAGCGGCGCCATTCGGATAGCGCTTGAGCACGGTGGGCCTCAGATGCACGCCTCGTAATGCACCTTCTCCTACCGCCAGGTAATAGTGCACAAGGTCGAGTTTGGTGTGGCCACGGTCAGCGAAAAACACTTTGTCGGGGTTCGACAAACGTACAGACAAATCCCCAACAGCAACATCAATAAATGGGCTAGCGGCCATACCTGAAAGTACCCTGTGGAGATGCGGCGTCGTTGGATCGGTTGTTTATTTGCCGCCACTGCACTCGTTTTCACAAGCTGCACTTCGAGCTCAACCACACCCGCCAGTGGCTCGGGCGGCTTCCACGTGAAGGGCGGCCTCGACACTGTGCCGCCAGTAGCCAAGATCAATGACACGGCACTGCCTGAGGCTTTAAAAAAATTCATCGGCAAGCCACTGGTCATCAATTTTTTCGCCTCGACATGCGTGGCGTGCAAAACCGAATTGCCAGCGTTGGCCGCCGCCCACGCTGCGTTGGGCGACACGGTTACGTTTGTGGGTGTCGCCACCGTTGACCTGCCGGAAGAAGCCCGAAAAATAGCCACCAATGCGGGCGTCACCTATGAGATTGTGGATGACCCAACTGGCGATCTCCTTGCGGCGTTGGGCGGCTTATCCTTGCCGGCCACGGCATTCGTTTCACCCGACGGCACCATCCGCTCCGTACAACTTCGTGCGCTCGATACCGAGCACATCACGCAGTTGATCAAGGAGACACTCAACACATGAGTTCCGCACAGCTCTCGTTGGCGTTCGCCGCTGGAATGTTGGCCACCGTCAACCCCTGCGGATTCGCGTTGTTGCCGGCATATCTTGGCTTCTTTTTGGGCATCGACGCCAACACTGACGATCGTGACGCATCGGTGCCCCAGGCCCTCGCCATTGGTAGTGCCGTGTCGCTTGGGTTCGTCGCCGTGTTTGGTTTGCTTGGCATCGTGTTACGAAGTTCGCTTTCGTTTTTTCAACGGTGGTTGCCATACGTATCGGTGGCAATTGGCATTGGGCTTTTGGTCATGGGCGCACTGCTGTTGGCCGGAAAGCACATCGCATTTGCCGCACCGAAACTCAAAGTCGGCAAACGCCAACGCACGTTTTGGTCGATGTTCGTGTACGGGATTTCGTATGCCATTGCATCCCTAGGATGCACGATCGGCCCATTCGTTTCGACAGTGGCTGGAGCATTTCGAAGGCAATCATTTGGTGCCGGTGTGGTCGTCTTTTTGGCCTACGCCTTGGGCATGGCCACCATCCTGATCGGGCTCACCGTCACCACCGCGTTGGCCAAGCAAGGCATGCTCAAACGCCTCCGGCAAATATTGCCCTACGTCGATCGAGTAGCCGGCGTACTCATGGTCATCGCTGGTTTGTACGTTGCCTACTACGGATTCACCGAAATTCGAGGAACGTCGAATTCAGCCATCACGAGCAAAGGCAGCGGCCTGTCAACGAGGCTCACAGTGTGGCTCGACGAAACAGGCACCGGCCGCATCGGGTTGTTCATCGGCGCCGCCATCTTGGTCGCAGTGGGAATAACTCTTGTACGTCGACGCCACAAACTGTCTGCCATTTCAGTGACCGATGGGGCTGTTCGCTGACCTCCTCGCGTCACCGGGAGTGCGCGAGGAATCTGAGCTTCGCAGCACCTTTGGGTTCATGGCTTTTCATGGCGGCAATCTTGAGGTGGCCACCGACGTAATCGCCAAGGAGGCCGCTGAACAATCTGGTTCCTCGTACTACGGCGTGTTGCAGCCGCTCGATTTGCGGTGGCATATTCCGTCGATCGCGATCACCCCGTCCGAGTCAACTCAGCTCGCTGCGTTCGTGGATCACGTCGATGTGGTGGTGGCGATTCATGGATATGGACGTGACGGTTTCTGGACTTCGTTATTGCTCGGGGGTACCAATCGTGCGCTCGCCGCCGCCCTTGCTGCCGATCTTCGGGAGTCACACCCCGACTACACACATCTCGATTCGCTCGACGACATTCCCAGCGAACTGCGCGGCCAACACGCTCTGAATCCGTGCAACCTCACGTCGGGCGGCGGCGTGCAACTCGAGCTACCGCCACGTATCCGGGGCAACACTCCGCACTGGAGCGACTGGGCGGGGCCTGGCCATCCGCCACCCATGGAATCCCTTATCGCCACGTTGGCTTCCGTGGCTCGCCAGTGGTCGACGCCCGTCGGCTAGCTGGTATGAGCGTCTCGCACGCGCACTACAAACCCGGCGTGGGCAAGAGCCTCGATAACGCCATTGGTGTGGTCGACTCCCGCCGTTTCGATCGTGAGTTGCACTTCGGTCGAACGAGCGTGAATCCCCAAATCAAGGCGCTGGTGTTGCACTTCAACAATGTTGGCGCCGCTGTCGCCAACCACGGTGGCCAGGCGGGCCAACATACCCGGTCGGTCGGGCAGCTCCACCCACAATGTGGCGATCCGTCCGTTGCGCACCAGGCTGCGCAGCAGTACAGAGGCCAACTGGCGGGGCTCGATATTGCCGCCGGAGATAACGATCGCCACTCGCTTGCCTACATAGGTTTCCGGGTGGGTGAGCAACTCGGCCAGCGCGACAGCACCAGCTCCTTCTGCCACCGTCTTTTCGATCTCGACGAGCATGGCAATGGCCCGTTCGATCTGATGCTCTGGCACAGTCACAACACGATCCACATTGCCGACAATGAGTGCCACCGTGCGGTCACCTGGCACTGCCACCGCGATTCCTTCCGCAATTGTTGGCCCGCCGCCCCGCAATGCCGAACCGTTGAACGCGTTGGCGATTCCGGGGAACTGCTCGGTCTGGACACCCACAATTTCGACGCCAGGGGCCACCGCCCGAGTCGCTACCGCCATGCCAGCCAACAGTCCTCCGCCACCGGCCGGCACAATGATCACATCCAGATCGTGCACGGCTGACAGAATTTCGAGGGCCACTGTGCCTTGCCCTGCGATGACCAAATCATCGTTAAATGGGCTGAGCAATTCACGATGTTCCCTCA
This sequence comes from Acidimicrobiales bacterium, assembly GCA_038231795.1. GTDB lineage: Bacteria > Actinomycetota > Acidimicrobiia > Acidimicrobiales > JBBRKR01 > JBBRKR01. The sequence continues at coordinate 62,322 of JBBRKR010000005.1, forward strand.
CTGCAAGCTCACGGGCATGGGCTGAAGCGGCATCAAATGTCTCGCCCTCCAGCACCACCGTGGCACCTAAGTATTGGGTGTTGGTGACCTTGACCGACGGCGTTCCAATAGGCATCACGATGGTGGCATCGATGCCCAAGCGAGTGGCGTGGTGAGCGACGCCTTGGGCAAAGTTTCCCGCGCTTGCCGCCACCACGCCCACGGTGTTTTCGGGCAAGCACAAAAGGCGGTTCAGAGCGCCTCGTTCTTTGTACGACGCGGTAAATTGCAAATTCTCAAACTTGACGAAAACGTGCGCACCGGTGATTGCCGAGAGTGTCTGAGAATATGTACACGGCGTTGTTACAACATGGCCATCGATCCGTCGGGCGGCCGTGGTGATGTCGTTGATTGTGACAATGGGATAAGGCAGTGCGGAGTCGGGCGGCGGCGTTGACATGAAAGGCAGGCTATGCGTATTTGCCGCGACTTACGGTTGCGGCGTATCGGCCCAACTGGGTATCGGCGGATCGCCTGCACCGGTCACAGACTGGTCAACGTCGATGGAGTTACCCGTCAACATTCCAGACTCTTCAGACAAGCAGAAGGCAATCATGTTGGCCACTTCCCAGGGTTTTACCAATCGACCCATCGGCCGTTGAGCTTCAGCAAGTTCCAACCAGTTTTCTGGCGCACCGTCTTGCTCAACTTGGGTGGTGTGTTCGCTCTCGGTATCCATCCACCCCGGGTTGACCTGGTTGACGCGAATGTGGTGCCGCATTAACGCGAACGCCAGGTTTTTAGTCATGATCGACAGCGCGCCTTTGGACATACAATAAGCGGACAATTTGGCCTGACCACCGTGGCCAGAAGTCGACCCCACGCTCACGATTGAACCCTTGGAACCTGTCGCCACCATGAGTCGAGCGGCAGCTTGAATCATGAAATATGGCGCCCTCGCATTTACCGCAAACATACGGTCGAAGTGTTCAGGCGTGTCATTCCACAGAGAGGAGCGCGTAGTAACGGCCGACACATTGACGAGCCCGTGCACCGTTCCGAAAGCCTTTTCACAGTTCGCAATCACCGCCCCAGGAGTTGCTGGATCAGACATATCGGCAGCGAAAAAGATAGAGGGAGTTCCACTCGCCGAGAGCTCGCTCGCCAACCGTTCGCCGCGATCGGCCGACCGGCCCACCAGCATCAAACCAGTGGAGCCAGACGCCGCTAATTTACGCGCCACCGCTTCTCCGAGGCCTTGCGTGCCGCCATTGATGATGGTGACGCTCATGAAGCGGCCACGTCGACCATGCGTCCAGTGGCCACCGATTCAGCAGCGGCGTCGGCCAATAAGAGTGACCGCAATCCATCCTCGCCGTCGGGAGTCGGCGCTGCCTTCGTAGCGACGCAGGCCACGAAGGCAGCCACTTCGGCACGGTACGCCGGCATGTAGCGCTCTAAGAAAAAGTTCATCAACGGGGTACGTAGGTATCCGTTGCTAGTCGCCACTTCGAGGGTACTTTCGTACTGATTTTCGGCACGCGCCATTCCTTTAGATCCATGCACTTCAATACGTTGGTCGTACCCGTAACTGGCTCGTCGGGAGTTCGAAATCTGAGCGATTTTCCCGGTGGCGGTCACCAGGGTCACGGCGGCTGAGTCGATGTCGGGAACGCCGGCAATGGCGGGGTCGACGAGCACTGAGCCCACGGCGTGAACCTTCACTGGCTCCTCGCCGAGGAGAAATCGTGCCATGTCGAAATCGTGAATGGTCATGTCGCGAAACAGACCACCAGAACGTGCCATGTATTCCAATGGTGGAGGGCCGGGGTCGCGCGATGTAATGATCACCATTTCCACATCGCCGATTGTTCCATTGTCAATCTGGCGGCGAACGGCTTGGAAGTTTGGGTCGAATCTACGGTTAAAGCCCACCATCAAGGTGGCATCGTTGGCGGCCACCACGTCAAGGCATTCACGCACCCGGACCACCGAAAGGTCGATTGGCTTTTCACAAAATATTGCCTTGCCGGCCTTTGCCGCAGCAATGATGAGTTCGGCATGCATATCGGTTGGCGTGGTGATGAAGACGGCGTCAATCTCGCTCGACGCCAAGATTTCTTCGATTGACGACACACTCGCGCCGTAGGAGTTCGCCACCTCCGCCGCAGCGGAAGCAAAAGCATCGGCCACGGCGGTCAGCTGAGCCCCGGGAGTTGTTGAGATTGCGCTGGCGTGCACCTTGCCAATGCGTCCTGCACCGAGCAAACCAATTCGTAGAGACATACCTCTGCGCTCCTAATTGCGTTGAGAATCGGAGAACAAACTAGTCAATGGGCTCACCCAGCTAGGGCGCTAAGCGTTCGATGATCCAACTCTGTTCATCGAGCGACGTCCACCGATAGCGCACCCTGTCGTGCAGGCGACTGGGTCGGCCTTGCCAAAATTCGATCATGTCGGGCTGCACGAGATAGCAACCGCTGTGTGGAGGCCTCGGTACCGGCTGCCCGTCGAATCGTGATTCGATCTCGGCAACATGCGCGTCTAATTCACTTCGCGACGAAACTACTTCGCTTTGAGGCGACGCCCACGCACCGATTTGAGAGCCACGAGGACGGCTGGCAAAGTAGGCATCGCTCACTTCTTCAGACGCCCGCACAATCGAGCCGGTCACGCGAACCTGGCGATGAACTTGCAACCATCCGAAGTTCAGTGCTGCCCTGCCAGATGCTTCGATTTGGCGGCCCTTAGCGCTGGTGTAGGTGGTGTAAAACATGAAACCCTCTGCGGTGGCCCCCCGCACCAAGACGTACCGGCTCTGCGGTTGGCCATCGGCGTCGACGGTCGACAGCACCATGGCGTTGGGTTCATATACACCAGCGCCGACAGCCTCCTCGTACCACTGGTTCCATTGCACAATCGGGTCCCGGTCGACGTCGGCCACATCGAGCCCTGCCGTCTCATAATCGAAGCGAATATCAGCAATTCCCATCAGACGCCTGCCCTTCGAAACACGCTCCACGTACTCCACCCTGCTTCGGATTCGATGCCGGCCCAATCGCCGGGAAGGCACTGGTCGACGTCAGCGGCGGGGAGATGAATTGGTGTATCTGGACCGAGTGAGTTAATCCACACCACAACGCCGCCGGCTGCCAACACGCGATCGATCTCGAGCGGAAACAGAAACGCGTTGATGAGCACAATCACGTCCACGGACGAGTCAGCGATCGGCAACTGTGCTCCATCGCCGAGCAATCGACACGCCCGTGGCTCGTGAAAACGAGCGAGCATTTCGTACGACACATCGAGCGCAATCACGGCCTCACAATGGTTGGCCAACGCAGTGGTAGCGATCCCCCGGCCAGCACCGATTTCGAGGCACACACCGGTCGGGATTTCGCCACGGGCAATCACATCCAGAACCGGTTCAGTGGCCTCTTCGATGGTGTACCGAGCAGCCCAACCCTCTGCTAGCTCGTCAAACATTTTTGCCACATCTCGGGAGCGTTCCGATGTCCACGACGAGGGGTCGAACGCTGTCTCCCGAGTCATGATCCGCATTGGATGCTGAGGGTTGCCAACCTTCGGCCTGTCGCGTCGCTGTGGGCGGACAGGTTCGAGTCGAGTGAGCACTAGCGCGCCGGAATCTCGGTGGCGCCCCGCATGTATGGTCGCAAAGCTTCAGGAATCGTGACCGACCCATCAGCTTGGCGGTACACCTCAAGGATCGCCGCCCACACTCTTGGCACGGCCAAAGCAGAGCCGTTGAGGGTGTGCAACAGTTGCGTGCCTTTGCCTTCGGTGGGGCGGTACCGCAGGTTCCCGCGGCGGGCTTGATAGTCACTAAACCAGCTCACCGAGCTGACCTCTAGCCAGCGGTCACTGCCCGGTGCCCACACTTCGATGTCGAACGACTTGTGATGGGATTGACCCATATCGCCGGTGCAAATTTCGATGATGCGGTACGGCAGACCAAGCGCCGCGATGGTGCCTTCAGCCCGGGCCACAAGTTGATCCAAAAGCGCCGCCGCTTGCAATGGTGTGGCCAGCGCCAAAATTTCGACTTTGTCGAATTCGTGACCGCGCAACATGCCACGGGTATCCCGGCCAGCCGACCCCGCCTCGCGCCGGTAGCACGGCGTGTAGGCCATGAACTTTCGGGGCAGCTCTGCCTCGGTGAGTATCTCGTCGCGGTACATCGACGTGAGAGGCACCTCGGCAGTTGGAATACACCACATGTCGTCGCGCTCGATGGCGTAGGCATCGTCGGCGAATTTAGGAAGCTGGCCCGTGGCCGTAAGGGTGGCCGTCGACACCAGCGACGGCGGCCGAATTTCTTCAAATTCGTCAGCGTTGCGGTCGAGCGCTAATTGGCACAGCGCCCGAGCCATGGTGGCGCCCAGCCCGCGTTGCATCGTGAACATGGTGCCGGTGATTTTCGCGGCCCGTTCGTTGTCCAGAATGCCAAGCGCCACGCCGGTTTCCCAGTGGGGCACGCGTTGGTGATCTGCCCAACTCGACGGCATGCCGATCGGGCCTTTCACGACTGGATTATCGTGCTCACCGCCGCCGTCCGGCGCGTCAGGATGAGGCAAGTTGGGGATCACCAAAAGGATCTGACGGATCTCTTCATCGAACTCGGCTGCTTGCGCGTCGAGACTGGTTTCTTGCTCGCCCATAGCTCGGCTTTGGGCGGCTTTGGCATCAGCTTCGACGGTGTTACCTGCCCCACGCAGCTGGCCAACTTCTTTCGAAACATTCTTGATCTGGGCACGCAGGTCGTCGCGCTGTTGAGACACCAATCGTGACTGGCTATCGAGCTCCAGGATGCGGTCGAGGGGCGAGAGGTCGAGGCCTCGGCGGCCTAAGGCGGCGCGAACGCCGTCAGGGTCGGACCGGAGCTGACGCAGATCAATCATGCGTCAAGAGTAGTTGGCCGACCCCAACGGCCCGAGTGTGTTTGACCGCATGGCGGTTGTTACCACAACCTGTCGACATAACGGCGTGGCGGTCAACCGACTTCTGTCGGTGCGGGGCCCAGGCGATCGAACTCGGCGGCGAGTTGTTCATAGGTCAATCCGTCGAGGCGCTGCATCTCGCGTTCTGCCATAACTTCGGCCACGGTACGAGGTTTGGGCGGCTCACCCTTGTGTTTTTGCCAACGTCCAAACACAGTGAAGATCAGACCCCACAGGTAAAAACCGCCAAGCAACTTCATGATCAGGCCAGCGATTTGTTGATCGTTGGTAACGGTCCAGCCGAAAAGTCGGAAGGCTTTGTCGTACACCTTGTACACGGTGCCTTCGGCCATGATCAACGCCGCAGCAGGCACGGTAGGCACTATCGATTGCAAGAAGAGGTAGCCCATTTGGGCGGGCTCAGAAAGTCGTCGCTCGGGGAGCGGCCCGGCGACTGGCATCCACATCACCAAGGCAGTCAACACAAGCCCCAAATGGAGCGCATAGTGGATAGGCCCGGATCCAACAGCCTGAGTGACCATCACCGGCCAATGGGTGAACACAAAGAACCCGTTGTACAAAATGGTTGCCGTCACAGGGCGGGTGAGCCGAAGCACGATTCGTTCAAGTCGACCTTGGCCGATGATGAGCCGGAAGAGCCACTCGGGAATGGCGAGCAGCAGCATGGGAGGGAACACCATGGTGATGAGCAGATGCTGGAGCATATGCATCGAGTACAGGTACTGCTCACCAATGTCGTGCAAGGGCCAATCGGTAGCGAACCACAAAACGATCATCGACGACACGAACCATCGGCGATGGCGGCGGGTGGTACCAAGGTCGGCTCCCGCGAGGGCCGCTTGAGGGCCGATCTTGGTGATGGCGTACCAGTACAAGTAGGACAGGCCGCCGACGAGTATCCAAACCTCCGGGTGCGGCCGAAACGCCCACGGATGAACCGCGGCGATCATTGTTCGCTACTTACCGAAGAAGTTGAAGATGAGAAACATCCCTGTGTAACAGAAACCAGCCAGGATGATGCCGGTAATCAGGAACCGGCGAAAAATCTTTGAGTCGAACTTCAAGTGCATGAACATGGCGCCCACAATGACGAACTTGATGGCCATCATGGCCAGCAGTGACGGCTTTGCCGCGCTACCAAAATCGACGAAATAGGTGAGTACTTCGAGCCCAGTGAGTGCGGCGAGCACCAACGCTATGACGACGTAATTTTTGTCGCTGGGATGCTTGTGAGCGCCGGCGTGGGCGGCATCTGTGTGGGCGACATCGGCGTGAACGTCATGAGAATGATCGTCGTGCGAGTGGTCTGTGTGGGCGGTGGCAGTTGTGCTCATGATGCTCCTACGGAATCAGGTACACGACGGTGAAAATGAGAATCCACACGATGTCGACAAAGTGCCAATACAGGCCGATTATTTCGACCGTCTCTACTTTGTCAGGCGTCAACGTGCCACGGCGGCTCATGATCACAAGCGACAGAAGCATGATCACGCCGACCGTCACGTGAACGCCGTGGAATCCGGTGAGAACGTAGAACGACGACGAGAACAAGCTGGTAGTGAATCCCAGACCCTCTTTGTAGAAGCTCCGGAATTCGTAGACCTGACCGCCCACAAACATGGCGCCTAGGGTGGCTGTCGTGGTGAGCCACAAACGTCCTAGACGTTGATCTCGACGTTGGAATGCCGAAAGAGCCAGGACCATGGTGAGAGAACTCATCAACAAGATGAACGAGCTCACCGACGTAAACGGGATGTCGAACACGTCCTTTGGCTTGTTGCCCGTGGTTTTTGACCGGTACAGCAAGTACGTCGAAATAAGACCGCCAAAGAGGAGACATTCCGAACCGAGAAAAACCCACATGGCGAGTTTCTCATTGCTCTGGCCGGTGTTGGTCACATGGCCGTGCGCCCCATGATCATCATGGGTTTCGATGACAGCACTAGACATTTGCGGGCTCCAAAGCATCGGCGGCCGGCGCATCTGGCAGACCACCGTACGGATTGTCGGGATCAACTGAAGGTTCTATGCCCCAGCCAAATAGGCCGGTCAAAAGCATCAAACCACCAAGACCAGAGATCCAGAACGAGTAGATCAAGCCAGCTGCAACAAACGGCAGTGAAAACGCGACCACGATTGGCCAGTATGAAGGCGAGGGCATATGGATTGTGCGCAGGTCGACCGGTGGCAAAGGTGCCGGATCGGGAAGTCGCACGAGTTTGTGATTCTCGTCGGTCGCGTACTTACGGTAAAAGAACTCGTCGAGCTGCGTGACCTCAGGAATGTAGTCAAAGTTGTGGGCAGGCGGCGGAGAGGACGGGGTCATCCATTCAAGGGTGCGTGCATCCCACGGGTCAAGACCACACTTGGGGTTCTTGCGTGATACCCACACGTTGATGAGGAAGAACAGGATGCCAATACCAAGGATCGACGAGCCGATCGACGACACCATGTTCCAGAAATCCCAGCCCTGGTTTTTGTAGTACGACGACTGGCGACGGGGCATGCCCTGCAGACCCAAGATGTGCATCGGGCCAAACGTGAGGTTGAAGCCCACGAGCATGGTCCAGAAGTTCCAGTTGCCGAGCTTGTCGCCCAACTTGTGCCCAAACATTTTTGGCCACCAGTAATAGAACCCTGCGAAGAAGCCCATCATTGCACCACCAAAGAGCACGTAATGGAAGTGGGCAACGATGTAGTAGGTGTCAGTTTGCTGTGAGTCAGCTGGGGCGACGGAGTGAGTCACGCCCGATAGACCACCAATTGTGAACATCGACACCAAGCTCACCGAGAACTTCATCGGCACATCGAATTTGATCTTGCCACCCCACATGGTGGCAATCCAGTTAATGATCTTCACGCCAGTGGGTACGGCAATGAACATGGTCGAAATCGAGAACGCGGTGACGGTGACGGGACCAGCTCCAGAAGTGAACATGTGGTGAGCCCAAACGCCCCATCCCATGAATCCAATCGCCACTCCAGATACGACGACGAACGGATATCCAAACAATGGCTTCTTGGAGAACACGGGCAAGGTTTCCGACACAATGCCGAACGCCGGCAGGATCAAGATGTACACCTCAGGATGACCAAACAACCAAAAGAGGTTCTCCCACAACAGCGGATCTGCGCCTTTGGAAACGTTGAAGAAATTGGCGTGGAAAGTCCGATCGAACATCAGCAAGAACAACGCCACCGTGATAACTGGGATGGCGAATAGAAGTAGGAACTGCACCACTAGCGTCATCCATGTAAACACGGGCATCTTCATCAGCTTCATGCCGGGCGCCCTCATATTGAGGACAGTGACAATCAGGTTGATGGCGCCGGTCAAGGAAGCAATACCAACGATCTGGAGACCGAGTGCCCAAAAGTCCATGCCGTGCCCTGGTGAGAACACCACATTGGTGTTGGGCGAGTAGGCGTACCAGCCGCCATCGGGACCGCCGCCCAGGAAGAAGCTGGAGTACAGGAAGAGTCCACCAGCCAGGAAGCACCAAAAGCCGAAGGCGTTGAGGCGAGGAAAAGCTACGTCACGAGCGCCGATTTGAAGCGGCATGAAGTAGTTGGCGAACGCGGCACCCAACGGGATCACCACAAGAAACACCATCGTGGTGCCGTGCATCGTGAAGATTCGGTTGTATTGGTCAGCCGTCAGAAACTTTTGTTCGGGCTGGGCCAATTGGTATCGAATAAGGAGCGCCTCGATACCGCCTACACACAGGAAAAATATGGCCACCATGCCGTACATGAGGCCAATCTTCTTGTGGTCGACCGTAGTGATCCATGATCGCCAACCTGGCCTGTCGACGGGGCGGCTGAACACGCCGAGACCGTCTTTGCCGGCAACGGCTACGCCGGTTGTGGTGGTGAGCGCGGGCACATTTGCAGGCCGCTTTTCGAGCATCGTCATTTTTGTTCCTCGCCTACTACTTGAGCGTCTTCAGAAGGGCAACGAGGTCGCTGATCTCCTGCTCGGTCAAGTTGAGATTGGGCATTCCACGTTTGTTTGACCCATTGGGACCCGCGGGGGCTTTAGCGTTATTGGCGGCCATTGGCATTAACGAATCGGGATTGCGTAGCCATTTCTTTACTAGATTTTCGTTCATCGTGCCATCAGGATTCTTCAGCTGGTAATTGCCGCCGGCGAAGAGATCTCGACTCATGAGATGGGTGAGGTTTGGTGCGGCACCGGAAATCTGGTCGGCGACAGCCACCTTGTTAAACCCGTTGATTTGGTGACAGCCCGAGCACTTACCAAAGGCCACGAGGCCACGGCCTTCTGCGGTGTCATCGGCGGGCTTCGTATATTCGAGCTTCTGGGCAGCCAGCCAAGCATCGAAATCCGCAGGCGAAAGTACCCGCACCGACGCCCGCATATATGAGTGAGACAGCCCACAGAATTCGGTGCATTGCCCTTGGTAGTAGCCGGGATTGTCGGCTGAAATTACAAGGTCGTGAATGCGGCCAGGCACTGCGTCCTTCTTGCCCGAGAGTTGGGGCACCGAGAACGAATGGATCACGTCACGCGATTGAATGTGCAGAACCACATCCTTACCAGCTGGAATCACCATTTCGTTGGCGGTAATAATGCCCGTACCGGGGTACTCATAACTCCACCACCATTGCTGTCCAATCACATTGACTTCCAACGCGGTACCTTTCGCTGGCAACTTGGAAATCTTCCAAATTGCCGACACTGAAGGCACGGCAATTGCCACCAGTATTAGGGCCGGAAGAATCGTCCACCCGATTTCCAGCCTGAAATTGCCATGAATTTGCTCGGGCAGTTCCTCATCGCCGTCTTTGGCTCGAAACTTGTAAACGCAGTACAGCACTGCCGCGCCGACAAGCACCATCACGATGCCAGCAATTGGATACACGATCCGGTTGAGAGTACGGATTTCGCGTGCGCGGCTACTGGCGGGCTTCAGGGTGTCAAGCGGAGCATTGGATGCACAGCTACTCAAAACGATGGCGCTCAAGCCAGCCAGGCTCAACAACGCCAGACGATGAACAGGTTTACGGGTAGTCCGTGACATTACGACAGCACCTTGAGTTCGCCCTTGATGTTTGGATTGTCTTCGGATATGTAGGTATACGTGCCAGGTTCGGTAATTACTACATCGAGCTCAGACTTACCTTCGGCCGGCACGGTGCGAATATCGAGCCCAACAATTTTAAAGTTGTGAGACACGCCTTCGTCTTCATTGAGCAACACGAGCTTGAACGGTATGCCCGCAACGACAATGAGTTTTGTTTGACGAAACTCAACCTTGCCTTTTTTGTGCTGCAGTACAATCTCGCATGTGTCGAGCTTGTCCTTGACCGCTTTGAATACCTTGCACGTAGCAGTTTCGTTGCCGAATTGACGCTCCCCGGAACTTGCCCCGGCAATGCCTCCTGCGAGGACGCCAACACTGGCCACGGACACAATTCCGGTGACGACCGCACGTCGCAAATTTGGACGAAAAGCCAACAGCACTGCAATCCCCAACACCATCACACCAAAGCCGATAAAGGCGAAGGCAGCAGACTTGGTTTCGAGCGATAAGAAGATACGAGAGAAGCTGAGCACGATCAACAGCACCGCTATACCTGCTCCGAGCGGAACTTCAACGGGGTTCATCAGTTTGTGACGCAAAGCCCGCGATGCAACCGGGTCACTCGTGGCGCGATCGGCCCACCCTTGGATGCCCCATTCGAACAGCGCACCAAGCAGTACGAGGAGGCCAAGAATCACCAATAGGCGCCCTACGATCAAGCCGGCACCAATGAATACAAAGCCAAGCGCAGATACCGCTGGCCAGTAGCTCGCTGACGCCGACGACACAGACGCGGCTGCCGCGTCGCCTCCGGCCATTGATGGGTCTGCAGTGGAGTCGCCGTCACGAGCAGCCACTGCGCCTGCGCCCAGCGCCACGCCGAGGACAACCATGGTGACAAACAAGACCGTGATGAGCTTTCCGTCGCCCGTGGCATCAATGTTGTAGGCAATAGCAGCAACCAGGCTGATCCCACTCACAGCCGCGAACATTTTGGAAATTGGAGTGAACATATTCGAGCTACTTCCCAACCAACACGAGGGCCCAAATGGCGACCCAAATGAGTACCGAGACGAACCAGAAAATCGTGGCAGCGTCGATGCCTTCTGCATCGAGGCCGCCATAGTTGCCGCCCAAGGTGCGAACTGCCACAGCACCTAGATACAGCAACGCACCAATCGTGATGACAAGGTCAAGGCCAGCAAAGATATAGAGGTATGTGGCAGGAACGCTTGATGCGACGCCTACCCCAAATTGCTTGATGAGAAATGCCAATGCATTGATGTGAGCGAGGCCCAAAAGGAACGTGGTGCCAAGTGCGATGTACGTACTACGGCGATCGTTTCGGCGGATGGCCCAGCCGGCCCACAAGATCGTCACGCACGACATACACAGCGTGATCGTTTGCATGGTGAGCACTACTTGACGAATATGTAGTTCAGTCGGAATCCACTTCGTCTTACCAGAGAACGCAGAACGGGACACGAAGTAGGCCGTCATGAGAGCCATGACCAACGCCACGACTCCGGCGCTAATGAATGTGGTCGCTACGGTGAGCGACCGAGGCCGGTGAGCCTTGGGCCCAGATCCAATGGCCAACGTAGCAGTCATCATGCTCCCATCGAGGTCGTTGAGGCCAGTGCGTCAGATTGGTCGAGCACTGGCTCGGCCGAGACGACAACCGGTAACGTCCCAAAGTTGGTGGCGATCGGCGGGCTCGATGTAGCCCATTCGAGGGTGTGCCCATTCCAGGGATTATCGGCGACGGCGGTATTTGATTTCATGGCCGACAAGACGCTCAAAAGCAGAATCAATCCGCCCAGAACTGTGATGGCTTCCCCGGCAAACGAAATACCGTTAAGCAACTCTTGCCCGTTACGGACGGCGTAGTCGATCGCATAGGTTGGCTGATCGAGAACACCCGTGATGAGGTCCGGAATGGCGGATATCAAGGTGCCAATAACAGTAAGGCCAATGGCGGCCAGCCCGATATTTTTGCTAATGGCTTTGCCCCAAATCTTGGGAGCCCAGTAATACAGTGCGCCAATAGCGCCAAGCGATGAGGCACCAATCACGAGCTTCATCTGGCCGAGTTCCCAGGTTGTGTCCACAAGCTCAAGGCCCTTGAATCCGGTGACCAACCCGGCACCAACGCCGGCCAGCAGGAGCACCATGGCACCCAAGCCTGCTGCCAATGGGGGCGATACGACGGGCTTGCCGCCAGCACGAAGTGTGTCTCCGAATGCGCCAAGCCCTACGACTACGGGCAACCCGATCAGGATGCTCACGCCAATAAAGGTGACGCCATTGCGAATATTGCTTTCAATCGACAGTGACGACTGTGCCCATGCACCAATGCCGAGAACGCCAACGCCGGCGATCGAGAATCGCACTGCGCCGCGCATCCGTTGACGGGCACGAGCGAACACCGGCACGACTTCGGCGGCAAAGCCAACGACCGGAATAGCCAACACGTAAACCTGCGGCTGGCGGAACATCCAATCGAATGTGGTTCCGCCTTCGGCTCCGAATACGCCGCCGTAGCGATGGTTCATAAACGCCATCACGATGTTGCCGAGCATCACTGGCAAGGTGAGCACAAGCACTGCTGCCGTGACCACACTGGCGAATGAGAAGGCCGGAATTCGAGCAATGGTGACACCAGGGGCACGAAGAGTTAGGGCCGTCGTGGCCACGCATACCACGCCAACGATGAGTGCTAGAACGACGCCGAACATACCGATGTAATACAGATCAATGTACTTCGAACGTCCGCCAGCAGGGCCGCCGTTGGCAGCGTACGAGCCAACCACCATGAGCACCGAGAGAATGAACAACCACGCCGATGCGGCTGCAGCACGGGGGAAAGCCAGCGTGCGACTTCCAACTTGCAAGGGCACGATCACAAGGGCAATACCAAGCCACAAAGGCAATATCGCTAGAAACACGGTGGAGTCGAGGAAGAGGGACGTGATTTGGCTGGCCTCTGATGCGTTGAGGAGAACCTTGCCGCCCGCGTCGACTCGTTCGAGGCTAAAAAGAGCGTTAGTGGCGAATGCCACGAGCGCCATAAGGAGCGAAAAGGCCACGTAGATGCGGCCAACTTTCTTATGATCGGCAGTGCTCAACCATGCGCCGAGCCCGGTGATGGGGTCGACGGTCGGCGCGCCGAAATCAACAGCAGCGGCCATTGTTTCTGGTCTCGATTCGGTCATTGTCATGGGCGTTCAGACCTTGCCAAGCGTGCGTGCAACGCGCACAGGTAGGGGACGACTCGGTTCACCCGCCGACAATACACAGCCAACGGGGGTTCTCAGAAGTTCTCCGGACGTTTCAGCCCGCCAATTTTGGACGGGCTAACGGCAACGAAAGTGTGATGATCGCCCCACCTGCAATTTGGTTCCCGGCCATGGCATTGCCGCCGTGGGCAACCATGATTGATTTGACGATCGCCAGACCCAATCCGGCCGATCCGCGTTCGTCGCCGCGCCGAAATCGTTCAAACACATATGGCAGTGACTCTGGCGCGAATCCCGGCCCGTCGTCAGCGATCGTCACGGAGCCAAATCGACCGTCGATCGTGGAGTTGATACGCACGTTTGCGCTGCGTCGAGCAGCATTCCGCACCACGTTTTCGATGGCTTGACGCAACAACGCAATGTCGGCCTCCACCACGACGCTGGGGCCGACGTGACACACGATCTCGCATCCGTCAACGCGCACCGCAGCCGTAACCTCTTCTGCCAACAAATCAAGACGCAGCGGAGCCAAGCGGGGTATGGCTTGACCGTTGTCGAATCTCGCCAAATCCAGAAGTTCGGAAACGCCACTTGCCGCTCGTTCCGAGGCACTGCGAATCTCGGCCAACGACCGCACATATTCCTCACTCGTGCGAGGCCGGGACAACGCTTGGGATGCCGAGGCCTGGATCACCGCCAACGGGGTGCGCATTTCATGGGCGGCGTCGGCCAAGAAGTCTTGCTGGAGGGATTTCGCTTCCATGGCCGGGCGCAGGGACCGCCCCGCCACGAACCAGCCGGCCGCCCCTGCCCCAGCCGTAACCAATAGGCCCAACAAGATCAACCGCGTGCGCAACGAGGAGATGGCATCTTCGAGCGGTTGATCGGGAAGGGCGGCCACGATCACGGAACTATCGTCGAGGCGTCTGGCGTAGGTCGCAAACGACGTGCCTTGTTGCACAAAATGATCAAACGTGATGTCGGCCCTCAGCGCCTCTTGCGCCAGGTTGTACAGCGGAGGTTCCACGGTCGGTTTGGCGGGATCTGCTTTTTGGAACGCGTCGATTGATCGTTCTTCCGGCTTGGCCTTGTTGATGCGGACTAGCCACACGTTGTCCAACTCTGGGTGCGGCTGACCAATAAAGCCCGGCTGCATCGCCTCGAGCAATTGATACTCAAGCTCCCGTTGGGCGTCGCGCTTTTCGCGTTGCGCACCAATGTGCACGCCAACGACCACCATCACCACACACACCAGCGCTCCGATAACCGAATACAGCAGCGTGAGTCGGAGCCGCAGTTTGCCGAGATGCATGTGGGTACCGTAGTTCGCTATCGCTTGTGGTCAGTTGGCGATCAGATAGCCAACGCCGCGTACCGTCTCGATATTGGCCGGACGCCCCGGCAAATCGAGTTTGCGGCGCAGGTTGGCAATGTGGACATCGACCACATTTGATAGGCCGTCGTAGTTGGCGTCCCACGCGTGCTCGAGAAGATCGGTGCGACTGACCACCTCTCCTGCCTTTGCCATCATCAAATGGAGCAGTGAGAATTCGCGGGACGTAAGCGGCACCACAATTGCGCCTCGCCACACCGTGTGCGTGGCGGGGTCGAGGCGAATGTCGCTCGCCTCCAACACGGTTGATCGCACTGCGGCCGGACGTCGCAACAACGCTCGAAGGCGGGCGGCCAGTTCGGGAAAATCAAACGGTTTGGTGAGGTAGTCATCGGCGCCAGCATCAAGGCCACCCACTTTGTCGCTGAGTGAATCGCGAGCCGTGAGTATCAATATTTTCACCTGAGATCCGTCATCGCGCATACGGCGACACAGGGTGGCCCCGTCGCCATCGGGAAGCCCCAGATCCAAAACGACCGCATCGTATTCGTTGATGTGGCGGGCTCGGTCGGCGCCGGCGAGCGTGATTTCTAGATCCACGGCATAGCCATCTTCGACAAGCCCCCGCCGCACTACTTCGCCTAAGGCACGGTCGTCTTCCACGAGCAGGATTCGCACGCCGTCATCGTGTCAGATCGCGGATGAAGTTTTGATGAAGAACGAATTCATGTTGCCTTCATCACCGATCCGTCACGGTGGGGCCATGAGCTCACTGATCACCCGTCTCCTCCAACGAACAGCGCCAGTTTCGCTAACCGAATCGACTGCGGTCGACGAACGGGCGGACCTTGCTCATCTATTGCGCCGCACGAGTTTCGGACCGTTCCCGTTTCAGGTGGAGAGCCTGGTCGCCAATGGCTACGAAGGCACCCTGGCCGCAGTAGTCAATGCACCGACGCCACCCGTCGACAAGCCAGATTTGGCTGGCGATGACGCTCATGGTGCGTTGAGAAATTGGTGGATGGACCGTTTGATTTCGGTCACCGCCAAGGACCCAACCGCCGGGCTCCATGAGCGAATGGTGTGGTTGTGGCACGGACATTTCACCTCGGGATTCGACAAGGTCAATGAGGTGGACCTCATGTGGAACCAACACATGCTTATCCGCCAACATGCACTCGGAAATTTTCGCCAGTTCGTGAAGGCCATTACCAAAGACGCAGCCATGCTTCGCTACCTCGATGGCGACGGCTCCAGCGGCGAGGCGCCCAACGAAAATTACAGCCGCGAAGTCATGGAGTTGTTTACCCTCGGACAAGCCCATTACTCCGAGGCGGACGTCCGCGCCGGAGCACGTGCGCTCAGTGGCTGGTACGTCGATCAGGCCGGCGTCGGCCAATTCGATGTGAGCAACTCATACGACATGCCCGTTACGTTTTTGGGCCGGAACGACGTGCGTACAGCGGATGATGTCGTGGATGCAATCTGTGATCACGACGCATGCGCGCCGTTCATAGTCGGGAAGTTGCACGCCTATTTTGTGGGCACGGCACCGAGCGGCATCCGGCGCAATGAATTGGCAAAAATCTTCCGTGACAACAACCTCGAAATCAAGCCGGTCGTGACCGCCATTTTGCAACACGAATCATTCCGGTCATCGCGCTACGGCAGGGCTCGTTTGCCATCGGAATGGATCACGGCTATGTCAGCTGCACTGTCATTGAGCGGCGAAATCTTGCGAGATCTGCGGAACGTGGGCGACGACCTTGGACAGGTACTTTTCGAGCCCCCAAATGTGGCCGGGTGGCCAGGAACGACCAAGTGGGTCAATGCCGGAAACACGATGACGAAAGGCTCACGCGCCGTCAATTTGTGCTTCCGAGAGGAGGCAATGAGGCCATCGACCACCGTCGAAGGGACACTCGCTCATTGCGGCATCTACGACGCCTCTGAGGCCACACGTGTGGCAATGACGGAAGCCGCCAACCGAACAGGTGATGACAAAGAACGGTCGTCTGTTTTACTTGCCCTCGCTCTTACCTCACCGGAGTTTTCACTCGCATGAACAACAACATGAACGTCCAAATGAACCGCCGAAACTTTCTACAAATGATGGGCGCCTTGGGCGCTGGCACCGCTCTAGGGTCGTGCACCAATTCGTCATCGCAAACGAAGACGACGGTTGGTGCTCCCGTGGCAACTACGACGCTCAGAGCGCCGGGCAGTTCGGCCCCGAAACCTGCCACCGGCTTCGGTAACCGCTCGTTAGTGGTGATTGAAATGGGGGGCGGCAATGACGGCTTGACCACCGTGGTGCCCCATGGTTTGGCCGGCTTCGGTGCATTGCGGACCAGCGTCGTACTCAAACCGGAGGAGCTATTGAGCCTCGACGCCAACGTCGGACTACACCCGAACCTCAAGGCGCTTCACGCTCGTGGAATAGCTGTTGTTCAGGGCGTCGGCGTGGCTAAGCCAGATGGGTCACATTTCGACATGAGCGCCAGATGGTGGGCTGGTGACCCAGATGGCAAAGGCACCTATCCCACCGGCATTTTCGGGCGCATCGCCGACGTGATCGGTGACGATTCCCCGGCCGTAGCAATCGCGTTGAACGGCGTATCCCAGTCAATCATCACCGCGCGCGCCACGTCTATTTCGTTGAGCGACCCCAACGCTGGCGATTTCTTGACCAACAATGACAAGGGACAGTACGACGCTTTCCAAGCCGGTTTCAATGGCATGGCCAACGGAGCCCGGACCGATACCCCGATCATGGCTGCCGCTCGAAAAGGGCTCCTCGATGCTTCACATTTTGCCCGTCATTTGGGAGCGCTGCCCGACGTGACTGAGGGCTACCCAGGCCACGAGTTGGCCCAGTCGTTGGCCATGGCGGCTCGGCTCCTCTCGGCCAACATCGGCACCCGAATTATCCACGTCAACCACGGCCAAAACTTCGACACCCACGAGAATCATCTCGACCACCACGCCAACAACATGACAGCCCTCGACGAGTCCGTAGATGCCTTTCTTCGTGATCTCGAAGCGCGGGGCCTCGCCGACAAAGTGTTGGTGATGACGACGAGTGAGTTCGGTCGAAGAGCAACCGATAACGGGAGCACTGGGTTGGATCATGGGGCGGCGTCTGTGGCGCTGTTGATGGGCGCTGTGAAGCCCGGCTTGTACGGGCAATATTCGTCGCTCACCAAGCTCGATGACAACGAAAACTTGATGGCAACCACCAACATGATCGACTATTACGGCACGGTTGCTCAGGACTGGTTCGGCGTGCACGCAACCGATGTTCTAGAAGGCTCCCCGACCGTTATTCCTGGCATGTTCGCTGCCGTGTGAAGTGACGCCGTGGATCGCTACCACGTGTCGATACACGGACGCTTTTTACCTCCCCGAACTGGCGGGGCAGGCATCGACTTAAGCGCCGTGGAAATCCAATGGCGAGACTCTGCTGGGTCGATCACATCGTCGATTTCGAAATAGCTGGCCGTCGAAATCGCTTTGCCGTGCTCGTAGCTTCGGGCCACCATCGAGGCAAACAACGCCTCGCGCTCTTCTGGATTTCCGACAGCCGCCAGCTCGTTGCGGTAACCAAGTTTTACGGCGCCTTCCAGACCCATGCCACCGAATTCGCCCGTCGGCCACGCCACGGTAAACACACCTGCTTTGAAGCTCCCGCCAGCCATGGCCTGCGCGCCCAAGCCGTAGCCCTTGCGCAAAACAATCGTGAAAAACGGCACTGTCAAACTAGCTCCGGTGACGAACATACGCGAGCAATGACGAACCAGCGCGGTGGCCTCCACTTCAGGACCAACCATCATGCCTGGCGTGTCACACAGGAAGAGCAGCGGTACGTCGTACGCGTCGCACAGTTGCATGAAGCGCGCTGCCTTGTCGGCCCCATCGCTATCGATCGCACCGCCGAGATGCTTGGGATTGTTGGCGATGATGCCGATTGGTTTGCCTTCCACGCGAGCAAAACACGTGACCATGCCAACGCCAAATTGGCTTCGAATCTCGAGAACCGAATCGACGTCAGCCACGTCCTCGATGACGGATCGAATGTCGTACACGCGCAGCCGATTTTCTGGAATCAACGACCGAAGCTTTCTTTGGTCGACGCATGACCATTCGGCCAATGAGCCCTGAAAGTACGACAAGTACTTCTTAGCCACCGCCACTGCCTCGGCCTCGTCGGCCACCTCAATATCGACGACGCCGTTAGGCACCTGCACGGTCATTGGGCCTACCTCGTCGGGTGTATAGACGCCCAGCCCTCCGCCCTCAATCATGGCTGGACCACCCATGCCGATGTTGGAATTTTTGGTAGCGATCACCACATCGCAACATCCCAAAATGGCGGCGTTGCCGGCGAAGCATCGCCCGGAGTTGATGCCCACCAGTGGCACCAATCCGCTGAGCCCGGCGAACAATGCAAACGCCATGCAATCCAGCCCTGCAGCACCCAGTCCATCGGTGTCACCAGGACGACCACCACCACCTTCTGTGAAAAACACCACAGGCAGGCGCCACTTGGCGGCCAACTCAAATAGGCGATCTTTCTTGCGGTGGTTCTGGAGGCCTTGCGTTCCCGCCAACACGGTGTAGTCGTATGACATGACAACACAACGAGCCTTATCGGGGCCGAAATAATCGCCATTGATCGCCGCAATACCGCCGATCATACCGTCGGCCTGAGTGCGAGCAATCAAGTCATCCAGAGTGCGCCGACGACGTTGTGCGGCGATTGTCAAAGCTCCATATTCGATGAGCGACTCGCCGTCGATGAGATCGTCGAAGTTTTCGCGCGCCGTACGTTGGCCCGTTTTCCGTCGCCTTTCTACAGCGTCTGGTCGACGTTGATCGGTGGTAATCGCACGCCGTTCCATAGCTTCGGCCAGGTCCGGCCTGACGTGGTCAAGGTCGACCTCAGCACCCACAACGGTCGCGTCGACGCCCACATCAACGGGCATCATGACCACGAGGACTTGTCCCTCGCTAACGGTGTCCCGAACCGTGCATTCCACCGACTGGACAATGCCCGATTGCATTGCCACCAAGACATGTTCCATCTTCATAGCTTCCATGATTACGAGGTCTGAGCCAATCGCTATTTCATCGCCGACTGCCACCAAAATCGCTCCGATGGTGCCCGGCATTGGTGCCACAAGAATCGCTTCGTCACCATCGCCGACCGGCGTCGACACTTGGATTTCGGGGACCAACGAGGTCACCTGGTCATCGAGAAACCGGGTGTACACGTCGTCGGCAATCACATGTGCTTCGTTCACAACACGACGCAAGTAGTCGATGTTCGTAGCCACACCTGACACGCAAATTTCGGTGAGGGCGCGTCGCATTTTGGCCAACGCCACCCCGTAGTCGTTGTCATTCGAACGCACAATGACCTTGGCCACCAGCGAGTCATAATTGGCGCTGACGGTGTCGCCGGCCTTCACACTTGTATCAACGCGCACACCTGGTCCCGATGGCATGTCGAATTGCGTCAACATGCCGCTGGTCGGGAACACGCCTCCATCGGGTTGCATTGCCTCGGCATTCAATCGAGCCTGAATAGCGAAACCGTTGGGGTGACCAACCCCAGGCCCATCCAGGCCAAGCGAATCCAGCGTGGCCCCCGATGCAATCGCCAACTGAACGGCCACAATGTCGATACCGGTGACCATCTCGGTAACGGTGTGTTCCACCTGAATGCGAGGATTTCCTTCCATGAAATACGCATCGGCCCCATGCACCAGAAACTCGAGCGTGCCGACGCCTCGGTATCCAACAGCGTTGGAGATTGTGAGCGTATATGCGCACAGTTTGATACGCATCTCCTCCGAGATCGACGGCGAAGGCGCCATCTCGATCACCTTCTGATTGCGGCGTTGCAGGGTGCATTCGCGCTCACCAAGGTGCGTCACAAGGCCTGCCCCATCGCCGACGACTTGCACCTCAAGATGACGGGCGTGAGAAAGGAATTGTTCGACGTACACATCGCCGTTGCCGAACGCTGCTTCAGCCTCTCGGGACGCTGCAGCCATTGCCGAAACTAGCTCGCTGGCCTCGCTGACCATGCGCATTCCACGGCCCCCGCCGCCAGCCACCGCCTTCACCATGACCTGCGCTCCATCGCCAAGTGATTCAAGAAAAACCACAGCCTCAGACACCGAAGTTGGCCCACTAGTGCCGACCAAAACAGGCACCGAAAGACGCGTGGCAAGTGCTCGCGCCGCCGTCTTGTTACCAAAGGTGTCCAGCGTCTCGGGAGTGGGCCCGACGAACGTCACGCCAGCCGTAGTGCACGCGCGAGCGAAGTCGGCGTTCTCGCTCAGGAAGCCATACCCGGGATGAATTGCGTCGCAGCCTGACTCCAACGCCAGTCGCACGATGCGCTCAATATCGAGGTACGCCGACACTCCTGACGTACCAATTGGTACAGCCGAGTCGGCAGCTCGCACATGACCACTAAGCGCGTCGTCGGTCGCGAATATCGCGACGGTTTGGATGCCCATCTCGGCCGCAGTGCGAGCGATCCGCACGGCGATCTCGCCTCGGTTAGCAATCAGCAATCGACCAATCGTTTTCCCCATGCGGGGTCAGCCGTTGCGAATGAGTTGATCAGCTGCCATCGCCACAAACAGCAACGTGAGATAGGTGATCGAAAAACCGAAAAGGCGCATGGCCACTTTCGGCGTAGGAGTGCGCAACAACTGCACAGCCATAGCCAAAAATACGATTCCCAAAACCACAGCCGAAACCGTGTAGTACCAACCCATGTGACCCACGGGTACGAAACCAATCGAGATGGCCACCAGGACAACCGAGTACCACACGATCCGCACGCCAACCGTGCGCAAGTCAGCAACGGCAGGCAGCATCGGAACATCAGCATTGCGATAGTCGTCGGCATATTTCACTGCCAATGCCCAGAAATGGGGCGGGGTCCAATAGAAGATGATGGCAAAGAGCACCACTGGCGCCCACCCCAAAGAGTTGGTCACCGCGCTCCACCCTACAAGCACCGGCACCGCTCCTGCCGCCCCGCCGATCACGATGTTGCGGGTACTCGTGCGCTTGAGCCACAAGGTGTAAATGAAGACATAAAACAGAGTGGCGCTGACCGCCAAACATGCTGACAACAGGTTGACGGTGACCCACAGTTGGATGAACGCCACGATCTCCAACGAGATGGCAAAAATGAGCGCATTGCGGGGCTTCAGAGCGCCGCTCGGCAACGGACGATTCTTGGTCCGTTCCATGAGCTGATCAATGTCGCGATCCACGTACATGTTGATGGCGTTTGCTCCGCCAGCGGCGAGTGCGCCACCTATCAGCGTCCATAGCATGAGTGTGAGCGACGGAAGGCCCCGTTTGGCGACCACCATGGTTGGCAGGGTGGTAATGAGCAACAGCTCAATAATTCGTGGCTTCGTCAGCGCGATGTAGGCATTAATGGTTTCGCCACGGGTCAAAGGACCTTTGCGCTCCGGCACAGTCTTTGCGGGACGCGTGAGCGCACCGTGATCAAGCCGGGTCATGGCGCAAGGCTACGAGGCGAGCAACGGAGCCACAAAGTGCAAACCCGATTGTCATATTTCTCACCCGAATAGGTAGCCGGAGCAAACCAGGTCAAAATGGGCGAATGGCAACGGCTCCCGATGTTCTCGAGCGCCCAGACACGGGCACTGAAACAACGACAGACCGCCCGTGGATCGTGTTGGTGTGGAATGACCCAATCAACACCATGAGCTATGTGGTTCTCGTGTTTCGAAAACTGTTTGGATTCAGTATGGAAAAGGCCACTGAACTGATGATGGACGTCCACGAAAAAGGCCGGGCCGTCGTCGCCAATGACACACGCGAGAAGGCCGAAATGCATGTGTTCCGCCTTCACGAACACGGTCTATGGGCCACGATGCAACAGGACGATTGATCGATGCCACGCCGCTCCAATCAACTGTTTACTAAGACTCACAAAGGCACCTATCGGTGCGAAGTGCCTGACGGTTTTCTGGACGTCGTGGCCCACGTTGCGGTGCAATACCGCCAGGAGCTGACAAAAGGTGTCGAGAGTTTGATGGATCCCGGCCATCGTCGGCTTCACCCCACGGCGTATCACGACGATCCCCAACGCGATGCTGAATATCACAGCCTGATGGGCGACGAATTGTTGGCCTCTCGTCTACACGCCCTCGATGAGACAGAGGCCACTCTCCGCAGCGATTCACTCACGTTGGCCCAACTCACGTCATGGATGCTGACGGTCAACGGCATCCGTTTGCTTTTGGGCACCCGCCTCGATGTGACAGAAGAAGATGGTTTTGAAGGCCCGCCTGACGCCGACGAGGCCACCATCGAGGGTTTCAAGCTGTATTGGGCGCTCGGTGAATTTCTCGAACACATCGTGGCTGTCCAGTTGGATAACTAGCTGCTCAGCCAGCCATTTCCAAAAAATACTTTCGTGAGTTCGCACCTGTGCTGCTATCGTGTCGTGACCTTAACGGGCCGAGCCCCCATCGTCCAGCGGCCTAGGACATCGCCCTTTCAAGGCGGTAACACGGGTTCGAATCCCGTTGGGGGTGCTCACAAGGCACCAAAGGTTAGGCAGTGCAAGCAGTACATCAGGTTCATCCTGGTCTCGTAGCGCAGTTGGTTAGCGCGCCGGCCTGTCAAGCCGGAGGTCGCGGGTTCAAGTCCCGTCGAGACCGCCAAGTTTTGCCCCGCTTTTGTGGTGCTAAACACCCTGGTCGGGTAGCTCAGTAGGCAGAGCGCGCGCCTGAAAAGCGTGAGGTCACCGGATCGACGCCGGTCCCGACCACCAAGCTGTACCCGGTGCGCAAATTTTGGCCCGGCTGAGGAGGGCGAATTGCGCGAACCAATTGGTAGCCGCCCCGCTCTGGAGCGCGTTTGCCTCGATGCCAGCAGCGCTGCCGCGTTATACGAGTGTGTACTTCGCGCCGAGCGTGCCACTGTCAAGTCATCTGATCCAGCTACCGCAAGCCAAATGTGCGGCGCCCACGCCGCCATCAATTGGATACAACAGCAAACTGACGTCGTCGTCGCCAATGACAACCTGGCAGCCCATGCGCTCGGGATGGCCATAGGTCTGCCCGACTCCGTGGTATTGAGCCATCTGCCATCCGACATTCATGATCTGCGACGGCTCTTCGATGCTGCGATTCACTCCAAGGCTCGCATCGTGTACGTAACGGTAACGAGCCCACAGTTCACCGACCTCGATAGTGGTGATGCGGTAGGTATTGCCGAAGCGCTCGCCGTAGCCGTCGAACAAGCGAGCATCGGGGAGCCGTCAATCGTGCGCTACTCATTGGCACCAGAGGCCGTTCGCCGCCGTGACAGGGCATCGGCCCGATGCCAGCTCACATTCATTGAGCGGCGCATGCTACCTGACGTGCTCGACTACATGACGGTGGCCGTTTCTCGTCTCCCCCGCCCAGCAACTATCGCCCCAACGCCGGCCGCCATCCCGGAAGCTGCCGAGGTCGTCGAGCTCGTCGACGAGTCAAAGGACGCCCCGATCGGACCCTCTTCAACAATCGCCACGGCTGTGCGACGGGCGCGAGAAGCTCACCAACAACCGGCCATGGTCGATGTAGAACTTATGCTCACTGACGACGAACAGCTCAAGGTGATGCTCGGCACAGCGTCGGCTGGCGGCTCAGCCACGCTTACCATTCGGGGCGATCAGCTCGAATCGTTGCCGGCCCCCAGCCACTCGGGAACGCTCATCATCTGCGAGTCCGACATGTCGCACGGTCTCCCGCACGGCTTGGCCCAAGCAACTGAACGCGGATGGGCCGTCGCCGCACCCACAACCCCTGCCGACGTCGAGGGACTCGCAACCAGCGCGCTGCGTGCCGCTCAACCGCTGATATTGCTCATCGACACCGAAACGGCCAACAGTACGTGGGGACCTTTGCCATTGGATGACGGTTGGGTGGTGCCGGTGGGACCTGCGCGTGTTGCGCGATCAGGCGAAGCCATCACCATCGTGGCTGTTGGGCCAGCGGTGTCGTGCGCTCTGGAAGCCGCACGTCAATTGGCGATTGACGGTTGCGAAGCAACAGTCATCGACGCACGCACGTTGCACCCACTCGGGGTCGACGCGGCCGCCCGCTCGGCACGCATGACCCACCGGGTGCTAATCATCGACGAAGCCAGCGGGCTTCATATCGCAGCTCGTATTGCTGCCGCCGTGACCAGTGAGGCATTTTTCGAACTCGACGCACCCCCAATGATCATCACGGCCACCCACCCCGATTCGATCGTCGCGGCAGCCCGAATCATGCTCGATTCGTAGCCGACACTAACGAGCTTGGCAAGGCCTTCTAAGAGGCTATGAAATCCCGAAGGACGCTCATCGCCCGCTCCGGCTCATCGCGAAATACGCCATGGCCACTGTTGGCGAATCGTTCAAACTGCACGAGGTGGGAGGGTAAGCAGGCGGCGATTTCTTCAGAACCCACGATGGGGCACACCGGATCGTGTTCGCCGCCAAGGACCAACACAGGGCATTGCGCCTTCGCCAAATCCGCTCGGGTATCAAAGATGATGCCCTCGCCACGCGCCCACATTTCGCCGACCGCCCGGCGCCGAACGGTTTCAACAGCTGTGAACATGTTGCCGGGTGTTTGGGTATACAACGGGCCGCACACATCGAGATAGACAGCAATGTTCTCATCGGTCGGGTTTGTCCAATATGTCTTCGCCACGGCTGCTGCCTGTTCCCCGCCCAACTTGCCAAACATGGCAATCACTGGTTCGAGATCCCACCGAGGCACGGACGAACTGATCACAACCTTGCTCGGATGCTCCGGATGGCGGCCAATGTACCGCTGTGCGACCATGCCGCCAAACGAGTTTCCCAGCACGATGGGCTTGGTGATTTCTAGGGCATCACAAAGCCGCACCACATCGTCGGCCCATGTGTCGAGCGTCCATTCGTCGGGTGTGCGTTCATCACTTCTGCCCTGCCCGCGATGGTCGTACATCAACACTTGGGCGACGTCTCGAAGCTCATGCATGCCGAGTTTGTAGGTGGCGTGATCCATGCCGGGACCGCCGTGCAACAGCAACAGCGTGGGCCGGTGGACCATCTTTCCGTCCACCGGCACGAGACCCATGCCGTCCACATCGACGTACAGCCGAACACCATCACCAATATCTACGCGCATGCTCGCACCCTACCGAAGTTGTTGCGCCAGCCGGGTGGCATCCTCGTTGGGCGCGTCAGCTGCCGTAGGAGAACCCGAGATCTTCTGCCGTGAGCAAGGGATGAAATGCGATGCCATGTGCTTCAGCCATGGCTCGACAGGTACCGCCGCGATCCACGATGACCACGATCATCACCGGCACAGCTCCGAACTCGCGCACCACCGCTGCCGCTTCCATAGGTGACGTGCCGCGAGTCACCGTGTCTTCGGTGATCACTACCCGATCGCCTGGTTGCAACGCCCCCGCGATACGACCCGTCACTCCGTGATCTTTGGCTTCCTTACGAATTGAGAAGCTTCGCAAATTGCGCCCCATCGTGGCTCCGATTGCGGCGATGCCGTAGCCCACTGGATCGGCACCCATCGTCAATCCGCCAATGGCGTCAATATCGGCTGGGATCATAGCGAGGGCTACACGAGCCACGAGTAGCGCTCCATCGGGGCGACACATTGTCTGCTTTGTATCAAGAAACCACGTACTCGTGGCACCCGACTTGAGAGTGAACTCACCTCGCTTCACAGAGTGCGTCATCACATGTTGTTTGAGGGCGGCAAGGTTGGCATCAACGTCGAGGTGGGCATCAGGTGTCATCAAGTGAAATGATCCCACACAAACATCGGGAGGATTAAGTGATTCAACTCACAGGCAAAGTGGCCATCATCAGTGGAGGAGCTCGAGGCCAAGGCGAAGCCGAAGCACGCCGATTTGTTGCTGAAGGCGCCTCAGTAGTGATCGGTGACGTGCTCGACGATCTGGGTAAAGCAACAGCCGCATCGATCGGCGACAGTTGCCGCTACGTCCATCATGATGTGACGAACGAGGCCGATTGGGCGGCCATTGTGGCGTTCACGCTGACAACTTTCGGGCGACTTGACATACTCGTCAACAATGCCGGAATTTTTCGGATCAAACCGTTGACCGACACCTCACTCGACGACTGGAATCAGATGATAGCCATCAATCAAACGGGCGTGTTTCTGGGCATGAAGGCAGCCGCGCCAATCATGATTTCGCAACAGTCCGGCTCGATCATCAACATCTCATCAGTAGCTGGATTAGGCGGGGCCGGAGGCGCATTCGCCTATGCGACCACCAAGTGGGCGCTGCGAGGCATGACCCGATCGGCAGCACAAGAACTCGCCCCCCATGGGGTGCGGGTCAACTCGGTGCACCCGGGCATCATCGATACGCCAATGGCACAAGAGTTCGAAACCGCCGGCGTGATGGATGGCATCAAAGCCGCCATCCCCATGGGTCGGCTGGCGTCAGCCGACGAGGTGGCCAATCTCGTGCTGTACCTAGCATCGGATGAAAGCCGCTACTCCACGGGCAGCGAATTCACCGTCGACGGAGGTATGCGCGCCTGACGACACGGCGCGATCTCAGTCGATCTTCCCCATTCGAACTCAGTTCGGTGGCCACCAGGATTGGTCATCGATACATTTGGCTTATGGCTTCGCCCCGCCTTGACGCCGAAGATGGCAGTGTCGATTGGGCGCTGCTACAAGGCGGGGACGGCGTCGAGTGAGTCGAAGATGCGACCGGCATGGCGCAGCGAGCGTTGCAAATCAAAGGCGGCGTCGAGTACTTCTGGCGCCACGGTGACGCGCTCGTCGGCGTCGAGCAACGATCGAAACGACACAGATTGCGCCCACGCGTTCAGCGCGTTGTCTTGCACGATTCGATAAGCATCGTCGCGCGAATATCCGGAGTCGATCAGGGCTAAAAGCACCGGCTGGCTGAACACCAAACCGTAGGACGATTCAAGGTTGGCCAACATTCGGTCGGGCCACACATCGAGCCGATCAATCAACCGGGTCATCAAGCGAATCGCATACAACGTGAGGTTCGACGCGTCGGGCAACACCACTCGCTCAACGGACGAGTGCGAGATGTCGCGCTCGTGCCACAGCGCCACATTTTCGTAGCCCGCAATCACGTAGCCGCGCAGCATGCGAGCTATACCACATAAGCGTTCCGACGTAATCGGGTTGCGTTTATGGGGCATTGCACTTGAGCCTTTTTGTCCGGGTCGAAATCCCTCTGCCGCCTCACGCACCTCGGTGCGCTGTAGGTGGCGAACCTCCAAGGCAAAGCACTCAATGGATGCTCCGATCGAAGCACACACGGCCAGAAATTCAGCGTGTCGGTCGCGGGCAATCACTTGAGTAGATGGCACTGCCTGGAGGCCGAGTCGTGAGCACACATACGTCTCCACCGACGGGTCAATGTTGGAATACGTACCCACCGCGCCAGATAGCTTTCCAACGGCCATTGCCGTTCGCGCCCGCTGCAAACGGGTGCGATCCCGATCGGCTTGCAAACACCACAGCGCCAACTTTGCGCCGAACGTGGTGGGCTCTGCGTGCACACCGTGGGTGCGGCCAATCGTTGGCGTGCCGCGGAATTCCACAGCCCGTCGACGCAGCGATTCGACCAACTCATTCATGGCGGCCAGCATCAGATCACACGAAGCCACCAGGCCAGCCGATAGGGCGGTGTCGACCACGTCAGAACTCGTCAATCCGTAGTGCACCCAGGTGGAAGCTGTGCCGCCCATGCGAGCCTGAGCCACATCCACAAAGGCGGCCACATCGTGATCTGTGACCGCTTCTCGTTCGTCGCAGGCGCGCACGAATTCGGCATCGATCACGGGAGCGTTGGCGCGCACAAATTCGGCATCGGTTGCTGGCACAACTCCCGCTGCAGCCCAACCTTCAACGGCCAAAATTTCGACTTCCAGCCAGCGACTCAACCGGGCTTCGTCGCTCCACAGCGCCGCCATATCGGCGGGCGAATAGCGAGGGATCACGAGGGCGTCTCCCAAATCAGGATCTCATCGCGTCCAGGCCCTGTGCCCACGAGTCGAATCGGCACGCCCACCTCGCGTTCGATGCACGCCAGATAGTTGCGGGCAGCCTCCGGCAAATCGGCGGGCGTTCGGGCCGCTGAAATATCGCATTGCCATCCGGGCATCTCGATGTACACCGGCGTGGCCCGAGCAAAATCGTCGGAGTCACCAGGCAGGTGGCGTATATGTTGCCCATCGAGTTCGTAGGCCACGCACAATTTGATGGTCGGCAAAGTATCCAAAATGTCGAGTTTGGTGATAGCGATTTCGCTCAGCGAATTCAGGCGGGCAGCTTGGCGCACCATCACTGCGTCGAACCAACCAGTACGACGACGACGCCCGGTATTGGTACCGAATTCGCGACCCCGCTCCACCAACAAATCGCCAATGTCGTCGAAGAGTTCCGTCGGGTACGGCCCGCTTCCGACACGGGTGCTATAAGCCTTGGCCACGCCGATAACTTCTGAAATATCTCGGGGTCCTAAGCCGCTGCCTACTGACGCGAATCCGGCCGTTGGATTCGAAGAGGTGACGAACGGATAGGTGCCGTGATCGATATCCAGGAACGTGGCTTGCGCGCCTTCTAGCAAGATCCGAGCGCCACCAGCGAGGGCGTCGTGCAACAGTGCCACTGTGTCGGTGATGCGGGGCGCGAGCAGGGGAGCAACCTCCGTGAGGAGGCGATCCACAAGGCCGTCGACATCCACATCGACTCGCCCGGCGAGCCCTCTGGCCACCGCCGAGATTCGTTCCTTGAGATAGGCCGGACGCAAAAGATCTTGTACCCGGATACCGACCCGGTCGGCCTTGTCGGCATAGGCAGGGCCGATGCCGCGCAACGTAGTGCCGATCTTGCTATCACCCAACGCCGCCTCGTTGAGCGTGTCGATTTCTTGGTGATAGGGCAGAATCAGGTGGGCATTACCGGAGACCACAAGCTTGGATACGTCGATCCCTTTTGCCTCAAGCATGTCGAGCTCGCGCAGCAACACCCAAGGATCAACCACCACGCCGTTGGCGATCACCGGCACCACATGGGGGTACAGAATCCCCGATGGCACAAGCTGCAATTTGAAAGTAACTCCGTCGACCACGAGGGTGTGGCCGGCGTTGTGGCCGCCCTGGTATCGCACCACATGGGTGGCGTCGATGGCTAGGAGGTCAGTGAACTTTCCCTTGCCTTCATCGCCCCATTGGGTACCAACGACAACGATTGCAGGCACGGCATACTCCTAGTGGCGGTCAAGCCAATTGCGTTGCGTAAACGCTCGGGGATGTGACAGTAAACTGTAACCGCACAGGCTGCTATCTAAGCAATGATTTGATGGACGGATCTTCTTACTCGCCGGCTCGGCCATCGATCGTTTGGCGCAGCAAATCGGCATGACCATTGTGGCGGGCGTATTCCTCAACCATGTGCACCAGGATCCAGCGCAACGACATGGTCTCGCCCCACTTGTTGGTGCCTGCCACGTCGAGGTTCGGTGCCGACGCGACAAACGATTCGGCATAGGCGATCTCGGCACGCCAGGTAGCGAATCCGATCGCGACCACTTCGTCGTCGGCCACCGCGTCGTTGAACTCTCCGTCGGTATCCTCATCGGAATAGAAGTGCGGCACGGGCGGCTGCTGGGAGAGCACCACCCGGAACCAAATACGTTCTACCTCCGCCATGTGGCGCACGATACCGAGCAACGACATCGTCGTACAGGGCACGGCGCGTCGAGCCAACTGCTCTGCTGATAGGTCTGCGCACTTCCACGCCAGCGTTTCGCGTTGAAAGTTCAGGAAGCCGGTGAGCGTGGTGCGTTCGTCGGCTTGGGAGTCTGGGTGGTTACGGGGGTCAGGGAACGTTTCGCCTACGTCAGTCATGTCCGAAATTTAGCCGCATACCATCGCGATGCGGTGGAAAAATGCCACAGCGGCGCTTCAGGGGGTTGGGCGCCGCTGCAACATGCATCGCCACGAGGTGCCACCTCGTGAGAATTTTTTAGGTCCAGTTATCTCAGTTCGTCGAGTAGACGACGACCGATCACAGCGACATAAGCGCCGCCGCTGAGAAGCACAAAACCAAGGACCAATAAAAGGTTGCTACGTCCCGAGGCGACTGACCCCGTCCCAATGATGGTGTTGATAACACTGTGCATTCCGGCTCCTCGAGATACTCAACGAATAAGTATTGGGGCCGGTTTCGCATTGGCTCCCCACCTGCTGTGCGACCAATTGCGCCGGTGGATCAGTGCCTCCCTGATGTGACACCAGTGTGCTGAATTCACACCGGTCTGTCGATGGGCAAAAGTACCCTTACGGTTGTGTTACAAAACCGGTGGCAGCACAGTCATGACGAACGCCAACGGGTCGGAGTTATCGACATCGAACGTGACAGTCGAACCGTCGAGAACCTCACCATTCAAAATTGCTCTCGACAGCCGATCGCCAAGCTCTCTCTGGATCACTCGCTTGAGCGGGCGGGCGCCAAACGCAGGATCAAAGCCCGCCGCGGCGAGCAGCGACGAGGCTGGTTCGCTCACATTCAACACGATGCGACGGTCGGCCAAACGGGCGCGAAGTAGATCAAGCTGCACGGCAACGATCGGGATCAAATCGTCAGCACTGAGCGAACGGAACCGAACAATGTCGTCGATGCGATTCACGAACTCGGGCTTGAAATACGCGTTCGGATCGCCTGGCAAATTCGACGTCATGATCATCACCGTGTTGGTGAAATCCACGGTGCGACCTTGCCCGTCGGTGAGGCGGCCGTCGTCGAGAACTTGAAGCAAAACGTTGAACACGTCGGGGTGCGCCTTTTCGAGCTCATCGAGAAGCACCACACTGTACGGACGTCGTCGTACCAGCTCTGTGAGCTGACCACCTTCGTCATAGCCCACGTATCCCGGCGGCGCCCCGATCAAACGCGACACCGTGTGCTTCTCTCCGTACTCGCTCATGTCGATACGAACCATCGACCGTTCGTCGTCGAAAAGAAATTCGGCAAGTGAGCGAGCCAATTCGGTTTTGCCGACACCGGTAGGGCCGAGGAAAAGGAACGAACCAATGGGGCGGTTGGGGTCACCCAACCCGGCGCGACTGCGGCGGATGGCGTTGGCCACTACGGCAATGGCGTCATCTTGGCCGATGACTCGTTCCCGCAAGACTGCCTCCATGCGGACCAGTTTCCGTAACTCGCTCTCCATCAATCTGGCAATCGGAATACCCGTGGTTCGAGCCACTACTTCGGCAATATCTTCAGCGTCGACTTCTTCTTTCAACATCTTGTCAACGGTCTGGAGCTCTGCCAGTTTTGCCGTTGCGGTAAGCACGCTGCGTTCGATTTCGGGAAGACGTCCGTAGCGCAATTCGGCAGCTTTGGCTAAGTCGGGTTCCCGTTCGAGTTGCGAGTTGATAGCTTCGAGTTGCTCTTTGTGGCCCCGGATAATGGCGATAGCTTCCTTTTCAGCGCGCCAATGGGCCTTCATGCCATCGGACTTTTCTCGCAGATTGGCAAGCTCTTCTTCAAGCACGGTGAGCCGATCAATTGACCCGGCATCTCGCTCTTTGCTGAGCGCCACCTTCTCTATTTCGAGTTGCCGCATTCTGCGTTCCACGACGTCGATTTCCGTCGGCATCGAGTCAATTTCGATTCGCAGTTTGCTGCCGGCTTCGTCGACCAAATCGATGGCCTTGTCGGGAAGAAAACGGCTCGTGATATACCGGTCGCTCAATACTGCGGCGGCCACGAGTGCGGCGTCTTGGATGCGCACACCGTGGTGCACTTCGTATCGTTCCTTGAGTCCGCGCAGAATGGCAATAGTGGCCTCAACTGTTGGTTCGCCGACATACACCTGTTGGAATCGGCGTTCCAGTGCTGCGTCCTTTTCGATGTACTTGCGGTACTCGTCAAGGGTGGTCGCGCCGACCATGCGCAGCTCGCCACGGGCCAACAATGGCTTGAGCATGTTGCCGGCATCCATGGCTCCTTCGCCCCCGCCGCCCGCGCCAACCACGGTGTGCAACTCATCGATGAAGGTAATGATCTCACCTTCTGAATCCGAAATTTCCTTGAGTACAGCCTTCAGACGCTCCTCAAACTCTCCACGATGTTTTGCACCGGCCACCATCGCAAAGAGGTCAAGAGCTATCAAACGCTTATTTCGTAATCCTTCTGGAACGTCACCTTCAACGATTCGACGAGCGAGCCCTTCCACAATGGCTGTCTTCCCGACGCCAGGCTCACCGATAAGCACAGGATTATTTTTCGTGCGACGACTCAGCACTTGAATAACCCTACGAATTTCGTCGTCACGGCCGATGACAGGATCGAGTTTGCCCTGACGGGCCACGGCAGTGAGATCACGGCCGTACTTCTCCAGCGCCTGATACTTGTTCTCGGGATTTTGATCGGTGACTCGCTGACTTCCCCGCACATCGCGGAGCGCACCGAGTAGTCGTTCGCGTTCGATACCAAGCTGAGGGCCGAGTGCCAGTAACACGTGTTCTGTTGACAGAAAGTCGTCACGCAACTCTCCGCGAACAAGGTCTGCCGCGTCGATCAGGTCTCGCAATTCACGACCCAATCGCGAGTCGGATCCCACAGCCTTTGGCAACTTATTGACCGCTGCGTCAGTGGCTTTGGTGAGCGCACCGACGTTGGTTCCGACCTGTTCCAGAATCGGTTGGGCGAGACCTTCTGACTGGCGCAGCAGCGCCAGCAATAGGTGGTTCGGCATTACTTCTGGGTTGCTGTTGCCATGCGCCAGATCAACAGCGGCCTGAAATGCCTCCTGCGTTTTCTGAGTCCATCGATTGGGTTCAAAAGCCATATCGCACTCCTAGTATCACTTGGGCAGCTGCCCAATTTTTGCGGCTATCGACGGGAAAAGATGTCAACAGATTGACGCAACGGCACAAGATCGCGTCGATACGTCTTGTGTGTTTCCGCTACTAGTGCAGCGCCTGTGAGGCGAGCCATCTCAAGCTCCCGAGAAAGCCTTTCTATCTCGGCTTCAAGCTGCAACACACGACGGACACCTTCAAGGTTGAGCCCGGACTGCGTGAGCTCGTGCACACGGATCAACAGCGCAATATCTTCGTCGCTATAACGACGACTGCCGCCTTCAGTACGTGCGGGATTAATAAACCCTTTACGTTCGTAATCGCGCAGCGTCTGGGCATGCATGCCCGCTAGTTCTGACGCCACGCTGATCACGTACACAGCGCGTACCGATGCCCTCACGACTCACCCGCTTGAGATTTGTCGAGAAACGCATTCAGATGGGCACGAGGGTCAACCCCGCCTGCTTTTTGTAGCGACTCGATCGCTTTGCGTTCTGCCGCATTGAGTTTGACGGGCACGGCAACATCCCACGTAACCATGAGGTCGCCGACGTTTCTGGCGGTAGCTATTCCCCGGCCTTTGACTCGCTGAGTTGTACTGCTTTGGGTGCCGGCGGCAAGTTTCAGGGTGATTGAGCCGTTGTCGAGTGTGGGGATGGTGACCTTGGAACCGAACGTGGCTTCGGCGAAACTCACTGGTACTCGGAGCACCAAGTTCAATCCATCGCGACCGAAGACTTCGTGCGGCTGGACCCGCACAACGACGTACAGATCGCCGGGCGGACCATTGAATCGGCCGGGTTCACCACGTTGCGGCAACTTGATCCGCGCTCCGTCGTTGACGCCGGCTGGGATGCGCACTTTGACTTGTCGAGCTCGACGCTCGACGCCACGCCCCTTGCAGGTCTTGCACGGATTGTCGATCACCGTGCCACGGCCGGAACACAGGCGGCATGGTTGGGTGAAACTGAACGGCCCCTGATTGTCGTCGACGACGCCACGACCACCGCACCGAGGGCATTGGCTGGGGCGAGTGCCCGGCTCGCAGCCGCTGCCATCACAGGTGCCACAGGTGGCGTTGGACGTGAGATGCACCTCAGTCGTTATGCCGTTGACGGCATCCATGAATTCGAGATGGAGGTTCGTTTCCAGATCGCTACCGGGCTCGGGTTGGGGGCCACGAGGGGCACCCGCCCCACTGCGCTGACGGCCACCGTTGGAACCGAAAAGGTTGCCCAACAGGTCGCCGACATCGAAATTCCCTTGTTGACCGCCACCAAAACCGCCGCCGCCGCCACCACCACCACCGCTGTGTGAGCCGAAGCCACCTCCGTACCCACCAGGGCTTGCAGAGCGCACTTCGTCGTATTCTTTGCGTTTGGTTTCGTCGCCGACCACATCGTAGGCAGCAGAAATCTCCTTGAACCGGTCTTCGGCTTTGCTGTCACCAGGGTTCGCGTCGGGGTGAAATTGGCGCGCCAATTTCCGGTACGTCTTAGTAACCGTGCTGGCGTCGGCGTCTTTCGCCACGCCCAACACTTTGTAGTAGTCCTTGTCGAACCACTCCCGTTGAACGGCCATGACGGTTAGCCCTGAACTTTGACCATGGCCGGGCGCAGCACTTTGCCTGCCCAGCGATAGCCAGTGCGCAAACACTGAGCCACAATGGGCCCAGAACCGTCGCCATCTTCGTGCATCACAGCTTCGTGCTCAGCGGGATCGAACGGTCCGCCTTCGCACTCCATGACTTCCAAACCCATCTTTTTGGCCGCCCCAAACAGGGCGTTGACCAACGATTCGGTCTCGGCTGGATGGTGCAAGAGAGCTTGCTCGCAGGCATCAAGGACCGGCAGGAGCTCGGTCATAAGTTTCCCGGTGGCGCGGCCAACTTCGTCGACTTGCGCCTGCGCTGTGCGCTTGCGGAAATTTTCGAAATCGGCCTGCACACGTTGGGCCACAAGCTTGTACTCGTCACGTTCTGCTTCTGCTTGGGCAACTGGATCTGGCTCGGCTGCTGTCACGTTCAAGATGTCATCGACGGTCAGCGCATCGCTGCTTGTATCGGCCTGATCTTGCCCGGCGTTTTTCGGCGAACCGTCCGGCGATTCGAGCGGCTCGCCCGTCTCAAATCCGCCAGCCATTATTGCTCCTCGACGATTTCCGCATCAATCACGTCGTCGTCTTTCGGGGCCGATGCGCCGGCAGCACTGGTGTTGGCAGCGTCGTTGGCAGAGGCGTTTTCGTACAGCTTCTGAGCAAACGATTGCGACGCCATCATGAGAGCCTCGGTGGCCGACTTGATTGAATCGTTGTCGTTGTTTTCCAAGGCTTTACGAAGGTCCAGAAGCTTGGAATCGATGGCTTCTTTTTCAGCCGCGTCGACCTTGTCGCCGTTGTCTTTCAACATCTTTTCGGTCTGGTACACGAGCGAATCGGCGTTGTTGCGAATCTCTGCTTCTTCACGACGACGCTTGTCGTCTTCGGCATGAGCTTCGGCGTCTTTCACCATGCGATCGATGTCGTCCTTGGCCAAATTTGACTGACCAGAGATGGTCATTGATTGCTCTTTGTTAGTGCCGCGATCCTTGGCCGAAACGTGAACGATGCCGTTGGCGTCGATATCGAACGTGACCTCAATTTGAGGGATGCCGCGGGGCGCCGGGGGGAGATCCACAAGCTGGAATTTGCCAAGAGTCTTGTTGTAGTTGGCCATCTCGCGCTCACCCTGAAGCACGTGAATTTCCACTGACGGCTGCATGTCTTCTGCCGTGGTGAACACCTCGGTGCGGCGGGTGGGGATGGTGGTGTTGCGTTCGATGAGCTTGGTCATCACGCCGCCCTTGGTCTCGATACCGAGACTCAACGGAGTTACGTCGAGCAACAGAATGTCTTTTACGTCGCCGCGCAACACGCCAGCTTGCACTGCAGCGCCCATGGCCACGACCTCGTCGGGGTTAACGGTCTTGTTGGGCTCCTTGCCGGTGAGGTCACGAACGAGATCGCTCACGGCTGGCATACGGGTGGAGCCGCCGACCATGATCACATGGTCAACTTGGCCCTTGGTGAGCCCCGCGTCCTTGATCGCCTGCTCGAATGGGGTCTTGCAGCGCTGCAAAAGATCACTGGTGAGTTCTTGGAACTTGGCCCGAGTGAGTTGCTCATCAAGATGCAAAGGACCATTGGCGTTGGCAGTGATGAACGGAAGGTTGATCTGCGTCTGTTGTACTTGCGACAGATCGATCTTGGCCTTTTCTGCTGCTTCTTTCAGGCGCTGCGCGGCCATCTTGTCGGCGGAGAGGTCGACGCCCTGGGCGGCCTTGAATTGCTGCACCATCCAATCGATGATGCGCTGATCCCAGTCGTCGCCACCAAGGTGGGTATCGCCGTGGGTCGACTTCACTTCGAAGACGCCGTCGCCGATCTCCAACACCGACACGTCGAACGTGCCGCCGCCAAGGTCGAATACGAGCACGGTCTCATCGGAGTTGGCCTTATCAAGGCCGTACGCCAACGCCGCAGCAGTGGGCTCGTTGATGATTCGCAGCACTTCGAGGCCCGCAATTTGGCCGGCTTCTTTGGTGGCCGTGCGCTGGGCGTCGTCGAAGTAAGCGGGCACGGTGATGACGGCTTGGGTGACGGTGTCGTTGAGGAACGACTCGGCATCACGCTTGAGCTTCATCAGCACTCTGGCCGAAATTTCCTGAGGTGTGTATTTCTTGCCGTCAATATCGGGCGAATTCCAGTTGGTGCCAATCTGGCGCTTGATGGAACGGAAGGTGCGATCGGGATTGGTGATGGCTTGACGCTTGGCCACTTCACCGACAAGCACTTCGCCGTTTTTGGCGAACGCCACCACTGACGGCGTGGTGCGGGCACCTTCTGTGTTGGCGATCACGATGGGTTCGCCAGCTTCAAGAATGCTGACGACTGAGTTGGTAGTGCCGAGGTCGATGCCGACTGCCTTAGCCATGGTGTAACTCCACATACTGGGTTTGGCCGCCACGATGGCGGATCTGTTACCTCCCAGTGTAGGGAACTTGAGCCACATTGACTCAAGTTTTGAGAAATTACTCCGAAATACTACGTCGGGGGCCAGTACCAGGGGTTTAGCTGTCGCTGCTTGCTGGATTTACACCACGAATGCGCCGAAACCGTGCCACACGGACGTCGACACCCGGGGAATACAGCCCGTGCATCTCTCCGCTCGGCGAAGGCAGCCCAGCCGCCTCAAGGAGATTTTGGTGCACATCGACGTTCTCAACCCGATAAAGCGGCCACACCTGATGGTGAACCCGTCCGAACAACAGTCGCGATCGCCATTGAGTGACCAGTGCCCAGCGGGCGGTAAGGAAATGGTCCAGCGGCGTGAGCTCGTCGGGCGAGAATTGGGCGCCCACGGAAAAAGCCATGTCTGCCGTTGCTTCCGAGGTACCACGTTCACGTGGCCAGCGCCTCTCGATCGTGTAGCGGTGGCGCACATTGGTGACTTCGTGGTTGGCATGGGCCCAGCAGTAGGGCAGTGCAAACACCGACCGGGCCACCGCCACAATGGCCGATCGCGGCACATCGAGCGAGAAGAACCACACGGCTTGACGGCCATTCTGGTCGGTGACGTAAGTGCGCACATTTACTTCAATGAAGCTCCCGAGCCACGGGATCGCCGGAGTGGGGCCGACACGCACATTGCGCATCTCGAAGGGGATGAGGCCAACCCATGCTGAGCCATCAAAAGTATCTACGGTGACCCCCGGCGGAAGCAGGCGTTGTACCTCGCTTGGCTCATATCGCCAATGAAAATAGGCCAGCTCTTGCCACTGCTGTCCGAGCACCGTGCGCGAATTCCATGTAGGTGGTTGCTCATTCATGGCGATCGCCAGCGGCATCCTTGGCGATGCCTTTCAGGAGTCCTGGGAACACCAAACGGTGGAGGGGCGCAATGGCATACCAGTACATGCGACCAAGGAGCCCACGTGGTCGAAAGCGAGCTGTCTGCACGAGAAGTGTTCCACCGTCCACCGATTCAACCGACCATTCGAGCCACGCCTCACCGGGAAGACGCATCTCGGCGTGTAGGACCAGCAGGCGATCAGCATCGAGGTTTTCGACACGCCAAAAGTCGACAGGTTCGCCGATGGACAGCTGCTCGGGATGCCGTCGGCCGCGCCGCAAACCAGGCCCGCCAACGATCTGATCGAGCAGGCCGCGCACCTTCCACAATTGTTCCCCGCTATACCAACCACGCTCGCCGCCGACCCGGCAAACCGCTTGCCAGGTGCGGTGCACATCAGCATTCACCTTCACGGAACGGACGTCGGTGAGTTCGGTACCGCCTGTCCAATCGGGGTCGGTTGCCCACGACTGCCACACCGATGACGACGCGTCGTCGAACTTCGTTGGCACGTCGCCAATTGCCGTTCTTCCAATCGCCTGGTGAATTGCCTCTGCGAGCGGGACTCGTTCGAATGGGAAGAGCACTTCAGCACGACGGTCGGTGACAACTACTGAGTTGACAAGCGAGTCGACTAACGGGCGGGCCAGCTGTGCAGGCACTGGAGTGACAAGCCCAACCCACAGTGACGACAAGCGAGGAGTCAACACCGGTACGGGAATTAGCCGCCGCTTCTTGAGCCCAGCCTGTTCGGCATAAGTAGCCATCAGTTGTGCGTACGACACCACGTCGGGACCACCGATTTCGAGAATGCCACTCAACGGCCCCGGTTCCATCACCGCCGAGGTGAGATAGCGAAGGACATCACGAATAGCAATCGGCTGGCACAAGGTACTGACCCACTTCGGAGTGACCATGACCGGCAACACCTCGGTGAGATACCGCAACATCTCAAAGCTCGCCGAACCAGATCCAATAACGACGGCAGCTCGCAACTCGACAGTCTCAATTGGCCCCGCGGCCAGGACCTGGCCGACTTCGTGACGGCTGCGTAGATGGTCACTGAGGTTGCTGCCATCCTCGCCAAGCCCACCGAGGTAGACAATTCGCTGCACGCCGGCGCATTCAGCGGAGCAGCGAAAATTTGCCGCCATCGAGCGTTCACGTTCGACCCAATCGGGGCCGTCTCCAATGCTGTGCACGAGATACACCGCAACGTCGACGCCACTCATCGCCGCCTCAAGGTCACCGCCGATATCAGCGCGGACGACCTCAACTTCTGCGCGCCACGACGCCCGATCCAGCTTGCGCGGATCTCGCGCCACGCACCGCACAATGTGCCCACTGGCAAGGAGTTCAGGAACGATCCGGCCACCGACGTACCCCGATGCTCCAGTAACGAGAACCCGTCTCAAACTACGCGAACCATCATTGTCTACAGCCTGACTTTTCACGTAAGGACGATACCGGCTTACGCGTCGAAATGGGCAGGGTCCTGCTATGACGCCCTCTCGACCGTTGCAACGGTCCTCGATTGAGTCGCGTCACACCGACAGGCGAAATGTCAAGCGCTAGGACAACACCACAGACCCGCGCACGATCCCGGCGCGGGGGTGGCGGACCTCGAAGGAAAGCGCCTGGCCAACATCGCCTAATACCACCCATTCGGCCACAGCACGATCGCTTGTCGGGTCAGCCGTAGAACAGCCCAACATCGAATTCTTGCGCTCGCGACCCGTCAACTGGCCAAGCTCCCGGCGATCTTTTCCCGTCACCAAATCGCATCCATCGGGGCGACAGAGTACGGCGACCAAAGGCCCCACTGCCTTGCGTTGGACCGCCCGCTGCGTCACATTTGTGGGAAGGAAGCCGGTGTTGTGCACCACCACCCGCACTCGCCACGTACGGTCACCAACCGCCTCGGCCGTTGCTGACACAAGTTCCAACCGGGGCGAGATGAGGCACAACCAAACAGCCCAGCGAGAGTGCGGCTCCACTTCAGCCAACATCTCGGCCGGCAAGGCATTGCTCATCTTCATAGAGTCCCACCCTCCCAATTCCACGGGGCCCAATTCCGGATGGTTGTAGGAGTACCAGTCGACGTACAACTCGCCTGGTGCCATCTCATCAGCCCACGCAAGCAGTTTCAGATCGTCTTCGACAGGGTGGGCGTTGTACCACTCGATCAGGTGATATTCCTTGATTCCGGCTCTGTCGATGGGCGACCAAAATTCCGTCGTCCATGCATAAATTCCAAGATGGTCGTACACCCAATCATCGCTCGCTCCACCCTCCGTAGTCTTGAAGTCGTACTTGAAACCATGGAACATCGAAACGTTTTTGTAACCAGTTAATTCGGTGGCCTTGGCGCCAATGAGTCGGTAGGTGCGCAGGTCACCTGACGGCATATCGTCATCGGGTTTCTCTGAATACGGCCGAAGGTGGACGCCGCCGGACGTGTGGTACGCCACGAACGCCGTCACGTTGGGTCGTTCAGCAATGGCCTGTACCTCGGCACGAGTTTCGGGTTCGCTCAGTGTGTACGG
This sequence comes from Acidimicrobiales bacterium, assembly GCA_038231795.1. GTDB lineage: Bacteria > Actinomycetota > Acidimicrobiia > Acidimicrobiales > JBBRKR01 > JBBRKR01. Next base: position 103,274 of record JBBRKR010000005.1, read on the forward strand.
CCCCGCCCCCAACTGATCACTCTCGGGGCGCCAACCGGCAGGGTATTGACGATTGAGATCAAGGCCTTCGGAAACGGCGGCGTTGGGCACCGTCACACCGTCGTAATTGCGCATCTCGCCTTCTGGCAACAAGCGATACCGAATGCCGGTTACGCCCACGCCGGTTGGGTCGACGGGCACTAGCAATCGAGGATCCTGCGCCGCCGGCGTCCACGCACCGTTGGCATCGGCCACACGCATAAATAGGAACCGACCATCGCCATCAGCGTCGCCCTCCACAAGGCCATCCTCCGCGTCGGCGACCGGGTAGCGCCGCACAGACGACCGCACGAAGCGCGGGCGGTCACTGAGAGCCACCTCGACACCATCCGGATTCAGGCGGGGAACGATATAGAACGCCCGTGTGTCAAGGGCCGCAGTCACTTGCGCATGGGTGCCGTAGCCGTTCACCAAATGGTGGATCAGGTGAATGGCGGCCACTCCACCCGTGACCTCTGTGGCATGAATATTGGCGTCGATCCATATTGCTGGCTTTTCGCTCACTGGCCCCGAGGCAGAATTCGTGACCGTGACGAGCCAAATGTCGCGGCCCTCATAGCTACGGCCGATTGGCTCGCAGTGGACCAGCTCGAGGAAAATGAGCGAAATCAAAGGCGGGCACGTTGGCACGGTAGCCGTGCGAGAGTCGTTGGCGTTGGGCCGTTTATCCTGACATCATGACAACGTTGATTTTGTTGCGCCACGGCCAATCGGAATGGAACCTCTCCAACCAATTCACAGGATGGTATGACGCAGAGCTCACCGAACTTGGTTGCCGAGAAGCTGCCGATGCTGGCCGGGTGATGGCCGCAGAGGGTTTCGCGCCCACCATGTTGCACACCAGTTTGCAAACCAGAGCCATCCGCACCGCCAACTTGGCGCTCGAAGCAATGGGTCGTATCTGGATTCCTGTGGCCCGTCACTGGCGTCTCAACGAGCGGCACTACGGCGCCCTCCAAGGCCTCGACAAGGCTGCCACGGCCGCCAAGTATGGCGACGAGATGGTCAAGGTGTGGCGCCGTTCGTACGACGTTCCGCCGCCCGCATTGGAGCTCACCGATGAGCGGCACCCCAGCCGCGATTCGCGCTACGCCCATTTGCCAGCCGATATTTTGCCAGCCACCGAATGTCTCAAAGATGTGGTGGCCCGTCTGCTGCCGTACTGGCATGATGCCATCGTGCCCGACTTACAAGCTGGCCACACTGTGCTCGTGGCCGCCCACGGCAACAGCTTACGAGCACTCGTGAAGCATCTTGATGGCCTCACCGATGACGAGATCATCGAGCTCAACATCCCTACCGGCGTGCCGCTGGCGTACGACCTCGACCCCACCACGCTCACCAAAATTTCGAGCAGGTACCTGGGCGACCAAGAGGCCATCGCTGATGCTGCGGCAGCGGTTGCTGCCCAGGGTCAAGCCAAGCACTAAACGACACTTAACTTCTTGGCGGCGATGCCGATAACTGACTGGTGCATGCCCGTTTCCCCGCTCCAGTCGAACATGTTGTGCCCCGAGCAGACCATCTCACCGGTTTAGCTAACCGCAAAGCGTGGTTCGAGGCCGTAGATCGCGAAGAGGCCCGCTGCAAACGCCGCAACGACGACGCCAGCATCATCCTCGTCCAGATCGATCACCTTGCCCAGATCAACAGTGTGCGAGGTGAAAAGGCGGGCGACGCAACTTTGCGACGAACGGCCAAAGTGTTGAGCAGCCTGGCCCGTCGCGAAGACACGGTGGCCCGCATTGCCGGCGATACGTTCGGCCTGTTGGCCACCGACTGCACCGAGCAACAAGCCAGAGTGATTGTTCAACGACTGAGTACCGGGCTGGCGTTGGCCAGCATCGATGCCACGTTGGCCCACGGAACCCGAGGCGAAAAAGACGACCTAGCCGCAGTCGTCTTAGCCATCGATGCCGAACTGTTCAGCATTCGTCAGGCCCGCCTCGCGCAAGCTGGCTTGCGGCGCAACAAAGCACGCTCACAAGCCAGCTAGACGCAATACCCGCAGACCCGTTATCGGCTACTGCCCATGTACGCCGATTCGGGGTGATAGGCCGACGATCCGTGCTCATGGAAATCGATACCTTCACGTTCGCCGTCTTCCGACAACCGCAACGTGCCGGTCTTCTTGATCGCCGTCATCATCGCTAAGCCGACGACCAAACAAACGGCGGTTACCAGCGCACTGCCCTTGACCTGACTCACCAGTTGGTCTGTGCCACCGCCCCAGAACAGGCCCTTAACCTTTGTCGTGACATCGGCGCCAGTCGGACCCGGAACACCGTATTGACCTGTGGCAAACAACCCCACAGCCAGCGTGCCGAAGATCCCACACAAACCATGAACCGCAACGGCACCGATCGGGTCGTCAATTCGCATGTGCTCAATCCATTCAATGCCGAACACGACGACGGCTCCCGCTAGGGCGCCAATGAGGATGGCACCGGTCGGGTTCACCCAATAGCACGGTGCCGTGATGGCAACGAGGCCGCCCAGGAATCCGTTTATCGTGATGCCCATATCCCATTTTTTGATACGTGGATACACGATGAACAGTGCCGACAAACCGCCGGCCGCAGCGGCCAAAGTGGTGTTGGTGGCAACGCGACCAATACCGGCAGCGTCTAGGGCCGACAACGTGGAGCCAGGGTTGAAGCCGTACCAACCAAACCAGAGGATTACGCCGCCCACGGCGGCAATCGTCAGGTCGTGGCCAGGAGGCAGACCGCCACCGTCACGCTTGAATTTGCGGCCCAATCGGGGGCCCAAAACAATGGCGCCGGTCAGAGCGATCACGCCGCCGATGGTGTGTACCACCGTTGAGCCGGCGAAGTCACGGAACGGCACGTCCATAGTTGCCAAGAAGCCTCCAGGACCCCAGATCCAGTGGCCGATGATCGGGTAAATGAACCCGCTCACGCCAACCGAATACAACAAATCGCCTACAAATCCAGTTCGTCCAACCATGGCGCCCGACGTGATCGTGGAGCACGTGTCGGCGAAGGCGAATTGGAACAAGAAAAACGCCATAAAGGCAACACCCGTAGTTCCGTACGCCGCCGGGGCACCGTTGAGGAAGAACCACGTGTGCCCGATGAAGCTGTTTCCGTCACCGAACATAAACGCAAAGCCGAAGGCGAAGAACAAAATGGCGCACAGCGAGGTGTCCACAATGCACTCGAGTAATACGTTGACCACTTCTCGGGTTCGTGCAAAACCAGCTTCCAACATCATGAAACCGGCCTGCATAAAAAACACCAAGAACGCGGCCACGAGTGTCCACATGGTGTTCGTGGCATTGATCACATCGGTCACTTGCGTTTGGGTGACGGCGTCTTCCGCACTTGCATTCACGTGCAGAAAACTGGCGACGACGTACACGCCGGCCAAAGCCAACATCACGCCGAGCATCTTGCCTGTCAGGTAGAAAACAAAGAATCGGCGCGACTCTTCGTCTTTGATTTTCTTACGAAATTCGCGTATCACAGCGCATCAACTCCCATTTCTCCAGTGCGAATTCGCACGACTCGTTCTACGGGAGTAGTCCAGATCTTCCCGTCGCCAATTTTTCCGGTCTGCGCGGCGGCGCGCAGTGCCTCGACGACGCTGTCGAGTTGATCAATGGTGACCAACGCTTCAAGCTTGATCTTCGGAAGAAGATCAACTTTGTATTCGGTGCCTCGATACACCTCGGTATGACCGCCTTGGCGTCCAAAACCCTTCACTTCGCTGACGGTTATGCCTTGCACGCCTATGGCACGCAAAGCGTCCTTCACGTCGTCGAGTTTGTGCGGCTTAATGATGGCCGTAACCAACTCAACCATGTCGCTCCCCTTCTGTCGCTTAAGTGATCACGGTGTTTCGTGAACGAAAGGCAACCTAAGCAAGGACTGTTTCGGGAGTGTTTCGTGATCGTAAACGACTGTTTCGCGAGCGTTAACAACACTCGTATTACCTACTGCAACTGTTCCGAAGCGACCGTTTCCCGAAAAAATGTGCCAGATGGCACGACATAGAGCTAGCACGCTGGCGAATTCATTCGTATGATTCCCCTCATGGCAAAAAGCGATGCGTACCTCGACAATCTCGGCAACGTCCGACTGTTTTCTTCTTGCACCAAAAAGGAGTTACAAATCATTATCAAGGCGTCCGACGAACTGTCGATTAAGGCAGGCACCGTGCTCGTCGACCAAGGCGCAGCAGGCACCCAATCCTTCGTGATCCTTGAAGGGTCAGCCACTGTGAAACGCAACGGCCGCAAGATCGCCGTACTGGGTACCGGAGCGACGGTGGGCGAAATGTCACTCCTCGACAGGGGCCCTCGCACCGCCACCGTGGTGGCAGATACTGATATGCGAGTGTTGGTGATTGGTCAACGTGAGTTCTCGGCACTGCTGGCCGAGGTGCCCTCAATCTCGCTCAAGCTGCTCGCCACACTGGCTGGCCGTGTCCGCGACTTGGACCGCGCCAACTTCGGCTGATCGCTTCCGAGGTGGTTCGCTCACCCAGCGAGCCGCTTCAAGGAATCAAAACCGGCCCGTAGTACTCGCAGAGGGCTCGTGCGCCACTACATTCTGCGGGTATGTCTGCACATGAAGAATCCGCCGTTGACACTGCTCCAAAACGTATAAAGCCCCACCAGTTGGCCCTCGGGCTCGGTGTGGTGATGGCGGTGGTCACGGTGATCTCTGGCATTGCGGCAACAGCGGAGCAATGGCACGACGAGTCAAGCGTGACTCGCACCGTGTTTGGCAACATTCCCGGCAGCCTCAAGCTGGTGTTTTACACCGTATTGCCAGTGCTGTTTGTGTACGGCGCCTTCCAATTCTCTAACCGCATGCGCAACTGGGAGCGAGGCGGCCCCGACCGCCGCACCACAACAAAACACAACGTCAAGCGTCGCATGAAAGATTTCCGCGCCGGCGTCTACATGCAGACCCTGATGCGAGACCCCGCCGCCGGCATCATGCATTCGCTGATCTACTTCGGTTTCCTGATACTGCTTGGTGTCACCACGGTTCTAGAGATCAACCATCAGTTGCCGGTGAGCGCCAAATTCCTACACGGCGGCGTGTACCAGGGCTACTCGTTCGTGGGTGACTTCGCCGGGCTGGCGTTCGTAACCGGCATCGTGTGGGCGATCGTGCGTCGCTACATCCAACGCCCGTACCGAATTCGCATCAAATCCAAACCAGAGCACGCCATCATCCTGGGCACGTTCCTCGCCATCGGCGTCACCGGCTTTGGCGCAGAGGCATTCCGCATTGCCCTCATGGGGACGCCCAACTTCGAAAAGTGGAGCTTCATTGGCTACCCACTGGCCAAAATTTTCAACGGCATGAGCCTGTCGGGCTTGGAGCGCAGCCATCAGATCTGGTGGGTGCTGCACGTGATTTCGTTCTGTGCGTTCTTGGTGATTCTGCCCACCACCATGTTGCGCCACATGTTCACATCGCCCCTCAACATGTACCTCAAGGATCGTGAGCGCCCCAAGGGCGCCATGAAGCCCATGCCCAACTTGATGGAAACCGAGTTAGAGAGTTTCGGGGCGTCGGTCGTGGAAGATTTCACATGGAAGCAACTGCTCGACACCGACGCCTGCACCATGTGCGGCCGATGCACATCTGTGTGTCCGGCGCACGCCACCGGTAAGCCGCTCGACCCGCGCGAAATCGTTCTCAAGACTGGCGAAGTGATGGCCGCTTCAGCCAAACACGCGTCGGTTACGCCACCGCTGGGTGTCGTGCGCGACATCGTGATCTCCTCGAACTCATTGTTTGAGCGCATCACGCCGGAAGAAATTTGGAGCTGCACGACCTGTCGGGCATGCGACGAAATTTGCCCTGTCAACATCGAGATTCTTGACAAGATTCTAGACATGCGCCGGTACCTGTCGCTCATGGAATCCAACTTTCCACCAGAGCTTGGCAACGCCTACCGGGCCATGGAAAACCAGGGCAACCCGTGGGGTATGAACCAGGGCGAGCGAGCCGATTGGGCCAAAGATCTCGAAGGCATCAAAGTGCTCGACGGCGGCTCACCACTCGAATCCGAATACCTGTACTGGGTGGGCTGCGCTGGTTCGTTCGATGACAAGAACAAGAAGGTCACCCAGGCCATGGCCAAGCTGCTGAAGCGGGCCAATGTCAATTTTTCGATTCTTGGCCCCAACGAAAACTGCACTGGTGACTCCGCTCGACGGTCGGGCAACGAGTACATCTTCCAAATGTTGGCCAACCAAAATATTGAGACCCTCAATGGCATGGGCGTGCGCAAGATCATCACCCAGTGCCCACACTGTTTCAACACCCTCAAGAACGAGTACCCCCAACTCGGCGGCCACTATGAAGTGGTCCACCATTCGGAGTTTCTCGCCACGCTTGTCGACACCGGCCAGCTCGATTTGGACGGAGCGACGCTCGAGGAAAAAGTGGTGTATCACGACTCGTGTTACCTCGGCCGTCACAACGACATCTACCTAGCTCCTCGTAAAGTGATTGGTTCCCTCAAGGGAATCGAGATCGTGGAGATGGGCCGCAACGGCACCAAAGGCATGTGCTGCGGTGCTGGCGGCGCACGTATGTGGATGGAAGAAACCATCGGCACTAAGGTCAACGATGAGCGTGCCCGTGAAGCCATCGAGACCGGCGCAACACGCGTCGCCACGGCATGCCCGTTCTGCTACATCATGCTCGACGACGGAATCAAGGGCCATGGCAAAGACGAGAGCCAAATCAAAGTGGCCGACATTGCCATCCATTTGCTCGACGCCATCGAGGCCGGCGAAATCGCCAAGAGCATGGCGGGCGCTGGGTTCGTGGTCCCCACGATGCCGTCGACAACGCCTGTTGCGGCGCCGGTCGTGCGCCGCGGAGCCACTGCTGTACTCGACGCCCCAGTGCTCGCTGAACCAGTCGTTGTGGTAGAGCCTGTCGTGGCCGAGGCGCCCATGGCCGCCGACAGTCTCCAACGCATCAAAGGCATTGGCCCGGTTCTCGAGAAGTGGTTGCACGAAAAGGGCATCACCACGTTTGCTCAAATCGCCAACCTGACCAAGGAACAAATCGACGCCATGGAGGAAGAGCAATCGTTCCCCAACCGCATCGATCGTGAGAACTGGAAAGGCCAAGCCGCCGACTTAGCCGCTGGCAACTAGCCCTCGTCCGGCCTGCTTACTCAGTGGGCTGGTCGAAATTGAGGTAATACCGGCTCGGCGTGGGGCCGCGCTGCCCTTGATATTTTGAGCCCGTTGCCTTGGAGCCATAGGGCACATCCGCCGGAGTTGTCATGGCCAAAAACGAGATCTGGCCGATTTTCATATGCGGATACAACGTGATGGGTAGGTTGGCCACGTTCGAAAGTTCGAGCGTCACGTGACCATCGAATCCGGCATCGATAAAGCCGGCCGTGGAATGAATAAGAAGGCCGAGGCGGCCCAAGCTGGACTTGCCTTCGATGCGGGCCACGAGGTCGTTGGGCACCGCAATCCGTTCGAGCGTGGAACCCAATACGAACTCGCCGGGATGCAACATGAACACGCCGTCTTCGGGAATCGTCACCAGTTCGGTGAGGCTTTCCATGTCCTGTTTCACGTCGATGATGCCAGCAGTGTGATTCCGAAATACTCGGAAATAGCGGTCGACGCGGACGTCGATCGAGCTGGGTTGCACCAGCGTTTCATCGAACGGCTCGACCACGATGCGGCCAGCGGCGAGGGCTTCACGAAGCGAACGGTCAGACAGGATCACAAGCTCGCACCATAGTTGCGGCGCTCCGATCAGTCCGATTCGCCACGCCCGCAGGCAGTCCGAGCGTTTGGGCGAAGCAATGCAACGGGCGGCTAGGCTCCCAAAGTTCTGCGGGTGTAGTTCAGAGGTAGAACATCAGCTTCCCAAGCTGAGAACGCGGGTTCGATTCCCGTCACCCGCTCCATTTTTTCACGGTTCCGGGGCCAAATTGCCTAGCTCGACGTTGCGCAGTTTCGGCACGCGGCTTCATCGGACTGCGCTTCCACGATCTCCGGCACACCGGCAGCACAGGTCTGCGACGTCGCCATCGCGGCCGGCCACAGCTCGATAGCCGAGCAACACCGATCCGTCAGCTCGTGTTAAGCCCCGATGAACCGTGGTAATGCCATTCGACTCGCGTAGGGCTGCGACTTCTCGACTCTTTGCCGGGTTCCGGCCTAGAAGCCGCCCACGGGAGATGTACTCAGTGACGTGAGCATCCGCGTCACTGTGGTCGTAGTTCTAAGCGATGTTGAAGACGGTGAGTACCGACGAGTCACACAACACGACTTCTGTCGGAACCTTTAGACGTCGTTGATGGAGAGATGTATTGCAACCACTCCCTGCTTTGGACCCCGGCCGAATCGAGCCTTGAGCCCATCAGCGATCTTTGTCGCCCTGAACTGCCACCCGTACTTCTCGGTGAGTGCCCGCTCTGCCACTCCAATGGCATCGGCTGACGAGAACGATTCACCCGTGCCCACGTAGATGGTTGCGTGAGGCTTGGCCCGTCCGCGCATATCGCAGACCTGAACCGTGACCGACGGATTGCGGCGCAGACGGATCGTCTTCCACGCCTTGTCGCCGGTCGTGAACGCATACACCCCAGCAACACCGGTAATCCACACGGGTGTCGCAACCGGCGAGCCGTCCTTCTTAAATGTCGTCAACGACACATATCGAGCGGTATCAAGTTCGTTCATCAGACTCCTTGCAACGCGTTGGCTCAAGTTGGCAGGGATTCCGATCGGTCGGTCCCTCAGGCAAGCGTAGATCAAACGATTACGCCTCGAACGGCACAGATTGCCCGTTCCGGCGCGCCGAACATCAGCTTCATGAGTGCTTCCTTGGGGAACGCAGCATCACGCGACACACACGTACTCCTTTGTCGACAACTACAGCGGCGAGCATTGTCGAGACAAGTGGCTCAGTCGCTAAGACGTCGGTGTGTGGGTGAGTCGTTCGCTCATCGACGTCCCCGGCTCGCTTTGCGGAACAGCGCACGACCAGCGGCACTCGTCCGCTCGTCGCGGTCGTCGATCAGATCGATCGCAACCGCTAGATCAGACAGCGGCGAGCTGAGGACCACAGCAAGCTCGCGCCCTCGAGAGAAACGGATCGTGACGACACGTTGCCGTCCTCGGCGTGCCGCAACTTGAACTCGATGACTAGTCGCTTGATAGTCGAGGTTGCCGCATACGCGTCGAATCTCGCGGATATCTCGGTGAGTTCCGCAGCTGCCGCAGTGGTGGCCGCCACTGGAACAAGCACGAAGAAACATATGGCGAGAATGGGTCAGTCGTCACCACGAGTGGCACTCATCTATCAGCGCTATACGCGGAATACTCGAGTGATACACCGGCGACTCGCCGACGACGACCAGTTCGCCCAACCCACTCGTGACAGCCGAGCTACATGGTGTGATGGCGGACAAGTACGTCACCGCTCCTGAGATCGACCCGGTATGGACTGCTCACACCGAAACGAACGTTATCGAGAGATCGCCGATTGAGGCTCGGCGTTTCCTGGTGCGCGTATTAGGCAACGACTGGAAGGTGGCAGGAATCGGCTGAGTACTCCAATCCCCGACGGGCCGCCAGGCAAAGCGCCCCGCCTCTAGAATTCAATCCACGCCGAAGTGCCCGGTCTGGCCGGGTGTGGTTGTTTGTCAGGACCTGGTGGCTGCACTCATTGCGTCGAGGTAACGGGTGGTCGCTGATCGTTGGAGTCGTCTCGCTACCGGCGAAAAGGCTCGGGCGAGAAGATGGCGGGGTCGCGAGACTGCGACGATCTCGAACACGACTGACCCGTCGTCGTGTCGGACAACAGTGAAGGATTCCTCGCCTTGTTCGGGGTGAACCCGGAGCGTGCCATAGGCGAACCCGAATCGATTCGGCTCGTCGTGGACAACGACGACCCGGCAGACCACATCGATAAAGCCAAGCGGGAGCGGCGCTGCCATCGCAACCACAGCGCCCACGGTGGGCGGCCCGTTTTCGTACACGATCAGGCCAGCGCGCCGTTGGACTTGCCAGGTGCGAAGGGCCTGTGCCGCGCTACGAAAGACGTCGTCGGACGCGCCGAGCGTCCGAGACCACCGATCGAAGTGGTAGCCCGCTGGCGCTTCTGTGTTGCCCGAGATGCCAATCGGCTCGTAGGTGAGCGGGTCCTCAGTACCAGCTTCCGCAAGGTGACGAAGGTCGGTTTCCTTTGGGCGAGTTAGCCGGATCGACATATCTCAAGTATCACAGAACATCGACTGGACCGCACCGAACTGGTCTATTTCCGGCCTAACTACAGGTCGATCTCGGTTCCTCTTGATCGGTGATGTTCCACGAGTGGGCGGGTGAGAAGGACGCCGTGCTAGTCCGCCCGGTCGCGGATGATGTCGGCGGGTTACTGCTTCGGGACTTGTGGAGGGTCGTGACCGCGTCGACGAGGCGTTGCTGGTCGACGGGTTAGCCGGCGGCCCAGTTGTGCCAGGTGTCGAGGGCGTCGACTCGGGCCCTGGCGGTAGAGGCGTTCGGCAAGATAGTTCCGTTTGACGAGGACGTCGTTTGCGGGAGCGAGGTCGGTGCGCCCCTGGCGTCGGCCACGGAGCCCGGAATGGTCGAGCCGGTATCGCGAGCCACGGTGCGCTGCCTCGGCGATTCGTCGCCACGCGCTTAGCGTACTGCCCGGCAATCGATTTGTCGGTGGATTCGGATCCGGCGATCAGCCTACTGATAACGCGCGACGAGTTGGATACGCCGAGCTCGGAGTGGACAGCCGAGCGAGCCGTTGTCGAGGCGGACGACATCGGTTCCCAGTTGTTGTCGTTGCAGGACCACGAAGGACAGCGACCACATGGGTCCTCAGGCAATTTCGCGAATTCGGTCTGGATCCCACGTCGCATCGCTCACCTGCATGGTTCGACGAAGTGGCGAGAACTGACGATGGGAACATGACGGGCAGCCCTTCGCTGGCGCGCGAGACCCGCAAGAGCGGCGAGGAATACTTGCTCGAACGACACCTGTACCTTCGAATCTCCACCAGGGCACTGGTCCATGCTGCGCCGATCACCGGGTTAGCTGCCGGTCCGTACCCCATCAGGCATAGTGGAGACATGACAATTCGGACAACGTTTCGAGACACGCTTCCAGAATCCGAAGGCAAGACTCGTCGATTCGGGCGGTTGTTGCTCGGCGTATTTCTCATCCTGGCCGGCACCAGCCACCTGGCGTGGAATCGCAAGGCGTTCTTGGCCCAAGTGCCGCGCTGGGTCCCCTTCAATGCGGATGCAGTCGTGCTCATCTCCGGCGTGATCGAGATCGCCCTCGGTTTGGCGTTAGTGACTCTCGTACTTCGACGAGAGCTCGTTGGATGGATCGTCGCCGTATTTTTCGTCGCCATATTTCCTGGCAACATTTCGCAATACACGACACACACCGACTCCTTCGGACTCAACAGCGATCTATCTCGCGGAGTTCGCCTGCTCTTTCAACCGTTACTCGTCATTTGGGCGCTCTGGTCCTCAAGCGCCTGGACTAATCGAAACAGCGCGCAACGAGCGCTCCCGTAAACTCAAAGGCCCTCTAACAAATAGTTACTCGAAAACCAGCGTGAACACGCAGACAAATCAGAGGGTTTTCTCAGGATTAGGTGCCACTATTGGCGATATGCAACCAACAACTATGTCCTTGCGAGCCAAGTCGGCGTCTATGTCGATCGTCCTCATCGCCGCGGTCGCAGCCTGCGGGTCTACACGCGCAGCTACGAGTACAACCTCAGCAACGACAAGCACCGCCGCCACCTCGACGACGAGTGCAAGTGTTGCTACCACAGCGCAAGTTTCGGCCGACACGACCATCACCAACACGTGGTTGGCGTCTACGGTCGATCCAAAGACGCTTCCAATCGGCGATTCGTTTGTATCAACTACCGGGCCGGCCGCGGGCACGTTGTGGGCGTGCAACGCCGGGCACGCCAATGCCGGGGGTGCATCCGCCGACGGCCCTTGGCTCAACGTCGCGGCAGGCACATGGGACTCAACAGCGAAGCTCGCCGTCGAGGGATCCGTTGGTTGGCCGCAGGCCAAGTACACCGAAACGGTCGATGCCACGAGCCGCACCCTCACGTCAAATGACCTTCCTGTCGATGGTCAAACTGGCAACTTTCCAATCGTCGCCACAGACCCGTCGTACGCCTACGACCGCAACCCGGGTTCGGTCAAGGAACAATCAGTCACCAAGGTTCTCACGGCCACACCAACTATTGCGTCGTCGCCATCGTGCCTCCCAGAAGGCGCTGTCGGCATGTTAAAAAATGGTGTCCAAGTATTCAACTCGCTTGACGGTCGAAACGACGATGCTGTGGCCCACGAATCGCAAGACATCTGCCAAGGCCATCCGGCAATGACTACGTACCACTACCACAACGTTCCTACCTGCATCCGTGACGCTGCACCAGGATCGTCGACTGTCGTGGGGTTTGCCCTCGACGGATTTCCGATCGTCGTTGAACGAAACGCCAGCGGCGCTCTCCCGACAAACGCTGATCTTGATCAGTGCCACGGACGAACATCCGACATCATTCTCGATGGCAAGAAGGTAACTATGTACCACTACTCGGCCACGCTCGAGTTTCCCTACTTCATTGGCTGCTACGCCGGCACCCCAATAACTGGCTCATGAGCTTGGCGGCACGTCACGGAATTCAGCACATTGCGTGAGATAGGGTCCCCGCATGACAAAACGACCGGTCGTCATCGCCGCTATCTGCATTCTGGTCCTCGTGCCAGTAGTGACAACAGCCACGGCGCAGGCTGGTGATGCGAAGCTCCCAACAACGATTTTGCAATCGCTGCGAAACGCGCAGTTCACCAAGTTGATTGACTACGGCGCCCCCGACGAGGTGTGCCCCGACACCACCAATCCATCGTGCGTCTTTCCGGCACCGCCCATCTCAAACATTCCCAACGTGGATGTGGCCGTGATCTCTCTCGAAGACGACGGCAAGGTCGGCCAAGTTGCGAATGTGATCATCTCGCGTGACCAACCCAACGGCAAGATCGTGAAGATAGACGACTCCACCTTGAACGCCCGAGATGTGCAATTCCGTGCGTGGGACATCGATCGTTGGAATGCCGTGACACCGTGGAATGCGTTGCCGCTGCCCACCGCGCTCAACACGCCAACCGACAAAAAGGTCACCAACTTCGCATCGCCGTACCCGGCGTCGCTGTTCAAAATTCTGGTTGCCTGGCATGTGATGAAGTTGGTCGACGGCGGTCAACTAACACTGGCCACCATGGTAACGGACGCCGGTGGCACCACGCTTTCCGTCGCCGATTGGATGGACGCCATGATCACATACTCCGACAATGGCGCCACCCGTGCTCTGGTGCGCAAGCTCCACCAGATGAATCAAGTCAACGCAATGAATGCCGGATTCGCAGCGCTGGGCCTTACGTCGTTGCAAATCAATGGCACAGACCCAGCCACCGGTGGCACGTGGAACCCAGGATCAATCGACATGAATGCTCTCGATACGGCCAAGCTTTTCCTCCTTATTCAAGGAGGAAAAGGCACGCTGTGGAAGTCGCCCACTGGCCGCAAGATCACTCGCTCCGAGCTGTCGGAATCGTCACGTACCTACCTTAAGAGCCTCCTCCTCGACCAAGGGTTCCACGAAGTCCTGTCGACAGGCGACATGTGTGGTGCTTCGTACACCACGCCAGGTATTCCGGCCCTCGTGCCCCAGCGTTGGATCAACCCCACTGATGGCACCGTCACTGTCGATGGCATCCCCTACTTTCAAGACGTCCGGCCGTGCAATGCCACCGCAGAAGTCACGTTTGCTCACAAGACCGGGCTCACATGGAACTACGGCTCCGATGGCGGCATCGTGGAAAACCTTCCCGGCCAAGCCAAGCGCACCTACATCGTGGTGATGCTCAGCAACCTGGGCTACCGGTACAACGATTCCGAATGGGCAAGTGCCACCATCAACCCCTGCTACGACCCCGGCGTTTGCTACTCCAAGCAAATGGCTGTGATCGGCAAGAGCATCGACGATTTACTAAAGGCCAAGGGGTAGTCGTCGCGGTTGAAGCGTTTGCCGACGCCTATTCCAAACGTCAGTTGCGAAATTCAATAATAAGAACTATTATTAATACATGGCTTCAGGTAACCGCTTGGTTCAACACGGTCTCGGCTATGCCGTAGCACTATTTCTCGCACTTCCGGCCTGCAGCTCGGCCACCTCCAATGGAGTGTCAGCCAATAATCGGCAGATTCAAGTCGTGGCGACCACAACCCAAATCGCCGATTTTGCGCGCGTCGTCGGCGGAGAACATGTTCACGTCATATCGCTGTCTAAGCCGGGGGTCGATCCTCACGAATTTCAAGAATCCCCGGCCGATGTGGAGGCACTCCGCACTGCAGCAATCATCGCCCGCAACGGAGCCGGACTCGACGCATGGCTTGATCCACTGATCGCCAACTCCGACACGCACGCCATAGTTGTCGACACATCCGCTCATGTGACGCTCCGAACGCATGCCGGAGAACGCGACCCCCATATCTGGACGAACCCGCTCAACGCGAAAGCAATGGCGCAAGCCGTCACAGATTCGCTAAGACAAGTCGATCCCGCCAACAGCGCTAGTTACTCGTCTGCGCTCGCTGCCTATTCTCAGGAACTCGACAAACTCGATCAAGAAATTACCGTGCAATTTTCGAAGGTTGTCAACAAGAAATTTGTCACGACCCACGACTCGCTCGGCTATTTCTCCGACCGGTACAAACTTGAATTTGTGGGGTCAGTGATTCCCGGTTTCGATACCAACAGCGAAGTCACAGCTCAGCAAATCAACGACCTAGTCACCGCCGTCAAACAATCGGGGGTTCGGGCCATATTCACTGAATCGTCGTTACCTACCAAGGCCGCAAATGCCCTGGCATCACAAACCCACGTCAAGGTAATCAGCGGCCCAGACGCCTTGTATGGAGACACGCTTGGCCTCGCCGGTTCAGCGGGCGACACCTATCTCAAGATGATGCGCCACAATGCCTTGGTGATTGCCAACAACCTCTAGCAAACGAAATTTTCGATACAGTCGAAGCGGAAATCGATCTCCGTCCCGGCGGCATATTTCGCACGCTGTTTAATGCCACAGTGATGCATGTCGATCAGGCCAGTCGCGACAAACATCTAGCGATGGGCTTTCACGACGGTTGGGGAATGGCGCTTGACCAACTCGTCGCTTTGATGGCCGACAAATAGTTCAACTGGCCCAACCGGCCGCCGATTGCACGCGTCAATAATAAGAACTATTATTAACACGTGCCGCCAAATCAATCGATTGAATCGAGAGGTTCATGACCGACTCTCGAGAACATCATCACGAACATCCGGTAGTTGAAATCGACAATGCCGTTGTTTCATACGGCAATATCCACGCCTTGGAAGGAATCGACGGGTCAATCGACGCTGGCGAATCCGTAGCTCTCATCGGTCCCAACGGGGCAGGAAAATCAACACTGCTTAAAGCAATCTTGGGGCTCGTGCCTCTCGAAAGCGGCTCCATCACCGTACTGGGAACGACCCCTGTGTTGGCCCGGCCGAGGGTGGCTTACGTACCTCAACATGAATCGCTCGATCCCGACTTTCCTATCACGGCCGCTGAAGTCGTCCTCATGGGGCGATACCGATCAATCGGTTGGTTCCGACGCGCACAACCAACCGACAAAGGCATAGCGGCGTCGGCACTTGAGCAAGTTGGCTTGACCGACCGAGCCAAAACGCAGTTCGGCAAGCTGTCCGGCGGCCAGAGACAACGAGTTCTCATCGCACGAGCCATCGCCCAACAGGCTGAACTGCTCCTCCTCGACGAACCGTTCAACGGGGTTGACTCGCGCACGCAAAACGTGCTCCTCGACGTATTGAAATCGTTAAGGTCAAACGGCGTATCGGTCGTGATGTCTACCCACGACTTGGCCGTCGCCCATCTGGCGTGCGACGAAGCATGTCTCCTCAACAAACATCAGCTGGCGTTCGGTCCCGTGGCCGAATCGTTGTCGCCGGAAAACCTTCGGGCCGCATACGGCGAACACGCCAACGTGTTGGCTGGGGATCACGCAATTGTGGCTCGTACGTAATGCGGATTCTGGTTGAACCATTTCACGCCGGGTACATGCAACGAGCATTGATCGAACTGGTGTTGATCGCGATCCTGGCCGGGGTAGTCGGCACTCACATCGTGATCCGCAAATTGGCGTTTGTAACGGAAGCTGCCACGCATACGGTGTTTCCTGGCGTCGCTAGTGCCTCGCCTTTGGGCGTCCATCCCATCGCTGGTGGTTTTGGTAGCGGCGTGCTCGCTAGCGCGTGCGTGGCCACACTCACGAGCCCACGGGCAATTCGATCACAGAGGTCGCGCCGAGTGCGCCCGGACGATGCCGTCTCCGTCGTGCTCACCACATTTTTCGCCGCCGGCGTGATCGTGGTGAGCCGTCGCCAGAGTTTCGCCAGCGATCTGATGCACCTGTTTTTTGGCCGAATTTTAGCCGTCAATTTCTTACTCATCGCGCAGACTGCTGTCATAGTGGCCGTGGTCACTTTGGCCGTAGCGGCAATGCATCGGTGGCTGGTCTTGCGGGCGTTCGATGAGACGGCTGCTGAAGCAAGCGGCATCCGCGTTGCCGCCATCGACATGGCCTTGCACATCATGATCGTGTTCGCCGTCATCGGCGCCCTGCGGGCTGTGGGCACGTTGGTCGCCCTGTGTCTCATCATCGGTCCACCTGCATGCGCACGACTGCTGCGGCCGTCTGTCTCGTACATGATCGTGGCGGGCACGATCATTGGTGCAGTGGCGTCATGGGTGGGTTTGGGGTTGAGCTATGAACTGTCGGCTCACCACCACATCAATGTGGGATCCAGCGCAATGGTGGCGGCCGCTGTCACGTTCACGTTTGTGGTGGTGCGGATCGCGACGGCTTTCAAAGCTTTCCGGCAGGCCACTCGATGACTAGTTGGTGGCACACATTCGACGCGCCATTTATGCAACGAGCGCTCATCGAAATCGTTGTGGCCGGCGCGTTGGGTGGTGCGCTCGGAGTTCACGTGTCGCATCGCCGTCTGGCTTTCGCGGCCACGGCGATGACCCACGCCACATTTCCCGGTGTGGTTGTCGCCGCTATTTTGGGCTGGAGCGCGCTTACCGGGGCTGCACTAGCGGGGGTCTTGGTGGTGCTCGCCATTGCGCTGATGAGTAAACGATCAGTGGTCGACTCCACTACCTCTACCGCCGTAATTTTGGCAGGGTCATTTGCTATTGGGTCTTTGCTTCTCACTGGGCGTTCAGGATTTAACAAAGACATCACAGCGGCGCTCACCGGCTCACTACTCACGATTTCGAACGCCGACGTACAGGTCACTTGCATCGTGGCCGCAATCGTTTTCGGCCTGCTGATCGCGACAAACAAAGAGCTCGTGTTTTCCGCTTTCGACAACGGCGGAGCCCAAGCGCTGGGGTACTCCACGCCAGCGATCACGATCATGGTGATGGTCGCCGTGGAGGCCACCGTGGTCATTCTGATGCCGTCGGTGGGAGCGCTGCTCAGCGTGAGCATGTTGGTAACCCCGGCTGCAACCGCTTTGTTGTGGGCGTCACGTACGCGGACCGCAATCTGGATTGGTTCGGCATACGGTGCCACGGCAGGAGTCGTTGGGCTTGCAGTTTCTGTCCATGCCAACATCGCACCTGGCGCCACCGTGGTACTCGCCCAATCCGCTTTGTTCGTTGTCACTCTGGCCACGACTCGATCAGTTCACCACACGAGGGTTCAAGCATGAAGCCACCGAATAAGGTCGCCACCACGGCGCCCGCCCAGCTCGATGCAATCGCCGCTGAACGCCTCGCAGCGATCGAGCAGCGTTACACCTCACAACGTCGAGCGTTAGTCAATGCATTGCAACAGGCGGGTCGGCCGGTATCGATTGCCGATTTGCTCGACGCCAACAAATCGTTCGTGCAAAGTTCGCTCTACCGGAATTTGGTCGTACTTGAGCAAGCGCAGTTGGTGATTCGGGTAGTGGCCCACGACGACTTCGCTCACTACGAATTGGGCGAAGAACTCATCGATCATCATCACCATCTGATTTGCACGACGTGCGGAAGGATCGACGATTTCGAGATCTCCAGCGACGATGAACACGAACTTCTCAAGGCCCTTCAACGAAGCGCCAAACGGGCGGGTTTTTCGGTTTCTGGACATCGCCTCGACCTGGTCGGTACGTGCGCAACGTGCAAGGCTGCAGCGGTCTAGACCCTAAGCGCCATATAGGGTTTGAGCGAGCTGAGGGCCTCCACATGACCGCCTTCGAAAGTCACCAATCCTGTGCACCCAAACCTGTCGATTGTGGGCAGTGCATCAACGGGGCCTGCCAGAAATGCAGCTTTCGCAACAGCCTCGGCAAGCCATGCTTCTGGAGCCACGATGGTTACTGATTCAAGTTCGGTGATCGGCGAAGCACCAGTGCTCGGATCAATCAGATGGTGACGTTCGACGCCATTGCGCATCCACTTACGCATCGCTCGGGTGCTGGTAACTACGCCACCTGAATCGAGTGACAACACAGCACAAAACGCTTCGGGGTCGGTGGGGTGAGCAATGCCCAACATCCATCCTTCGCTCGTAGCCGGCACGCCGCCCACTCGTGCATCGCCACCCAAATTGACCATCACCCCAGTCGCTCCGTCATCGAGAATTTCTTCCACGATGAAGTCGGCGGCCAGGCCTTTACCGATGCCTCCCGGATCGAAGCCGACGCCTTTCGGCAAGCGAACGACCGAAGCCGCTATATCGACAACAATCGATTCGCAACCGGGGGCCGCTTGTTCCGTCGAAGCAGAGCTGCGCGTTTCGTCACACGCAAGCACGTCGAGAAATGATCGGTCGTAACCGGACTCGCACAAAAGGTGATAGACGGTCGGATCGAACCGGCCGTTCGTGAATCGCCACGCGGCAATTGACTTTTCGATGAGTTGCAGCGTGTCGGCGCTGACCCATACGGCTTGGCCGTCGGCGCTGTTGAGACGCGAAATCTCGCTGGACTCGCGAAAGCGACTCCAGCGAGATTCAAGCTCTTCAACTCGGGCAACAGCAACATCAATCAATTCGGGAGCGCCGCCGATGACTACGACATGTGCTGACGTTCCCATCGCCGCAAAGTGGCGCTCCCGAATACCAACATTGCAATCCATGGCCAAATTCATAAGCTCAGCGTTGGCTACTTGACAATCAGCACGGATGCTGACGCCACCTTCTTCAGAGGTCCATTTGGGTCTGCTGTGAAGGTTGCCGAAATAGTGCCGCCGATGGCGTTGGCGAGAATTGGGCTGCCGCTAATAATGGGAATCAACATCGATGTTCCCTTGGGAATCGTAAGGGTGCAATTAAAGGTAAAGGCGCTCATGTTGTGAGCATCGTTGAAGTAGTCGGGCGAGCAGAGGTATGCCGCTACCTTGTCGCCGTTGTTCTGCCCGACAAACCCGGGCATTTTGGCTCCAGCAGTCGAGGCCATATTAAACGCAAGGGTGATCGGCACCACGGCGTCCTTGTTGCCCGTATTCGAGACGGTGATTTCCAACCGCATGCCTGCACCCGAAGTAGATGCCTTGAATGCCTCGCTGATGCCTAGAACTGCCGCAGGAGGCGGTGGAAGCGTGGTTGTCGTCGTCGGTGCGGTGGTCGTGGTCGTTGTTGTGGTGGTCGTCGGCGCTTTGGTTGTGGTCGTTGGCGCCGCCGTGGTGGTAGTGGTTGTGGGTGCTTTCGTGGTGGTGGTGGTCGTTGGCGCTGCCGTAGTGGTGGTGCTCGCAGTCGTCGTTGACGTTGGTTGCGTCGTCGGTGCGCTTGTAGGCGCAGTCGTGGCTTGAGTTGTCGGCACAGTGGATGACGGCGCTGGCGCGCCGCCCACGACAGTCGTCGTCGAGGCGCAATCGTGATCCTCGATCTCTTTGGTGCCCGTTGTCGTAGAGCGCTTCGTGTTGGCTTTACGAGCCCTCAAATCTTTGGTGCGCTTGTCGCCTGATTCGCACTCGGATTCCTTCTTCTCTTTGGCGTCGTCGTTGCCTTTAGCGCTCGAAATTCCGCTGCTGGCAACAAGGCCCGCAACGACCGGGCCCCCGGCGACAATCAGACTTGCGCCGGCGAGCACCAGGCGGCGGTGTTTGCCACGGGTGTGAATTCGTTGAGTTGATTTCGTTGATATAGCCATGGAGAAAGTATCGGCGTATCCCGAGTAAAGAACCATTGCGTTTTGGCCAAAAGTGACCCATGAAAAGCGATGTTTGGTAACTCCGATTCGAAAACGAAAGTAAAAGTCAATACTCAAAACACCCAAATTATTTGAAACCAGGCAATAGTTTGCCCATCCCGTATGTTTTCGGGATGTCGTTCATCGGTATCGATCTTGGCGGAACGAAAATACGCGCTGCAATTGCCGATTCAAACGGCCGTATATTGCAAGAAACCGTTGTAAACACTGCCTCAAACGATGCCGACGCCGTGATTCGACAAATCGTGTCAGTCTGCACACAATTGCAAAAAGAATCGCAGACCACCGCCGGAATCGTGACCAAAGTCGGTATCGGGAGCCCAGGCCTAGTGACTCCATTAGGCACTATTGATTTTGCGTCCAACATTGTTGGCCTTCACCGAGTGGCTTTGGGCTCAACAATTTCACGAGCGCTAGGCGTCCCCGTTGCAGTCGAAAATGATGCCAATGTGGCGGCTATTGGAGAGGCCCGATACGGCGCCGCGCTTGGCGAACTGAACTACGCCGTTTTCACAATTGGAACGGGGACTGGTCTGGGTCTTGTCGTGGATGGACGACTGTTACGGGGGCATCGCGGCGGCGCTGGCGAGGTGGCATTCCTGCCCTTTGGGGCGGATCCCACTTCCAAAAATTCGCGTACGAGCGGCGCACTCGAATCGGCAGTCGGAGGACCTGCTCTCCAAAAATTGGCTCGCTCGATACGGCGCAAAAATTGCAACAGCGCCCTACCGATTCGATGCACCGCCCATCACGTGTTTGATACCCCCGATGACCCAGTATCGACAACAGTGATTTCATACGCCGCCGAGTTGATCGCCACTGCGATCGCGGCGATATCGGCGATCACCGATCCGTCGCTCATCATTTTGGCTGGCGGCATAGGAGCGCGCCCAGAGCTTGTGGGCCCCGTGCGCCGCGCCGCGCATTCCATGCTCCCATCTCCAGTACGTATCGAAACAAGCACACTCGGGGCACGCAGCGGCGTGCTTGGAGCCATTGCATTGGCCATGTCATCACCATCAACGGCGGGAACACCTACATGAACACCACACAGATAATCGGCACTCCATTCACTACACAAGAACTCGACACGGTGGAAGCACTTGCCGATCTTGGTCCCATCACCGTGGCCGCCAACACGCCGCCGTGGGCGTCCATTCGCGATGCACTTCCGAACGTACGACGAGTGATCGACGCCAGCGATGTGTCGCTTGATCATCTCGACACCATCGTGGCCGCCGAGCCTGACAGCACGAGCGTCGTGGTAGGTATCGGCGGGGGCACCGCTCTCGACACCGCCAAATACATCGCCATGCGCACCGGCAAGCGATTGATTTTGGTGCCCACCGTCATGTCGGTCGACGCCGGCTTCACCAATGCAGTCGGGGTTCGCGTCGATGGCCATGTGCGGTACATCGGCCCCGTGGTGCCCGAACTCGTCATCCTCGATTTGCCTCTCATTTGCAGCGCTCCCGAACGCCTCAATCGGGCAGGTGTGGGCGACATCCTTTCGTGCCACACTGGTTTGTTTGATTGGGAGCTGGCGCGTCAAATGGATATCGGGCATGCGTGGCGCGAAGATCTCGCCGACCTCGCCGGGGTGCTGCTCGCCGAGCTCGATGCGGCCAGTGACGACATTGGCCGCGTGACGCACGATGGCGTTCGTTTTCTGGCCGACGCCTACCGACGGATTGGGGCGGCATGCGCGCAAGCAGGGCATTCGAGATTTGAAGAAGGATCAGAACATTTCTGGGCCTACAACTACGAGAAAATCACCGGGACTCAACAACATCACGGCGAATTGATCGCGTTGGCGGTGGTGGCAATGAGCTACATACAGGCCAACGATCCCGATTGGGCTCTCGATGTGGTGCGGGCCGCCAAGACCTTTGCTCACCCTGCCGATCTAAGAATTTCCCAATCGCAGTTCGTCGACGCACTCATTTCACTACCGGCGTACGCGAGGGCCGAGAAGCTCGACTACTCGATCGCCAGCCACATACCAATTGACCACGGTCTCGCCGAAGAAGCGTGGGCATTCGTCCAAAAAATACCCAGGGCAGTGACTACCGCCCCGTCATAGTTGGTAAGTGGGGCCAAGAAGCGACCGAACGAAGACCAACACTTCTACACGCTTACGATTTATTGACCACGGCAGCGAGGGTGGTCACGCTCACTGTGGCAACTACTCGGCCATCGACGGCTCGGAATCGCAACTCGATTGGCTGCTCCGAAGACGCCGCAACGCGACCCACGGCAACCGTCTTCAAGCCCGTACTGGCGGTCACCATTTTCTCCAGCGGAGAAAGCGCGTACACGAGTTCTGCTGTCACAGCATCTGACGGCACAAATGCGAAGTAGTAATTTTGATCATTTAGCGGCCCGAACCGTTTCGCTTCCGGAAGTACTCGCGTATCGTCCACCGGCTTCGACTCACACCCAAGGTGAGACCTTGGCGCTGGAGCGAAGGCAGCTGTACTCCCTGTCTCAACGAGGCCAACACAATGGCCCATGGTTCCATCGACATATTTCACCGCCGCTATCTGCAAATCGATGCCATCAAACCCAGTAGGAAAATTTCCAATTTGAGTGGGCTGTACTGACCTGTCGACGTTCAACCACGGGGGCGCAAGCCACTTGCGCCTGGCAATCACCGAGCCATTGGCGTCCAAAAACTCGATCACATCACTCATAATCGACGCCGACAACTCCGCAAAATACGTACGAACTTCGCCGTCAATTCTCGGAGTAGTCAACACTGGAATAGGAATGGGGTCACCAGTTTGTGGCACGGCTCGAATCGATGCCACAGCACTCGACACCAACCCACCAACAACGTGCAGCCCGGTTTCAGAGATCCGCTGGGCATACGCCCACACGATGGAATCGCCCTGACCGCAAGATTGCGAATTGTTATTCGTATTGAGCAAAATGAGACAGCTAAATCCTACCGAAGCGGGGCCATACGTTATGGCTTGAGGCGGTCCGCTCCCGACCTCCTTCTTTAAGGAGATCGTTTGCTGGACTGACGAAAAATCAAAGAGCGACTGTGAAGCAGTGGTCGCCATAGCGTCGAACGAATCGTTCGATTTAGGGCTTAAGGTATCGATGACCTTCTCAAGGTCTTCCCTCGAGGTGCTCGTGGAAACGAACAGCGATTGGCCATCTTTTGTGAAGGCGGCACTGTACGCCGGAATGAAGGCGTCCAACATGTCGCTCCCCGTTGATTCTCTTTCGAACCACAACTCGGAACGACCATTTCGAATCCGTAGCGTCGGCACACCAGAGAATGCCCAACCAGCAGTAGCAAGCAGCTGGGTTGCCGGCACAAATTGACGCCCCACAATCTGTATTGCGCCTGGCTTTCCGCCAGCAAAATTTTCGTACCGCACGGACCACACTGATTCGGTAGTCAGTCCATTTTCGATCACCCGCCAATCGCTGCTTCCGCGTCGGAGATTCAACACAATCTTCTTGTTAAGGTCGAACGACCCCTCAATGTCGACAGCCACCGCAACAAGATCATCAAGGGAGCCGCCGACTACATCCAAATTGAATTCGATGCCAGCCCGACGATCCGTCCATCGGAGCGTCCGGTGGCCGAATCCTTGATTCACAACGTCGCCAACATTGTCACCGACCTGGACGACCTCACCGGATGGAGCCGGCTGTCGAACGGGAGAACTCGCCGACATAGCCGGGGCTGCTGTGACACGAACAAGCGAATGCTGAGTCATGTTGAGAGCGGTAAGTTCGCTCGGATCGGGTGCATTCACCGTTGGCGATGGTTGGCTTTGACCGTTGCGGTAAGCCTCAGTCACTCGATATCCATTGGGCAGAAATAATGGAACTAACGGATTGCCAGACGCCACCAAGACCGAGCCGACTGTCGCACCAGCCACTCGAGTAGTAGCTGTCGTGGCCGAAGCGACTTTGGTGTTCACTGCGTCGGTCGTGGTCGGCTTCGTCGTCGACGCTGACTTCGCCGCATCCGATGACGACAGGCTCGCGGTCACCAACGCCGTTACACCCACAACACCGACCGCCACCGCTAACCCACTGCGGCGCCGACGCTGCCGACGCCGCGACTGCTCCTCAACAAACCGAAACGAATTCCCCTCACCACCAGAGTCCCACCCCACACCATCGGCAGCAACAACCACCCGCTGCTCAATAGCGGCAACAGGATCAGCTAGCTGTTCCCACCTCGGCAACGCCTTCGCGAACACATCGCGCACCACAGCCTGCGCAACAGCATCATCACCAACACGACCACGAGCCAAAGCTATCAACCTGTCGGAATGACCAGCCCAAACCTCACGCGCCGACGGAACCACAGGCACATCAACAACAAGATCAAGAGGCTCCAACTCCACCACACCGTCAAAACCATGCTCGCTCGAAGTCCGACGCACACCCACAACGGCAGCCTACGAGACCGCCCCGCAAAACATGGATCGGGCTGGGCGTCTAGTTCACGCCGGACGCCGACGGCGGGCAACCACGAAACAGGCTCCAAACCCAATGAGTACGACACCGGCCAATGCGATCCGAATGGCATTCGCGCCAGTAATCGCCAGTCCCCCGTCTTTGGTGATTGTCGTGCCGAGCACTTTTGTGGCCGTCGATTTCGAGGTGCCGGTTTGGCCCGTTGTAGAAGTGGGCTTCACGTGTGTGTTCGTCGCTGTCGGCGTCGACGAGGTGGGGCCTCCAGAGGCCGAAATGTTCGAAGGCACCGTCGACACGGCCGTCGTCGGCGTTTCCGGTCGAGTGAACGTCACGGCCGAGACCTCGAAGGCCACTCCGGCATACAGGTACGAATTGCCTGTGATCCCCACCCCGTCACTGGCGCTCCGGGCCACTACCGACAAGCCAACGGGTTGTGAACCCTTAGCCGTCACCAAGAATTTCAACACGAGCGAGATTTTGCCGCCAGGGGCAACATTGGCCGGCGAGGCGCACGAAATCTCGATGCCAGTTACCGCACACGTCCACCCCGAAGCCGCCGACTCCAAACTCAAACCTACGGGAACACTGCCCGCTACCGTCAACGGATGCAACGCTGAGCCCGGGCCAACATTGATGAGCAGTAGATCGAACGTTAGATGAGAACCGGTTTGCGGAGACGCCGAAACGGGGGTCACCGCCTTCAATGAAATACGGGCCTTTGGCACGAGGCCAATATCGAATGAGTGATCACTCACGCCTGGCGCACCGGTGACGGCCGCCACGATGGTCGGCACACCGCCAACATTGACTGCATTTGAGTCGATCGTCGGCCGCGACGCGAACGCCGTCGTGGGCAGCCACACGCCGGCGTCGATTACATTGCCGAGACCCAAATCGCTTGGGCTATCGAGCCGAATCTCATACGTGGTGTATGGCTTCACGGACGAGAAGTAGTACTCGCCTTTGCGATTGGTAATCGTGGCATCGGTACGCGAGCCATTCAGAAATAGCGACACCGTCACTCCGCCAACAGCAGACTCGCTGGGGTCCTGGATGCCGTTGCCATTCGTGTCTGCCCACACTCTGTTGCCGAGTTCGATGGGCAATTCTGCCGGTGCTTTCACGGCAGCGAATTGCACCTGGGTGGAACCCGAAAGGTACGCCGCATTTACCACGCCGCTCGTCGTCGAAGCAGGAGCGGGCGCAGCGGTAGTGGATGTCGATTTCGAGGAGCGTTCGTGTTCGCGTTCGTGTTCTTGTTCACGTTCGCGATCACAACCGTCATCATCATCGTGCTTACACGGCTCGACGGTTTTCTGCGGGCGCACGACGCCCAAGTTCGCCGAACAATCGGGCGATTCAGGAAACGCCACCGACGTCCCGCTGTCGACTCCGTGCGGGCCAAGTGCATAACTCTTAGGTAGCGATCCAAACTCGATTCGTACCGGCAACGCACTGGGAATCGTGAGTGAATACGTTCCCCCTTTGATCGTCTTCGTCGACGAAACGACAATGTCGTTGTCGCCGTAGGCCGTAACCGCTACGCCTCGAAGACCGCGTTGATCGTCATTGATGCCGTTCCGATTTGTATCCACGAACACCGTGCCCGACACAACGGCACACCCAACGGGCGACGCCGAGGCCAGGCGCGCCGAGCCAACGGACGCAAGATTCACACCAATGAGCGCAACCACAGCAGCGGCTCGAAAACTTCGCAACACGGCAACCTCCAACTCACATCGCCCGCCGAAACGCTAGCGACGACTCGTTGGCTCGGAGCGGATACTCGATCGGCTACGGTGCCAACCTATGAGCGATCCCCTTTCCGTTTCCCGCGAAATCAGCGCCCCAGCCAGCACCGTGTATGCCATGATCGCCGACCTCACCCGCATGGGCGAATGGTCTCCCGAGAATCAGGGAGCCACATGGTTGGACGGAGCGACCGTCGCTAAGGTCGGTGCCAAGTTTCAAGGCGCCAACCAAAACGGAAGCAAGAAGTGGAAGACCGTCGGGCAAGTCACGGCCGCTGAACCTGACCGGCTTTTTGAATTTCGAATCAATGTGGGGCCAATGAAAGTCGCCGACTGGCGCTACGAAATCGAATCGGTCGACACCGGCTGCCGGGTCACCGAATCCTTTATCGATTTGCGCGGCGGCATCATCAGATTTCTTGGTGGCCAAGCGACCGGCGTGAAAGATCGTGCTGCGCACAACCGTGCAGGCATGGAGAAGACTCTCGACAACCTCAAGGCCGCCGCCGAGGCGTAATCGCAGGGGCCCTCAATTGCGGGCCTCCGGAATTCACGAAACGTCGGCCAGTACCACGAGTGAAAAAATCGTCGGTTGACAACGGCCCAACAGCAATCGGCCACCTTCCAACTCAGCCAACGACCTCGCCAGGGCCAAACCAATACCGGTGCCTCGCCCATGACCTCGATCAAAAATAGCGTCACCGTCGTCCAGCGCCAATGCCCGGCCCTCATCGCTCACATCAACTGAGATTCCCGTGCCCAACGGCCGTACATGCACCGCTATGGCTCCCTCTCCATGGCACAATGCGTTGTCGATAAGTACGTCCAAAATCTGAGACACGGACGCCTCCGAGCACAGAGCTAGACCATGACTGTTTTCGGGAGCCGCTACCGAGCGACCCGCTTGACTCACCCTGGCGCTCCACCGATTCACGGCGGCATGAACACACTCTCCAAGGTCAACTCGATGACCTACTGGCACCTCATTGCGGGCATGAGCAAGTAGGTGCTCGACGGTGCTTTCGATCCGCACCAGATCCCCGAGAGCACCATCCAGAGCCACAAAAGTCCCATCGCTCTGGATGGCTTCGAGCCGCAATCGCAACCCGGTCAACGGGGTGCGGAGCTGGTGAGACACATCGGCGCTAAACCGGCGTTCCCGAATGAGGGCGTCGTGTACCCGAAGAGCGCTGTCGTCAAAGGCGGCGGCGAGCGTGTCGATTTCAGCGATCCCCGAACGTGAAACGGGAACGGGGATCCCCTGCCCCAGAGTCGACGCCGAGGCGGCCAGATCAATGACCGGCCTCGACATTTGCCCGGCGAGCCGACGGGCCACAAGCCATCCGATACTCAAGGCGAAGGACCCGCTCGCCACGATAATTAGATAGGCAACTCGTGTGCGATGCTCGACTTCGCCGAGCGATTCGCTAACCCGCACCGCGCCAATCACTTGTTCCGTACCGCGATCAATGATGGGGGTCGCCACGGTGATCATGCCGTCCGATGCCGAAACAGTTGCCCCGCCGATCGCTTCTAGTGTCAACATATCGGCCACTTCTGGGCCATCTCCGAAGCGACGCACACCCGCCTTGTCGTAAACAGAAAATCGGGGCGGGGCGTCAGCCTCTTTGTAGAGCCGACTCAGTTGAGCAACGTCGATCGGGAGCTTGATTTCGGCCAGCGTCCGAGCGGCGGCCGCTTGAGTTTCCAAAAGCTCGGCGTCAACAAACGACTGCCGAAAGACCACGGCGAGCGGGATGCCGAGCGCTAGCAAGATGACTGCTGCCACACCCACAATCGCTCGTGTGATCCGGTTTTTCACGGGGTTACCAACCGATAGCCAATACCGCGAACGGTGACAATTTCGATGGCGCTTCCGAGCTTGCGACGCAACGCCAAAACATGCATCTCGAGGGTTTTCGATGAACTTTCCCAGTGCACTTCCCAAATATCGGCAAGCAATTTTTCTCGGGTGAGAACTCTGTCGAGATTTCTACATAGAACCAAGAGCAGATCAAATTCGCGGCTCCGGATATCCACTGGCGTAAGTCCAACACAAACTGTCCGCGCCTGCGGATTCACGAGCAAGTCGCCAATAGTCACGATGGCCGAGGGATCCAAAAGCGCCACTCCTCGAAGGTGAGCCCGCACTCTGGCCAACAACACATTGAGCGAAAACGGCTTGGTGATGTAGTCAGTGGCACCAGAATCGAGACCCACAATGATGTCGATCTCGGAGTCGCGGGCGGTACACAAAACAATGGGCACATCGAAATATCTGGTGCGCAACCATCGGCAAACAGAAACCCCATCGGCATCGGGAAGCCCGGCATCGAGCAACACGAGGTCGGGCTTGAGGGACTCCAGAAACAACTTTGCCATTGCCCCCGTTTTGCACCAGTCCACCCGGTAGCCGTGCCCAGTGAGCGATTCAACCATGGTGGCGCCGATCGATTCATCATCTTCGACGATCACTACATGGTGACTATTTTCACTCACTGGGCTTGCCATACACGACCTATTCGTTTGTCAAGAAGCTAGCGCAGGACGCCGTTTCTGGGTGTTGGAGATGTACAACACCACGATGAGAATGGCGCTCAGAAATATTGCGCTGGTGACGGTAGTGCCGAGGTTGAGACCTCCTACGTCCTTTGGCTGGGCAAGGTAATCACCCAACGAAGCACCAAGGGGGCGGGTCACGATGTACGCCATCCAGAATCCAAGGACCACGTTGAGCCCCGCCTTGAAACAGGCCAGGCCGATCACCGCGATGATGACGGCGAACATGAGCGCCGATTTCCAATAGCCCAGACTCATCTTTTCGGCCACCAGGTCGCCGGCAGCGGTACCCAGGGCGAAAGTAAACAGAATTGTGAGCCAATAAAAGGCCTCACGTTTTGTGGTGGTGATGGTGTGAATCGAGAGTGATTTTTCGCTGGCATACCAGGCCGCAAACGTGGCGGCCAGGCCGATCGCAAATACCACGGCGCACTTCAGGAAACTCCACCCGAAGTTGTCGGCCAGGTTGTCAGTTATGAGCGTGCCCACAACGCTGATGAGGACGACAGCAAGCCAGTAAATACCTGGCACATACTTGCGAGCCCGAAATTGAAATATCAACACTGCGGCCAGGATTGCGCCCATGATGTACGTCGTTTTTGTCAGGCCGTAGTCCAACGTGGTGTTGAGATAGTCGGCTGCTGTTTCGCCGACTGTGGTGGCCAACACTTTGATGATCCAAAAGTACAACGTCACCTCTGGCACTTTGTTGAGCATCTGCCCCATCAATGGTCGAGGGGCTTGCTCGGTATCGATCAATGTCACGACATCTCGTCTCTGTAGGTGAAGCCCGCAAGATACGAATTGTTTGTTAGACCCAGCATGCAGGTTTGTTCAACGGTCGGTAAATTGATCACTCGCCGCTATAAGTCGCGAATCACATCAATTGCTGGTCGCCGGGTGTTGCGAGTTGCGCCAATTGTGGCCAACGCGACGGCACCTATTCCCACTGCCCCAACGAGGGCAAGGTATCCCCACGGAACAGCCAAGGAGGTCGGCGGCGGGTCGAATACTCCTGTCAAAATTTTGATGACCACGTTGGTGAGCACCCAACCCGCAGCGCTGCCCAGCAAGATGCCGCTACACGTCACAAAGCCTGCCTCGCTCCACACGAAACCGCGTAACTGACGATGGGTTGCGCCGAGCGCGGCAGCGAGAGCAAACGTGCGTCGACGTTCGGCCAGACTCAGCCACAACACCAATCCAGCCGATGCCGCTGCTAGGGCCAAAGCGAATCCCAACTCCACTTTCGTGAGCCCCACCATTTCCACAGAAGTCAGACTTGATCCGATTTTGCGACGGCGAGATGCAATGTCTTTAACGATCGCGTCGGTGCCAACGCGCTTCTGGACTCGCTCAGCCACCGCTGTCGACTCACTAGTTTTTGTGTCGATGAGATACGTACCCACATGAGCACTACCCGTAGCTTTCGCGATGTAGTCAGCGTTGCCCACGATGAAGCTGTCCGATGGTGCCGATGGAAATTTTTTGACGACGCCGGCGTAGGTGAATGGCACCTCTTGGTATTGCAGTGTGGTGGCGTTTTGTAGGCGCAATCGAATCGTATCGCCCGCCACGAGTTGAAAGTCTTTGACCGTTTCGAAGCTAATCAATATTGCATCGGGGCGGCTCGCCAATTTGGCCATCAGCCCACGAGCAGATCCACCTTGAAAATACGAGTCCTGAAGTTTTCCGTCGGCCACGATGGCGGCTGGATTAACGCCGTAAATATCTTGCAAATCGTTTCCGACATACGCAAACCGGTGCATCAACGGAGTCACTTTTTGGACGCCAGGAATCGTTGCCAAGTCGGCCACAACTGCGGGCGGTATTGAAGCGGTAGGTGACTCGATGACCGTCACATTGGCACCATTCGACAGCACGGCATCGACCTCGGCTTGTTGCTGATAGGTGGAGTTGAATACCGATGTGGAGATGGCGAATCCAATGGTGAGCGCGACGAGGGTGACGCCACGAGTTATGAGATGTCGCTGCCGGCTCATGGACGCGGCGATAGTGTCGGACAGCCCTCCGGAAATGGGTCGAATGAGAGCGCTCAGGGGCCGACGACCGCGACGCAGCACGGTGGAGGCAACGCGTCGAATAAACATGCCAATCCCAAACCACAGGCACAACGGGGCTAAGAATGCCCAGTAATTTACCGTGATGGTGGTGACCCCTTCGACCGCCAAAACCAGCTTGTAACCGTTGCGGCTCGTCAGCCAAAACACGGCGTAGCCAACAGCTATCAGGACCACATCAAGCCACAGCCGTTCCCACCGCGGTTCACTTCCCCGCCCGACCGTGCGTCGAGCAGCTACCACGCTGATCTGTCGAGCGTCCCGCCACGCCGGAACGGCGATTCCCCATGCCGCAATAGCCAGTCCCACGGCTACCGAAAATGTCGCCCACAAAACACCCGACAACATGGTGGCACCAAAACCGACCGTGTTGAACGTGACCTTTCCAATGATCAACGCCAATCCGAGTCCAACAGCGCTGCCCACAACGCCGATCAATGCGGCTTCAGCGGCCCCGAGACGCACAAGTTGCCGATTGTTGGCACCCCTGGTGCGCAATAGAGCTTGTTCTCGCCTCCGTCGATCGGCGCCCGACGCGGCAACCGTGATGGTCAACAGCCCGGCAAAAACTGCGCCTGGCGCGCCCAGAAACAGGAATAGGATTTGCGCGTAGAGTGCGTCGGAACGCGACTTGGCGAGCTTGTGTCCCAGGTTGTTCCCTACCAACACTTGACCAGTGAGTTTCAGTTCCAAATTGTGGCCATCGCCTATCACCTTGGAATACGCAGCTGCTGGGTCGCGAGGCAAATTGGCCACAAAGTCAACATGGATTTGGTCGCTCACAAGTTCGGGATGTTGGGCAGCGAGCGGATCAAACAATGTGTGCCACTGGGCGATTGGCAACAGCATGACGTTGTCGGGGGGAGCGGTCCGTTGCGCCTGAGGTGGTGCTCCAACTTTCTGGAACAGACTGTCGATCTCGGGCAAATCTACGATGCCGGCAACCACTAGTGACACCGACGGAAGTCCATCCAACGTCAGGGTGACCTTGTCGCCTGGAGCGGCGTGCAGATTGGCTGCGGTCTGTTGGAAAAGCAACACTCCGGTAGTCGCGCCCGACAGGTCGCGGATCTGATCCGGAAATGCTGTCCGGTAATTGTCGGCGATGCCGATCACCGATCCTGCACCTGTTTTCTGAACCGATCCTCCAGCGTTTGTCTCAAAACTCGCCACCAATCCGTAGCTCGTTGGGATCGCTGATTTCATGCCAGGCATGGCCGATAAAGCGGCGATAACCTCAGCCTGCTTTGCACCCGGCTGGAGCGCTACCTGCCAGTCGACCCCAACGCTGCGAATGGCGCGCTCTGTCATCTGCGCCTTCGATGACGACAAAAACGAGCCCAACGTGGCCAATAGTCCAACGGCTAACGCAATGCCAGCGGCCGTTAGCGACAGGCGCCCGGCACGACGGGAAATGAGGCCTCGCAGCCACGAGATGGTCAACATTGCGAACTCCGATCTGCCACTGACAGGCGGCCGCTTGCCATTTCCCATCGCCACGGAAGCCGTTCGGCGACGAGCGGATCGTGCGTGTTAATAATCAGCGCCGCTCCAAGTTCGTCGGCCGCTTCGAGGAGCACATCAATGATGTGGGTTCCGGTGTCGTGATCCAATTGGCCAGTTGGTTCGTCGGCCAAAATGAGCCGGGGGCGCCCGGCCAACACGCGCGCCACGGCTATACGTTGGGCCTGTCCGCCTGAGACCTCTTCGGGCAATTTGCGCGCCAGGCCTTCCAAACCCAGTCGTGTCAAAGCCGCCATTGCCGCCCGATTCGCCTCATCCTTGGCGACCCCCTGCAACAACAACGGGAGCGCCACATTTTCCACCACGTCAAGAGGCGGCAGAAGACTTGGTGATTGAAACACGATGGCCAACGGGCCCGGACGAAGAGTGGAACGGTCACCTAACGCCGGCCACGAAACCGTGCCAGACGTTGGCGCGTCGAGCCCGGCAATCAAATGAAGAAGGGTTGTTTTGCCTGAGCCCGAAACACCCATCAAGGCGATTCTGTCGCCCGCGAATACTTCACAATTGGCGTCAACTACCGCTGCCACTGCTATCGGCCCCGTGCCGTATGTGCGAGCTGCTCCCCGGCAGAGCACAAGTGCCTTTTCGTTATCGGAGATCATTGAACTACCTGGCCGTCATTAAGTCGTACAACGCGATCGGCTGACCCGGCGACGGTGGCGTTGTGTGTCACCACAACAACGGCCGTTCCGCTATTGGCGACGTCGCGCAAAATCTGAAGGACGCGTTGTTGTGTCGTTCCGTCAAGCTCACCTGTTGGCTCGTCGGCGAGCAGCACGGCTGGTCGATTTGCCAACGCCACGGCCAAACCAGCTCGAGCTGATTCGCCTCCCGAAAGTCGGGACGGTCGCGAATTCATGCGTTCCGACAATCCCAACTCCCCCAAGGTTTCCTCTGATTTCGTCCGATTTGGTTTGCCAACCAACCGTTGAGCCAACAGCACATTTTCAATAACCGTAAGGTGTTCAACCAGATTTCCTGACTGAAATAACATGCCAATATTTGCAGCCCGGATCTTGGCTCGCTCGGGTTCGGACCGTCGAGACAAACGTTGTCCGTTCACGATCACCCATCCACCATTTGGCTCATCAAGTCCGGCCAGGCATGCCAGAAGCGTCGACTTTCCTGAACCCGACGGCCCGGTAATCGCCACCACTTCACCACTGCGTACTCGCAATGAAACGCCTCGCAAGGCAAGCGTTTCATCGTCACCCACGTGATAAAAGCGATACAGCTGCGAAGCTTCGAGAACCGGAGTGGCGCCTGACGATCTCATTTGGTCCATCGAAACGAATCTGTCACTTTTCGCCACGGATCGACATTGTCGGCACCCACTGCACCGATAAGAGTCACCACAGCCGACTTCCCATTTTTCCAAAATTCGTATCGTTCTACGGCCACCCGAATCGACTTTCCGGTCACGCTATTCGGAGCAGAGTCGATTTCGTATTTGGCCACAATGGCGCTCCCACCGGTAAGTGAAACCGTGGTCACTTCGCCGAGCTTGAAGTTCCCGGTATGGGCCGCGAGCACCTTCAAGTCGTCACTGGTGATTGTGGCGATTGTTGGTTGCGACGATTTCGCCACAATCGAAACTTCAATGGCATTGAGCTTGTCGGTGAACGACACCTTGTCGCCATCACCGGTGCGCGACCAACCTTCTGGAAACGTCACCGAATACATGCCGTTCGTTGGCGAATAGGCAACAAATTTTGCGTTGTCAGGGATGTCGCCGATTTGCTTTACCTCTGGAGCGTTGGGATCCACTCCACCCGAGGCTGTCGACGACGAAACCGACGATACGGTGGCAGTACCTGACGGCAACGAACCAGTTTTTTGGGTGCTTCCAGCGCACCCTGCGAAGGCCACCGCAGCCACCGCTGCCATAGCCCCAATTGCCTGAACTCTGAATGTAGCCATAATGAACTCCTTATGATTCTGATCACGACGAATCGCTTGAACTCGACCCACAGTAGAGATCTCGTCGCCAGATAACGGGAGCGCGAAGGTAAGCGGACGGCCAGAATTTTCCGAGAATCGCCCACTCCTTGCCATGCCTGATCTACCGTACTTTTGTGGCAGGTGAGCGAATCCTGATTGTTGAAGATGACGATCGAATTGGATCGAGTTTGCTGCGCGCCCTCACCGGCAATGGTTACATCGCCACGTGGGTGACAACCGGCCGCCACGCCATCGCCGAAACTCAACGTGACGCACCACACCTCGTGCTGCTTGATTTGGGACTTCCGGACTCCGATGGGCTCGACATTTGCCGGCAAATTCACCACGAAAACGCGTCGATCGAAATCGTGATGCTGACGGCTCGCGATGAGGAGCTCGACATCGTCATAGGCCTTGATGCGGGTGCCGTCGATTACATCACGAAGCCATTCAAATTGGCCGAGCTTCTGGCCCGTATCCGGGCCCAATTGCGACGACGCGACACGTCGTCATTGCCTATCAATTCAGTAGATGATCTCCGGATTGAACCAGGCCCACGCCGAGTATGGATTGCCGATGTCGAAGTCACGCTGCGTCCAAAAGAATTCGATCTTCTCGCCCGACTTATTGCCAGTGCAGGAGATGCCGTCACTCGCGAAACGCTGTTGACCGATGTGTGGGATGAACATTGGTTCGGTTCATCCAAAACGCTCGATTTCCATATCGCCGCGCTCAGAAGCCGCATCGATGGCGGGCGACAGCAAAGTCGCATAACGACGCTGCGCGGTGTCGGCTATCGATACGAGCTGTCGTGAAGCGACGTTTCTTAACGGCGATTCTTGGAATCACCGCATTGTCGATCGCTCTTTTTGGAGTACCACTGGCAGTTGCCGTGACCCGTTTTGTGGATGAGGAGACGACCTTACGGATTGAGCGCCAGGCCATTCTCACGGCACGGTCGGTGCCAAGCGACTTCGCCACCCAAGCCGACCCCGTCGAGCTCCCGGCCACGACCGATGGCATTTATTTCTCCCTCTACGATCTCAAGGGAACGTTAATTTCCGGCAAAGGACCACCCCACGCCGACACCACCACGCAGCGCGGATTGAGCAACATCGTTGCCGACGATGTGGTTGGCGACACACGAATTGTGGCCGTGCCGATTTCTGCCAACGAATCAGTCATCGGGGTGATCCGCGCCACGCAATCAACAGCCGTCAGCAGCGATTGAGCGAGTCGCATTATCTCGTGGTTGGTGCTGTTAGCGATTGGAGTCATGGCCGTCGGTGGCGTGCTCGCTAACGTCGTTGCCGGCCGCCTGGCTCGGCCCGTACGCCTGCTGCGCGATGCCGCTATCAAACTGGGCGATGGTGATTTCGCCATCGAAATGCCAAGCAGCTCGATTCCCGAAATCGATGAGGCTGGGCAGGCGCTCGCCGCCACAGCGCAACGTCTCGACGATCTGGTGGCCCGCGAGCGACTCTTCAGTGCTGATGCGTCGCATCAATTGCGAACCCCACTCGCTGGGTTAAGGACAGCCATCGAAACCGAGCTCGAATTTCCGAGACCAGATAGCTCGGTTGCGTTAAGAGAAGCTCTTGTCGACATTGGTCGATTGGAGCAGACAATCGCTGAGCTACTCGCCATCGCTCGCTCCAGCCACCAGCCCGCCGAATCACTGGACGTTGGCCGGGTTCTCTCCGAGGTCCACTCGTCGTGGCAAGAGCAATTCGTTGGTGCAGATCGCCTTTTCACGATTGGCCAATTTGGAAGCCTTCCACCGGTTCAGGGGAGGGCAACCGTTCTTCGCCACGCGCTCAACGTGCTCATCGACAACGCGCTCAATCACGGCTTCGGCACCGTACAGATCAACTCGACGGTGACAGATGCTGCGGTCACGATCACCGTTTCCGACAACGGCCCCGGCTTTACACCCCCGTCGCTTGTCTCCAAAGAACGAGCCGACCACCACGGATTCGGACTTCCACTCGCCAGCCGACTCGTGAATTCGTTGCCCGCTCGGCTTGTCTTTCGAACCGCGACTCCGAATCCAAAAATTGACATTGTGATGCAACGCATCGACAGCACACTGGGGAGCTAACGGCCAACATCATCCGCAGACACGACGCCCAAAGCCGGAGATTTGTTGTTACCGTTGATTACAACCCACCATGGTTCCAGCTCGTTGATTCAAAGGACAAAAAGAATGAGAATTCGCATCGCCGCCACAACCGTTTTTACTGCGTTTACCCTATTTGGATTCGCAGCTTGCAGCAGCGACTCGGCTGCCACCAAGGCCTCGACCACAGCTGCGGTTGCCACCACCACTGCAGCTGCCAACGGTGCATCTGATTTCAATCCTTCCGACGTGGCATTCGCTCAGCACATGGTTCCCCACCATCAACAAGCCGTGGAAATGGCCGATCTAGCACTGAACCCGGCGGCTGGGGCGAGCGCAGCGGTGAAGGACCTCGCTGCCCGAATCAAGGGCGCCCAGGATCCGGAAATCAAATTGATGCAAGGGTGGCTGGTGGCTTGGAAACAACCAGCAGCCATGCCTGGGATGCAGGAAGGATCGATGGGCGGAATGATGTCGAGCGGCGAGATGGACGGCCTCAAGAAGGCCACCGGCGCGGCCTTCGACAAGACCTGGTTGACCATGATGATCGCCCACCACGAAGGAGCTGTTACCAGTTCTCAGGCCGAAAAAACTACCGGATCTAACGCCGAAGCAAAGGTGCTCGCTGACGGCATCATCGCGGGACAACAAATCGAAATCGCCGAGATGAAGAAGTTGCTCGCCGCATAATTTCGCCAACCAGTCCAATGGGACAATTGTCCGGGTACGCTGGGACCATGACCACCACTACCTTTTCGGTACAGGGCATGACGTGCGGCCATTGTGTCGCCGCCGTCACCGCCGAAGTCTCCAAAATCGCCACTGTTTCTAACGTCGATATTGACCTGGCAACTGGTTCGGTGGCCGTGCACGCAGAAGGGCCAATAAGTGCAGAAGACTTCGCCGCCGCTGTCGACGAAGCGGGGTTCGAGGTAGTCGGTTGATTCAACTCGATATTGGCGGGATGACGTGCGCGTCGTGCGCTGCCCGAATCGAGAAGAAGCTCAATCGCATGCCTGGTGTCATCGCCACCGTCAACTACGCCACCGAAAAAGCAAGCGTCACCGTTGACGAATCGATGAGCGCGCCAGCCACGTCGAGCGACCTCATAGCCACGATCGAAGCCACCGGCTACACCGCTCGTCTACCGCAACCAACCAACCCGCCGGCTTCGAAACGCGAACTCGACGCCGCCACAACGCTGCTACGAAAACGACTTTTTATATCAGGCGCATTGGCCCTTCCCGTTGTCATCCTGGCCATGATTTCACGCCTTCAATTCGACGGGTGGCAATGGGTCTCGCTCGCCCTCACTACTCCCGTCGTCACGTGGGGAGCATGGCCTTTCCATCGAGCCGCATTTTTGAATCTTCGCCACCGAGCCACCACCATGGACACGCTGATCTCGCTGGGTACGACGGCCGCATTCGGTTGGAGTTTGTATGCGCTGATTTTCGGACAAGCAGGTGAGATGTCCATGCGGCACGGATCAATGCTGACGACTCGACGGGGTGTCGGCTCACGGCAGATCTACCTCGAAGTAGCCGCTGGGGTCACAGTGTTCATCTTGGCCGGACGGTATTTCGAGGCTCGCGCCAAACGGCGTTCCGGTGCCGCTCTGCAAGCGCTCCTTCATCTCGGCGCTAAAGATGTGGCTGTGCTGCGAGGTGGCGCAGAGGTCCGCATCGCCATCGAGGATCTGGCGGTCAATGATCTTTTCGTGGTGCGACCCGGTGAGAAAGTCGCCACAGATGGCGTCGTCGAATCAGGCACCTCGGCGATAGATGCATCACTACTGACCGGCGAATCGACACCCGTAGAGGTCGGCCCAGGCAACAACGTTGCCGGCGCCACGGTCAACGCCGGCGGTCGCCTCATTGTGCGTGCTACCCGCGTGGGGGCCGACACTGCACTTGCTCACATTGGCCGCATGGTTGAAGAAGCACAAACAGGCAAGGCCGAAGTGCAACGCCTTGCCGATCGCATCTCGGCAATCTTTGTGCCCATCGTGATTGGGCTCAGCGTCGCCACTCTCGGATTTTGGTTGGTGGTGGCTTCGAATAACAAGGCCGACACTGCGTTTACGGCTGCCGTGGCCGTGCTCATCATTGCCTGCCCGTGTGCTTTGGGGCTCGCCACGCCAACGGCTCTGATGGTGGGCACGGGGCGCGGAGCGCAACTCGGCATACTCATCAAGGGCCCGGAAATATTGGAGTCCACACGCAAGGTCGACACCGTCGTGCTCGACAAAACCGGCACGGTGACGTCGGGGAAAATGTCACTCGTAGAGGTCGTGCTAACCGGCGACACCACACACGAAATGGCTCTGCTACTGGGCGGGTCACTCGAAGAGGCATCGGAACATCCCATCGCCAGGGCCATCACCAACGGTGCCGTCAAACACGGTTTGGAACTGGCCGACGTTGATGCATTCGTCAATGTGGAAGGTCTCGGTGTCACAGGAATTGTGAACTCAACAATGGTGGTGGCCGGCCAGGAACGTTTTCTGGCCGAGCACGGAATGCCCCTCGACGCCACCTTGAGCCACGCTCGCGACCTCGCTCAACAGGCCGGGCGTACGCCGGTGTACGTTGGCTGGGATGGCAAGGCGCGCGCCGCGTTTGTGGTCGCCGATACCATCAAATCCACTTCAGCTGAAGCCATCCAAGGCTTACTGGCGTTGGGTTTGCGGCCGATCCTCCTCACCGGTGACAACACCCTCGCCGCCGGCTCTGTGGCAGCCCAAGTGGGCATTACCGAGGTGGTCGCCGAGGTACTCCCCGCCGACAAAGTCGCCGTGATTCGTCGGCTGCAAGGTGAGGGCCGGGTAGTGGCCATGATCGGCGACGGCGTCAACGACGCTGCCGCGCTCGCCCAAGCCGACCTCGGTCTCGCCATGGGCACCGGCACAGACGTAGCCATCGAGGCGAGCGACATCACATTGGTGCGTGGCGATCTGCGGGCCGCAGTCGATGCTATTCGGCTGTCACGCCGCACGCTGGCCGTCATCAAGGGCAACCTGTTCTGGGCATTCGCGTACAACGTGGCCGCGTTACCGCTCGCGGCAGCCGGTTTGTTGAACCCCATGCTCGCTGGCCTCGCTATGGCCTTGTCAAGCGTTTTCGTGGTATCCAACAGTCTTCGATTGCGACGCTTTCAACCGCATCGATAGATCCGCCGGTAGATGCTCCGACAATCGGTTCGTGAACTCGACGCCGTAAGATCGGCCGCGCCGCACACTCGACCAAAGGAAACGCCATGAGTTGGAGCTTTTCGACCGATCCTGAATTTCAGAAGAAGCTCGACTGGGTGGACCAGTTCTGCCGGGAGAAGGTGGAGCCGTTGGAGTACGTGTTCCCCTATTCGGTGCGCCTCAAAGATCCGAAGGTCAAGGCCATCGTCAAGGGCTTGCAGGACGAAATTAGGGAGCAGGGCCTGTGGGCACTTTTCCTCGATGAGCATCTGGGCGGGCCAGGCCTCGGTCAATTGCAACTGGCGTTGATCAACGAAATCCTGGGTCGTTATCCGTCGGCCCCGCAGATGTTTGGCACCGCGGCCCCTGATACGGGCAACATGGAAATGCTCGCCGCCTATGGCACCGATGAGCAGAAGGAGCAATGGCTAACGCCGATGCT
Source organism: Acidimicrobiales bacterium (assembly GCA_038231795.1). Lineage (GTDB taxonomy): Bacteria > Actinomycetota > Acidimicrobiia > Acidimicrobiales > JBBRKR01 > JBBRKR01. The sequence continues at coordinate 143,708 of JBBRKR010000005.1, forward strand.
CAACCAGGAAATGTTTTCGGCGTATTGCATGACAGAGCCGCAAGGCGGTTCCGATCCGAATCTGTTCCGAACATACGCCATACGCGACGGAGAAGAGTGGGTGATCAACGGCGAGAAGTGGTTTGCCAGCAGTGCTCGCGTGGCCGACGTCCTATTTGTGATGTGCACCAACGGCATGTTTATCGTGCCGCCCAAGACTCCCGGCGTCGAAATTCAGCCAGAACCTCGAAACCACAACCACATCATTTTCAACGAGGTCAGAATTCCCCTGGCCAATCTGCTCGGGCCAGAAGACGGAGCAAAGGTGCTCGCCCAGCGGCGTCTCGGCGGCGGACGGATCCATCACGCGATGCGCACTATCGCCCAATGCAACCTCGCATTCGACATGATGTGCGAGCGCGCTTTGAGCCGCGAGTCGCACGGCAAAATCATTGCAGAACATCAAATGGTGCAGGAAAAAATTGCCGATTCGTACGCCCAGATTCGCATGCTGCGCCTCTTCGTCCTCGAGACGGCGTGGAAGATCGACAACACCAGCACGCAGGAAACCCGCACCGACATTGCGGCGGTGAAATACACGATGGCCAAAGTGTTGCGCGACGTATCGTTTAACGCTCTGCACATATTGGGTTCGCTGGGCACCACCGATCTCACACCGCTACAAGCCATGTACGCCGGAGCCCCCACTATGGGCATTGCAGACGGCGTCGACGAGGTACACAAGGCAACTGTGGCCCGCAACATTCTCAAGAGCTACCGCCCTCACACGGGCAACTGGCCGACAGAGTTCTTCCCCGCCAAACGAGAAGCAGCATGGGCAAAATTCGAGCCGCAATTCGTGGCCGACCCTGAGCTGCGCACTGCGGCCGAGAACTACCAGAAGTACCGCTCTCGGCGTCAATAATGGCGATCGATCCGCTATTCGATCTGACAGGCAAAGTTGCGCTCGTTACCGGTGGCAGCCGAGGACTCGGCTACCAAATGGTGAAAGCGTTTGCCGAACGCGGTGCCGATTGCATCATCGCCAGCCGCAAACTCGAAAATTGCGAAGCCGTCGCCAACGAGGTTCGTGCTCTAGGTCGCCGTGCGCTCGCTGCCCAAGTTCACGCCGCTAAATGGGATTCGATCGATGCACTGATCGAAACTGCATACGTAGAATTTGGGCGAGTTGACATACTCGTCAACAACGCCGGGATGAGCCCTGCCATGCGCAGTCACGACGTCACAGAAGCGTTGTTCGACAGCGTGGTCGGCCTTAATTTCAAAGGACCATTTCGACTCGCTTCGCAAATAGCGAAACGCATGTACGACGGCGCCGGCGGCGTGATCATTAACGTCACATCATCGGGGTCGCTCATGCCACTACCTACCGTTGTGGCCTACGGCAGCGCCAAGGCTGCCTTGAACGCCATGTCGCGATCTCTCGCCGCCGAGTATGGCCCAAAGGTGCGGGTGAACACGCTGTCTCCAGGCCCGTTCCTCACCGATATCGCCGACGCATGGACGCCAGAAGATCGCGAGTCAAACGACAGCGCACTCCGGCGCCCAGGCAAACCTCACGAGATCGTGACAGCAGCGTTGTTTCTGGCCAGCCCCGCATCGAGCTTCACTACTGGTGCCCTCGTGCGAGTGGACGGTGGCCTCCACATCGGCCAGTGAATCCACCGATCGGGCCGAACTCATTTCGGTCCGATACGCGCACGAGGGCCGGCGCTTTCGCACCGGCCCTCGTGTTTTTACTCTGCGCGCTTGGAGGGATTCGAACCCCCAACCTTCTGATCCGTAGTCAGATGCTCTATCCGTTGAGCTACAAGCGCAGGCGGTCACAGTGTAGGCGGCGGCAACGCCGTGGCCCAAGAAGTTAACCGCCTAGGCGAATACGTAAACCGATCGGGTCTGCAGTCCCCACTGGATGCAATACGCAATTGATGGGTTCCAAATGTCGATCCAATTGCCAAAAACGCCTGTGTCAGCTGCAGTTTTCCAACCTAAGCCCTCGATGTACACCTTGGTGCCCAACGGAATTACCGACGGATCAACGGAGATCAGCTCCTCGCTAACCGGCTGTCCAGTTGCGGTGCGTCCACCCAAGGCATAGCAGCTGATCGTGAATTTACCCAACGACCTCAATACACCCAACCCGGGGCGACCGGTGGCAATCACATAGCCGTTTCGAGTCGGGTCGACGGCCATTCCAATCGCTGGGCCATCAAGATGCGAGGCGCCGAGCGAACCAAAAAATTGACCGTCTCCAAAGGTGAAGATGCCGCCATCGCTGGCCACCAACCAATAGCCCTTACCAGCGCTGGTGGGCACCATGCCGTTGATCGGCTTGTTCAACACCATGTCGCCAGTGGATCCATAAAACCCAGCGTCACCGAAGGCAAAGATGCCGCCATCACTGGCCACCATCCAGTAGCCCTTGCCCGATGGGGTCGCGGCTGCGCCCACGATTGGCCGATTCAGAGGAAGCTTTGAGAGGTCTCCGTATGACACGGCATCACCGAACGGCACCACATGTCCCTTAGGACCGAAAAGCCAATAGCCATTCCCTGTTTTAGTTACGGCCAATCCAACCGTCGATGGAAAATTCGGATCGCCGCCGCCGGAGCCCAGAAACTGGGCGTCGCCGAACGCAAACACACCACCGTCACCAGCGGCCATCCAATACCCATTACCGGACGGAGTCGGTACTAACGCCACGATTGGCTTGTTGAGCGGGATTCCTGACGCACCGCCCTTATTTACCGCCGTGCCGTAGGCGGTGATTTCGCCGTACGTGGTGGCCGTCCAATATCCGCCGCCGAGTGGCGACGCGGCGATTGATACAACGGAACCCTTGGCTGTTGAACCAGCCGAGCCAAGGTTCGTAGCGGCACCGAATGGCACCACGTCGTTGACGCCCACGTTGGCCGGGGTGCCCCAAGGAGCGAGAGCGGCCACCGCCGGCTGCGGGGCGGCAGATGCGGGTGCTGGGGCGATAATTGCAGTGGCTGTACCCACGGCTAGGGCCAGACCGATTGTGAGCGTGCGTGTTCGCATGACACTTTTCATGTTGTCTCCTACCTCGACGGTCGAGCGACGCCCACTATTTTGGGCGCTCATTGGGAACTGGCACCGCCCGGTGCCGGAACTTGCGATCGAGATTGTTACTGGTGGGTTACAAGCCTGCGCCATAAATCGCTGGATGGCAATCAAAACCCCTGTGACATTTGTCACTAACGCGTTTGCGGGCGCCGAGCAAAACCGCGCCGATCTGCGGAAGCACGCACGATATTGCAGTCGCTTACACCAGATGAGAGGCTCAGGACTATGGCAGTACCTGTGCTCACCCTCAACCAACATGAGGCCGAAATTGTCGGCACAGGCGGGCCGCGGCCACCGCCGCCGTCGCGTAGCGCAACAGTGTCAATGGCAGTTGGGCACCTTCGATGAAAACACATAGCGGTAAGACATTGGGCACCATCACGGAGCCTGCCCGCACGATCGACGTTATTCACGAAACTGACGTGCTCGTCGTCGGGTCCGGACCAGCGGGGCTCGCTGCAGCACTGGCGGCGGCGAGAACCGGCGTCGACGTGACCCTCGTTGAACGGTTCGGTTGCTTCGGCGGCAACATGACTACGGTGGGCGTTGAAGGCTTTGCCTGGTATCGCCACGAGCAAACCGTCGAGGCAAATGGCATCGGTCGTGAATTTGAAACCCGTGCCGCAGAAATGGGTGCCGCTGTGCCAGAGAGCCAGTCGCAGTCGTTCGAGATCGACGCAGAAGGTTTCAAAGTGGTGGCCGATCAGCTGGTCGAAGAGGCAGGAATTCGGGCGATGCTTCACCGCAGTTTCGTGGCTCCGATCATGGACGGCGATGCGATTACCGGCATCATCACCGAGTCGAAAGCCGGCCGCGAAGCCATCCGAGCACGGGTCGTGATCGACGCCAGCGGCGACGCAGATGTGGCCTTCCGAGCCGGCGCGCCAACCCATCTGACACCAAAGGAAGAGATGATGGCGGTGTCGGTCATGTTCCATTTGGCGGGCGTCGACAAACGGGCATTTATAGGAGGCATACAAGCTGACCCGCAGACATATCGCGACTGGGCAGGTAACGGCGAGTGGGACATCGAGACCGACGGTAAAGAAGACGCCAATGTTTTCGCCGTTCCTGCGCAAGCCATTCGCACAAGCGGTGCGCGACGGCGTGATCCCCGCCAACTTGTCCACGCTGGCCGGAACGTGGGGCGCAATTCACGACACCGGCGAGCTCACCTATATGAACGTGATCCATCTGGCGGGAATAGACGGCACCGATCCTGACGACCTGACCCGCGGCGAGATCGAAGGACGCCGCGCTGCCATGCATGCAATTGAGGCACTCCGCGCTTACACACCGGGGTGTTCTGGAGCACGGCTACGAAATTTCGGTATGACCCTCGGAGTCCGAGATACCCGCAAGATCGACGCCCGCTACAACATGACCGAAAACGATGTGCGGTCCCAGGCCAGATTCGACGACTCGATTGGCATTTACCCCGAATTCATCGACGGCTATGGCATCCTGATTCTGCCCACCACGGGCCGGTATTTCCACGTTCCGTATCGCAATCTGGTGCCGAAAGGTGTGCACAATCTGCTCGTGGCCGGCCGATCCTCAGGAGGCGATCGGGTGTCGCACGCGGCCACCCGCAACATGTCGTGCTGTGCTGTATTGGGGCAGGGGGCCGGGATCGCGGCAGCCCAATCGATTCATGATCGCTCAGATCTCATAGACGTGGACGTCTCGAAAATCCAACGGGAACTCACACGGCAAGGCGTCCGTCACCAATAAATTGCCACCACCCTAGAATCGGCGCGACGACTACCTCAATTCGTTGGTGACCGTAAGCGGTATGCCTTGCAAACGGCGAAGCTCGTCGATCGGAATATGGCAACGCATCGAATGGCCCGGTGATACTTCGGCCAACGGTGGTTCACTCATTTCGCAAACCCCGACAATCACCCGAGGGCAACGAGGATGGAAAACGCAACCAGAAGGCGGATTGGCGGGCGATGGAATCTCTCCGGTGAGCGTAATACGGTCCTTTGTCTCTCCATCGATCGACGGGACAGCAGACAGGAGTGCTTCGGTATAGGGGTGGTGGGGGCCATTGAACACGTCGTCTGTGGGGCCGACTTCTTGAATTCGGCCCAAGTACATCACGGCAATACGATCAGCGAGGTAGCGAACGACTCCCATGTCGTGAGTGATGAAGATGTAGCTCGTGCGTTTCTGGCTCTGAAGGTCGGCCAGTTGGTTCAAAATGGCAGCCTGTACCGACACGTCGAGGGCACTCGTGGGTTCGTCGCACACCACGATGCGTGGGTCGCCAGCAAAGGCGCGAGCAATCGCGACGCGTTGCTTGAGCCCGCCCGAAAGCTGGCGCGGCTTGAGATCGAGGTGGCGAGGAGTCAAACGAAGTTGAGCTGCGAGTTGCTCAACACGCAAATTGGCGGGTTCGCCCTTGACACCAGTGAGTTTCGTGACACTGCGCATCAAAATTCGCCGTACGGTCCAGCTTTGGTTCAGCGCAGAATCGGGATTCTGAAACACCATCTGCATCGAGCGTTTTTCGTCAGTCGTTCGGCCACTGGTGGCCCGGTTTACGCTTCGGCCAGCAAGGGAGACTGTGCCGCCGTCATCGGCTGATTCGATGCCCAACATGGCCTTCGCCAACGTCGATTTGCCCGACCCGGACTCGCCTACAATGCCGAGTGTTTCGCCTTCTGCGAGTTCAAGATCCACATCCACTAACGCTGGAATGGAATTGCCCCGTTGGCGGAAGGTCTTGGAGACGTGGCTCAACTCCAGCACATCAGGATTCGTTGCTGACCGAGCGAGGATGGCCACTGGAATGTCGATGGCTGCTTCGGGGATTTGTGAGATCTGATCGGCGTGATGGCAGCGCGTGTAGCGGTTTCCTAAATAGCCCACCGGCACGATGGGCGGCGCAACTGTGTGGCACAACTCATCAGCGAGAGGACAACGGTCAACGAAAACACATGTCGGCAAATCGGTACCGATAAGCGGCAAAATACCAGGGATGGTGGCCAGCGCCCGTTCCGTTTTGCGAACGCCATGGCGGGGCAACGACCGCAACAACCCAACGGTATAGGGGTGTTGAGGATCGTCGAAAACTTGCTTGCTCGGCCCTTCCTCAACAATCTTTCCGGCATACATAACGCCGACGCGATCGCACAACGTGCGGATGATGCCCAGGTTGTGGGCAATCAGGAGGACAGCAGCATCCGACTCTGCACGCAGCACCCGCACCAGGTCGAGCACCTCAGCTTCGACGGTGGCATCGAGCCCCGTGGTGGGCTCGTCGAGGACCAACAGTTTGGGGTTACAGGCCAATGCCATGGCGATAACCACGCGCTGCTGCATTCCGCCGGAAAGCTGGAATGGATACCGATCCATCACGCTCTCGGGAGAAGCAATGCGCACCTTACGGAGCGCCTCAATCGCCGACGCTGCTGCATCGGTTTTGCTTTGGCCAAGCAACGTGAAACTCTCCACGAGCTGACGTCCGATGCGCAGCGACGGGTTCATGGCCTGGCCGGGATCTTGGTACACCATTGATGCCTCGGTGGCTCGGAAGCGTTGCAAGGCCTTGGTATTCATGGCGGTGACATCTTTGCCGGCAACGAGTACGCGCCCACCAGTGATCTTGCCGTTGCTGGGAAGGTAACGAAGCGCCGCGTACGCAGTGGTTGATTTGCCACATCCCGATTCGCCGACTAGTCCGTATGCTTCGCCCGGTGCGATGCTCAACGAAACGCCGCGCAGAACCGCTCGATCAATACCCCGCACCTTGTATGCGACTTCAAGATCCTCGATAGTCAATGCAGCTTGAAGTCCAGGAGGAGGAGGCGGGAGCGGGGAATTGAAGGTCATGATGCCTCCACCACGGATTGTACTGAGTCGGCTATAAGGTTCACGGCAATCACCAAACTGGCAATTGCGGCCGCCGGGAACATGGTCGTCCACCAAATTCCGGCACTAATCGAGCGGAAGGAATCACTCACCTGCACGCCCCAATCGGGCGACGGCGGTTGCGGGCCTGCCCCCACGAACGACAGTGTGGCCACCGTGAACACGGCGTAACCAATGCGCACTGTGAGTTCCACGATGATCGGGCCACTGACGTTGGGCAGGATTTCTCGGAACATCACAAAAAACGCCGACTCCCCCCGCAGTTTCGCCGATGTGACGTAGTCAAGGTCTCGTTCGGAAATAACCGCCGATCTCACTGTTCTGGCCACCACTGGCGTAAACAGTGCCGCCACCACTCCAGTAACCACGCCCGTGGTTACACCTAGCGTGGTCACCGCAAGTAGGGCCACAAGCAACACCGGCAGAGCCAGAAAGGCCTCCACGATCCGGCTCAAAATGTTGTCGAGCCAACCACCGATGTATCCCATCACCAGGCCCACTATTACTCCAAAAAATACGCCAAGTAGTGCGGCGAGCGGGGCAACTTTCAAGACGTCTTTTGCTCCGGCCATCACTCGGGAAAGAACATCACGGCCCGAAATATCTGTGCCGAATGGATATGCCGACCGTGGCGACAGATGCGGCTTCACTCGAAAGTCGAGTGGGCTATGGGGAGTGATTCTGTCGCCCAACAGTGCGCAAACAACCCAAATCAACACAATGATCACGCCGACAATGAAGGCAGGGCGACGACGAATGAGGCGCCAATTTTCTTTACGAGCTTGCTTGCGTTCGCTCAGTTGCACAGCGCCCGACAGCGCCACCACATCGGGTGGCAGATCGAGATCATCGGGGAGTGAAACTGGTGCGTCGTTCGCTGAATCACTCATCGGTTGGTTTCCAGTCGTACGCGAGGGTTGAGATAGGCAATGAGAAGGTCAGCAAGCAGCGTTGAAACCATATATATCAACCCGACAAGCAACACCGCCCCCTGCAAAACGGGTATGTCACGGCTCTTAACCGCATTCAACATCGTGATGCCCAAGCCGGAATAGTTGAACACCTTTTCGACACCGATAATGCCGCCAAAGAGGTACCCGATCTGAACACTGATGACGGTGATCGTGGGTGCCAAAGCGTTACGCAAAATGTGTTTACGCATCACATCACCCCGTGACAGGCCTTTCATCGTGGCCGTGCGGGCGTAGTCGGCACCTAGTCCCTTGATCACGCCAGCCCTGGCCATGCGGGTTATATAACCGAAATAGGCGATCATCATGGCGATTGCAGGCGTAATCAGGTAGGGAAGCTCTCCGATAAGCGACGCGTTGGCGGGAGGGTTTGCGTACACATGCCCGAGCTTCCAATGAACGCAAAATACCGATAGCAATACTGCTGCTGTCACAAACTCCGGTATCGACGAGGTCGCCAAGCCAGTGGTAACCACCACCCGGTCAGAAATATTGTCCTTACGTCGGGCGGCATAGATGCCAGCGGCGATCGATAGTGGAATTGTCAGCACGAAAGCCAAGATCGCAAGCTTTCCCGAGCGCCCGAGCGCCGGAAAAATGACCGAATTCACGGACCGCCCACTTTGGTACGAGTTACCAAAACTCAACGTGAACAAACGGCGGATCGTCGTAAAATACTGGCGAATCAGAGGACGATCAGTCCCCAATTGGTGATTGAACTTTGCCACGTCTTCCTTGAGGGCAAACGGGCCCAAAACTCGACGCCCGACATCACCCGGAAGAACGCTGACGATCAAGAACACAATTGTGGCCAAAAGCCACAACGTTATGAGGGCTGACTTCGCCCGTTTCAGTACATAGCGGCCCATTGGGCTCCTCTAGCTTCTTCTTCCAACCCGACGGCACTGAAAATGGACGTTTGGCCCGTGGCACCACCTTGCGGCGGCCCCACGGGCCAGAGTTATCTAACTATTTAGGCTAAGAAGCCGGCTTTTCCGCAGTAGTAATGGCCAAGGCCCGTAGCCACGATTCCGGTGACCTTCTTGGAATACGCGGTGAGCGAATTGTAAAAATACGCAATTACGTACGGAACTTCGTCGTTGGCGATCTTCTGCAAGGTTGCAATGGCCTTCTTTTGACCATCGAGGTCAAGTGCTGCTTGGTATTCCTTGACCGCAGCTCGGAATGGCTCCGAAATGAAGTGGGCGGAGTTCCATTCGCCGGTGGCGTATGCCTTGAGAAGATACACGTCGGGAACGGCGCGAGGTCCGTAGTCGACGAGCCCGAATTCTTCGCCTCCGTCACAACCTGCGGGCTCAACCTTCGAGTCATACACCTTGCACCACTCCACACCATCAACTTCAACTTCTTGCTTGAGGGTAACGTTTACGCCAATTTCCTTAAGCTGGCTCTGGATCACTTCCGCAAGCTGGGGAATTTCGAGCAGTTTGGGGAAGAACAAGGTGGGACTAAAGCCTTCCTTGCCGGCATCCTTGAGGAGTTGCTTAGCCTTTTCGATGTCTCGCTTGCGCTGGGGCAAGGTCGAATCGAAGAAGGGGAAGATGGGCGAAATGGGATGATCGTTGCCAATGTCGCCTTTGCCGGCCAACACGGTTTCGATGATTTTGTCCCGGTCGAGACCAAGCGCAATTGCTTGGCGGACTCGTACGTCTTTGAAGTTGCCTTCGCGGGTGTTCATCCACAATTGACGATGACCAGAACCATGAATGCTTTCAACGGTCAAGTTCGAATCGTTCAGCAATGCCTCTGAGCCAAGTACCGGGAACTGCAGGATAGCGTCTGCTGCGCCACCTTGAATACCGGAAATTTGGGTTTGGATGTCATCGCTAAAAAGGAACTCGAGGCCATCGAGGTACGGCTTGCCGCCCCACCAGTCCGTGTTCGCAACGAACGTGGCGCCGAGTGCTGGGTCGAACTTGGTCATCTTGAAAGCACCAGTGCCGGTTATACGCTTGTCGAGCGTGGTTCCGGCGACGTAGTCAGCGGGAGTGATAACCGATTGTGGGTTATATGGACCAACTTGGTGGGGGAACTGCCCGTCGGCATTATTCAACGTGATTTCCACGGTCTTTTCATCGACAGCCTTGGTCGAACCAGTCTTGATGTATGCCTTTAAGTTGCTGCCCGCAAGGCGGTCCATCGTGGCCACCACGTCGGCAGAGGTGAATGCCGTGCCATCGTGCCACTTGACGCCATTGCGGAGTGTGAAGGTCCATACGCTGCCGTCTTTGTTGGGCTTCCATGATTCGGCCAACATCGGAGCAAGCTTGCCATCTGTGAAGTTCACCAGGTACTCAAAAGCAGTGACCACTACCGAATAGGTGCCGAGGTCGGCCATCTTCACGGGATCTAGAGGAGCGGCAGGCTTTTGGCAAGCGATGCGAAGCACGCCACCTTGTTTGATCGCTCCGGCGGGAGCGGCTGACGTGGTGGAATCCCCCGCGGTGGTGACGCCCGCGGCGGTGGTGGTGGCACCGGCTGCTGCGGTGGTGGCGGTGGTCTTGGCGTCACTGCTACAGGCGGCGATGACTGCCGACATCAGCGGAACGCTCAGGCCGAGAATCGTGCCGCGACGTACGAAATCGCGACGTGACATTTTTCCGCTGGCGAACGCTTCGATGTGGTCGGTCTCAATTGCAGCACGCTGACTTTTGGCTGCGTCAAATTGACGGTTATCCATTATTTCCCCTTTGTGACTGACTCTATGGAGTCATAAATCCGACCACGAGAGTGTGGTTTGGGGGACCATAGCCGACAAGGGTGCTGATGTCTAGCAATAACTTGAAACGATCGTTCCGGGAAATTGATGGCCGGAGAATGCCCAGTGGCAACAACAAGTTGGCGGAGAGGGTGGGATTTGAACCCACGGATAACCTTGCGGCCATCAACGCCTTAGCAGGGCGCCCCATTCAACCTGGCTCTGGCACCTCTCCAGTACAACATGTACACGTGCGCTAACACGTGCCTCGTCAGGATAGTTGGCCGGGTGTCGCCGAAAGAAGGGAATCGGAAAACGGCGGCCAAAATTTGCGAGCCCAAAGATCGAAATCTGTGCCGGTGAGCACCACGCATGCCGAACCCACCACAGGGTCGACCCACAAAAACGTTCCTGATTGGCCAAAGTGTCCGAACGTTTGTGGCGAGTTTGATTCGCCTGTCCAGTGGGGCGATTTATAGCCCCGAATTTCGAAGCCGAGCCCCCATGGGTTGGGTCGCTGCGGCCCGAGGCCAGGTAACACACCATTGAGTTCCGGCCATTGTGGGGTAGTGGCCAAAGCCATTGTTTCGGCTGAAATCAAGGTTGGGAGGAGTAACTCGCGAGCGAACCGAACGAGGTCGTCGACGGTCGACGCCGCTCCCCATGCCGGCGCACTCACGAGCTTCGTCGACGACATAGACAAAGGTTCGAACACGGCCTCAGCTAAGTATTGATCGAATGGCATCTCGGCGTTGATGGCCACATGCTCGGCCGCCAAGTTGATCGCCTTGTTGCTGTAGATCCTTCGACGTTCGGGGCGGGCCATCGGCACTGACTCATTGATGGGAAGCCCAGATGTATGACTCAGGCAATGGCGCAGAGTGCTATCTGGTGGGCCAACCGGATCATCGAGCTTCACCGTGCCTTCTTCGAGGGCTATCAAGATTGCGTACGCCGTCAGAATCTTGGTCACCGACGCCAAACGGTATGTGTCGCCGACTTCGCCATGGGTGTGGCACTCGCCGTGCGGGTCCACGTAAGCGGCAGCGATTCGCTCGGCCGGCCACGTTTCTAAAAGAGCAAAGCTGGCGGCATACGGATCCAGTGACACGGGTCAATAATGCCCGATCGCCACGTTGCCACGGGGCATGATGTTGGCGTGACCGATTCGTTTCCTCGTCAACACGCCCGCACCCAACGACTCACGCTGGGCGAGCCCCGCAATATCACGGTGTCACTCGACGGCTCCCTGGTCGTCTTTGCCCGCTCGCAGGGTGGCAGTGACTCCGTGAATTGCCTGTGGACGTACGAAACAACGACTGGTGCAGAGCGCCTGTTGGTGAACCCTCGCGAAGTCGAACTGCACAACGAATCTGAGCTGCCAGAAGCGGAGCTGCGCCGTCGTGAACGAGCACGAGAGGCCGGCGGCGGCATCGTGAGCTACACCACTGACGCCGCTTTTGCCCACGCCGTATTCCCGCTCGGGGGGCAACTGATGATGGTGTCCTTAGAGTCCGGTGCGGTGCGGGCCCTGCCTGGTGCTCCAGGTGCATTCGATCCTCGGATCTCCCCCGCCGGAGACTCTGTGGGTTACGTGGCCGGCAACGAATTGCGCATCATCGATGTGGCCACCGCCGTAGATCGCCTCGTGGCCGCAGAGCCCGACAACGACAACGTGTCGTGGGGGTCTGCCGAATTTGTGGCCGCTGAAGAAATGAACCGCTATACAGGTTGGTGGTTCGACCCGACCGGCGCCTGGGTGGCTGCAGCACGAGTGGATACCACGCCAATCAACATTTGGTACATCTCCAATCCAGCCGACCCCAGTGAGCGCCCGGCCGAGGTGGCGTACCCCGCCGCGGGCACCAACAACGCCGATGTGAGCCTGTGGGTCATCTCGCTGGCTACCGGCGAACGCGTCGAAATTTCGTGGGGAGTTGAACAATTTCCGTATCTCGTAGACGTGACGTGGACAGGGCAACTCACGCTTTTTGTCATGTCACGTGATCAACGCCGCGCCCAGGTACTCGCCGCCGATACCACCACCGGCTCTACAACGATCATTCGTGAGTTGAGCGACGCAGCCTGGATCGACACCATGGCGGGGTGCCCGGCATGGGCTGGTGACCGTCTGGTCACGATCGAGCCGTCGGCCGATACATACCGCCTGTGTCTAGACGGCGAACCGGTAACGCCGCCCGGGCTCAACGTGCAGTCGGTGGCCAACATCACTGAGGCCGGCGCATACATCACGGGAACCGTCGACCCCCTCGACCAACACGTATGGCACCTGGATTTCGCTACTGCACAACTTACCCCGCTGTCGCGCTCGGAAGGCCTCAACTCGGCAGTGGTGGGCGGGGCCACGGCGGTGGTTCGCACGTCGACGCTCGGCGAGGCGCCCACGGTGCGAATCATCGACATCGGTGCCTCTGGAGCGGTCCTTGCCACCCTCGAGAGTCTGGCCGAGACACCTCTCGTGCGGCCCGTCGTCACCATGCACACTGTGGGCGAACGCCAGTTGCGTGTCGCCGTGTTGTGGCCAGGCGGCGTGGCCCCTGTTGGCAAAATCCCGGTACTGCTCGATCCCTACGGCGGGCCACATGGCCCTCGAGTTGTCAACGCCCGCAACGCATACTGCACATCGCAATGGTTCGCCGATCAAGGCTTCGCTGTCATCGTGGCCGACGGTCGGGGCACGCCCAATCGAGGCCCCGCATGGGACCGCACCGTTCTTGGCGATCTCGCCACACCGGCCCTCGACGACCAAGTGGACGCTCTCAACGAGCTAGCCAAGCTCTATCCCCAACTCGACATGGACCGTGTGGCGATCAGGGGCTGGAGCTTTGGCGGATATCTCGCTGCGCTGGCCGTGTTGCGGCGACCTGACGTATTTCATTCGGCCATCGCCGGCGCACCCGGCACCGAATGGCGGCTCTACGACACGTTCTACTCCGAGCGATACTTGGGCGACCCAAACACCAACAAAGAGGCCTACGACCGGTCATCACTGTTGCCACTGGCTGCCGATCTCACTCGGCCGTTGCTGCTTGTTCACGGATTCGCCGACGACAACGTGGTGATCGCCCACACCCTTCAACTCTCGGGCTTGCTACTGGCCAACGGATGCCCACACGAAGTGCTTCCCCTGGTAGGCGTGACCCACATGGCTAGTCAAGAAGAGGTGGCCGAAAACCTGTTGTTGCATCAAGTCGACTTCCTGCGGCGATCACTCGGTTTAGGCTCTGCGAATGTCGCTGCCTCTTTCACCTGAATCGGTTCAAGGCGAAACCGCCGAGCTTCTCCAAGCGTTGATTCGCAACTCTTGTGTGAATGACGGCACGCCGGAATCGGGCCAAGAAATTCGCAACGCCGACACCCTCGAGGCATATCTCGACGGGGCCGGTTTGGCGTATGAACACTACGAGCCAGGCCACGGGCGTCGCAGCGTGGTAGTGCGTATCGAGGGTTCGGACCCGCAAGCGCCGACGGTGTGTTTGATGGGTCACACCGACGTGGTTCCTGTGTCGCCGAGCGGGTGGCAACGCGACCCATTTGGGGGCGAGGTAGTCGACGGCGAAGTGTGGGGGCGCGGCGCTATTGACATGTTGAATCTCACGGCATCGATGGCCGTGGCCACTCGGCACCTCGCCGACAGCGGTTTTCGCCCCAAAGGAACACTAATTTTTTTGGCGGTGGCCGACGAAGAAGCGGGCGGCGCGCTCATGGGCGCTGGGTACCTCTCGGAGCATCACTACGACGCCATCAAAGCCGATTACGTGCTCACGGAATCAGGCGGCATTTCGATGCCCACGCCTGCTGGTCAACGCATCACGCTCACCGTCGGCGAAAAAGGCGTGGCATGGCGGCGGCTGCGAATCACGGGCACGCCGGGCCACGGGTCGATGCCGTACGGCGCCGACAACGCGCTCATCATCGCCGCCGAAGTGGTGAGCAGGTTGGCCCGCTACCGGCCGGCAGCCAGCATCAGCGACGTGTGGAAACAGTTTGTGCCCACATACGGCTTTGCTCCCGAGCTGCAAACCAAACTCCTTGACGCGGGAGCGGTGAGTGATGCCATTGCCGAAATTCCCGACGTGCGCACCGCAAAATATGTGCACGCATGCACCCACATGACCTTCTCGCCCAACGTGGTGCACGGGGGCAACAAAACGAACGTGATTCCTGATTGCGTGGATCTCGAAGTTGACATTCGCACCTTGCCCGGCGAGACGAATGAGGATGTGCATCGCAATCTTCATGAGGCGCTTGGTGATCTAGCTCACCGCGTCGACATCACGGAAATCAATAGCGCGGCACCCACTGCGTCAACGTTTGAAAATCCGTTTGTGGACTCACTGCAACGGGTGGTGCGCATGCAGTATCCCGAGGCGTCGTTGGTGCCCCGCCTCACGGTTGGCGGCACCGACGCTCGCTTTTTTCGGCAGCGCGGGGCGGCGGCGTACGGCTTTGGATTGTTCTCGCCAACCGTCACTTACGAAGACTTCTCCAGTCGTTTTCACGGCCACAACGAACGTATTGACGTGGCTTCTCTCGGCCTCACGACGGCCATGTATCACGCAGTGGCCCATAACTTCCTGAGCTGACGGCCACGTGAGCAGCAGAGCAAAAAGAATTTTGGGCAACACCGTGATGGTGTTGCCCAAAAAATCTGGCGGAAGGACCGGGATTTGAACCCGGGGGGCTATTAACCCAACGGTTTTCAAGACCGCCGCATTCGGCCGCTCTGCCATCCTTCCGCCCGAAACACTAGCCGGGCGATGAGGGCACAAATAAGAAAACCCGAATCGGCAACTCGTTCAGAACCGCTTACGGTTTAACCGCCACCAGCGAGTCGAAACATGCCAAACCGGTCATTCCAGCAAAGCCAAGGTGATCGAGACCGAAGATATTTTCGAGGCTGCACAACAGAGAAAAGTGGTTGTACGGCGTGTCGTCAGTGGAGCCCGGCTGAATACGTGAAGGGGAAATAAGCACCGCTCCCACGCGGCCACCACCATCGCCGACTTCTCCGCAACACGGTGTGGGTTCCGACAGTTCGGCTTCGTCGAACGTCACGATCAAAAGGCCATCGAGTTTGAAGGCGTCGGAATTCATGATGGTGGGCACGAGGGTTTTGAGGTAATTGTCGGCGCCGGTGATCTCGCCTACTTGCCCATCCACGCAGCTGGCGTCGTGGCCATCGTGGCAAAGATTCGGCGTGATGTAGCTCAGGTTCGGCGTCGTGGCGATCGATTTCAAATCACTTGACAGTTGTGTCAAGTCGACAACCTGGTCGCTGCATTGTGCGCTGTCGATGATCGAATGGAAATACACAAATGGGTTGTGTCGGGTGGCGTACTGGTCACCGACGCGGGCGCCGATCGAGGTGTCGTTTGAACCAACCGACGGATGTCGGCAGGTCTTAGGTTCGGTAGGCGAATTCGCCATATCTTCCTGATAGCTCTTCCACGTGAGCTTGGCGTCGGTGAGCTGATCGGCAATCGTCTTTACGTTCGACGGGTACACGCACCCAGCCCCGAGTTCCTGCCCGTTCGGACCTTGCCCGGTGGATACAAACTCGTTGTAGGTGAAGCAGTCCGCTTTGGTTTGCGGGTTTGCGCCCTGGCCCGAAATTTGGGCGATGTAGTTCCCCAAGCTTGCATGCGAGGTGCCGTAGTACTGGGTGAGCAATGCCCCTTGGCCAGCGAGCTCCTTCGCCAAATACGGGGCTTGGGAATTGGCTCCGAAGCTGGCTTCGTACGACGTGTTTTCGAGGTTGATCACGAACACGTGCTGCACCTTGGCAGGGCCAGGCGCGGCTGTGGTCGTGGTGGGTTGTGTCGTCGACGTGGTCGCTTCGTTCGTCGTAGACACAATGGCCGCGGGGGCCGAAGTCGTGGTCGGCTGCTGAGTTGTTGTGGCAGCTTTGGAGTCACCCGAGCAACTCGCCAATATGAATACAGACACCGCACAAACGCTCAGAATTCGACGCATGGCCTCAACCTATTCGGTTCGCAACACCCGAGCGCGCAACCCCAAAACAAAATCGTCAGCCAATTGCCAACGAGCATCGGCATGTTCACGCGCCTGCGAGCTGTGTTCGCCCGCCGCTGGATACGAGCCGAGGAATTTCACTCCACCATGTTTGGTGTGGAGGTCCCGAATGGCGTCGGCCATCAGCTCATCGTCGATGTGTCCCTCTGCGTCGATGATGAAGCAGTAGTCGCCCAGTCCGCCGGCTTTTGTGGGGCGTGATTCCAGCTTCGTGAGGTTGATCCTGCGAGCTGCGAACTCTTGCAAGATCGACAACAGACTGCCTGGCTCGTCGGCGCGCTGGTACACCACGATCGTGGTTTTGTCATGCCCCGTCGACGGAGGCACCACCTCTCGGCCCACCAACACAAAGCGCGTTTGATTGCCGGGATGATCGCCGATATCGCCGGCGATCACATCGAGGTCATACAGCGCAGCGGCCGCCCGGGGAGCGATGGCGGCCACGCCATCGGGGCGGTCGTCGGCCACCGTCTTGGCCGCTTCGGCCGTCGAATTGGCGGCTTTCAAAACGGCCTTGGGAAGCACGCGTTTCAAATACTCATAGCACTGCGCAGTGGCCACGGAAATCGACATCACTGCCGTCACGTCGTCGAGTGTCATCCCCCGAGGCCCTACCAAGCAATGCTCGATATCGAGCACCACTTCGCGCTGAATCATGAGTTGGTGGTTGAACACCAACTCGTCTTGGGTGAGGTTCACGGTGCCCTCTATCGAGTTTTCGATGGCCACGAATCCATGATCTACCTCGCCTGATTCCACGGCAGCGAGTACGTCGGGCATAGTGCGCATCGGAATCAATGTTGTGGCCGCCAAATCGGCTTGCGCTCGGGCGGCTTGTTCGGTGAAGGTACCGAGCGGACCCAAAAACGCCACCTTGGCTCCACGGGGCACAATGAAGTTGGTCGTCGTTGTCTCTACGGAGGTCACGAACGGGCAGGATACAAAGGTGGACGAACAAACAGTGCGCCGATTACTCGACGACGTGCAATCGGGGGCCAAATCGGCCGATACCGCGGTAGCCGAATTGCGGGCTTTGCCATTTGTGGAATTGGGAAGCGCCGTCGTGGATCATCATCGGGAATTGCGGCAACGCATGGGTGAAGCCGTGTACGGCCCCGGCAAAACGGCGGAACAATGCGTGGCCGTGGTGACCGAACTGCTTGCTCGAGGCAGCGGCCCAGTGGTGCTGTCACGAGCTTCGGCCGGACAGATCAATGTCGTCACCACCGCCTGCCCAGAAGCAACCGTGAGCGACGCCACTGTCACGTGGCGACACGCCGGGCCGCGCCCAGAATCGATCGCCATCATCACCGCCGGCACCGCCGATACGCCGGTCGCCAACGAGTGCGCAGCAGTACTGATCGCGCACGGCATCACCCCGCAACGCATCACCGATATCGGTGTAGCCGGCCTACACCGGATCACTCCCCATTTGCCCGCTATCCAACATGCCCACGCCATTGTGGTGATCGCCGGCATGGAGGGCGCTTTGGCCAGCGTGGTCGGTGGCCTAGCCTGTTGCCCCGTGATCGCTGTACCAACCTCCACTGGCTATGGCGCGGGTCTCCAAGGCGTCACGGCGCTCCTCGGCATGTTGGCCTCGTGCGCATCGGGGCTCACCGTGGTGGGTATCGACAACGGGTTCGGGGCGGCATGCGCCATCATGCGGATTCTCCCGTGATTGCCTATTTCAATTGCTTCAATGGGATCGCCGGCGATATGGCTCTTGGTGCGCTTGTGGATGCTGGGGCCGATCCCGATGCCGTGCGGTCGCTCATCGAACGCATGCCCGTCGACGGCTGGGACCTCCAATTTGAGTCCGTCATGCGCAACGGCATTGGCGGCACTCAAGCTCATGTCGACGTGGTCGAAACGACCGTGGCGCGCACGTACGGCAACATCGTGTCGTTGATCGACGCCGCCGAATTCCCGCCCCGCATGCACGACCGCGTCGTTGCTATTTTCGACGTTTTGGCCACTGCCGAAGGGCACCTCCATCGTCGCCCAAAAACGCAAGTCCACTTCCACGAAGTCGGGGCGTTGGATTCAATCGTCGACATTGTGGGCGTGTGCGCAGCGCTCGAAATTTTGAACGTCACCGATGTGCAATCAAGTGCGGTGACCACTGGCACCGGCATGATCAAAGCCGCGCACGGAATACTGCCCAATCCGTCGCCGGCGGTGGTCGAACTGCTACACGGCGCTCCAATGGTGGGCGTCGACGTGAACGCTGAACTCACCACGCCCACCGGTGCCGCCATCTTGGCCGCGCTGTGTTCTCGCTACGGATCCTTGCCGCCCATGATCGTGGGATCAAGCGGGTTCGGGGCAGGCACCAAGGTGTTCGACGACCGCGCCAATTTGGTGCAAGTGGTGTTGGGCACTGCTCTCGCCGATGCGCAGAGCGGCACGATCGCTGCTCCCCTTGGCCAGCCCGCCATCGAGTTGGCGGTCAACGTAGATGACGCCACCGGTGAGATGCTCGCTCACGCCATTGCCGCCTTGATGGACGCCGGCGCCCACGATGCGTGGCTCACCCCAATCGTGATGAAAAAGGGACGTCCGGCGTACGTAGTCACGGCCCTGGCCGATATCGCGTTGGCCGATCAGATCGGTCGCGTGCTGCTGTCGACGACTGGTTCTTTCGGTCTTCGTAGCCGTGGCGTCGACCGCTGGCCACTGGCCCGAACCGACGCAACCGTCACGGTCGACGGGTTGCCGGTTCGGGTGAAGGTGGGCCTCGGCCGCGCCAAAGTGGAGTTCGACGATGCCGCCGCCGCCGCCCGCCACTCTGGCCGCACAGTGCGCGACGTGATCTCGATCGGCGAGCACGAATGGCGCACGCACACTCATGAGCACGACCACGACCACACACACGATCATTCGCACGAACACGATGGACACACTCATTCATGACCGCCACTGCACTCATCGAAATGCGCCGCGCGCGTCGCAGCCGTCGCATCGCCAATATCCACTGGATCGACGCCATCTACAACGTGTACCTGGCCGGCGTCATTGGTGCGTTGGCCACTGGGATTTTGAGCGAACAAATCGGCGACACCCTTTTGTCCAACGCCCAGATGGCCACCGTAAGAGCTCACGGCCCAGCCGCTTGCGGGTTGCTGTTGGCAGTGTCGGCCGCTATTGGGTTGCGGTCCGGTTCGCGGGGTGGCCCTTTTGGACTCGAACCAGCTGAAGCCCGTCATGCACTTTTGGCTCCCATTAGTCGTGCGTCGGTACTGCGTGGGCCGGCACTAAAGCAGGCACGATTTTTGGTGTTGATTGGCGGGCTCACCGGATTAGTGGCTGGCCGTCTGGGAGCACAACGACTTCCGGGCGGCATCCTGAAATGGATGGTGGCTGGCGCTGGATTCGGAGCAACGACAGCGATCATGATGGTTGCCGTTGCTTGGTTTGCGGGAGGTATGCGCCTCAATCGCGCTGTTGCCACCGGGGCGGCGGGCGTACTGGTGGCATGGGCCGTAGCCGATATCGCCGGCAAGTTCATCACGGCACCGACCAGCTTCGTGGGCCACGTTGCCCTGTGGCCGTTGCAGTGGCACAACGGGGTCGCCATCGGTCTCGTCGCCACGATCGCCATTGGGGCATTCGGACTGAGCCGCCTGGGCCAGTACAGCATCGAGAATCTCGAACGGCGAAGCGGCCTGGTCGACCAGATCCGATTTGCGGCCACCATGCAAGACGTCCGCACATTCATGTTGTTGCGTCGCCAACTTTCCCAAGAACAACATCGAAACCGCCCGCTCATCGGGCCCCGGCGCCGCACCCGCCGCCCGATCAACACCACATGGCGCAGAGATTGGAACGGCTACCTTCGGTGGCCGCTGTCGCGGGTTGTCCGCATCATGGCCTTCGGCATCATTGCCGCATTGGCATTACGCGGCGTTTGGCTGGGCACCACCCCGCTGGTGGTGGTGGCCGGAGTTGCGCTGTATCTCGCAGGCCTCGACGTGTTGGAACCCATGGCCCAGGAGACAGACCATCCTGATAGACGCGACCAATTTCCGTTCGACAACGGAACGATCTATTTGCGCCATTTGCCAGCATCGTTTGGGTTGATGTTTCTCATCTGCGCTGTGAGTGCGGGGGTTGTGTACGCCACCAATCCGTCCACGCTCACCATCAAGTTGGCAAGTGTGTTGGCAGTCACGTGCACGGCTTCGGCCGTGTCGGCCGCTACCACTTCAGTGGTCAGTGGAGCGCCACAAACGTCGCGCCAATCCGATCAACTCATACCCCCCGAGATCGCTGGAATGCGGGTGTTGATGCGCAACGTATGGCCGTTTCTGGTAGCCACGTCGGGCGCATTACCCATCGTTTTCGCCCGCCGAGCATTCGACCGTGGCGACGACCCCATCACGGGCATGGGCGTACTGATCGTCGTGGTGGGCTTCGTGGCGCTCTTTACCGCATCGTGGGTACGGTTCCGTGAAGGCGCCAAAGCATGGTTCCACGCCTCCCTCGAACAAGCTGCACAGCAAGGAAAAAAGATATGACCACGTTGGCTTTGCATGTCAATGAACTCACCAAAACCTACGGCCAATTGACGGCGTTGGCGCCACTCGATTTGTCGATCGATGAGGGGGAGTCTGTGGCGTTGATCGGTCACAACGGCTCCGGAAAAACTACCTTTCTTCGCATGATGGCCGGCCTGTTGGAATCATCTGACGGCACCATCGACATCTTCGGAGCGCCAGCTGGATCCGAGCGCGCTCGGGCCGATCTCAGCTATTTGCCCGACAACCCCATCCTGTACGACGACCTGTCGTTGTGGGAGCACGCCGAATACATTGCCAAGTTGCACGGCCATGCCGAGTGGGCCGACGACGCTCACTACTTGCTCGACAAGTTGGGCCTTGCGCATCGGGCCGACGACCTACCGATGACATTTAGCCGAGGGCTTCGCCAGAAGGCATCGCTCATGCTTGGGCTCATTCGGCCGTTTCGGTTGCTCATCGTGGATGAGCCATTCGTGGGTCTCGACAATGCAGGCAAGACGGCACTCATCGAGCTGTTGCACACTGCGCACGACAATGGGGCCACACTGCTCGTAGCGACCCACGAGTTGGAATATCTCAAACAGGTCGACAGGGTCATTGCGTTGCGCGACGGCCAACTTGTGCACGATGGACCCATTGGTGAAACGAACGTGCACGCCTTGGTTTCGCCCGACGGGTCAGCGCCCGAAGCCCGTTAAAAGCAACCGCTAGTAGGCCGCGACCCCGCCCGAAGTGGTCGTTGCGAACCGAGTGTCGTGAGCCTTTGTAATCCCACGTACAAGTGCTATCGCCAACAACACCGACGCTGCCAGGATCAATTCTCCCAATGCAGAAATGTTGGATCCGCGTGCCCACCGATCGCGCCAATACTGAGTTGGGCGTTCGTTGAGAATCGAGTCAATGACCGAAAATGCCATGAGCCCCTGGCCGTAAATGGCTACCCACGGTCCGACGGCAAAGGTCGCCCACCACAGACCGGGAACAAGTTTTGATTTGCGATTCGCTTGCGTTCGAGGCGCCCACATGCCAATGGCAATTTGGATGGGAAACACGTAATTGACGAAAGGAATAAACCAACCGCCGATCGCCATTCCCGGGCTGTACTCCACCTTGTCGCCTAACGCATCTGCATTTTTGCGCGACCGATAGAACCACATGATGAACACGATGATCGTGCCCAGGATTGTCAACACCAGCAATCCACCGACGCTCGAGGAACCCGAGACCGTTCCTCGCATTTCCAACGTTGATCCAGACCTTGTGAATACACGGTTGAGTTGCGTTCGATCTTGAATA
Organism: Acidimicrobiales bacterium; assembly: GCA_038231795.1. Lineage (GTDB taxonomy): Bacteria > Actinomycetota > Acidimicrobiia > Acidimicrobiales > JBBRKR01 > JBBRKR01. Next base: position 166,240 of record JBBRKR010000005.1, read on the forward strand.
CGTTCGATAGCGAGGATGATGAGGAGCACGGCGTCAACGGCCAAGAAGCATTGGGTAACCACTGCTAATGCCTTAGCCGATACAAAAATGCCGATGGGCCCCATTTGCGAAGCCCCATAGTTCATATAGGTGGGTTGCCCGCCGAGGTACGGCGGAGGTGGTGGCGATGGCGGCGCGACATATGTCGGCGGGGGCACAAATGCTGGCGGGGAAGGCACAGCGCCCTGCGACGTGGGTGGCAGTATGGCGTTCGATGGCACCGCAAATCCAGGCGCTGTTTCGTCAAAATCGCCCATGCGACTACCCGTCGTTACAAGCTGTAGGCCACGCCGGCACCGCTAGCCGACAGCGCCGCAAACCGTTGTTCTTGCGCCTTCGAGAGCCCAGTGACGACCATGATCGCCAGCAACGCGCCGACGGCAAGGGCGAAACCGCCAATCGCAGAGGTCAGTTCTCCGCTCAACAAGTTGTCCAAACTTCTTTCCACGGCAACAGCCGAGTAATTGACGGACTTTACGGCACTCGAAATCGAACTTTCGCCTATCGCCCGCACAATGATTCCGCCCACGAAGGCCGTCCACCAACCGATGACCAGCCCGCCGCCACGACGGTTGCCAGCGCCATCTTTGCGCCACATGCCCAATGCAATCTGCAAAGGCATCACTAAGTTCGCCAATGGAATAAACCAACTTCCAATTGCCATCCCCGGAACATAAGGAACTTCATCGCCCAGAGCCGCAGCATTTTTCCGGGACCGAAAGAACCACATGAGGAAAATGACGATCGACACGATCCACGAAATTTGCATGATGGATACGATCGAGTTGATGCGACTGTCGGAATCGGCGAGGTCCTGACGCGACGCCGCTCCAACACGAAAGTCGGTTACAACGCCTCGCTCTAGCAATCGGAAAAGTCCGAATATCGCTGCTGTCAAAAAGTTGATTACCAACAACACTTTGGCTGCAGTGGCCTGTCCTTTGACAGGCTGAAACGAGCCAAAGGCAGTCGGCACTGATCCAGCGGGCAGTGGCGCTTGAGCAGCCCACGTCTGGGACGGAGACGGCGGCGGAGGAGGAGGAGGCGGCGGCGGCACAGAACCAAAGGAGTCGCTCGGCGGTACATCGCCTGGCATTGGCAAGTCATTGAAATCGGACATATTCCCCCAGGACTGATGCGATGAATCGTTACCCATACTAGACCGATCGTCGTCGTCGTCTGCGGGCTAGGTTTCTGACAGAATTGCGCAGTGGAGTGGCTCACATCGGTCGGGCTTGGGCTGGACTACGACGCGCTCGGCCTCGGCCGTACGACGCACGAGTGGATCGGGGCCGGCGAGCAACTGCGAAACGACCTCACCCACCTGCTCAATGGCACCGTGACCAGCGTCGAACAGGTCGGTTCATCTTCGGTCTTGAACCTACTAGCCAAACCAATCGTCGATATCGCCATAGGGGTCAAAAACGAACACGATTTCTCGGCCGCACGGGAGCTCCTAGCGGCCGCCGGGTGGATCTATCGAGGCGATGCGGGCGACAAGGGCGGCCACGTGTTCGTGCTTGAGACCAAACCGTGGCACCGACTAGCACACGCTCACGTAGTTGAGTTCGACGGCGCGCAGTGGCGCGACTATTTGCGTTTTCGAGATCTCCTGCGCACCAGCCCCACCGCATGTGCTCAATACGAGGCGGTCAAGCAGCAACTGGCCGCTCAGGTCGGAGACGACCGCGTTGCCTATACCGACGGCAAGACTGCGATCGTCACCCAACTCCTCAACAATCCAAACGCCGTTAGGTAGTGCCGATTCATACGCAAGTGCCCAACGCTCGCTGGCCTAACCCCTAGATCTTGACGAGCAGCTTGCCGGTATTGCCGCCGCCGAACATGAACTGCAACGCCTCCGGGTAGCGCTCGATACCTTCGAGAATTTCCTCCGAACAGTGCATGGAACCGTCGGCCAACCAGCCGGCAAGTTCGGCGGTCGCCGGCGCGATGCTTTCTGGAAAATGGAAGTAGGCGAAACCCTCCATCGACGACTGGCGCTCAGCGAGCCGCAGGTACAAAGAGGGGCCGGTCACGTGGTCCATGTCGTCGTATTGGGAGATGGCGCCGCAGATCGTGACCTTGGCGCGCAGCGCCAAATTGTCGAGCACGGCATCGAGGATGGGGCCGCCAACGTTGTCGAAAAACCCATTTACGCCATTCGGCGCCAGTTCGCGTAGGCGGGTATTCACGTCGTCGTTTTTGTAATCAATGGCGGCGTCGAATCCGAGATCGCTGGTGAGGTAAGCCGCCTTGGCTGGCCCGCCGGCGATCCCGATCACATGGGCGCCATCCCGTTTGGCGATCTGCCCGGCAATGGAGCCAACGGCTCCCGCCGCCGCCGACACCACAAGAATATCGCCCGGTTTCGGCTTGGCCACGCACCGAATTCCGATCCATGCCGTCACCCCGGTCGATGGTCCGAGCACGCCGAGATACGCACTCGCCGGTGCGAGCGATTCGTCGATTTTTTCGACATGGTTCGCGGCGACGGTCGCCAAAGTCTGCACCCCGAACCCACCGCGTACAGCTTGGCCCACATCCCATCCATCGACGGTCGATTCCACGATCCGTCCTACGGCACCCGCCTGCACCATTTCGCCGAGGCCGACCTGGCGGTGGAAGCCTTCGCCGCGCAGCATCGTTCGTGTCCCCGCGTCGACCGAGATGTACTCGACGGCGACCCGGAGTTGGCCGTCCACGAGCGGGCTGAGTTGTTCCATCTCGATGGCGAAACAGTCGGGTGTGGCACCACCGATTGGTCGGCGGACCAGGGTGACGCGAGTGTTGGAGAGGGTCATTGACGAACACTACGAGCACAAGCACTGCACCTCGGTGTCGTGCGCCGCGTTCGACTTGCGGTTACAGGTTTGTCATTCCGCCATCGACGCGAATGATTTGGCCAGTGACGTAACTCGCTTTGTTGGATGCCAGAAAACACACCACGTCGGCGATCTCATCGGCGGTGCCCCACCGGGCCAGTGGCACACTCCTCACGAAACCCTTGCGCACTGCTTCTTCACCAAGAAGGTTGAACGTCGGCTCCCACATTTCGGTGTCGACTAACCCAGGAGCGACGGCATTCACGCGCACCCCTTTCGGCGCCCATTCGTTGGCCAGGTTCTTAGTGAGGGTGTTCAAACCGCCCTTCGAAGCTGCATAGGCGCCCTGGGTTCCCGCCGCGCCGGTGGCAGCTGTGGAGGTGACATTGACAATGGCGCCCTTGGATGCGAAGAGCGGTTTTGCGAACGCCGAACACAGCATGAACGCTTGGCGGAGGTTCACGAACAACGTCTCGTCGATTGCTTCGCCGGTCACTTTCGAGGCGGGCTGGTTGCGTTCTACAGCTGCGTTGTTCACGAGCACGTCGAGACCGCCAAAGGCATCGAGGACGGCCGATGAGATCTGCTCGATTGACGCAGGGTCCGAGAGATCGGCAACTACCACCAACGGATTGTTAATGAGGCTGGCGGCGATTGTGTCGAGCCGATCGCCGCTGCGCGCTACCAGCGCAACCCGAGCTCCGGAGGCGTCGAGCTGGCGAACGATTGCTTCACCAATGCCCCGACTAGCGCCGGTGACCACTGCCCGTTTTCCATGAAAGTCGAATGTCATGTACTCACCGTACGAGGCGACAAGGTCGACTGTCCACGCAAAGTTGGAATAGCTCAATAGGCCAAACAGCCAAACCCGTAGAATTCTGAAAACGAGCCAGTTCCAACATGCGAACTAGGGGCCGCTAGGGCCATCTGACTGGGCGAGGGTGATTCGATTCCCTGCCAAAAAAGAAGCCCGTGGTAGTCACGCGTTACCGTCATCGCATCGCAACGCATCTAAAACGTATTGAAGACCGAGTCCCCGATGCATAACCGTCCCACGGTGTGGGTGCTTGGCGATCAACTGAATCGCGATATCGCCTCCCTGCGTGGCCGCGCCCCCGGGAGTTGCCGGGTGTTGCTGGTCGAGAGTGCCGCCAAGTTGACCTCGAAACGCTGGCACATTCAACGGCTCCACCTGGTGGTTTCTGCGATGGCGCATTTCGCCGCCGAGCTCGACAATGCGGGGTTCGAAGTGGATCACCGCTCGGCGCCGACGTTGGCCGATGGGCTTCGAGCCCACATCGCGCAGTACAACCCGGAGCGTGTCGTCGCCATGGAACCTATGAGCTGGGATGGGCGGGCACTTCTCGAACGCCTCGGCGTGGACATTGTGTCGAACAATCAGTTTCTTTGTCACTACAGAGAGTTTGCGGCGTGGGCCGAGGGTCGCAAGAGCCTCACGATGGAAGATTTCTACCGTTGGCAGCGCGCCCGGCTCGGGGTGCTGATGGATTCAGATCGTCCCGTTGGCGGACGCTGGAACTTCGATGACGAGAACCGCGAACCGCCGCCGACAGATGGCCGCTCGTGGCCGTCGATCGCACGGTTCGAGTTGGACAACATCGACCACCAAGTGCTCGCTCGGCTTCCGCCATGCACAGGCGCTGCTCCCGAGGGCATTTGGCCCGTGACGCGCGACCAGGCGTTCATACGGCTCAATGAATTCATCGGCGGCGCTCTCGCCTTGTTCGGCCCGCACGAAGACGCCATGCTCGCCGCCGAATGGAAGCTCGCTCATTCGTCATTGAGTTCGTCGATGAACCTCGGGCTGCTCCACCCGAGCGAGGTGGTCGCTGCTGCTGAGGCTGCCTACATGCGAGGCGACGCACCGATCAACAGTGTCGAGGGGTTCATCCGCCAGGTGATGGGGTGGCGTGAGTTCGTGTGGGGCGTGTACTGGTTGTGGATGCCGGGCTATCGCGACCAGAACGTGCTGGGTGCTCACCGAGCCGTGCCACCGGCCTTCACCGGTGAGGCGTCGACTCACATGGCGTGTGTGGCCAACGTGGTCGAACATATCAACCAGCGCGGGTATGCGCACCACATCGAGCGGCTTATGGTGCTCGGAAATCTTGCGTTGACTGCGGGCGTGGAGCCGGCGGCGATGACCGAATGGATGTGGGCTTCATTTGTCGACGGCGCCGAATGGGTGATGGTGCCGAACGTGATCGGCATGGCCTTGTACGCCGACGGAGGGATGATGGCCACGAAGCCGTACGCCTCTGGCGGCGCCTACATCAATCGCATGAGCGACTCCTGCAAAAAATGTCGGTATGACCCAAAGCAGCGGACCGGTCCTGAAGCGTGTCCGTTTACAACGCTCTACTGGGACTTCCTGGACCGCAACCGCGTCGCGTTACGCGGCAACCATCGGATGTCGCGACAGTTGGGTGCGCTCGATCGTTTGCGCGACCTCGATGCGACACGCCTTCGTGCGCAGGAAGTCCTCGCGCTCCTCGCTAGCGGCGAGTTATAGACACGATCGTGCGAACATCAGGTGTGGCGTGATCGACAATGATTTGCGAATGAGTCAACGATGAATACCACAGAGGCAATCCTGCTGACGTCTCATCTTTTTGCGACGGCCGGAATGGTCGGATTGATCTGGTTCGTACAACTAGTGCACTATCCGCTTTTCGCATCGGTTGGTGCGGAGGGATTCGCTGAATACGAACGGTTGCATCAACGCCAGACGTCATTCGTTGTCGGTCCATTAATGGCGGTAGAAGGAGCGACAGCGGTTTGGCTCGTGCTTGCTCCACCGAACGAAATGTCGCGCCTGTTGCCGTTGCTCGGGCTCGGCGTCCTTGGAGTGGTCCACGCCAGCACGGTGCTGTTGCAAGTGCCGCAACACACGGCTCTCGTCAACGGCTACGACGACGCCCGTGTGCGCCGCCTGGTGCGCACGAACTGGGTGCGAACCGTTGGGTGGAGCGTCAGGGGAATCATCGCCGGGATCATGCTCGTGCGCGTCGCTGCGATGTGATCGAGCCGCAGGCGATCAGGGTTGGGGTCGTGCGTCGTCGCGTTCGGCCCAGCGTCCAAAGCTGAACATTGCGTAGAGAAACGCCCCGGTGAACACGATCGCCGTAACGACAGCGCCTGCGATAAACAGACTTGGCTCAGTCATTGCGGCGGCCGCCGATGAGCGAGCACAAATGCACCCAAGGCCAGGATCGAGGGCACCCATATTCCGACGTAAATGCCGTTGAGCCGGCGATTCGTGTTGTCACCAGCCTGGAAATAGATGGTGACACTCAACACGAAACTGGCGATGGCAGCAAGCAGAAACGTGCCCTTCAGAATGCGTTCGGGATTCATAACCTCATCCTTTCACCGTGCCCGGATCGTGACCGCATCGCGCAAACACATCCCCTGGAGCCGGCGATTCCAACGCACGAGTGACGGATGATTGCGTCGGTTACCCGATCGAATGGACGCCGAGCTTGAATGGACCTTCGATCCCGTCAACAAGATAGAAGGCGATACTCACGATGCGGCCGGGGTCGAGGGGTTCGGCCGTCGCCCGAGGTTCCAGGAACCGAGTCACAGGCCTGAAGGACGCCCACGGCAGTTCCACGTCGGTGAGGCCATCAGGCGAGGTGGGGAAAGACTTGATCCAGCCCCCAGCGTTGTCGTCGGTGCGTAACTCGATGGTCCAGGTGCGGCCATCGCCGTCAACTTTCACGTGCGGTCCTGTGCGACGAAGCCAGTCGACCGCTCGCTGCGGATCGATCTGGGGACTCCGAATCGATGCGAAGCCGCCGTTGTTAGCGAGCGACAACTCGCCAGTGAACACCAGCACGCCTTTGGTCCACGACAGTTCGCCCTTCGAGACGCCACCCATCACGGTGTCGTTGGTAACACGCCAACTATCACCGGAGCCCGCGGTCAGGAAGTCGAACACCGCCAGACTCGTCGGCGGCGACGGCGATGCGGTCGTAGCCGCCTGCGATGGGCCAGTCGTTTGAGCGCTCGTAGATACAGTCAAGATCGCTGGGCTGGTCGCGGTGGTAGAGCTGGCACGCTCGCCGCTTCCACATGAGGCCATGGCAACGCTTGCTACCGCGGCAGCGACAAAAATGGGAATCGCAGAGGGGACGATCATGTCAACATCTTCTCACCGAACGGCCAGATGGTCTCGTCGCTCCCTCAAACCACGAGGAGCACTCTCAATGCGCCACGACACAACAATCTCATATCGAAGCGCCCCAAAAACTTGTGGGCGAGGGGGGACTTGAACCCCCACATCCTTCCGGACACAGGAACCTGAATCCTGCGCGTCTGCCAATTTCGCCACTCGCCCGAGTGCGAGGCGAACTGTAGCGCGCCCATGAAGTCCTTTCGGCACCCGATAAGTTTGCGGCGTGGGATTGCGAGAATTCGAGCAGCGGCTCGAGCGTGTGGTGGAGGGGACCTTTGCGCGAGCGTTCCACAGCGAGGTCCGGCCCGTGGAAATCGGGCGTCGAATGATCAGAGAAATCGACGATCATCGCTCTGTCGATGTGCGCGGCCGTACCGTCGTGCCGAACCATTTCGTGGTCACGTTGACCTCCAACGATCACGCCATTCTTAGCGGTATGGCGTCGACGTTATGCGCAGAATTGATCGCCGCAGCCAAAGACCACGCAGCCAGCGAGGGATACATATTTGTGGGCCCACCCGTCGTGGAGCTGGCGGCGAGAGCGACCCTGAAACCAGGTGCCTTTTCCGTCTCCGCCGTGATGAAGGAAGTCGACAAAGAAGCAGTCCGCGCCGCGTCGGATCACTTCGTCGTACTGCCATCGGGCGAACGAATTTTGTTGGGATCCACACCCGTCGTGTTGGGGCGTCACCCGGCCTGTGATATCACCATCGACGACATCAATCTGTCGCGTCGCCACGCCGAAATTCGGCCCTTCGAAGACGGCTACGCACTTGTTGACCTGGGGTCCACCAACGCCAGCCGAATCAACGGGCTCGTCACCGGCAATCAACAACTTCGCCACGGCGACGAAATCTTGATAGGCGCCACCCGCATCCGATTTGAGGTTTCGACCCCATGAGCGACGGCGTACTTTCCGCGTTCAAGATCGCGCTTCTGGTCGTGATCTACCTATTTTTCTTCCGCGTGCTGCGCACCATTTGGGCACAGCTGCGAGAGCCCCGAGTGGTCGTGCATTCCAATCCGATCCAACCAACTCAGGCACCTCCATCGGCAGCAACCCAAGCGCCATTTGCGCCCCAAACAACGCAAGCCCCAGCGTCATCGCCAACCATTATCCGCCAAGTCACGTCATCACACATTGCCGCCAACCGGCAGCCCATAACCAACCTTGTGCTCCAACAAATTCTGCCGGTCACCGACAACTCGCCGCTGCCGATTGCTGTAGTCGCCAACCCGTTTGTGGTCGGCCGATCGCGGCAAGCCAACCTCCCTATCGACGACAGTTTCGCCTCCCAACGCCATGCTCAACTCGTCTTGATGGACGGCGTTTGGCATGTGGAAGACCTCGGCTCCACCAACGGCACATCGTTGAACGGCATTAAAATTTCACGTGTCACCGCCGTCGCCAAAGGCGACCGATTGGCAATCGGCAACCATCACTTCGAGGTTCAATGACAGAGCAAAAACTCTCGCTGCGATGGGGGGCGGCGACCGACAAAGGAAACATCCGCGATAACAACCAAGATCGTTATTTCGCTAACGGCCGCCTGTTCGCGGTGGCCGACGGCATGGGTGGCCACGTAGGCGGAGAAGTCGCTGCCCAACTCACCGTGGACCTTTTGGGCCGCGCCAGTTCGGCCCCCGATCTTGAGACCCTTGTGGGCCTGGCCAATCAGGCCAACGTAGTGGTGTGCACCCGGGCAATCGACCAGCCCAAGCTGCGCGGCATGGGCACCACGTTGTGCGCCATTGCCATCGTGCGCCCGTCGATCGACGAAGAACCACTCGTATTAACCCCCGCCATCGAGAGTGTCGACGGCATCGACGGCGGCGCCAACATCGAAGCCGAGCTAGCCCCCGAAACGCCAGCCATGCTTTCGACCCCGGCACCATCGGGCGAACGAATCGGACTCGTCAATGTCGGCGATTCTCGTGTCTACATGGAACGCAACAACACACTCCTGCAACTCACAGAAGACCACAGCCTGGTCGAGACTCTGGTGCGCGACGGACGACTCACGTCTACAGAAGCTCGGGCCCATCCTCGCCGAAATGTGTTGACACGCGCCATCGGTGTTGAGTCAACACTCGACGTAGACGCCTGGGAGGTCGTCGTCGAATTCGGCGACCGTTTCTTATTGTGCAGCGACGGCCTACCCACCGAAGTGGAATTCGAAGATATTCAAGCGGTCTTGGCAAGGGTCGCCGATCCCCAACAGGCTGCAGAAGAACTTGTACGGGTCGCAGTGGACGCTGGGGGACGCGACAACGTGACATGCGTCGTCGTCGATATCGTCGACCCGAACGCAAAAGTCACCCTGCCAATGCCAGGCATCCCCGGCCTTATGGTGCCCCTCGACGCCGAGGTCACAGGTGCCACCACCAAGCGACGCTCCACCGGTTCCGCCACCACTACACGGCTGCAGGGCCCTAATACTGCAGGTGCTCCGCGCAATCGAAAAATGAAGGTGGGCTGGCGAATTCCGCTGATCTTCTTGGCCGTCGTCTTAGTAGCCGCAGCGGCCGTGAGCACCTTGGCATGGAACTTTCATCGCACCTATTACGTGGTCATTGTGGCTGACAAAGTCACCGTGTATCGGGGCGATCCTGCTGGCTTGTTGTGGTTCAAACCCGAGATCGAAGAGACAAGCAATATCGATGTGGCCACGTTGCCAAAGGACTATCGCGCCGACCTCACCGCCGGCGTCGAAGAGCCAAGCATAAACGCCGTCCATGCCTATCTCACGGCGGTAAAAACCGGCATCGCCGACCGTCAAAAAATTGACTCCACACCACGAGCCACCACGACACTCGGCACCAACGAAACCACAACCAGTCAAACCACCACCACCGTGGCCACGTGCGCTGCGAAACCGACGGTAACGATTGTCGATCCGGGAACAGCCGCCACCACGTCCACGACCGCCCTTCCCACCAGCACCACCACCGGCACCAATCTGGATGGCTCACCCATCACACCACCCTCTACCACCACATTGAAACCGTGCCCATAAAACAACTCAAGCCGCGTCGAAGCGAGCTCAGCCTCATCATCGTGGCCGTGGTGATCGTGGGCGCTGCCTACGTCCTGGCCAGCCTGGGGCGCACGGCATCGATACCCGCCAACGTCATCCCATTTACCGCCATTGTGTTGGCGCTTCTCGTTGCTGGCCATATCGGTATCCGAATTTTGGCCCCCCGAGCCGACCCCGTGCTGTTTGTGTTAGCCGCGTTCCTGAACGGCATTGGATATGTGTTCATCGCCCGCCTCAATCGGCGCCAAGCCGCCGCCCAATCCACGTGGACCATGGTGGGCATTGCGGCGATGATCCTCACATTGCTTTTGATTCGCCGGGTGCGCGACCTTGAGCGATACCAGTGGACGCTGGCGTTAGTTGGCGTCGGTGCCCTCATGCTGCCGCTGGCTCCAGTCATTGGCCGCACCGTCAACGGCAGCAGATTGTGGGTACGTCTCGGCGGATTGAGTTTTCAACCAGGCGAATTTTCCAAGGTGTGTTTCGCCGTATTTTTTGCCGGATATATGATCAACAAACGCGAGCTTTTGGCATCGGCCACATGGCGACTCGGGCCACTTCGCCTTCCCGATCCCCGCCATCTCGGCCCCGTCGTTTTGGCATGGGGCGGATCAATCATCGTGATGACCGGCGAGAAAGATCTCGGCAGTTCGCTCATGCTCTTCACGCTGTTTTTGGTGATGCTGTGGTTGGCAACTGAACGACCGATGTACCTCGTGAGTGGGTTCACATTGTTCGCCGCCGCGGCCTATGTGGCGTGGCGACAATTCGCTCACGTGCAACGCCGGGTCACCATTTGGTTGCATCCATGGAACGACCCCACGGGAGCCAGTCTGCAAATTGTGCAGGCCTCCTTTGCCTTTGCGTGGGGCGGCATTGCCGGGGTGGGCCCCGGGCGCGGCGACCCTGGCCGTATCCCTGAAGCATCCACCGATTTCATTTTCGCGGCCATCGGCGAAGAGCTCGGACTCGTTGGGGCCACGGCAATTCTGGCTGCGTACGTTTTAATGATCGGTGTTGGATTACGCATTGCCATCCGATCGGAACGCCAATTCGACAAGCTGTTGGCGGCCGGCCTCACAACAATTCTGGGTGTGCAGTCTTTCGTGATTATTGGCGGTGTCGTACGCCTTGTTCCACTTACTGGCTTGACCCTTCCCTTCCTGTCTTTCGGCGGCAGTTCACTGATCGCCAACTACATCGTGTTGGCGTTGTTGTTGCGCATCAGCGATGAACAAGCCCAACGCGAATTCCGACAACTCAACGCGGCGGCACCCGCATGAACTCACGCATTCGCCGCTTCGGCATCGTGCTCATCGTGCTGTATCTCGCCGTGTTCGCACAGCTGAATTGGTTGCAAGTCTTCAAAGCTAAGGCGTACACAAAAAACCCGTACAACAACCGCGAAACGGTGCGCGACTTTTCTCAACCGCGCGGCAAAATTCTTACCGCCGACAACGTCGTGGTCGCCGAGTCCATACCCACTAACGACAAGTTGAAATTTCAGCGCAGTTACCCGTTCGGCCCTCTCTACGCCCATACCGCTGGATACTTCTCGCTGACGTACGGCACCGACGGCGTGGAGGGTGCGTTCAATGATCTCTTGGCGGGCCGCACCGACGCCCAACAGTTCGCCAATCCTCTCAACGTGTTCAATTCCAACGACCGCACGGCCGACGTCACGATGACAATTCGCAGCGATGTACAGCTCGCCGCCCAGCAAGCTTTGGGCGACCGGGAAGGAACTGTGGTCGCTATCGACCCCCGCACCGGTGCGGTGTTGGCCATGTATTCCAACATCAGTTACGACCCCACGCTTTTGGCATCCCACGACCTTCCCGCCGTGCGCAAAACGCGCACGTTCTTGAACTTGCTCCCGGCAAAACCTCTGTTGGCAAAAGCGTTTCGGGAGCGGTACTTTCCTGGTTCGACGTTCAAGGTCATCACCGCTGCCGCCGGGCTCACCGGTGGCAAAGTCACAGTTCTCGCCCCCATCTACCCACAAGCGGAGAGCTACACCCCGCCTCTCACAACTACCCCGTTAAAAAACTTCAGCGGTCAGACATGCGGCGGCGCGCTGTTTGACATTTTGGCCCAATCATGCAACTCGGCATTCGCTCAAATGGGCGTCGAAATTGGGCCTGAGCAAATGGCGGCCACGGCGTCGGCATTCGGTTTCAACGAAGTCATACCCTTCGATCTACCGGGCGGCGCACGCAGCGTGTTCCCCACCGCCGACCAATTCGTGCAGGACACTCCAAAGTTGGCGCAGTCGGCGATTGGCCAAAACGACGTGCAGGCCACACCGTTGCAAATGGCATTAGTGGCGGCCGCAATTGCCAACGATGGCTCCATGATGGCGCCATATCTGGTGGAAAAAGTGGTGGGTAGAAACGGTCAAATATTGAGGGGTGCCAATGTGCGCGAATGGCGTCGAGCGGTAGACGCCAACGTGGCTCGCACGTTGCGACAAGCCATGATCGGTGTGGTCATCAATGGCTCTGCCACACGCTTAGCAATCGAAGGCGTCGAAGTGGGCGGCAAAACCGGTACTGCAGAACTGGGCACCAACCCGCCCAGTGCGCACGCGTGGACAATCGGGTTCGCTGGCCCCGCTGGCAACCCTCGAGTAGCCGTGGCCGTGATCGTGACCGCGCAACCAGGAGCTGCCGAACAAACTGGCGGCAAGGTAGCTGCTCCTATCGCCCAAGCAGTAATTGCGGCCGTGCTGGCCACACCTGACCCCTTAGCCAAGCCATAAGCGAATAGGATCGACACTTATATGGCTGACCAAAGCCAACAGCAACGGCAAGTTTTCTCGGGCCGGTATGAACTGCATCGACAAATCGGACGCGGCGGAATGGCCGACGTGTGGTTGGCGCGCGACCAATTGCTGGACCGGCCCGTCGCCATCAAGGTGCTGTTTCGCGAATTCTCTACCGATCCATCCTTCGTTGAACGCTTCCGACGTGAGGCGCAATCGGCCGCCAACCTGAGCCATCCCAACATTGTTGGCGTGTACGACTGGGGCGAAGAAGACGGCACGTATTTCATCGTGATGGAATACATACGGGGCCGGAGTTTGGCCGAGATTCTCAAGGCCGAAGGAGCTCTTCGAGCCGATATTTCTGCCGACATTGCCATCGATGTGGCTGCCGCGTTGTCGTTCGCTCACCAGTCGGGTGTGATCCATCGCGACATCAAACCTGGCAACATTTTGGTGTCCCCAAACGGGCAAGTGAAGGTCACCGATTTCGGTATCGCCCGCGCCTTCAACGGCGGGGTCGACAACGATCTCACCCAAGCGGGCAACGTGATGGGCACCGCCACCTACTTCTCCCCTGAGCAAGCCCAAGGGCTCCCCATGGACCCGCGCAGCGATGTGTATTCACTCGGCGTTGTGCTCTACGAAATGCTCACCGGCGGCCCACCGTTTACTGGTGACAACCCGTTGGCCATTGCGTACAAGCACGTTCAAGACACCCCGGTGATGCCGTCGGTTCGCAACCCGCGAATCCAACGCACCATCGAGGCCATCACCATGAAGGCCCTGGCCAAAGATCTCAATGTGCGCTACCCATCGGCGCCCGACCTGATCAACGATCTGGCTCGCTTCCGCAAGGGAGATGTGGTCGGTCACAAGCATGCCGATATTCACCCCACCATGTCGCCAGGGCCTTTTACCGGAGCCGACGATCCCACTATCGCGGTGCCCGCTGCAGTGGCCCGTGAGTCGATTACGTCAAGCCACCAAATGGTTTCCGGCACCGGCGTGCAGACGATCTACGTCGCTGCTGATCCCGACCCGCCACAGCGTCGCACCACGTTGTTTGTGACCATCGCAGCACTGCTATTGGCAGTGCTTGCGGTGCTCGGCGTGTTGCTGTTCAATCAGATCAACAGGAAGGCGTCGGCTGACCTCAACGTCGCCACCTACGTCGGGCTCACCACCGATGCCGCCCGAACACAAATTGAAGCCGACGGGCTCAGGGTCGAGTTGCTCTCTGGCCTGGAAAGTTCCACCGTGGCAGCTGGCGTCGTGTTGGCACAGAACCCCCCAGCCGGAACCAAGATCAAGGCCAACGGCGTTGTCCAACTGACGCCCAGCGTCGGCACAAAGGGCGTCAAAATCCCCAAGTTGGTGGGGCTAAATCAAGCGGCCGCTAAAGCGTTGCTTGACTCACTGGGGCTTACCATGGACCCCCGTCCAGTGTCGGATCCCACACGTCCTAAAGACGAAGTGGTTTCCCAAGATCCCGCGGAAGGGCTTTTTAGCGGGGCCAAATCCACCGTCGTTGTCAACGTCTCGACTGGTAAGCCCGACGTGACCATTCGCGATGTGCGAGGTATGACTATTAGCGACGCTCTGGTGGCGTTGAGCAAAGATCAACTCAATCCAGTCCAGGTCCAAAAACCTGATCCCACCGTCAAGCAGGGTCAGATTCTGGGCACCAATCCAGCCGCTGGGCAAAAGGTTCCTGTCGACGCCAAGGTAGAAATTCTGATCTCGTCAGGCCCTGAACAGGTCACGGTTGAAAACGTCATCGGCAAGTCTCAAGTCGACGCCATCAACATTCTCAAAGCGCAAGGGTTGTATGCGTCGATTGCCACTACGCCGTTGCCAGCTGGGGATGGGCGAATTGGCCAAGTCATCAGCCAGAGCGTCGACAGTGGAGCGAAAGTTAACCCCGGTACCAGCATTGTCCTCACTATTGGCGTGACACAGGCCACAACAACAACAACAACAACGACGACGACCACAACAACGACTACCACCGCGGCGCCGACGACCACAACACCGACTACCACTCCGCCATAAGAAGAATTGCGACGCAGCGCCTACAAGGTGGCGAGGAAGTTGGCCACCATCTGATGGCCGCTGATCGTGAGTATCGATTCGGGATGGAACTGCACGCCCTCAATGGCATGGACCCGGTGACGCACGCCCATCACAATCCCATCGGCCGTGAGCGCAGTCACCTCAAGCTCAGCAGGCATAGACGCAGGGTCGATAACGAGCGAGTGATACCGGGTGACCTGCACAGGGTTGACCACGCCGGCGAACACACCCTGGTTGTGGTGCTCCACCATTGACGTTTTGCCGTGCATGATTTCTGGCGCCCGCACGACGTCGCCGCCGAACACTTGGCCAATGCATTGATGCCCGAGACACACCCCGAAAATCGGCGTCACGCCGGCGAATTCGCGAATCAAATCATTCGACACGCCCGCGTCTTCGGGCCGCCCAGGGCCCGGCGAAATCAGAATGCCGTCGACAGTCATGGTGCCCACCTGAGCCGCCGTGATGTCGGCGTTGCGATACACAACTGGGTTGCCGCCCAATTCACCAACGTATTGCACAAGGTTGTACACGAAGGAGTCGTAATTGTCGATGACGAGAACAGTTGGGCCCACCTCGCCAGGCTACTGCCTGAGTTCGCGACGGCGAATCGCTTAACCTGACGGCATGGCTTCAGGAACTCCCCAGCATCAAGGTCGCGTCACCCCGAAAGAATCGGCCCGCTACACCCCACCTAAGCCATCGGCGCTCCAACAATCAAAGCCGTGGGTGCCAACCGTGATGTTCGGGCTTCTGGGCCTGGGCGCTTTGGTGATCTTTCTGAACTACATCGCCATCCTGTTGCCGGGCGCCACCGACAACAAATACTTGCTGTTGGGCCTAGGCTGTATTTTAGGTGGCATCATCACAGCCACCCAGTGGCGCTAAACGTTATTACGCCCAAAGTAGAACGTTTTTCCTGGTTAGTGCCGCCGGTTACATCGATGTAATTCCCCCAGGGTTATCGACAGCCTGTGTATAACGCTGTGAGTGTTAACCTCACGTCTCCCCGTGTTTCACCTGTATGAATCGGCCGAGCTGCGTGGACACCTATTCGATAGGGCTGATAAGCGTCATGTCGTCCAGACAATGGCGCGGCGGCTCAGGGATGTCGGCGGTGGCCAACACCATTTTGAGTTCGGCCCCACAAATGTCACATCGATAACGCAAATTAATCTTGCGCATATCGCCCGGTTCGGGAGGCGGCGCAATCGGTTGCCCCAGCCCAGACAACATTTTGAACCCCACACGGATGATCAACGCTGACGCCACCACCGCTATGGGTACCGCGATATACCAATGCATTCGTACCGTACCTTTGTTGGTTGCGGACCGTCGTCTCTAGAGGCGCTCGATGATAGTGGCGTTGGCCATGCCGCCCCCTTCGCACATGGTCTGCAGGCCGTAGCGCCCACCGGTGCGTTCAAGTTCGTTCAGCAATGTGGCCATCAGTTTCGCTCCCGAACAACCCAACGGGTGCCCAAGGGCAATTGCACCACCATTTACGTTCACCTTCGCCATATCAGGATGATGTTCTTTTTCCCACGCCAACACCACCGACGCAAACGCTTCGTTGATTTCGGTCAAGTCGATCTGGTCCATCGACAACCCCGCCCGGCGTAGCGCCTGCGTGGTGGCCGGGATAGGGGCGGTGAGCATCAAGCGGGGGTCGGCGCCGGCGAGAGCGAAACTCACAAAACGGGCTCTGGGCCGCAGCCCAAGTGCGGCAGCGCGCTCTTCGCTCATGATCAATACCGCGGACGCTCCGTCGGTAATTTGGCTGGAATTCCCTGCCGTTACCCGTCCTGTCTCCGAGAACGCAGGCTTGAGTTTGGCGAGCGATTCCACTGTGGTGTCAGGGCGAATGCCCTCATCGGCGACGACCATTTGGCCATCGGCACCCATCACGGGAATGATCTCGTTTTGGAAGCGTCCTTCACTCGTCGCCCGGGCGGCGCGCTGCTGGCTTTGGGCACCAAAGGCGTCCATCTGCTCACGACTGATGCCCCACTGGTCGGCGATCAGATCCGCCGAAATACCTTGGGGCACGAGACCATTTTCTCCCGAATAACGCCGACCAACACTTGGCCCAAACGGCATACCGAATTTGCCTTCCGCAGCACTGGCCCCCATTGGAACGCGCGACATCACTTCCACGCCCGCCGCGATCACGATGTCGTACGCCCCGGCCATAACCCCCTGGGCGGCGAAGTGGATTGACTGTTGCGAACTGCCGCACTGACGATCCACGGTGGTGGCGGGGACGGTCTCAGGAAACCCCGCGCCGAGCACGGCGTTGCGCCCGATGTTGAAGGCTTGTTCGCCTACCTGAGACACGCATCCCATGATCACATCGTCGACTAGACCGGGGTCAAGATCGTTGCGTGCCACGATGGCTTTAAGTACTTCGGCCGCCAAATCTGTGGGATGCCAATCGCGCAACTTGCCGTTGCGCCTGCCGCCTGCGGTACGTACTGCATCCACGATTACTGCCGTGCCCATAATGGAACCCCTTCGTTTACTGCGGCCGATAGCTACCGCGTGTCGGTCCCCAGTTTGCAACGTGGCCGGTTGTTGGTCAACGCGAAGAAACACACTCGAGACCACACGCGCGTCGTGAAGCGGTTAAGGTGACCGCCACTTGGCAATAGCCAGGGTGTACGAATTCCAGCGAAGCCGGTGAGATCCCGGTAACTGTTCCCGCAACTGTGATGCTGCCTTTGGCAGACGAGTCAGGTCGCCTGGTTTGTACAACGGCCGTGCTGTTCGGAGGATGCAGTGTGGTGGTGCGGAATTTCCGCTGTCATATTCCTCCGACCTAACAGGAGGAAAATTGACCAGAAAATATGCCCTACTCGTCGGCGTTGTTGGCGCTCTATCCAGTTTCACTGGGCTTGCTGCATGCACGAGTTCCAAAACTGCGGTAACCACCACCACTGCCGCGGCCACCACGACGTTGGCCACAACCACCACCGCGCCAGCGCCCAAAGGCCCCACAAAGATCGTGTCGCTGTCAGCAACGGCCACCGATATCTTGTTTGCCATCGGCGCCGGTCCCCAAGTCATTGCCGTCGACGACCAATCGAACTACCCAGCCACTGCACCAATCACAGATTTGTCGGGTTACACACCCAACGTGGAAGCAATCGCTAAATACGCTCCTGATCTTGTCATTACGCAAGACGACACAGCCATCAAAGATGGTCTTGCCGCTCTGAAGATCACGTTGCTTTCCCAACCACCAGCGCTCACGATCGATGACTCATACAAGCAAATCACAGAGCTTGGGCAAGTCACGGGTCACCCTGACGAAGCCAAAAAACTCGTCGAATCGATGACTGCAGATCTGGCAGCATTGTATGCCAGTGCACCCAAATCAGTAGTTGGCGCATCGTTCTACTACGAACTCGACAACACCTACTACAGCGTGTCCGACAAGTCGTTCCTCGGCGATCTACTGGCCAAATTGGGATTGAAAAACATTGCCAACGAAGCCGACAAACAAGGCACTGGGTATCCCCAACTGTCATCGGAAGCCGTCGTGGCCGCCAACCCCAAGTTCATCTTCTTGGCCGATAGCAAATGCTGCAAACAGACTGCAGAAACCGTGGCGGCACGGCCGGGCTGGGCCACGATTGACGCCGTCACCAACAAGAAAATCATCGTTCTCGACGACGACATCGCGTCGCGTTGGGGCCCTCGAGTGGTCACCCTGCTCAAGCAGGTTGCCGACGCCACCAAGTAACACGAAACACTTTTGACTATGCGGCACCAACGTCTCAATCTCACTGTGGTGGCTTGCGGCGTTGGTGCTGTCATTTTTGCTTTGATTTGTGGGGTGTCGTTTGGCCCTGCTGGATTGCGGTGGCCTGGCGTGGTGAGCAACCTTGCTGCTCACCTTCATGTGCCAGGTGTGCGATCCACATTGACAGCACGCGAGAACACGATTTTGTGGCAGATACGCATTCCCCGAGTCATCTTGGCCGGACTGGTGGGTTCGGTTCTAGCCCTGTCGGGAGGGGCCTACCAAGGCGTCTTTCGCAACCCTCTTGCCGACCCGTATCTCCTAGGCGTTGCGGCCGGGGCCGGGCTCGGAGCCACGTTTGTGATCGTGTACGGATCCCAGTGGGGGTCGACCTCCACATTGGTACCGATCGCGGCGTTTGTGGGCGCTATGGCCGCAGTGACGATTTCGTACGGCGTGGCCGGCTTAGCTGGCAGCCGCCGACTCAACAGTGGTGCACTGCTCCTTGCGGGGGTGGCCACGGCGTCGTTTCTCACGGCCATTCAGACCTTCGTGCAACAACGGCGGGCCGACACACTCCGGCGCGTTTACGAGTGGATATTAGGGCGACTTAACACCGTTGGCTGGCACGACGTGGTCATCGTGTTGCCCTATTTCGCTATTGCCATCGTTGTCATTTTGCTTCACGCCCGGATGCTCGACGTATTGGCAGTAGGAGACGACCACGCCGAACACCTCGGCATTGATGCCGTTCGAGTGAGGCTCATCGTGGTGGCTGCCGCATCGTTGGGTACCGCGGCCGCGGTGGCCGTCAGCGGGCTCATCGGATTCGTGGGGCTCGTGGTGCCCCACGTGATTCGCCTCATCGTAGGAACCAGTTACCGCACTCTGTTGCCGTTGTGCCTACTTGGCGGCGCGGCATTCTTGATCCTGTGCGACTTGGCGGCGCGCACAGCGGTGAGCCCCGGCGAACTACCTATTGGCGTGGTGACAGCATTTGTGGGAGCGCCGTTTTTTGCCGTGATTTTGCGAGTCAATCGCCGGAACCTGTCATGAGCACGCTCAGCGTGCGTGACGTGAGCGTGACCATCGATCGCCACCTCATTGTGGACCGCGTCTCCTTCGACGTGCCGGCGGGAAGTTGGCTGAGCCTCATTGGCCCCAACGGCGCCGGCAAATCGACCATTCTCAAAGCACTCTCCGGATCGTTGCCGCACACCGGCGACGTGTTCATCGACAGTCGAAATCACAATCAGATCAAACGAAAAGAACGAGCGCGACTTGTCGCTCACATGCCACAGCGGACTGTGGTGCCCGACGGAATGCCGGTGTTTGATTTCGTGTGCCTCGGTCGCACGCCACACATGCGGTACTTGGGCTCCGAACGCAGCAGCGACATCGCCGTGGTGCGCGATCTACTCGACCGACTGGACCTAGCCGAGCTGGGTGATCGCCTTCTGGGAACACTGTCAGGAGGCGAGCTACAACGCGCCGTCCTTGCTCAGGCCCTCGCCCAACAAGCACCAATTTTGATCCTCGACGAACCAACCGCCGCTCTTGATGTTGGCCACCAATGGAGTGTGTTGGAACTGGTTGACAAGATGCGCACAGAGTGTGGGCTCACCGTCATTGCCGCGCTGCATGACCTTGGTTTGGTCGGCCAATTTTCGGACCTCGTGGTGCTCCTCAACCATGGGCGTGTGCAAGCCTCTGGAACGCCTCGCCATGTGCTCACCCAAACTCGCCTCACTGCTCTTTACAACGCCCCTCTCAAAGTCGACGTCGACGTGGCCGGACGCGTCAGTATTTCGCCGCAACGGTTCACTCAATCATCAACGCTCATTCACCCAACACATCTAAGGAAACACACCATGTCTGACGGAAAAACACCTACCGACACACCACCAGAACTTGATCCCCGTCCCTCCAAAATGAGGACCGCCAAAAGTCTCATTCTTGTCAACACTGGCGACGGAAAAGGCAAGTCGTCAGCGGCATTCGGCACGATGCTTCGGGCGTTGGCACGAGACTGGAAAGTGGGCGTGATCCAATTTCTGAAGTCGGGCGATTGGAATACGGGCGAAGAGAAAATCGGCCGTCAACTTGGCGTCGATTGGTGGGCATTGGGCGACGGATTCACGTGGGATTCCGAAAATTTGGACGAATCCACGGCCATTGCCCAAGAGGCATGGCGTAGCGCCAAGGCGTTGATCATGGCGGGAAATCATCAGCTGATCATCCTGGATGAAATCACGTATCCCATGAACTGGAAATGGATCGACACGGCCGATGTCGTCGCCACACTCCAGGCCAGGCCCGAAAAAGTGAGCGTCATTTTGACCGGCCGCGACGCTCCCGCCGAACTCATCGCCATTGCCGACACCGCCACCGAAATGGTCAAAACAAAACACGCCTACGACAACGGCATAGTGGCCAAAAAGGGAATCGACTTCTAGCAAATGACGGTCACGTTTCTTACTGGCGGCGCACGTAGCGGCAAGTCGTACGCCGCCGTGTTTGCGGCCGCCGAAATCGGTGGTGACGTCACGTTTGTAGCGACCGCTACCGCTCTCGACGATGAGATGACGGCCCGCATCGAACGGCACCGAGCCGAACGTCCTTCGTCGTGGACGACCATCGAGGAGCCGGTCGACCTCACAGTCGCGATGGCGGCAATTGACGACGCAGAAACCGTGATCATTGACTGCCTCACCTTGTGGGTCACCAATCAACTACTCAACAATTCTGCATGGGCAGTGATCGAGGAGCGGGCTCACGAATTGGCAAAATGGGCGTCGTCGCGAACCGGCCACACGTTCATCATCAGCAACGAAGTGGGCTCCGGGATTGTGCCTCTTGGCGAACTCACCCGCAACTTCCAAGACGCCCTTGGTACGGTTAACGCCATCATCAGCAATGCTGCAGATCGGGCCTTTGTGTTCGTTGCTGGCCGGCCATTGGCACTCGGGCACACCAGCGACATTCTGATGCCATGAACGTGTTGATGGGTTTTCGACGCGCCGCCGCGTTTCTGACCAGAATCCCAAACCGGGTGCCGTTCGACACCGCTGATGATCTGGCGTCAGCAGTGCCTTGGTTCCCGGTCGTCGGCGGAGGTATTGGCATGGCAATTGCCGGGGTCTACAGTGGTCTCTTCCAACTCACCTCGCCAATTCCGGCAGCTGCTGGCGCGTTGGCATTCGGAGCGATGTTGACGGGAGCATTCCACGAAGACGGCCTGGGCGATATGGCCGACGGATTCGGCGGTGGACACACCCGCTCCGATGTGCTTCGCATAATGAAAGACTCCCGTCAAGGCACATACGGCGTGATGGCCATTGCGCTCAGTTTGATGATCCGTGTGGCAGCTATTGCGACGCTGCCGTGGCGCATGGCCGTGGTCGCTATTCCGGCTGCCCACGTCGTGTCGCGAGCCAGCGCCGTTGCGCTCATGCGCAGCTTGCCAGCCGCCACAGAAGACGGCCTCGGCTCGGCATATTTGGCAGCACTGACAACCACCCACGTGGTCGTTGGGGTGAGCGGAGCGGCAGTGATCAGTGGCGTGCTACTTGGCGTGTGGGCCGCTATTGGCGGGGCCACGTGCGCAGTCGTTGCGCTGTGGATGAGGTGGCTAACCCGTAGAAAAATCGGTGGTATCACCGGCGACGTGTTGGGCGCCACACAACAGATTTGCGAATGCGCCATGCTCCTGATGGCAGCCGGAATCGTCACCCACCATTGGCCAATTTGGGGCATGATGGCGCTATGAGCCTGAGCCCTTCGACCACGCACATTGGTGACATTTCGATCACGTCGGTGACCGACGGCACCGTTTCCTTTGCCGCCACCACCATGTTTCCAACGACCACCGAAGCTGATTGGGTCAATCACGCGCAGTTCGTGGACAACGAAGGCAACCTCAATTTGGACGTCTGATCGTATGTGGTTCGGTCAGGGTCTCGGACTGTTCTGATCGATGCCGGAGTGGGCGATATCCAGCGCGGCAACATCAACGGCGGACAGCTTCTCGGCAACTTGGCGGCCATGGGCGTGACCCCCGCCGATATCGACGCCGTCGTGTTTACTCACATGCATTTCGACCATATGGGATGGGCGTCGAAACGGGTTGACGCGACGTACCAAGCCACGTTTCCCAAAGCCTCCTACCGTGCCCATCAACACGAGCTTGACTATCACTACAGCACCGTGAATCCAATGCACGAACGGTTTGCCGCGATGGCCACCGGGTTCGAGAGCCGGATCGAAACATATGAAGACGGCGAAGAAATTGCTCCAGGGGTGACCATGGTTTTGGCCGCCGGG
Organism: Acidimicrobiales bacterium; assembly: GCA_038231795.1. Classification (GTDB taxonomy): domain Bacteria; phylum Actinomycetota; class Acidimicrobiia; order Acidimicrobiales; family JBBRKR01; genus JBBRKR01. The sequence continues at coordinate 189,251 of JBBRKR010000005.1, forward strand.
CATACGCCGGGATCCAGCTTGGTGGTGCTTGCTTCTCGCGGCCAGCGAGGCATCCTGTTAGGCGACACAATGCATTGCCCCGCGCAGGTTCAACATCCCGATTGGGGTCCCATGTTTGATGTGGATCCTGTCGCCGCCCACCAGATCAGAGAAACGCTCGTGCGCGAGACAGCGGGCGACACGTTGGTGGGTGCGGCACATTTTCCGAATCTGTCGTTCGGACGCCTGGTGTCGTCGGGCACCACCCGAATTTGGAGCGCGGTGCGACCCACGTCTGTTCTGTGAAGCGCTGCTGTCCTAGTGTGACGGCGTGAATTCTTTGACCAATTCGTCGTCATCCGTTGACCAGGCCCGTCTGCAGGCCGCGCTCAACAGAGCATTCAGTCAGCCGCCAGAGTTGGGACTCACATTGGCCGCGTTGGTGGTGCACCATGGCGAGGTTGTTGCCGAGCGTTACCACGGCGAAGGAGATTTTGGGGTCACGGCCAACGACACACTGATCTCGTGGTCGATGGCCAAAAGCGTCACCCACGCCATCATCGGCATTCTGGTGCGCGACGGCCGCATCGATATTCATGCCCCTGCACCCGTGCCAGCTTGGCACAACACACCTGGCGATCCCAGAGCAGCGATTACCACCGAGCAACTCCTACGTATGACGAGCGGCTTGCAGTGGGTGGAGGACTACGTCGACGATTCCACCAGCCATGTGATCGACATGCTTTTCGGCGATGGCACCCACGATGTCGCTACATACGCAGCGGCGTTACCACTGGATCATGCGCCAGGAACCGTCTCGAATTACTCCAGCGGCACCACCAACATTTTATGCCGTATCGCCGCCGACGTCATCGCTCCCGACGCCGCTGACGGCGGCGAATCAGCCATGCGCGATTTCCTCCAACGCGAACTCTTTGACCCCCTCGGCATGACGACGGCGTCGCCCCGATTCGACACGGCAGGCACGTTTGTTGGCTCGTCATACTTGTATTGCACAGCGCGTGATTTTGCCGGGTTCGGCGAACTGTACCTCCACAACGGCATGGCGAATGGCAAACAAATTCTGCCTCCATCGTGGATAGCCCATGCCCGCACCTTGACGCCAGAATCAACAGTCGACGACGTCCACGACTATGGCGCCCAATGGTGGCTGTGGCGCCACGGCCCCGGCACAGTCGGGCTAGGCGCCCACAACGTGTACGGCTGTCACGGCTATGAGGGTCAGTACATTCTGATAGCCCCCGACGACGATCTGGTCGTGGTCCGCCTCGGCAAGACGCCGGCCGAATTGCAGCCCGCGTTGCGGGCCAACGTGGCCGAAATGGTGTTGTCATTCCTGGAGTAACACCCCGCAAATCAGTGGTCTACACCGAACTCACCACCACCATTGGTTCTCCGTGGACAACAGGCGTGCAACGCGTGGTTCGCGAGATTATTCCTAGTCTGATGGCCGACGATCGCTTCGATATCAGGCCGGTGGTGTGGTGCTACGGGTGCCGCGATTTTCGGTCAATCACCGATGACGAAATCGATCTCCTTCGCCACCCAAAACTGGGCCCTTCACAATCCGCAAGCAACGGAACAATCAAGCAACGTTTCGTCAAAGCAGCGAAGAAATACATCTCGCCGATGATTCCTCCGGCATGCAAACAAGCAGCCCGGCGCATCATCTTTCGGTTCACCCACGCTGACACTCACGCCGCTGCCAACCATCACTTGACACCAGTGTCAAGTTGGGAATCCGGGGCCACGTTTTTCGAAATCGAAGCAGGCTGGCAGTGCCCGACCCCTCGACCTCAATTGTTCAAATATCTCGAGGCTCGACACATCACGATCATGGCGATTGTGAACGATGTCATGCCAATCACGAACCCAGAGTGGTTCGAGAAACGTCTCACCACGCAATTCACGATGTGGTTCGATGCGGTAAAGCGCTATGCCTCCACCATCATGGCGATCTCGGAATTTACGCGAAACGAAATCGTCAAACTGGGCGCTGCGCAACAGGTCGCTGTCGTTACTTATGGCGCCGATTTTCCGGCCGCCACTTACAACAAAAACGACGCCGCCTTTGCCCTGCCTGCAGAGCCGTTCGTGCTGTGCGTCGGCACGTTGGAGCCCCGCAAAAATCACACCGTGCTGCTCGAAGCGTTCGATTCCCTATGGGACACTCATCCCACACTGTCGTTGGTGCTCGTTGGTCGACGCGGGTGGCAGACCGACGCCTTGGTCAAACGATTGCGCACCCACCCAGAATTTGGACACCGTCTCTTGTGGATCGACACCACGACCGATACCCAACTCGACCGTCTTTACCGGCACTGCGCCATAGTGGCCGTGCCATCATTTTGTGAAGGGCTCGGCCTACCTGTCATCGAGGCACTGATGCGGGGTGCCGCCGTTGTGAGTTCACCGGGGGGCGCCTTGCCAGAAGCCGGAGGCGACCTCGTCACCTATGCCGACCCTCTTGACGCTGCCCAATGGGCTCTGGCAATTTCACAAGCGGTGGTTACTCCCTCGCCCACGGTCGGTGGCGGTGCGGAAAAGTATGTCGGGCCCACGTGGATGAACGCCACCGAACAGATTTCGGTCCTCATATTGAGTGTGTAGGTGTGCAATCTACCTGCACATTTGCCAAATTCAGGCCGAACATTAACTCAAGAATCCTGGATATTTGCCGATTACTACTCCAGAATACCTATGACTTCCGGGGGCGTGTCCGTCGGCATCACATTTGCTCACCAGGAGGATTAATGAAACGAAATTTCGCTCGGCGTCACATCGCCGCAGGAGTCAGTTCACTCACAGCACTCGGGCTCATTGGCGCGCTTGCCATAGCCCCGGCTATAGCTCACGCTGTTGACGCGCCGCCCGCTCCGGTCGTCACCACAGTGACACTGCCGCTCTTTGGCGCACCGCTGGTCCTTGACATCTCAAGCGGCCCAGGTGGCGCACTCACCGATGTCAGCATCGTGCCTGCGGATCCGACGTGGTCACCCACCGTCGTTCGCCCCACCAAAGTGGCATTCGTCAATACGGACGGCACCGGCAAAATCATCGTGAAGGCCAAAGCTGGCACCCAAAAGGTTGAAGCAAAAGCCGGTTCTCTCGCCGATTTCATCGGCCAGCCTGGTGGATGGTCTGGCGATGTTTTCGGTAATGGCACCACCACCCTCGTGGGCTTCACAGTGGCCGATCTTGCCGGAGCACCCGACATCACCAGCGTCACCGCTACTGGCGAGACAAACGTGATCAGCCCCACAGAACACTTCACAGGCAACGACGACGATGAGTCGGTCAAGGTCGCCAAGTCGGTCATCAAATTTACGAACGGCATTCAAACCCGTTCGTTGACGATCGGTGTATCGGTCAAGACCGAAGAGGATGGTGAAACTCATGCCAGTTTGCGTATTGCGTTGGGTCGCATTAGGGGCGTCGAATTGTCGCCCGAAGCAGCTGCTGGCCCCCATTCGTGGACAGCTCAATTGTGCGACAACACCACCGCCAAGATCACGTACGTCGTGGCTGCCGATGGCACCATCTCGGATGTTGTGGCCGACCCAGCAACTGCAATCGTCAAGCTCGATGGCACGAAGGCTTACGTAAAATTTGCCACCGGCGAAAAGGTCAAGATCTCCGTGAAGGTCAAGACTGAAGGCGCCGTTACCACGCTGAAGATTTCGGCAGAAGCCAAGATCCGATGCGAGGCCAAGGCACCAACGATCCAGGGCTCCGTCGTCCCCGATCCCTCGGCTGATCAGAACAGCGAAAATTCGAACTCTGATCATGACAAAAAAGACAAGTCCCATGGCAAAAAGTCGGGTGGCAACGATCAAGGCAAGAATGGTCACGGCAACGGCTCGAATGACTAACGACTCCCGGCACTGGGCCCGACTTCTCTTCGGAGGGGTCGGGCTTTTTGCTCTATCTGCCAGCGTTGGCGCTTGTTCGTCTGACAAGGCTTCGCAACAGGCAGCGTCAATCTCTGTTGTCACTCAGGCTCCAACCTCACTCCCAGTTTCGTCGACTACTATCGCCGCAACCAATAACACGACAATCCCCCCAGTTCCCGTAGCTACACCGCCAATCGATGGCGCTGCGCTATTAAGCCAGGCCTTCGCCGCGACCGCGCCTGCTTACCATTTCACATCGACGGTGACCGTTGATGGCGTCGTGGCCGCCACTGCTGACGGCGACCGAATTGGCGACAACTCTCGCCTGACAATCACCGGCAACGGCGGAGCGTTCAAATACATCATCCTGGGTCAAACGCTTTCTGCACCCGGGGCAACATGGGTGAAACCCGAGGGCGGAGAATGGCAAGCGCTTGAAAGCGCTCCGGCCACAACCGACCCTATCGTGGCGCTCAAAACACCGCTGTCGGTAACGGTGTCATCGGCAACGACCGAGGCCACGCAACTTGTTGTGACCGTGACCCCGGCATCGCTTGGTCTTGCCGGCAATACGCCGCTGCCTATGCAGGTAACCATCTCGGGCACCACCTTGAAAGCACTCAATTTGGCCACGACCGTCAGCGGGAAAGCAGCGACCGTGCAAACCACCATCGGACCTGTCAAAGACGCCACACCGATCGTCGCACCGATCTAAATGAGGAACTAGCGCCGGATCAACTCAGTAGGTCCGGTGTTGCAGTTCGCCTATCTCGTCATGCCCGCGATCATGAAATTGATCGCCGTCATGTAGCGACCTTCGAAATCATCTTTGTTGATTCCCGGCGGCGCCGAGATTTCCAACGTGATCAGTCCGTGACTCAATGCCCACAACGAATAGGCCAAGTCGTCGACCTGCTTGCTCGCAATGTCACCCGACGCCACTGCGTTGTTGACGGTCTTTTTAAACCACGTGTATACCCGGCTAGTAACGGCCCGGCTCATCGCCGTGGGCACGAAATCAGCCACCACACCACCGAACACCAATTGGTAATGACTCGAATGAGCAATTGCGCACAACCGGTAGGTCTCCATGGTTTGTCGCAAAATATCAATCGGTGCCCCCGCCGTGGGCACCGCCAGTAGCTCCCGTTCGATGCGCTCGATCCCTTCGAGGTAGAGCGCATCGACAACGCCATTCTTGGACCCAAAACGGGAATACACACCCATCGTGGACCAACCAGCCGATGCCGCTATTTTTCGGACAGTCAACGCTTGAGGACCTTCGTCGTGCAAAAGCTTCGACGCATTAGTCAACAAGTCCGTCGCCTGGCTATCCAATTCATTTGTCAAAGCCGCCATAGCGGCATGGTAACTCAGGCCTGCCGACTGATGCTGTCATAGCATGACATTCATTTAACAATGCTGTCTCGGCCCGTTTCGATATGTCAACGTGGAGCGTGCTGTGCTGCTTGGGTGATCTCGTCAACGACATTGTTGTGTATGCCGACTCGCCGATTGCTACCGGCACCGACACACCAGGGAAAATCTGGCGGCGCCCGGGTGGTAGTGCGGCAAATGTGGCTGTCCATGCGACCAGTTTGGGCACATCAACAACATTCATTGGCCAGGTCGGCGACGATCAATCCGGCGCATTGCTCACCACCGAACTTACCGCCGTGGGCGTCAACTTGGCTGTCACGTCCGCTGGTCGCACGGGCTCAATTCTGGTGATTGTGGCACACGACGGGGAACGGTCATTCGTGTCTGATCGAGGGGCATCAATGGACCTCGCCAACCTTCCAGACGGTTGCCTCAACGGCGTGCAGTACATCCACGTGCCGTGGTATTCACTCGCCAGTGGACCAATATCTATCACCGCCCGGCAGGCCATAACCCAGGCGCGCCAGGCAGGAGCCGGGGTGTCAATCGATGCGTCATCAGTGGCACTTTTTAACGACGTCCAAACAGGTCGTCACGCCATCAACGAATTGCGTCCCGACATTTTGTTTGCCAATGGTGCCGAAGTTGCCCATCTCAATTTGTTGAGCGAACCGCTCACTCAAGTGCGCCTTACCGTGGTCAAACAAGGAGCCGATCCGGCAATTCTCCTGGACCATAAAGGCCGCATCATCACCGCTGATGTGATCCCAATCAACGTCGAGGGCCTCGACACCACCGGAGCCGGCGACGCGTTTGCGGCTGGATTCTTGGCCGCCACGCTGGCCGGAAAATCTGACACCGACGCAGCCACCGCCGGTCATCAGTGCGCCTCCGCGCACCTCATTGCGCAGCACGATCGTTATCAGCGTTAGCGACCAAGTCTCCACCACCCAGTAGGTGCGAAACTTGCGGAATGGCAATACAACCCCTCATCCACGACGAAGTAGCCCAAGCACTGCGTGACGGCACCCCCGTGGTCGCCCTAGAGTCCACCATATTTTCGCTCCTCGGGTTACCACACCCCCACAACGAAACCGCCTTGGCCGTCTGTGAAGCGGCTATCCGCTCCAATGGAGCGATACCGGCAATCACGGCTGTGCTCGATGGCGTCGCACGAGTGGGCATCGATCCTGCCGACTACGAACGCATCCTGACCGGCACACGTAAAGTGGCCGAACGCGACCTGGCCATAGCAATTGGTTGCCATTGGCCAAACGGCATGACCACCGTGTCAGCCACCGTGGCCCTGTGCCATGCCGCAGGCGTAGCCGTGTTCGCCACCGGTGGCATAGGAGGAGTACACCGGGGTTCAGAGATCACCGGCGACATTTCCGCCGACCTCGACGCGTTAGCGAATCACCCTGTGATTACCGTGTCGGCGGGAGCAAAGGCGTTTCTGGATTTATCGAGAACATTGGAGTATCTCGAAACGATGGGCGTGCCGGTTTTGGGCTGGCAAACGAATGATTTCCCTGCTTTCTATAGCCGTAGTTCTGGGGTTAACGTGCCCCACAGAGTCGAGTCGGCCACCGAAGTGGCGGCCATATTCGCTTCGCGGAGCCGGCCCCTCACGGGAATCCTTTTGGCCAACCCGATTCCCGTTACCGCCGAAATACCGTCGTCCGAAATCGACGATGTACTGGCGAACGCCGAACTCGATGCTGCTGCCAACGGCATACGCGGCAATGCCGTCACCCCGTTCATTTTGGGTCGTATTGCGCAAGCCACCGAAGGGCGAAGCATCCCCGCCAATTTGGCGTTAGCCGAAAATAATGCGGTCGTTGCCGCTCACGTTGCCGCTCACGTAAGAATGTCGTCATGAAAATTGGTGTACTCACTGGGGGCGGCGATTGTCCTGGCCTCAATGCTGTTATTCGCGCCGTTGTCCGAAAAGGTCAAACAATTCACGGCGACACGTTCGTGGGTTTCCTTAACGGCTGGAAGGGCGCTATCGACAATGCCACCACACCACTCGACATTGCAGCCATGCGCGGTACGTTGCCCCAAGGCGGAACGGTATTGGGCAGCTCGCGTACTAATCCGTACAAGGTCGAAGGCGGCGTTGATGCGGTGATAGCATCGATGACCGCCAATGGGCTCGACGCGCTCGTCGCCATTGGTGGCGAAGACACACTCGGCGTGGCCAACAAACTTTTCGCTGACGGCATCAACGTGGTCGGTGTACCTAAAACAATCGACAACGACCTCTCGGCCACCGACGTCACATTCGGGTTTCACACCGCAGTGCAAATTGCCACCGACGCCATCGACCGCCTGCACACCACTTCACAATCACACGATCGGGTGATGGTCGTTGAAGTCATGGGACGCCATGCTGGTTGGATCGCCACCTACGCCGGGATTGCTGGGGGCGCAACGGTCATCCTGATTCCTGAGGAACCGTTCGACATCGACAAGGTGTGCGATTTTTTGCGTCACCGTCATCAGTCTGGACATTTCGCGTCGATCGTTGTCGTTGCCGAAGGGGCCACTCCTTCAGAGGGCACCCTGGCTGTCTTGTCGGGAAAAATCGATTCATTCGGCCACGCCCAACTCGGTGGCGTCGGGCAGCGCATTTCCGATGCCATTGAAGAACGAACCGGATTCGAAACACGGGCCACCGTGTTGGGTCATATCCAGCGCGGCGGCACGCCGACCGCATATGACCGTGTATTGGCTACCCGGTTTGGCGTCGAAGCTATCGACGCCGTGCACGACAACGACTTCGGCAATATGGTTGCCCTGCGCGGCAACGACATCGTGCGCGTGCCACTGGCCGAGGCCGTTGGATCGCTGAAAACCGTTGACTTGTCGTTGTTCCACGGCGTAGCCGAAGTGTTCTTCGGATAGCTGATGGCATCGAAACCTGTAGCTCCCAAATCCGTTAGCGCACCGACTGCGAACTATGCGCTCGGTACTTCCACTTGGTACGCCAACCAGTGGTTGCACACCGCAGGCATTGGCCCCGTTGGCACTGACGGCTCCGTGCCAGACGACATTGGCGAACAAGCCGCCGCTATTTGGACCACCCTGCGAGCATTGCTGAGCGAGGTCAAAATGACCACCACCGACGTGGTTTCGATGACGACATACGTGGTGTCTGGCAACGATGTTGGCCAGGTGATGGCAGCCCGTGATAGGGCACTAGGTCGGCACAAATGCGCTTCCACGTTGGTGTACGTACCAGCGTTAGTCAACGACTCATGGAAGGTCGAAATCGCCCTTGTGGCCGCCCAATAGTGGCAAATTATTGGGTTGTTAGTGACGGTTCCGACGAACGCCTAGCCCCCTACGTCGCGCTGCGTGATCCTGTGCTCCGTAGGGCCCAAATCGTGCCGGGCCCCACAGGGCACGGGGTGTTCATTGCCGAAGGCAAACTTGTTTTGCAGCGCGTCTTGCAATCCACTTACCCGATTGTTTCGGTGTTGGTATCGCCAGCTCGACGGGACCAGTTCGCGGCGTTACTCGACCGGTTTGACGTTGACGTATTGGTGTGCGATCAAGCCATCATGGACCTCACAACCGGCTATCACTTGCATAGAGGTTTGTTGGTGTGTGCCGGTCGGCGGGCTCTCACGCCAATCGCCGAGGTGGTAGCCAACGCCCGACGAATCGCCATCGTAGAAGGCATCACGGACCAGGAAAATTTGGGTTCCATTTTTCGAAGCGCCCGGGCGCTCGGCATAGACGGAATATTGCTCGACCCGACTTCGTGCGATCCGTTGTATCGAAGGGTCGTACGCGTCTCGATGGGCTACTGCCTACATATGCCGTGGGCGCGAATCGACCCGTGGCCAGATGCGCTCGACATGGTGACCGCTCACGGATTCGAACTCGTCGCCATGACGCCAGCATCCCACGCCACGCCGTTGCGGCAATTCGCTGCCCAAACCCATAACAAACTGGCGCTCACATTTGGCACTGAAAGCAATGGGCTCTCCGATCATTTTCTGGCTCGGGCACAGCATCACGTTCGCATTGAACAACGCGCCGATGTGGACTCACTCAATGTCAGCCATGCGGCGGCGGTGATATTCGCCGCCCTCGGCAATCAACCGTCTGAAATACTGAAACAGTGAGCCACGACGTCGACGCGGTGATCGCCTCGCTGAGCCACCAATTCCACACCGCTGCCGACCCCGAGCGAGCTACCGCCATGGCCGCCTACATGCGCGATCAGTTCCTCTATTTCGGTGTTCCCGCTCCCCTTCATCGCCAAATCGCCCGAGCGGTCAGACCGTTGCTCGCACGCCCAACAGAACCGCAACTTGTTGAACTGGTCACCAAACTGTGGGCACTACCGCCGCGTGAATTTCAGTACTACGCGCTCGACGAAATCCAGCGGCACACCAAAAAATGTTCTGCCGAATTTTTGGTCACCATCGAGGCACTCATCACCACCAAATCGTGGTGGGACACCGTGGATGTATTGTGCCGTCACGGCGCCGGAGAGCTCGTCACCCACCACCCACAGCTGCGAAGCGAAATGGACCGCTGGCTCAATTCCGACAACATGTGGCTCGTACGCTCGGCGATACTGCACCAAGAGCGATACAAAGAAAACACCGATGCCGATTGGCTGTTTGACGCCTGCGTGCAACATGCTGACCACACCGACTTCTTCATCCGCAAAGCCATTGGTTGGGCGTTGCGGTCCTACGCTTCGATTGACCTCGCCGCCGTGCAACACTTTGTGCATACCCACGATTCCCAGTTGTCGGGCCTATCGAAACGAGAAGCCCTCAAACGGCGCCTATGACTTCTACTGCACATCCCCCCGCACCACCATCCGCCAAAGAACTCCTCAAACACCCCGCCGCTCTATTCATTTTGCTGGCCATGTTTCTACACACCACTGCCACCAGTGCCCAGGCGATCGCCCTTGGCAAACAGGTCTATGACATGACCGGCCGCAAACTGGATCTTGGGTGGATCGGGTTAGCCGAGTTCGCTCCCACCGCGCTGCTGGTTTTCGTGGCCGGATCGGTGGCCGACCGGTTTGATCGACGCAAAATTGCAGCCATAGGGTTGATGGGTGAAGTGCTGTCGTCAATTGGACTGGCGATTTATGCCCGATCACACCCCACAAGCGTGTGGCCCATCATTGCTCTCGTCGTCTTTTTTGGAACCTCTCGAGGGTTCACCAGCCCCGCCATTCGATCGATGGTGCCATCAACAGTCCCTGAAAATTTGTTGCCTCGCATCAGTGCCGTGTCGTCGTCAATGTGGACCACGGCGGGGATAGGGGGCCCGATTTTGGGCGGCTTTCTGTATGCCGTCAACCCGTCGCTGCCGTACTGGTTCGCGGCGTCAATATTGGTGCTAGGTGCCGGGGCAGCGCTCTGCATTAACAAACAGATTGAAGCCCACAAGCAGCACGCCGAACGTCCAAAAATGAGCACAGCGTTCGACGGTTTACATTTCGTACGCCGCACACCGCTGCTCCTGTCGGCCATCAGCCTTGACCTATTCGCCGTTCTCTTTGGCGGCGCAGTGGCGCTACTTCCCGCCATTGCCAAGGACCGCCTCCATGTTGGTTCCACAGGACTTGGATATTTGCGGGCGTCGGCGTCGGTGGGCGCTTCAGCGATGGCCATCGTGTTGGCTGTGCGCCCTGTCACGAAAGGCATCGGCCGAAAGTTGCTGATCGCGGTTGGTGTATTCGGGGTGGCCACCATCGTGTTGGGGGTGACCAACAATTTCGCGGTAGCCGTCGGAGCGCTGTTGATTTTGAGCGCCGCCGACATGATCAGCGTGTTCATTCGATCCACCCTGGTGCCGCTTGCCACGCCCACAGAAATGCGAGGCCGGGTCACTGCCGTGGAGCAGGTGTTTATTGGTGCGTCAAACGAACTGGGCGCATTCGAATCGGGCATGGCGGCGCAGCTCATGGGAACAGTGTGGGGCATAGTGTCGGGCGGAATTGCGACCATCGTGATCGTGGGCGTGTGGTGGCGACATTTTCCCGCGTTGCGTGACATCGACACGTTCGACGACGTGACCCGTCAGGACGCCTAGACATGGCAGTGTTCCTAGGCCTCATGGTGGCGCTGTGCTTCGGGTTCGGCGACTTCTGCGGAGGATTCACGGCCCGAAAAATGCAAGGCACTCAAGTATTGACCCGCAGCCAACCAATCGCATTGGCGCTTGGCCTCGTGGCGGCCATCATCATCGGCGGCCATCCAACAGCCGGCGACATCTACCGCTCACTAGTCATCGGGCTGCTCAGCATCATCGGCTTAGGATTGTTGTACCGGGGCCTGGCCATCGGCCCCATTGCTGTCGTGGCACCCATCACTGCTGTTGGTTCAGCTCTCATTCCTGTGTTTTGGGGCGTGTCATTTGGTGAACGCCTCAACACGCAAACCGCGGCCGGCATTGCCGTGGTGATTGTGGCCGTAGTGATGTTGAGCCGCAGCAAACCTGATCACATCGAACACCACATACAGATGTCGGGCGTCGCTTTGGCCCTGACCGCGGGCGTCGCTTTTGGGTTCGCCGTGATCTTGCTGTCCAACACATCGGCGAATGGTGGCGTGTGGCCAGCAGTCATGGAGCGGGTCACCATGGTGGGCGGTGCGCTGGCATTTAACCGGATCCGGCGTTACGAAAAAGTTGTGCTCGTTCGACGCGATTGGCTGATCATTTTGGGCAACGCGCTTGGCGACACGTCGGCCACGATTCTGCTCATTACCGCCACCCGCAAAGGCCTCCTCGCCGTGGTAGCCCCATTGCAATCGTTGTACACGGCAGTCACGGTGGTACTGGCGTGGCTGATTCTGAAAGAACGTATGAGTGCCGGGCAAACAGCAGGTTTGGCGTGCGCAGTGGGCGGCATCATGTTGCTCGCAACCGGATAGTAGTTACTGTTCCTCAGGCGGCTTGACGTGACGAAACATCACTAACAACAACACGTCGTATAGGGCTTTGAGGCCACCACCCAACAGCAACGGCCACCCGAATTTGGAGTGGGCGAGCATCCACCCCGCCGCAACGGGGGGCAGCGCGGAGGCCACGCTGCGCGGCACGTTGGTGATACTGGCGGCAGCTGGTCGTTCGGCAGGCGTCACCACGGCCATCACGTAACTACTACGCACCGGTACGTCCATCTGACTCAACAAGCTTCGACAAATCAAACACGTCACGGCAAGCGACACGTTGGGCATGAACGGGGTCAACATCAGAAAACCGTTTGCGGGAAGGTGGGTAAACACCATGGTCCGCACGAGCCCGATGCGACGAGCAATACGCACCGCCAACATCGCCGACAGGCCCGATAGCAGGCTGGTGACGAAAAAAATCACCGAGATGGCTCCCGCCGACAAGGCAAACCGATTCTGGAGCCACACAATCATCATGGTGCTCACCACGAATCCGCCGCCCAGGGAGTCCAGGCTGAAAAGAGCCGCCATTCGAATCACGATGGCACGTGATTCGCCCAAGCCCACGGCCCGGCTAACACCCACCGGCGGAGGTACGTAGGCCAGCTTGCGATACAACAACATCACGGTCAACCCGGCTGCCGTGTACACGACAAATACGAGTCGGTACGACGTCAGAGGCGATAGCCAATTGTGCTTAGCGCTCAACGCCGGAAGCCCAGCAGCCAATGCACCGAATGCACCAAGAATGAAAGCGACCAAGCTGTAGCGACCAAACAGTGCGGTGCGAAATGTGTCGCTGACTGTGCCTGGTAGCAACGCCTGCTCGGTCGGCAAAAACACACTCACATCCCCGTTAGACGGATTCATCGTGCCCAGTACCGCCACCGCGACCAGCAACCAAAAATTGGTCAGTGTGGCGAACCCCACGCCCGTGAGAATCATCACCAACGCCACTACTTGCAAAAGCCGTTGCCGATTCATGGCGTGGGCGCGCAGACCCACGCCGATCGTCACCACCCCAGACCCCACCAACGTTGCTGTCGTGATGACACCTATGCGGAATTTACTGAGGCCCAACAATCCGAGATAAATCGCAAGCGCCGTTGACACAAGCCCATCCACGAAAGCCCGAACGCCTCGCGACGTGAGCAACACCGAGCTGTCTGGAGTTGCTGAAGGAGGGAGAAATTTGAACTTTGCCACGGGTCCACCACCCTAGGGCGTGGAATTGGGGTGTACGGTCACGCCATGATTCTGAATTCGCTCACCGTCACGACAGAGGCCTTTGAAGCAGGCACCGGTTGGAGTCCCAAACCGCAAGGGTTGTGTCGTGGAGAGGTCTGCGTGCCGGCACCAGGAGCACTGCTTGCCAACGGTACCGTCGACGTCGAGACGGCCGCATCACGCTTGAACATGCCCATCGTGCACGATGCCACTCACGGCGTGTGGTCCTTAGGGCCAGCGTCAGGTGGGCGGGCGTTGCCCACCGCTGTCGCTGCCAATCCCACACTGATCGACCGTCAGGGCAAGCCGTTCGCCATGTCGTCGATGAAAGGCCGCAGAACAATCATGGTGGCCTGGTCCACATGGTGAGGCTGCCGAGCAGCTCTGCCCGGGTGGCAGACACTTCATGCAGAAATCGAGCAATACGGCGCCTCCATCGTGACGGTGGCCCTCGACATCAACGCAACCGACACGTATCAGTTCATTGACGCCGCCAACCCCACCCATCCCAGCCTGATCGACACCGCCCATGTCACCGATGAACTTTTCGGTTTCACGAACGTGCCCATGGCGGTCTGGATCGACGAAAACGGCATGATCGTGCGCCCAGCCGAACAAGCCTCTATCGAGCTCAGTCCATTGCGCGACATGGAAATTCCCGATGGTTTACCGGAGCGCATGACGATCACCTTGCAACAGGTCAAGGCCATGCAAAGTGATCCCGAGGCTTACCGGGCGGCCATCATCGACTGGGCCAAAAATGGTGCCACGAGCCAGTTCGCTTTGACCCCCGACGAAGTAGTTGCCCGCAGCCAGCCTCGCCCGGTTGAACACGCACGAGCAGCGGCATGTTTCGCCCTCGGTGAACATCTTCGACGCGCCGTCGGCCCCGATGCAGCAGTCCCGTGGTGGCGTGAAGCGCATGAACTGTTCCCCGAAAATTGGACATATAAGCGCCAAGCGTGGTCAACCGTTACGACGCCAGATGGCGCAGATGCACCAGACCTGATGCAAGGCCCGAACGACGTCTACGACGGAAGTTGGCTCGAAGATGTTTTGGCATCCGGCGGCGGGGCGAAATATTACGACGTACCCGTTCTGTAATTTTGGCCGGCGTGATCAACAATCCTATTGGTGACCACCTGGTCGATTTGGTTCGGGTCTCATCATGGATGGACGACCAAAATTTAGGCAGTGGGCCCATCGGACACGTCGAACTTTTGACAGGTGGCACGCAAAACTTTTTGCTCAAATTCGAGCGAGATGGCCGACAGTTCGTGTTGCGCCGGCCGCCCGAATTCAAGCGCCCAAACAGCGACGACACTATGCGCCGCGAGGCTCGAGTTTTGAGTGCATTGGCAACCAGCGATGTACCTCACCCTGGCTTCATTGCTGGTTGCGATTCACTCGACGTGATCGGCGCCGCGTTCTATCTCATGGAACCTGTTGACGGATTTAATCCGTCGGTGGGGCTCCCCCATATCTATGTCGCGTCGTCGGCAATGCAACATCAGATGGGCCTCGCCATGGCGAACGGTATCAGCGCTTTGGGAAATGTCGATCACATCGCGGTGGGCCTCGGCGATTTCGGCAAAGCGTCGGGATGGCTAGAACGCCAAGTCGATCGGTGGGGCAGTCACCTTGACTCCTACGCCACATTTGAGAACTATCCCGGCCATGGCATCAAGGGTGTCGACGATGTTGCCGCCTGGTTGAGAGCCAATCAGCCAGCGCAGTGGGTGCCAGGAATAATTCACGGCGACTTCCATTTCGCCAACGTGATGTTCCGGTTTGCCGATCCAGCGTTGGCGGCCATCGTGGATTGGGAACTCGCCACTATTGGGGACCCGTTGCTGGATCTTGGACACCTGCTCGCCACATGGCCCACGGCCGGATCACCATCGGCAGTAGTTTCGATTCCGCACCTTCCCACCATTGAATCGGTGATCGATCACTACGGCGCCAATACCAAACGCGACATGACGAAGTTGCCGTGGTACCGGGTATTGGCGTGCTATCGGCTGGGTATCATTCTGGAAGGCACAAATGCTCGTGCCTACGCCGGCCTGGCGCCTCGAGCCACCGGTGACCAACTGCACGCCACCACGATTGGCTTGTTCAAACAAGCGCAAGAATTGATTGGCTCAGCCAGGTAGATCACACCGTTTCGGCGGCCCGTTTGAACGATTCGTTTTCAGTCTTGATGACCTTACGAACTGACCGGCTGACGATTCGGCCAAATATGGCGGCCAGCCGGCCGGACATCTCGATGCCGAGCGCGTTGGTTACTGCGTCGCCGGTTTGAACCAGGCTGTGCGTGGCCCGCATTGACATGCCCATGGTTTTGGCGTTCCAGGCAAAGAATCGATGTGGCTCGACGTCGGTGACGGTCCACACGGTCGATCGTTGCCCGGGTTGTTTGATTAAGGCCGTGCTTCCCGGCCGCAGCGGACCATCGTCGAGTCGCTTGACGCTCGTGACAGTGGTCATGAGCGACGGCCAATTCTCTATGCCGGTATTTAGCGCCCACACCTTTTCGATCGGCGCATTTATGGTGATCGTATGCTCCAGGTTCATAAGCGCAGTGTACCAATTGGTACACTTTTCGCCAATATGTACCAAACGGTACACTCGCGCCATGAGTTCTCGTTCTGAGTTGCTGGAGAAAATTGTGGCCGACGTTGCCACCAACGGGATCGGCGACAGAAGCCTGAGAGAGCTAGCGTTGGCGGTCGACTCCAACCACCGGATGATGATCTACCACTTCGGATCGCGGGCTGGATTGGTAGCCGCCATCGTGGCCTACGTCGAAGAATCCCAACGCCAACTACTCCGCGAATTGGCCACCACCACAACCGACCCAGCCACACTCATTCTGGCTTTGTGGCGTCGACTCTCTGCCCCAAAAATGCGGCCGTCTGTACGGCTCTTTTTCGAGACGGTGGCAAGTTCAGCTCATAGCGCCGACGACTCACTCACCCATGCGTGGCTGAAGGACATTGGTGACCTGGTGCCGTGGCTTACAACGCCCGATTTGGTCGAGATTCGTCTCGGCATCGCGGTAACCCGAGGCCTTCTTATCGACGTCGTCGCATCCAATAATTCTGGCCCTGCCACCAAATCTCTCAAGCGCTTCATCGCCATGTGGCAGTCCTCCAGCCAGAGCTAACGGGCTTAATTACGGCAGATTGTGACTACCGCAGCGCCGACTTCAGCAATGGCAATCTCTTGCCGGTCGCCGGTGCGTCGATCTTTTACTTCGACGACACCGTTCGCCAAACCCTTGCCGACGACCACAATCGTGGGCACGCCAATCAGTTCGGAGTCATTGAATTTCACGCCTGGCGACACGCCGGTGCGATCGTCGAGCAACACTCGTAAACCAGCCGATTCCCACTCGGCAGCGAGTCGTTCCGCCATGGCAGAAATCTCATCGTTACCCTTCGTCGCCGACACGATATGCACATCGGCAGGAGCGATTTCCCGAGGCCAACACAAGCCCTTGTCGTCGTTGTTGCATTCGGCAATGGCGGCCATGGCGCGAGTCACACCAATGCCATAGGAGCCCATGGTGACCGTGACTTGTTTGCCATTCTGATCAAGCACCGAAAGCCCAAGAGCCGCCGCGTACTTGCGTCCCAATTGGAAAATGTGCCCGATCTCAATGCCGCGGGCAATCGTCAGCGCCGAGCCACACGTCGGGCATGGATCACCGGCCCGCACTTCGGCTGCCTCGACTGTGCCGTCGGCCACAAAGTCGCGGCCAGCCACGAGATCGATCACATGCTTGCCCCGTTGGTCAGCGCCCGTAATCCATGCCGTGCCGTCGACCACTCGGGGATCCACGACGTACCGAATGCCGGAGGGCTTTGTTTCACCCAATGCGCCAGGCCCGATATACCCCTTGGCCAAGCCAGGGAACTTCGCGAAGTCGTCTTCGGTAAACGGCACCACTTCTGCCGGGCTGACTTGGGCTTCGAGACGCTTGATATCAACATCGCGGTCGCCAGGAACACCGATAGCCAATGGCGTCAGGGTACCGTCGGGGTGCTTGAGATTCACGATCAAATTCTTGAGCGTGTCGGCCGCTGTCCAGTCGCGGTCGGGGTGGCGTAGCTCGACCCTAGCATTGACAAGATCTACCAGTGTTTGGATAGTGGGGGTATCTGGCGTTTCATGCACATGCGCATCGCGCAATCCTTCAAAAGCCACAACTGCTGGAATTTGTACTTGAACGGCTTCGGTATTGGCGGCATATCCGCACGACATGCAACGCACGAATGTGTCTTCGCCAGCATCGAGCGGTGCCAAGAATTCTTCGGAGGCCGAGCCGCCCATGGCCCCCGACACTGCCGACACGATCACATATGGCAAACCCAGACGATCAAATGTCTTGATATAGGCGGCTCGGTGGTTGTCGTAACTGGCTTGCAAGCCAGCGTCGTCAACGTCAAAGCTGTACGAGTCCTTCATGACGAATTCGCGGCCCCGCAACAGCCCTGCCCGGGGACGGGCTTCGTCGCGATACTTCGTCTGGATTTGATAGATGCTGAGCGGCAGATCTTTGTACGACGAGTACAGATCTTTCACCAAGAGCGTGAACATTTCCTCGTGCGTGGGCGCCAAGAGATAGTCGTTGCCACGGCGGTCCTTCAATCGAAACAGACCATCGCCGTAGTCAGTCCACCGGCCTGTGGCCTCATAGGGTTCACGGGGCAACAAGGCAGGAAAGTGCACCTCTTGAAACCCAGCTGCGTCCATCTCTTCTCGCACAATGCGTTCCACGTTGCGATACACGATAAAGCCGAGAGGCAAAAACGTGTATCCACCAGGGGCAGCTCTACGGATATATCCTGAGCGCACAAGGAGCTTGTGGCTCACCACTTCGGCGTCGGATGGGTCCTGACGCAGCGTCCTCACAAACAAATTCGACAAACGAAGCACGACAACCACTCCTGGGGCGAAAACGGTGAGGGAGTGGAGACGATGGGAATCGAACCCACGACCCCCTGCTTGCAAAGCAGGTGCTCTGCCAACTGAGCTACGTCCCCTAAAAATCGGCTTCCACAGTTTAGAGTGCGCGCCCCAGCCGAACGCAGTCACATTTGAAGTTGGGCCGATTGAAGCCGATTCGCGCCAACATGTAGGACTGTATTGCTCGAGAGGAACTTCGACGACCGGAACCGGGCGGGGTTGGTTCCGACCGTCGAAGTGGTTCCAGTATCCGTATCTTCACCGTCGTCGTCGATAGGTAAAAGCCCCCATCCGTTCGCCCGAAATTCGGGGCGTCAGATCACGTTGACGGCATCCAAAAATTCAGCTGCCCGCACGCTGTCGCCGTGAATGACCACAGCCATGTCGCGCCAAGGGCGTCGTTTCGTTGACCACACCACAAAGTCTTTCGTGGAGCTCTTGATGGTGGCGACAGCCTGTGTGGTTTCACCACTATGAAACTCCACCAAGCCATTGTCCCCAACCGGTCCGTACGTCCACGCTCCGCCTCCGGGGCCAGTGAGTTCCAGCACGATTGAATAGTTCTGATCGGCCAGGGCACCTGCACACATTTGTGGGATGCCGGTTGTCATCCACACGACCGTGGGGCCGAGCCGCAAATCATCGTCGGGAGGGCGGGGGCGATCGATGGGTCCGTTGGGTTTCAAAATGTCGTTGCGTATATGGCAGTAGTGGTCGAAAGCCAATGCGTTCGCCAAAATATGCAGAGGATACGAGCCCAGGTTTCCCATAGGAATCACCATGTCGGCCATGGGCGGGTCCTGCATTGCATTCATTGCTTCGATGGCTTTGGCGGAGTACTCCTCGTACTCAGCGAGTACCTCTGCAGGTTCCCACGATTTTCTTTCCGCTACTCCCGCCTCCGCGCTGGCCTCCACATCCTCGGTGTCGCCGGTGGGCACGCTGCCTGGCTCCACTATTCCCCGGAACACGGCGGCCATATGGGCAACCACTTCCTGCACCCGCCACCCGTCACAATCACTCGCCATATGCCATTCGGCAAGGGTAAGCGAGTGGGCAAGGTCAAGGACTTCGCTTCGTTCGGCTTTGAGGGCCGCTATCGCCATTGCCGTCATAGTGTGACTCGTACTTTCTGTCGTCGAAAAGGGCTATTTGTCGGTGGAGCGCAGCACAGTACCGGCCAACGCGCCAGTGTGCTCGCCGTGCTCCATGAACACGGCGCCGTTCACGATCGTGGCCCGGTAGCCGGTAGCTTTTTGGATGTAACGCCCGGCGCCATTGGGAAAATCGTGGACGTATTCGGGCACCGGCAGACGCATGGCATCGAGATCGATGATGTTCACATCGGCATAAGCACCGGGGCGCAATACCCCGCGATCTTTCACACCAAACAGCGCAGCGGGTTCCGACGTGAGCCGACGAATTGCCTCCTCGACCAACATGTGTTGGCGTTCGCGCACCCAGTACGTCAACAGCCACGTGGGTTGGGAGGCGTCCATGATTTGGCCTACATGGGCTCCAGAGTCAGCCAGGCCTAACACCACCACGGGATGGTCAAGCATGTATTGAACGGCGGCGAAGTTCTGATTCAAGAACGGGAAATTGAAGAGCCGACGACCGTCTGATTCCAAGCTCAGTTCGATGAACGCATTGGCGACGCTCATGCCCAGCCGCGAGGCGTGGGCAGCCAAACTTGATTCGTGGGTTGGCACGTAATGGGCGTCGGTTATGCCCAACGCGAACAGGGCGCCGAAATCCATGGGAATGGTTGCTGCGTCAGCATCGGCCACCAGCTCGGCTCGCCGCAACGGATCACGCAGCACAGCTACTTTGTCGGCCAACGGCAATGACCGCAATACACGCCACGACGGAACCGAATCAAACGGGGTGTGGTGGGTGAAGCCGAACAAAATCCCAATCCCGCGAGCGGTGGATTGCGGGTGAACAACCCCGCCGGTGGCCGTGTGTTTGGTGACCATGTCAATGATCTCGGAATACAGCTGGGGTTTGCGGTCACTTTGGGCCAATCCGAATGTGACTGGCCTGCCGCTACGACGCGACACCTTTGCCATCCACCCGATCTCGTTGTCGGTAAGCGAACCATCGCGGTCGTTTTCGAAACGGGGCGCCACTTCGTACACGCCGGCTTTGGCCCGGCCCAGTTCGTCGGCGAAGGCCATCAGTTCGTTTTCGCCTGCGAATGTTCCTGGCACGTTGCGCCCATCAGGCACCACATGCAACAGCGTGCGCGACGTCGAAAATCCCATTGCGCCGGCGCTCATGGCTTCACGAACCATGGCTGCCATGTTGGCAATGTCTTCGGCAGTGGCTGCCTCAGGGTCGCTTGACAGCCCACGCTCGCCCATGGCATGCACCCGTAACGCACAATGGCCGACCATGCCTCCGACGTTCATTCCTTTGGGCATCACATCGAGTGCGTCGAGGTATTCACCGTACGTTTCCCACGTCCATGGCAGCCCATTCATGATGGCATCGGCGGGAATATCTTCGACCGATTCCATCATTTCGGCCAGGAAACGTCGATCGGCTGGCTTGCACGGAGCGAAGGTGACGCCACAGTTGCCGAGCACCACGCTGGTCACACCGTGCCACGAACTCGATGTGCCCACGGGGTCCCACGCGATCTGGGCGTCGAGATGGGTGTGGATATCTACAAATCCGGGGGTCACGAGATGGCCCTCGGCGTCGATTTCGCGGCGTCCGCTGCCAGTTACGTCACCCATGTGGGTGACGCGTCCGTCGGTAATAGCGACGTCGCCCCGTACCGGAGCTGAGCCGGTGCCGTCCACGATTTCTCCGCCTCGAATGACCAGATCATGCGCCATATTGGCCCCCTTTGATCGTGACACTACGGTGAGGTGACCGCCAAAATCGAGTCGGGCAGCAACGTTTGTGAACAAACACCGACGCAAGTTTGCGGAAAATTCTCAGGCTCATCCACAACTTGAGGATTGATCCCCAGGGTTATCCACAGATTTGTTGAAATTTCGTGCCAGGAACGACCGTCGCGGGCACTACTCTTACCGGGTCATGTGAACCCAGGAGGTGGCCCCAGTGAATAGCGAACTGATTTACGCGTTTCGTGTCACCAGGCTCCCTCTACTCGACGTTGACGGTTCGCCAGTAGGACGAATCGATGATGTCGTCATCGTGCCGCCCATTGCCAACCAGGCACCCAGAGTGATTGGTTTCGTGGCCGCACAACAGCGGCGCCGATTCTTTCTCCCTGCCGGCCGGGTGGGGTCACTTGATCACACGGGCATTCGTCTTCGCAGCGGGAACGTCGACATTGGAGCGTTCAAGCTCCGCACCGGCGAAATTTTGGCGTCCACATTGGTGAATCGGCCAGTGGGCGACAAGATCGTGAGCGACCTTGCACTGCGGCCCACGATCGGCAAAGGCGACTCCTGGGAAGTGGCCACCGTTGCCTTGGCCAATCGGGGACCCCGTCTGCGTCGGCGTACATCTTCGATGGTTGGGTGGCACGAAGTACCAGAGCTCTTTGGTGTCAACGCGCCGGGCTCCAAATTGGCCGCCCAGATAGCCCAATTTCGCGATCTGCACCCCATGGACGTGGCCAACACGGTGTTAGCCCTCACCGCCGCCGAGCGCCTCGAAATCACCGACGCCATGGATGACGACACCCTGGCCGACATGCTCGAGGAACTCCCAGAAGGCGAACAACTCCGGATCATTGACGAACTTGACGTCGACCGCGCCGCTCACGTGCTTGAAGAAATGTGGCCAGACGACGCGGCCGACTTGCTCGCCGAAATGCCGTCAGCACAACGCGATCGACTCTTGGAGCACATGGACCTCGAGGATGCCATCCCGTTGCGGCGACTGTTGCGCTACGACGGCCACACGGCAGGTGGCCTGATGACCACAGCGGCAATCATTGTTACCCCCGTCACCACCGTCGCTCAAGCGCTAGCTCAATTGCGTGACCCTGAGCTCCCGCCAGCCCTCGCCGCCCAGGTGTTCGTGGCCAATCCCCCGTCCGCCACCCCCACTGGCACCTATTTGGGCACAGTTGGTTTTCAACGATTGTTGCGTGAGCCGCCCAGCACCCCCATGTCAGATTGCCTGACTATGGAAGAACAACAGGCCGACGTGTGGGTCGACACACACCTTCCCGACGTTCAAGTAGCCGAACGGTTGGCGGCCTACAACCTTTTAGCCGTGGCGGTGTGCGACGGCGCTCATCGACTCGTCGGGGCTGTCACCGTCGACGACGTGCTCGACCGGACCTTGCCCGACGATTGGCGGCAACGTTCGCGAATAGCGAGGTCGCGATGACTCGCCGCGAGGACCTCTCTCGCCCTCGCGCTCGGCGCACGATCGGTGTTCACTACGACCCTGATGCCTTTGGCCGATTCAGCGAAGCCATTGCCCGCCTTTTGGGCACCGCACGATTCTTGGTCATTCAAACCTGCATCGTGGTGGTGTGGATAATTTTGAATATCACGTGGATCAAGTTCCGGTGGGACAAGTACCCGTTTATCTTGTTGAACCTGGCGTTTTCCACCCAAGCCGCTTATGCCGCGCCGCTGATTTTGTTGGCTCAAAACCGTCAAGCCGACCGCGACCGGGCCGAGGCAGACGCCGATCGCAATCTCAACTTCCGCACCCAAGCCGACACCGATTACCTGGCCAGAGAAGTCGCATCGGTGCGCCTCGCCCTCAATGACGTGGCCACCGCAGACGATCTCCGGCGATCAATCGAAACGCTCACCGAAGCTGTCGAACGTATCGAACACAAACTTTCCAACGACAAATTTCCCAGCGGCGGGAACTCAAAGGGCTCACCAAGCGACTCCTAGGCCATGAAACGTATTTCTGCCTTTTCTGGACTCGTACTGGTCGCCATGATTAGCTGGAGTGGCACTGCGTTCGCCCACGCAGAATTCGATCCCGCCACTGCCGAGGCCGGCGCACCGGCCACCCTGACTATCGGGGTGCCAAATGAGCGGACCGCGGCAAGCACAATAAAGGTGGAGCTCCAACTCCCACCGGAATGTGCCAAGTGCGTCATCACTCCACTGTCGGCATCAGGCTGGACTGGGAAGTTCGAAAATTCGGTTATTACCTGGTCGGGCGGAAATATTTCCGGCACGGACCGGGTGACGTTTTCTTTCAAAGTCGACGCCTTACCCGGTGAAGGAAAACTCATTTTCAATGCCCTGCAAACGTACGACAATGGCGAAGTTGTGCGGTGGGTAGAGCCACCTCTTGCCGATGGCTCAGAGCCTCAATATCCAGCACCCGAGTTCATCATCACGGCCTCGACTGTGGCTACCACAACGACTCCGTCAAGCACCACTACTGTGGCGCCAGCTTCAACGACCAGCGTTCCCGTGATCACCACAACAGTTGCAGTGCCAACGACAGTCCCGAGTGTGGTCGCCCCGGCGAAATCGTCTGATTCTGATTCCAATACGGGCACAGTGATTGCAATTCTCGTGGCAATCGGCGTTCTGATTGGCGCTGGTTTGGCGTTTGCTCAGGCTCGTCACGCCAAGAAATAGCACCGCTACTAACCACTAGTCGCCGGCAGCGTTTTGGGTGCCTTGGCCGGTCTGGTCGTCCAGCATTCCCATCAGATCGGCCCGGGCTCGAGCAACTCGTGACCGCACCGTACCCACCGGGCAATTGGCCAAGGTTGCTGTTTCGGCGTAGCTCAAACCTAAGACCTGCGTGCAGAAAAACGCATAGGCTCGATCCTCGCTCACGGCCCGAAGAAGCAACGCCAACTCGGTGGCGCTGGTTCCATCTCCGCACACATCCGTCCCGGTAGTTTTGGCCCGATTCATCAACCGCAATTCAAGTCGCCGCCTACGCTGGCTAGCACGCACGGCGTCGGCGCATACTCGCCGAGCGATACCCAACAGCCACAATCGAGCAGGGGCTTCGCCGCGATATTTTCCAATCGCTTTCACAGCTCGCACATACGTTTCTTGCGTGAGATCGTCGGCCGACTGACCATCACTCAAGTGGCGACACAAACGCCAGACGTCGTTTTGTGTAGATCTCACAAATGCCGAAAACGCCGCCTGATCCCCTTCACGCGCATTCAGCGCCCAGCGCGTCACGTCATCCACGTTTTCGAAGGTACCACCAGCATCCGCGAATTCCAGACCGTCGGGAACTAACACCGCATCCAGAACGACTTCACTGCTATGGATCAAACTGCTGCTGTCTCGCCCCGGTGCCACGCCATTCGAAACGCCATCTCGGCGTCGATTGATTCCGAATCTACTGTTGGCCTACCCGATGCCGATTCGGTGAATGACCACACCCAATGGTGCAATCCATGCGCAGCGTTCGCCCATCGCGCCCATCAACTTCAACGGTCAATTAACCTGCAACCTGCTCTGGTCACGAGCGGGCTGTCACCCAATTTGACGAACAGAATCGTCGTTGCCGCCCAACCCCATTTGGGAGCCGCAGCCCGATCATTGCTTCAAGCCAGAGTGGCCCTGGCCGTTGTGGGCACAATTCAGTTCGCCCTCAGCGTGCCACCATTGCTTTTCGGCCGAGGGGAATCGTTGCATATGGCTCGCGAAATGGGCTCGTGGTACGCGGCGTTGGCGATCGGGTTGATTGTTACGGCATGGCAGCCCCGGCGCGCCGACGGTTTGTTGCCCATGTGCGGAGTATTGGCATTGCTGATGATCAATTCAGGCGCATTCGACGCCCTCAACGGCCACAGTCACCTGTTCACCAACGTGCAACACCTTTTGAGCGTGGTTGGCGTGGTGGGGTTGTATTGGGTGTCGCACCCAAGCGCGTTCACTCGCTCACGTCATCAGGTTACCCTGGCCTCGTGAATCAATGTCCCCGCCTTCTTCGTCGCATGATCGCTGTGTGTTCGATCACTGCGTCGTCGATCATTTTGATGAGCGGCCCAGCATCAGCGCACGCAGCCTTGGAGTCCTCAACACCATCTGACGGTGCTCGTGTACTCCAAGCGCCAGCCGCAATCGACTTGGCGTTTTCCGAAAAGGTGACCGTCGATCCCGGAGCCATCCGCGTCACAAATACCAGCGGGGAACGGGTCGACAAAGCCGATGCCCGAACAACCACAAATGGCACGCATATTGCCGTGTCACTCAAAGACCTCTCCACAGGCACCTACGTTGTTTCGTGGCGAGCGGTTTCTGACGATTCCCACCCCGTGAGCGGCACTATCACCTTCGATGTGGGTACGTTGCCCAGTAGCAAAGACGCGGCATTGACAGCCGCCGCCAGCGGGCCAGGTTTGGGAAATTGGCCACGAGCAGGCGATGCCGTGCGCATGGTGATGTACATCTGTTTATTGATCGCGGCGGGATGGTGCATATTCCGGATCACGGCCAATCGGGCGCAGTCGATTCACGATCCGGGACCAGGAACGAGAATCTTTTTAGTGCTGTCAACTGTTGGCATCCTGGCCTCCGGCGCCACGTTGATTGTGCAGGCCGCGTTGATTAGCGGCACTGGATGGGACGCGCTGAGCGACGGCCATTCATTGGGCGACGCAGCGGGGTCGGGCGTGGGGTGGGGAATTTTGTTAGCAGCGGAAGGTACCGCCGCGCTCGTGGTGGCATGGAAATTTGTAGCCCAACAATGGGCGCGCGCCGTGGGCGTAGTGGGCGCTGGGGTGTTGTGCTATTCGTTTGCCGTGGTCGGGCATTCGGTGTCGTCGTCGCCCAAGCCGTTGTACATGGCACTTGTGGCCGTACACGCCGGAGCGGCAGCTGTGTGGTTCGGGGGCGGAGTCGGTCTGGTAACCGCCCTGCGTCAACACCACAAGACCTCCAATATCGAAGCCGACACCGACGTGTCGGACACCGGCGAGGAAACCGATCTCGAACCCGATCCCAACACGCGAATTGCTTCGTTAGTGGCCAGCTACAGCGCCATGGCAACGGGGGCCATCGTGATACTCGGAATCGCGGGCATCACGATGGGTTGGAACGAAGTGCGATCGTGGTCCAACGTGACGCCCACGTCGTACGGCAAAGCCCTTCTGGTGAAGGTGGTGCTCGTCGGGTTGGCAGCTCTGTTCGGGATTCGTAACCATTTTGTGCTCGTCCCCAAAATACGGCGCGGGGTCTCCAAGCTGACCAAAACGTTGGCCGTTGCCATGGCCATTGAGCTGGTGTGTTTGACGGGGGCAGCGGCGGCTACCGGTGTGCTGGTGAACCTGGTGCCGGCCAAAACCGCTGCCAAGCCCACGGTGTTTTCCACAACGGTTTCCTTCGGCGCCCAGCGCGTCAACATCGTGATCAGCCCCCCAGCAGTAGGAACCGGAGTCATCCACCTGTACGTGCTCGACACGGCTGGACGGCCCATTGCGTCGGTCGACGATGTGTCACTGGAATTCGCGTTGCCATCGGCGCAGATCGGCGGCATCACCCGCAAACCATCAATCGCTGGACCAGGGCACTACCAGCTGAACACGTTGCCCTTCACCCAGCCAGGAGAGTGGCTCGTGACCGTCAAAGGATTCGAAAACAAGTTCAACGAAATTTTCGGCGCCGCAGAAGTGCGCATCAATTGAAACGGCGTCTACTCGGAGCCAGCTGCGCAGCCGTGGCGGCAATGTTGACCATTGGTGCCACTCCCGCGTTCGCCGACGCAGGAAGCAACACAAACTATTTGAGTGTCGTCACCAGCATCACCCCCGCCACCGCAGCCGTCACCGCTCGCGTCAGCGGAGGCGACTCGTTTCTCGAAATCACCGTAGAACCCGGCCACGTCGTCGTGATTGATGGCTACGAACGCGAACCCTACCTCCAAATTCTGGCCGACGGCACCGTTCAAACAAACCAAAAATCGCCAGCCACATATCTCAACAACGACCGCTACGCCACCACCGCGCTACCGCCCGACGCCGATGCTAAAGCGGCACCAGTATGGAAAACAGTCGCCACCGGCGGCACCTACGCGTGGCATAGTCACCTCATACATTTCATGTCACCTGGCCTGCCCGAGACACTCAAACAACAGGGCCGGGAATCAGGATTCGTTCAGGATTGGACTATTGCCCTCACCATCGACGGTGTTCCATCAAAAATTTCCGGGACCCTAAATTTGCTTGACGCCCCTTCGCCGATCATCCCCATCATCATCGCGATCCTCGCGGCCAGTATTGGGTGGATCGCGCTACGAAGGTGGCCAATCGTTCCCGTCGGCATCGTGGCTGGCGGGATCGCGATCGCCGTGAGTGTGATCGAGCAAGGTTCAGTCCCCAAAGGCACTCCGACCCAAACATGGGTCGTGGTGCTCGGCATTGTGGTCGTGGCGTTTGGCGCCTTGGGCATGTTTGCCAGAAAAAACGTCGTACTTCGTTCGCTATGTCAATTGGCGTGCGGCGCCGTATCAGTGGTGTGGGCAATAACCCAATTCAGCGTGATCCGCAACGCCGTACTGGTGTCGAGCATCAACCCAGTGCTTGCTCGAATAGCCATCGCGACGTGCTTCGGTTTCGGATGCGCTCTCGCCATTCATGCACTACCAGGACTGTCGCCATCGCTCGACGACCCATCCCCTAGCGGCATGAAACCAGACGAACTCACGCCGGCCGGGTAACCACCTACAGGAACGGTTGTGGCGCACCTTTTGGAAGCGTCAAAATTTCTACACCCGTCGGGGTGACAAGCACCGTGTGTTCCCATTGCGCAGTACGGCTGCCGTCGGCAGTTACTACGGTCCATCCGTCATCCCACGTGGCCGATTCGGGGTCGCCCATAGTGATCATTGGCTCGACGGTGAACGTCCACCCGGCCTCCATGCGAGTCTTAGCGCGGGGCTCGAAGTAGTGCAGAACGGTGGGCTCGCCATGGAATGTTTCGCCGATACCATGGCCAACATATTCCCGGACCACGCCATAGCCGTGAGCCTCAGCATGAGTCTGTATGGCCCGGCCGATCTCCCGAATAGGAACGCCCGGCGCAATGACTTCGATGCCTTTCATCATGCATTCCCGAGTCACGTCGACCAGTTTTCGAGACTGCTCATCAACGTCCCCCACTAGGTACGTGGCAGAACAATCGCCGTGCATACCGTCAAGAAAAATGGTGATATCGCAATTCACAATGTCGCCGTCGACAAGTTTGCGGCTGTCGGGAATTCCATGGCAAATGACTTCGTTAACCGACGTGCAGATGGCCTTGGGATAACCGTGATAGTTCAGTGTGCTGGGGTAGCCGCCTTCAGCAATATATGCATCGTGGGCCAAAGCATCAAGATGATCTGTGGACACTCCAACCACGACATGTTCACGGAGTCCTTCGAGCACCCGATACGCAGCCTGGCCAGCCAGCCGCATACGTTCAATTTCACTGGCGGACTTGTTAAGTCGCTGCTTGCGAGGCCTTTTGGGTTCGCCAGTCAACGCGTATTCCGGCCGCACGATTGTCCGCGGCACAGTACGACGTGCACTGATGAGACCAGGTTTGATCGGGTAGGTGGTTGGCACGAATACAGTCCTCGTGGTGCGTCGATTGATTTCTAATGGTGCGTAGCTGTTCCCAGCCTATCGAACGACGCCGCCAGCCCAGCCTGGCAACTCACTACAGGGCGTGGACAAACTCCCGGCTGCCCAAGGCAGTGTCCGTGAGATCAAGTCGGTTGCGCCACGATGACGCATCACCCAGGGCCTCTACGTAACTGGCCTGGCGGCGGGCAGCTTTGCCGCTTTCGCGCAAGTCGATTGGCTGATCGCTTGGGTTGTATTGCGCTTTGATGCCTGTGCGAAGCATCTCGAGAGCTTCCGAACGCAACTGACTCACACGGGACTCAGTGACACCCAGAAATCTGGCTAGATCGAACGACGTCTTGCCTTCCATGAAATAGCCAACGATAACCAAACGGTGACGTTCTGGTAGCAAGGCCACCGCGTCACGCAGGTAGCTCAACAATTCACGGGTTTCGAGTTCTTCAGCCGGCTCGTCAAACACGCCGGTCGACAACACGTCACCAAAGGTCGCATCGTCGTCATCGTCGGTGGTAAGGAACTGATCAAGCGCCAACACAACGCTGCGGTAAACCCGATCCTGCAGCACGCTGAGCCGTTGCGGCGATACACCGAGTGCTTCTGCGACTTCGTCGGTGGTCGGCATACGGCCAAGATCGTTGCCGAGTTCTTGGCCGACATATTCCATCCGACGCGACAGGGTGCGAACGGACCGTGGGGCCCAGTCGGCTGATCGAACGGAATCGAGGATTGCACCTCGGATACGGCGGGCGGCAAATCGATCGAACGGCACGCCGCGCATTTCATCCCATCGCTGCGAAGCTTCCACGAGTCCAAGTGCGCCGGCTCGGGCCAATTCTTCACGGTCAACGTGACGGGGGAAGTGGGTGGCTACTTGAAACACCACCTGCTTCACTAGAGCCAAGTTGTCTTCGATTCTGGTCATCACCGCCTCGTCGAGTGTGGATGCCGCAGCGCGTCGCGCCGAAATCGGTGTGGTCGTTACGTCCAACGGGGTTGTTGAATCAATAACTACAGTTTTGGTTTGTACCTTGCTCATTGTTTCCCTCCAACGTGCATATCGCCTTCCTGAGTAACGACACGTTTGTGGAAAAACTTGAGAAACTTTTCCAGAAAGTCTTTAGATTCGTTTCCAGGCACCGTTAGAAGGGGGTCGACCGCCTGAGCCTCGCACGCGCATCGCCGCTGCTACTAGGCCAATCACAATGGCCACCAGGCTGACGTTTCTCGCAAGTTTCATTGCGTCCTTCGAGTTACTTCGAGGAGGTTGCGGGGTGGGGCTAGCAAGAATCGAACTTGCGACCTCATCCTTATCAGGGATGCGCTCTAACCGACTGAGCTATAGCCCCGCA
>JBBRKR010000006.1:0-202031 GCA_038231795.1 Acidimicrobiales bacterium
AAATGGCGACATCAATTTGCTTGATCTCACCATGTTTATGGAGCTCACAAAAACGGCTGGACAACTAGCAGCCGACGACGATGTGCGGGTAGTGGTTCTGGCCAGTGCCAACCCCGACTTTTTCATCGCCCACTTCGACGTGACACTCATCCAACAATTGCCACGCGACGCCGGCATACCGAACGAACCCAACAGCTTTCATGCCATGTGCGAATTGTTTCGCACGATGCCAAAACCAACGATCGCCATGATCGAAGGCCGAGTGGGCGGCGGGGGAAGTGAGCTGGCGCTCAGTTGCGATATGCGCTTTGCCTCTATCGACAAAGCCATTTTCAATCAGCCCGAGGTGGCGCTCGGGATATTGCCTGGCGGCTCAGGAACAGTGCGGCTGAGCCGGCTTGCGGGGCGCAGTCGCGCAATGGAGATCATCTTGGGTTGCGACGACGTTGATGCCGTCACCGCTCAGCTATATGGCTGGGTGAACCGGGCATTGCCCGCCGAGCTCATCGAGCCGTTTGTGCGTCGTATGGCCACCCGGATCGCCGGATTTCCAATCCACGCCGTACGGGCCGCCAAGGCGGCAATACTGCGGGCAGAGGGCGACCTTACCGATCACCTCATCCAAGAAAGCGGCGCTTTCAACGCCACACTCAGTCACGAAAGCACCCCTGGGTTGTTGCAACAGTTCCTTGATATCGGCGGGCAGACATTTGCCGGCGAACAACAGCTCGGGCAACTGGCCGGAGAACTCGGCCGCCGAAATTGAACTCCCGAAAATTCGTTGCCGTCGGCGTCACCAACTCCACAGGCGTTAGCCGGAATCGTCGTTGCAACGACTGTACGGCGGGCAATTCCCGGTCGATTTCGAAACCAAACTCAAGGACGCCTTGGCCAAATGCCGATAGCCAATGAACAACCAAGTGAATGTGAAAGTGTTGCCCGATGCGTAAGTCGATAGCAATGGCCGCACTGTGTGCGCTGGCCATAACAGCCTGCACCCAACATGGAGTGCGCAATACCACAGGCACCACCCGATACCTGTTCAAAGTGGACGAAACGACGACGAGCTCAAAAGGATCAGACTCGACATCCAGCACATCGCCGGGGTCGACCACATCACGACCAACGGCCGGCGACGCCAACGGCAATCTCGGGAAATTTCATCCTGCCAAGCCAAAGTGGAACAAATGCGACACCAACCCCGATTTTGAGTGCACAACCGTCGCTGTGCCACTCGACTATGCCGACATCGAAGGCGTGAAAATCAAAATCGCAGTGACTCGCAAGGTTGCAGCAGACTCCAAAAAGCGAATCGGTAGTCTCATCATCAATCCTGGCGGTCCTGGCGGTTCTGGCGTGGAAGCGGCGCAAGGTTTGGTGTACGAAATGCCTGCCGAAATTACCGATGCCTTCGACTTCGTAGGGTTCGACCCTCGAGGGGTCGGCGAGAGCAGCCCCATTCTTTGCATCACCAACAAAGATGTATACGTGGCAGAGTGGGTCGACGATACCGACCCCAAGTCAATCGAGAAGTCAGTCAGCGAAGGCAAGCGCATCAACCAAGAGTGCGCTGGCAGCAATGCCACCTTGTTGCGACACCTTTCTACGTATGAATCGGCCCAGGATCTCGACGTGCTGCGCGAGGCCCTTGGCGACAAAAAACTGACGTACCTCGGCTTTTCATACGGCACCCGGTTAGGCGGCGTCTACGCCACGCTGTTCCCCAACAACATTCGTGCCATGGTGCTCGATGGCGCAGTGGATCCCAACAGCGCGGCCGACTCCGGTCCCAGTAGTGGTGGCGAGACCACGTCAACCACCAACGCCGGTGCAACAACGACCACGACCGTTGACCCCAACCGTCAGCAATTCGACCAAGCGTTCGCCGACTTCGCCGCGGCATGCGATAAAGACACAAAGTGCTACGCCCACGCGGGGGCGGCGGCCATTTTGGAAACGATTAGAAAGTCGTCGCTAGACAAACCACTCGCCGTTCGCGGAACCGATTTCGCCGGACGCTCTGCAACACGAGGGATCATCGAGACCGGTGTTAATCAGGCGTTGTATTCGCAGGATCTTTGGCCGGTGTTGGGTCTGGCGCTGGCCGACGCAGCAAAGGGCGATGGCACTCTTCTGCTTGGTCTCGCCGATCAATACTCCGGCCGGAAACCTGACGGCACGTACTCCAACATCATTGACGCATTCGGTGCCATCAACTGCGCCGACCGCCCAGAACGCCCCAATGACGCCGATGTAGCAGCAGCCATCAAGAAGGTTTCGAAGAGCACTCCCGCAGATCTTCCGCCCGGAACCGAATGCGTTGGTTTCCCGATTGGTCCGAACCCCTTGCCCGACATTGCGGCTTCTCTCAAGGTACCTGTGCTCGTCGTCGGCACCGTTGGCGACCCCGCAACGCCGTATGAAAACACCGCCAAGCTCGCTAAGGCCCTGACATCAGGCGTGGTGATCACATGGGAAGGCGAAGGACACACCGCTTTCCCCAAAACGCCGTGTATCACTGATATCGTGGCAAAGTATCTCGTGGCGCTCACGGTGCCCACCAGCGACCCACATTGCCCGTCAGACACAGTGGTGACCGATCCACCTTCATCGGATCCAAACGCTGTCACGACGACCAATCCCGCGGTTACCCCGGACGCCCGATCGCCGTTCCAAATTGATCGGACATCACTCACCGAGCAATTCATTTCGGCCTTCATCTCCCAAGGCGCTGAAGAAAAGCTAGCTCGATGCGTGGCAGAAAAACTGTTGGCCGCCTACGACGACGAGACCATCATTCGTCTTACGGGAAACTTGTTACCCGACGGCTTCCAAGCCACGGCCAAAACGATTGTCGGCGACTGCCGCGCTCCGTAACTGACCCTGGTCGACACAGGCCGGCAGCCGGTTAACGAATGTCTACCCTGACAGGGCGGCTCACCATTTCGTAAAAGTCATTGCCCTTGTCGTCGACCACGATGAAGGCCGGGAAGTCTTGTACTTCGATTTTCCAGACGGCTTCCATGCCCAGCTCGGGGTACTCCAGCACCTCGACGTGGGTGATGCAATCCTGCGCCAAACGGGCGGCGGGTCCGCCAATCGAGCCGAGGTAAAAACCGCCATGTTTCGCGCACGATTCAGTTACCTGCCGCGACCGATTACCTTTAGCCAACATCACAAATGATCCGCCGGCAGCTTGGAATTGTTCCACGTACGAATCCATGCGGCCCGCCGTCGTAGGCCCAAAAGATCCCGAAGCATAGCCAGCAGGCGTCTTGGCTGGGCCGGCATAGTAAACGCAATTATCTTTCATATATTGAGGTAGTCCTTCACCCCGATCCAGACGCTCAGCCAACCTGGCGTGAGCAATATCACGGGCCACAACCATCGAACCAGTGAGCATCACCCGCGTCTTCACGGGGTACTGGCTCAACGTGGCCCGAATCTCGGCCATCGGGCGATTGAGGTCAATGTTTACAACGGGAGTGCTATCGAGATGCTCGTGGGTTGTGTCGGGCAAAAAGCGCGCTGGATCAGTTTCCAATTGCTCTACAAAGGCACCTTCGCGGGTGATTTTTCCGAGCGCCTGACGATCGGCGGAACAACTCACCGCAATGGCCACGGGCAGCGATGCGCCATGCCGTGGTAAGCGGATGATCCTCACGTCATGGCAAAAATACTTCCCCCCAAATTGGGCACCGATACCGGTCTGTTGTGCCAGCTTGAGCACCTCGGCTTCGAGCTCGATGTCGCGGAAACCGTGCCCGAGTTTCGAACCAGTCGTGGGCAACGTGTCGAGGTAGTGAGCCGACGCGTATTTCGCCGTCTTCAGCGCGTACTCGGCAGAAGTACCGCCAATCACAATGGCCAAGTGATACGGCGGACACGCCGAAGTACCCAACGTGAGGATCTTGTCAGCAATAAATTTCGGCAGCGCTTTCGGATTCAAAATGGCCTTGGTCTCTTGAAACAAATAGCTCTTGTTGGCGCTGCCACCACCCTTTGCCATATACAAAAATTTGTACGCGTCGCCATCGGTGGCATACAACTCAATTTGGGCGGGAAGGTTGTTGCCCGTGTTGACCTCTTCGTACATCGACAACGGTGCCATCTGTGAATAGCGGAGATTCGATGTGAGGTATGTGTCAAACACACCCTTGGCAATCGCCCGCTCATCGCCTCCCCCGGTAAGTACGTATTGACCCTTCTTGCCCATCACGATCGCCGTGCCCGTGTCTTGACACATCGGCAGAATTCCGCCCGCCGCGATGTTGGCATTCTTGAGCAGATCCACGGCTACGAAACGGTCATTGTCGCTCGCTTCTGGATCGTCCAAAATGTTGGCCAGCTGTTGTAAGTGACCGGGCCGCAGCAAGTGGGCAATGTCGCGCATGGCAACGCTCGTGAGCTGTGTCAGCACCTCTGGCTCAACAGTCAAAAATTCGTGACCTCCGGCGCTCATCGTGCCAATACCTCCGGTGGTTACCAACTTGTACGGGGTGTCGTCATGCCCGATGGGCAACAGCTCTGAGAACTCGAATTCGGCCATAGCCGAAACCGTACCGGCGAAAGCATTGTCTGAACCATTCCGGGGAGCGTGCGATTCGGAATTCATGGCGCTACTCCGTGAGCCGCCACGTGAGATCACGAGACGTCGGTGGCTGTTCGTTGATCATGTGGTCGGCAGCGCGTTCGAAGTACTCGGTCAGTTGCGCTTTGATGCTCTCATCACATTCGGCGCCGGCAATCGCTGCCAGCATGTGATGCATCCAACGGTCTCGGGCCGCCGCGTCGATCACGTATGGGTTGTGTCGCATTCGCAAGCGAGGATGGCCGCGCTCGTCGTTGTACGTAGTGGGGCCGCCCCAGTACTGCACCAAGAATTTCGTGAGCCGCCATCTGGCGCCGGAGAGATCTGTGGGCTCAGGATAGAACCGCAAAAAATCAGCATCGAGGGCGACGCCATCGTAGAACCGATTTACCAGTTTGACAAAAAATTCCTCACCTCCTACGGTGTCGTACACCGTGAGTGAGGCGTCGTTCATCGCAATACGGCGGCAGTGCCCTCGAAGGCCTGAATCGAATTAAGTGGGAATTGCGGAGCTGCCCAACTCATAGTAACGGCCAGCTGTTCACACACGCTCGACCACTCCGCCTTGTTCCAACCTTCTGCGCATCCTGCCAACGACAAGTCGGTGCGCACGTGCACAAGTGCTGGAAGCCGCGCCAAACCGAGGCCAGCCATGGCAGTGCGATCAGGGTCGGCAAATGTCAAGAACTCTTGTGACAGGGGGCCAAGGAACCGTTTCGTGTCGTCGGCCGAGGCTGCACACAACCACGCCACACGTACGTCGGCGCCCGTGAAATTGCCCATCACTTTGGCGGCGGTAGGCAGGATCCACGACGACTCGTTCGTGAACGGGTCAAGCGCCACCAACAGAAGATGAAAGTTGGTCACCCATTCCCGAATGGTGCGGGAATCTCCATTGATGGGTTTCAATGCAAGATCGGCGGAGGGGTCGTGTGCCACGGGAACACGGTAGCAAAGCATCCGGTCAAACTCGGTAGCGTTGCCGTGTGCATCCCATCGAACGACTCCGGTACGTAGCCAGGTCGTCGGGCGTCGATGTGGGCACCCTGATCCATGAGACATCATCGGGGCTGGGCCCGATCACCAACGACCCCGTAGAGCTCGTCACTGCATGCCGACGAGTGGTGTCACGCCACCCGTTCGTGGGGCCGTTGTGGTGGCTGTGTTCACGAGTGCTGTGCGCCACAGATGCCCGGAGAGAATCATGGTTGGCTGCCGAGGAATTCGACAACGACTCCACCTTCGACGAACTCGACTACGCCCTGGCCGACGATGCCGTGGTGTGCACCATTGGCTGGCCCGAGCTGATCGGCGCCACACTCGGCCGCCGAGGCGATGTGCAATCGCTGATACTGGACGCCAACGGCGCTGGTGCGGCACTAGTGCGGCGCCTGTGCCGGGCCGACAATCAGTCCACCGAAATACCGCCAGTGGGCATGGCATCGGCGGTCATGGCTGCATCAGTGGTCTTGCTTGAATGCAGTGTGATGGGCGTCGACGGATGTATCTCGATTGCCGGCTCACACGCATTGGCGGCCACGGCGAAAGCGTGTGGCACCCCCGTGTATTTGGTGGCCGGAACCGGGCACATGTTGCCGGAACCAACGTGGCGGTACTTGCTCGCCAAACTCAACCAATCGACGACACCGTGGGACGAAGACGACGAATTCGTTCCCGCCGCGCTCTTCGATGGTGTTATTGGCCCCCGAGGCGTGGAATCATTCGCCACTGCGGTGGAACAACCAACTTGTCCCGTCGCTCAAGAACTCCTGAAAGAGGTCGCGTTCTAATGGCAAGCAAACGAACATCAATCCAAATGACCGACGATGAAGTCACGGCTTACCTCGCTGACGTACACACGATGAACGTGGCCACCATCGGGCCAGACGGTCGCATCCATTTGGTGGCGATGTGGTACGGATTCGAAAACGGCAATCTCGCATTTTGGACCTTCGGCCGTAGCCAAAAAATCAAAAACCTGGAACGCAGCAACCACATCACGTGCCTTGTGGAAAGCGGCACAGAATATGCACAGTTGCGAGGCGTAGAAATCGTGGGCACCGCCGAAATTGTGCGTGACACTGAACGGATCGTGGCCATTGGCATGAACACGTCACAACGCCACACGGGCATGCCGGGCGCTGACTCTGAGCCGTTCATCCGTCAACAAGCGATCAAACGGCTCGGTGTCGTAATCCACGTCGACAGCATCGTGAGTTGGGATCACAGCAAACTCGGTGGTGTGTACTAGCTACCGAATTTTACGAGGCGTCGTCTCTTATCGCAGCGGCGCGAAAAACTCCCGGATCGAACCCACCAGAGCCACTGGTTCTTCCATGGCGGCGAAATGCCCGCCCGACGGGTGCGTCGACCAATGAGTGATGTTGAACGAAGCTTCAGCCCACACCTTGGGCGCCTTGTAGATCTCCTTGGCGAAGATCGCGCCACCGGTTGGCACCGTGACGCCGGGCCGCATCGCCCCGAACAGTCCAGCTCGCATTGACTCGCAGTACAGACGAGTCGAAGAGTTAATCGTGCCCGTGACCCAATAGATCATGATGTTGGTGAGCAACTCATCTTTCGAGAATCGACTCTCGATATCGCCATTGCAGTCGCTCCACGCGTAGAACTTTTCCGTGATCCACGCCGCCAGACCAGATGGCGAGTCGGTCAATCCGTAGGCCAAGGTCTGAGGACGAGTGCCTTGTATTTGTTGGTAACCCGTGCCCGTGGCTTGGAACTCGCCCATCTCGCCCAAGTAGGCCATCTCAGTTTCGGTGACGCCCTCAAACGGATTTTCGGCACCGGCAGGCGGGCCTGCTACAACCATGTTCATGTGGATGCCGATCAGATGTTCTGCATCGAGATGCCCCATGAAAGATGTGGCAATGGCACCCCAGTCGCCGCCTTGGGCGCCGTAACTTGAATACCCCAAACGGGCCATTAATTCAATGTTCGTTTGCGCCACTTTTTCGATCGTCCACCCTGGCTTGGTGGTCGGCCCCGAAAACCCGTAACCGGGCATCGAAGGAGCCACCACATGGAAGGCGTCAGCGGCCGTGCCACCATATGCTTCTGGGTCGGTAAGGGGACCTAAGATTTTCAGGAACTCAGCCACTGAGCCTGGCCAGCCATGCGTCAGACACAGCGGAATGGCGTTTTCGTGACGGCTGCGAGCGTGAATGAAATGAATATTTTGGCCATCGATTTCGGTGGTGTACTGCGGCCACTCGTTGAGCCGTTGTTCGGCCGCTCGCCAATCAAAAGTGTTCAACCAATAGTCACACAATTCTTTGACGTACGAAAGATCGGCACCGTATGTCCAGCCGGTGTCGGCCATTTGATCAGGCCACCGTGTTCTGGCCAAACGATCGCGAAGGTCGGCCAACACGTCATCGGGCACCGCTACAGAAAATTGGTGAATGGCGTTCGAGTTCGGCATAGGGACGTTCTACTCCAGCGGTGTGCGCGGGCCCGGGACCTCGGCCGAATTGTCATCGAATTCTAAATCGGTCGCCAAGTCAAACGAAGCGTCACCCGATAGCACATCGTGGATCACCTCGGCTGCCTCAACAAGGTCGCTGGATCGCACCATCACTCGTGATCGAGGAATGAATGCCTCACCCGTAATTTTCGAGGAATGGTCTTCGATCACATGGGCCACAATCCCTTGATCTTTCAATGCCCCAAGCACCATTGGCCCTTGCCACATCGCCACATACTGCACAATGACCATGCGATCGGGATCGTCGGCACCCGCACCAAGTCTGCTCATTGCCCAAGTTTTGAAACCCATGCCGACACCGTACCGGCATAGCTCGTTCGATACTCTGAACCCATGTCTGCACGCTCTCGCGATCTCCCCCGCCGTTCCTGTCTTTCGATCCCCGGATCAAGCGAAAAAATGATGGGCAAAGGTGCCGGCCTTCCTGCCGACATGGTGTTCCTCGATCTCGAAGATGCCGTAGCTCCCAAAGAAAAGGAAGCCGCCCGCGACAAGATCGTGACCGCCATCCGCACCCTGGATTGGGGCGATAAGGTGCTCTGTGTTCGGGTCAATGATTGGTCCACGAAATGGACGGCTTTCGACATCATCAGCGTGGTCGGCGCCGCTGGTGATCGCCTCGACGAGATCATGCTTCCCAAGGTCGAAAACGCCGCCCAAGTGGTGGCCGCCGATATGCTCCTGCGCCAAGTCGAAATAGCGGCGGGTCTACCAGTTGGCCACATTGGAATCGAAGCTCAAATAGAAACCGCACGCGGCCTGATCAACGTAGAAGAAATTTGCGAAGCGTCTCCCCGCCTCGAAACAATCATTTTTGGTCCTGCCGATTTTGCGGCCAGTATGGAAATTCCGTTTCTCACTGGCGGCGTGCAAATCCCCGATTATCCCGGTGACCATTTCCACTACGTGTTCTCAAAAATCTTGATGGCTGGCCGCGCCAACGGTCTCCAAGTGATGGACGGTCCTTATCTCAACATCCGCGACAGCGACGGATTCCGTGACTACTGCAAACGCACCCGCACCCTCGGATACGACGGCAAGTGGGCGTTGCATCCCGACCAGGTGGAAATTCTCAACGAGTTGTTCTCACCAACCCAAGAGCAATTCGACAAGGCCCATGCCATCCTCGACGCGTACAGGGCGGCCACTGAAGACGACGGCAAGGGTGCTGTCATGTTTGGCACGGAAATGATCGATGAGGCCAGCCGCAAAATGGCCACCAAGTTTGTGAGTCGTGGCGAGCGAGCCGGGCTCACTCGCAGCGCGGCCTAACCATTATGCCGGTCAGTGCCATTTTGCTCGACGTGGGCGGTGTTCTCGTCGAGCCGGATCATCCGTTTTTCGCCGAGGCGTTTCGCCCATTCGGCGTGAAGTACGAGCCGGATGCATTCACTCGCGGTCACTTCGCTGGTATCGCTGCCCTCGACAAATCTGCAGCTGCTCTTGGTCGCGAAGGTTGGGTGGAATACGCCAAGGCGTACGCCCGCTCGGTTGGTGTGACCAGCGAGCGCGACCTGCACGATGTGGCACCACATGTGCGCGGGATCGCCGGCAATCACTACATCTGGTGCAGGCCCTTGCAACCCAACGTGGACGCACTTGGCAATCTCTCGCGCCATGTGCCTGTCGGCATAGTTTCGAACGCCGGTGGCCAGGTCGAAAATATGTTGCGCTACACGGGTATCTGTCAGGTCGGAGAAGGCAAAGGCACCCCAGTGGCGTGCGTCATCGACTCCCATGTGGTGGGCATCGCCAAGCCCGATCCAGCCATCTTCGCGCCCGCTCTGGCCGCAATGGGCATGCCTGCCTCAACAGACATCATCTACGTAGGCGACACCGTTTTCAACGACGTGAACGGCTCCCGAGCAGCGGGCTTACGGCCGATACATCTCGACCCGTACAACGATTGCCGCGACGACTCCCATGAGCACATTGTGGCCCTCAGCGAGCTCGAGAAACTCGTATAACTACGCGCCCAATTGCTCCACAAGGCGACGAGCAATCACCTTGATACACAAGGTTTCATCAGCGCCTTCGAAGATGCTCAACACGCGTGCATCCACATACAGCCGACTCACTGGGTACTCCTCGGCGTAGCCATAACCACCATGGATCTGGAGCGCTTCCCGACTGACCCACTCTGCGGCCTTGCATACGTACGCTTTCACCATCGAGGCCTCCATGGCCCCCTGGCCTTTCGCCATCAACGAGGCCACCTGGTACATAAATTGGCGACTGGCCTGAATCAGCACCGCCATACGGCCCAGCTTCACTTGTGTGAGTTGATAGTTGATGATGTCAGCGCCAAACACTTTGCGACCTTGTGCGTAGGCCACAGCCGCCTCGTAGGCGGCCTGCATTAGCCCTACAGCTCGAGCGGCGGTCTGCAGACGACCGTTCTCAAAGCCTTCCATCTGGTAGTAGAACCCCTTGCCCAACCCGCCATCCAACCCGATCAGGTTTGCGGCTGGCACCCACCAGTTTTCGAGGGCCACTTCGTAGGAATGCATCCCTCGATACCCGATCGTGTCGATTGCTCGGCCCTCCATTTTGCCACCGGCTGGCTGCACAAAATTGAAACCGTGACCCTCGCCGCGCTCTTTGGGCACGATGAAAAGGCTCAAACCTCGATGGGTCTTCGAGCGATCGGGATCCGTGCGAGCCAACAGCATCAGCACATCGGCGCGGGCTGCGAATGTGCACCACGTCTTAACGCCATTGATGACGTATCCCGGCTCGCCATCGACTCCGGGAGCCACGGTGGCCGTCACCTTGATGTTGGCCACATCGCTGCCGTAGTCGGGCTCTGTGACAGCAACGGCAGCCATCACTTCGGCAGTTGCGAGCTTGGGCAGCCATTCGTGCTTCTGCTCTTCAGTGCCACCTTTCACTAAAGCGCGGGTGAGAATTTCGGGGCGAGTGATAAGCGAACCACCGATGCCAAGCGATCCGCGCGACAGCTCCTCGGTCGCCACCACCATGCCCAAGTAATCGCTCTCGCCACCCGACGCGTACCCGCCGTATTCCTCTGGCACCGATAATCCAAACGCGCCGATTTCGGCCAATCCAGCGATGATGGCTTCCGGCACGTCGGCATTTGTGCGATGCACATGATCAGCGGCTGGGGAAATTTCTTGATCAGCGAAGCGCCGAAAGGTGTCCTGCACCAATTCGAAATCGGGTGCCAAATGTCGAGGCCCGGACGCCGTTGCCAAACTCGCCAAGAAGTCTGGATCTCGATATGTCGACATAAACGGATGGGCGGCGCGTAGCGGAGCCGTCTCGACTCCCCACAGGTACTCGCGGCCAGCGATCTTTGTAATCAGATCATGGATGGCATCGGCCACAAACGCACACGTCAACAACGCTTCGACTTCACCCTTGGCGCCGTAATCCAACATCGATCGAGCCGTGGTGATTGCCGCCGCTGCGTGGGCTATGTCGTACGCCAAAATTTGGGCTTCGTCGACTGAACCGTATGCCGCAAGGGCCACGATTCCTTGGTGCACAATGCCTTCAGCGAGGTCGAGGGCAGCGGCGGCAGCCACGAGGTCGGAGGTCACGTTAGAGCTAGTCATCCCGCCAGGGTAGCGACTCGACCTCGGCTCTTAGGCGCTGACGTCTACAAGACCTTTGGCACCAAAATTTCGGTCTGGTTGAGATCAAATTGGCGCTCAAATGCCCACCGTGTCAAGGCATCGACAGGAATCGGCTGACTGAAGTAAAAGCCCTGAGCCCGGTCGCAACCAATAGCACCCAATGCCAACTTAGTCTGGGCATCTTCAACGCCTTCCGCCACAACCTCCAACCCCAGGTTGTGCGCCAAATTCACCATCGATTGCACAATCACAGAATCGTTTTCACTGGCCAGCATGTTCGACACAAACGACCGATCGATCTTGATTTCGTCGATCGGCAATTGGCGCAAATGCGACAACGATGAATAACCAGTGCCGAAATCGTCAATGCTCAATCCAACTCCGAGCCCGCCGATTCGCGACAGCACGTCATTGGTCAACGCCACATCGCCCATGATTTCGCTTTCAGTAATTTCAATTTGCAGCAACGACGGCGGCAAATCATGAAACCGAAGTCGCTCCTCGATCCACTCCACCAACCGAGGTTCGTAGAGGTTTCGAACCGACACGTTGACAGCGACCTTCGTTGACAACCCCATATGTTGCCAATCCTTGGCCTGCTGAATTCCTGTCTCGATCACCCATCGGGTCATTGGCTTAATGAATCCCGAGACTTCAGCCAACCCCACAAATTCCAATGGCATGATGAGGCCGTGCTCGGAATGTTGCCAACGAATGAGTGCTTCAACGCCCGCCATCTTGCCAGTCGCCAAATCGATCTTGGGTTGGTAATACAACACCAACTCGTTGCGGTCGATTGAGTTGTGCAGCTCGCCGATAAGTGTCAAACGCCGCAAGGAGTTCGCGTCGTGAGCCGGCTCGTAGAGCGCCGATCCTTGGCCCGCCCGCTTGGCGACATACATAGCCACATCGGCGTGCTGCAAAAGTGAAGCGGCATCATGG
This sequence comes from Acidimicrobiales bacterium, assembly GCA_038231795.1. GTDB lineage: Bacteria > Actinomycetota > Acidimicrobiia > Acidimicrobiales > JBBRKR01 > JBBRKR01. The sequence continues at coordinate 12,638 of JBBRKR010000006.1, forward strand.
CCATGATCCGGAAAAACGGCGATACCAATGCTGGCTTGCGATTTGATCGTGACCCCATTGAGATAAAACGGCTCACTCAGCGCCCCTGCAATCCGGTTCGAGAGCGCTTGAGCAGCCTCAGCCGTGCCGTCATTCACGAGCAAGATGGCAAATTCATCGCCTCCCAAACGGGCGACGGTGTCGCTCTTACGAACGAGCCCCACGAGTCGATTGCCCACCTCTCGCAACAACAAATCGCCCGTCATATGGCCAAGTGAGTCGTTTACCTCTTTAAAGGAATTCAGGTCAAGTAGCAACAATGCCAACGGGTGACTATGCAGGCGTGCCATCAGCACTGCCTTGCCAATCTGCTCGTGTATCAACGACCGGTTAGCCAACCCCGTGAGCGAATCGAGTGTGGCCTGGCGTCGCAGCGCCAATTCCGCTCGACGACGTTCAGTCACATCTTCAAACGAGAAACCCACAAGGTCTCCCGGAAGAGGAAAGGCTGCCACTTCATATACGGGCCCGTCGTCTGGTTCGCGAACTGGGAATCGTTCCATGACCACTGTTTGGCCAGAAATCAACACACTGTGAACAAGCTCGGTGAGCCCGCTGCGCCGAGTATTCGGGACAATTCCGGAGGCCAAACTTCCAGCAGCCGAAGCGAAATCGAAACCTCGCATCCGCGCCGCGGCCGCATTCGTCGCAACCAACCGCATCGAGTCAAGGTCCAGCGGATCATCGAAGGAAAAAACAAGAAGCCCTGTGCGAATATTTTGGACGATGTCACTAAATCTTGTGAGCTGGATCTCATCTCGTTTGCGACGTGTGATGTCGACCTTGACTCCGCGAATACCGATTGGTGTTCCCAAATTGTCAAGTTCCACCTGAACTAAATCCCGAATCCAAACCACACTGCCGTCGGCGGCAATCATTCGATATTCACGTTCCAGATTTGAGAAGTCGCCTGCCAAAACATCGGGCACTACATCGGCGAGAGCGTGATCATCGGGGTGAATTGTGCGTTCAAAAAACCCCGCTGTTTTCCATTCCACGACTGAGTACCCAACCATTTTCTCAGCCTGAGCACTGACAAATGTGTAGACATCACTATCTAACCCGCGTTCCCAAATGATGGCCGCCACTGAATCCAAAAGATCTATATGGCGGCGACGCACTTGCTGTGCTCGGCGGCCAACTCCTCCTACGGCACCCACGAGAGTGCAAGCTCCAATTGAATAGCCAATTACCCCGAACAACAATCCGGCTTGATTTGTGACAAACGCAATCACGGACATAGCTAACGATGTGCCAAGCAGCAACAACAAGCCAAGCCTTTCGCCGTAGGCAAAAAGTGCCAACGCCGCGGCGGCCAGCGACAACGGCACCAGTCCGGGCCAGGCGTTTGGAAAAATCATCCCCGCCACAACGATCCCGATCTGATCAAAAAAGAACAATCCGACAGGTAGCGCACGATTGCGAACAGTCACTCGATCAGCCCAGACACTGAACGGCACTACCACCGTCAAAACAAAAATTCCCGCCGGGACATGAAACCGACCAATCGACGACATGAAAATTACAATCGTTCCCAATATCACTGCGCCCACGTGTCGAATGGCAAAAATTCTTCGCCATCCTTTGATCTCGGCGTCATCGAGGTAATGAGCGCGATCGCGCAAACGCTTGGCTCGCATCTTGCGTTGATTACCCTTATGGTCATGACTGTCTATGAACGTTCTTTCGGCAGGTATTACGAAGACTTTGAGGCAAACGACGTTTTTCGTCATTGGCCCGGCAAGACAATCACGGAGGCCGATGATCATCTCTTCTGCATGATCACGATGAATCATCACCCCCTCCACACCAATCAGTGGTTCGCCGAACATGAAACAGTGCACGGCAAGAATGTGGTCGTTGGCAATTTGGTGTACTCCCTCGTCCTTGGCATGAGCGTGCCCGACGTTTCGGGCGCTGCCATCGCCAACCTTGAAATCGAATCACTGACCCACAAGAAGCCCACGTTTCACGGCGATACGATTTACGCCGAAACTCGTGTTCTCGCCAAACAAGAATCGTCGTCGAAGCCCGATCGCGGCATCGTGACCGTCGAAACCAAAGGTTTCAATCAGCACGGCGATGAAGTGTGTTACTTTCGCCGCAAAGTGATGGTATGGAAACAATCCGATGCACCGAAGCGTCAACGACCGTACGATGGTCAGGATGTTTGGCCAAGCTGAGATCCTCCGCTGGGGTCTCAACAACCTCCGAGACCTGCCCTGGCGACGGACCCGAGATCCGTGGGCCATTGCAGTGGCCGAGTTCATGTTGCAACAAACCCAGGTCGATCGTGTAGTTCCGAAATACCACGCATTCCTGGCGGCTTACCCCACCCTTTCGGATTGCGCATCAGCTCCACTTCGCGATGTGCTCATCTTGTGGCAAGGTTTGGGGTATCCGCGCCGAGCCAAATCGCTCCACGACCTCAGCCAAACGTGTGTCGCCCAATTTGACGGGCTATTTCCAACTAACCGCGAAGACCTTTTGAAGCTGCCAGGGGTGGGTCCGTACACAGCTCGGGCAATCGGGGCATTCGCCCTCGAGCAGTCTGATGCAGCAGTGGTCGACACCAACATCGGCCGCGTGTTGGCCCGCCAAATGGGTCACTCACTCCAGCCACGCGAAGCGCAATCGCTTGCCGATTCGCTCGTGCCCGGCGACCAACCGTGGCTGTGGAACCAATCAATCATGGAACTCGGAGCTGTGATTTGTCGGTCGCGGGTACCCCAGTGTGCGGCGTGCCCAGTGGCCTCGACATGCCAGTGGCTTCAATACGGGGGGCCAGACCCCGCCATTGGATCGGCGGGGGTGAGCTCGAAACAATCGAAGTTCGCCGGTTCCGACCGGCAAGGGCGGGGCAAATTCTTACGAGCCGTCGTGCTTGCACCGGTGGCGCCGATGGGCGTGGCCGCCGCTGCTGGCTGGCCGGATGACGTCGATCGATCTGCCCGCGTCGTCGCCACGCTTCTGGCCGATGGGCTCATCGCCACCGACGAAATTGGCCGTTACGTCCTGCCGTCGTAGCCGGCCGCATCGCCGCCACTATCCAACGACGGCCTGAACATCCACGACTCTCACTTGACGCAACACGCCAGCCACCTGGGCATCGGCAAGGGGTGTCGGTCCAACCCCATTGAGCCAGTACTTCAGATGCCACACATAGCTCGCTGTGATATCGAACTTTCCCTTTGAAGCGAATACGTGGCTCACATCGCACCGTGGAAATACATAGCCGGTCGAGAAATACTCCTGCACTGCGCTGCGATCGCCCCAGTCCACAAGAATCCCCGCTTCACCTTCGATACGCAACAGACCCCGGTAGGTCTGTACCTCGATCGGGGTGAACACCGCAGCCGTTGTGGCTGTCAAACACGTCGGCAAACCGTTCACATTCATGGGGGCCTGAATCTGGGGCTTCGGCACCCCAAGAGCCTGCGATTGGGCGAACCCTTTAGCTACGTCGACCGTGGTAAAGGTAGGCAACTTGCTCGGGCATGGTGACAAACCGGCCACCCCCAACGCTGAGGCCTGAGTAATCAACAGCCCGGCGTCCGGAGGCGCTCCAACGGGAACGTCGACGTATTGGGTGAAATAGCATGCCGGCGCGTAAACCAAATTCGGCACAAACGTCAAGGTGATTCGCGGAGGAGGCACTGAACTCAAAATAACGACGCCCTTGTTGGGGACGTTCAACGAAATGCCGTCCGGAACCGATTCCGAGCACACCTCTTCGGCCTGGGAGCGGTCCACATACTGGACGGTGTAACACGTGGTGCCGGCGTGAGCTGCCGAGGCGCCCAAAACGGGCAACCCAACTACCGCCGAGACGGCCACCAATACTTTCAGACGAAGTGAAACAGTCAGATGCACCCTTAAGGTGTATCAGATCATTTCAGTCATTTGCAAGTAGTTAAATGCCCTACCAATGCGTCTACTGCCTCGTCGGCATATTCGAGCATCTCATTTTCGGTGCGATCCTGGATGGGATGGGGCACAAAAACTCGAGCAGAAGGAAAACCCAGGGCCCGGGATTGAGTTTCGGCAGCGTCCACAAACCCCATGCTCGCCACGAATACTCCAGGAATTCCAGCGGCTTCCAAATCGGCGATGTCGTGCACACTGCACGACGTGCAACTGCCTCAATCGGCTAGCGCTTCAATGACCGCATCGCACGTCGACGCAATCTCGAATTTCAGATCGGCCGGTGCTGGTTTGGTAAACGTTGGCTTCGTGAACCGCTTGACCGTGGCCCCCATCTCGACAAGGCGTTGCTCGATCCGGTTAAGGAAAAAATCGCCTTTCGGTTTCGAGATATCGAGCAGCCCCACAACCTTGCCGGCGAGGCTGTCTAGGCGAGGCACGAGCTGCCGTTCGGACGTCACTCGTTCGGATGTGGGGTCCAAAATCGTCATGGCACTCATGGGGTTACCTCCCGGATCGAGGGGATGGAACCAACGGCACCGTTAGCCCACCCAGCAATAATGGCAGAAAATAGACCTGCTGTGCCGCCTGCGTGTACAAGCAAAATGCCCCCTGGCCGAAATTTCGGCAGCACAATCCCGGCCAATTTGGGGTCGATGCCTTCGGCGATTCCGCCAGCACCTTTGATGATGTCATCGGTATTGAGTTGCAGTTCTGCATGGAGGGCGTCCAACACTTCTTGACGGCTCCATCCTGCTTCTGCGTAAACACGAGCATGCTCGGGACCCAACACCAGAATGGCATCGAACGCCATGGGCAATTTGGGATGATGCACCGTCCGCAAGCACGCCGCCAACGATTTCGTCAGCGACACTGGCTCGCGGCTGGCTTGATCCACGACGCACCGAGGCCCCTCGCCGGCGAACACGGTGACTGTCGAGATGCCTGCCGACATGCCGAGCTGAACCGAAAGCGGCGTAAACGGCGAACCTGCCTCGTCTTCCGCAAAACAGAAACTGAGTTTGCCGGGATTTCCGTGTGTGGCACGATCGACCCCGCCTGGCTTGCCCCCGCCCACATTCCGAATCACCAGTTGGACCGCTCGCCCAATTGTGAGATTCGCCCGATTTCCTTGGCCGAATACATTGCCGCCCGAATTCATGCCGATCCGATTGGCAATCGGGCCATTCACCACAATTACTGGGCCTACTGGCATCGTGGTGGCCAACACGCCGTGCATATTGAACTCGTCGGTACATGCTGCTTCCAAGGCCGCTATCACGACGGGCATATATTCGGGGAGGCAGCCAGCCATCACTGCGTTGATGGCAATCTTCTCGACAGTGCATTCGACAAGGTCAGGCGGAGCAACGCACACCACATCGTGAGGGGCTCGTGTGGTTCCGGCCAGCATTCGCAGCACACGCTCTGAAGTGGGCGGCACTACTGGTAGGCCGTCAGTAAATCCGCGCGAAAACATGGCTTCGAACTCGTCCTCCAATGCGGCAAATTCGATCCTGCGCGACGAAATCAATGACCCACCAAATTTGGAAGCCAACTTTTCGGGGACGCCAAAATCAAGCGTCTTGGACCCGCATCCTGGGCGCATCGAGGGAAGTTCCCCACCCAGATCGGAATAGCCCGTGAGCTCTTCCCAACGCTGCCGATGCCAGCCCACAGTTCTGGAAACTTCGACGCCGCCGACCATCGAAATGACCGTCGGCACCGTCTCGATATTTAGACCGTAACTAGTTTCGAGCTCATGATCGTCGATCACTTCGACGCCGTTGGGAAACGCGGGATCGTCTTGCGAATACACAGCCACGGGTCCTCTGCGAGCCAAGTCGAGAATCACGGGGGCCACTGCCACACACGTTTCGCAATCGCGTTTTACGACAACGATAAGACCGTCAGAAATCATTTTGTCACCATAGCCCCATTGCACACAGATGTGTCTTTAGTCACATGTGCCGTGTGAATCAGCGGGGAAGTGGCTACGTTTCAACAACTAAGTTGCGACAAAGGGGGCCAGCGCTGATTGACGTCACATTCCACGGAGTTCGAGGCTCGACCCCCTGCCCATGTCCAGACAACATGCGCTACGGCGGAAATACCTCGTGCGTCGTGATCAACGCTCCCGACCATGACCCCATTGTTTTTGACATGGGGACAGGGCTTCGGGTGTGGGGTCAAACTCAACCTCTTGATGGCACCTTTCGGGGCACCGCTCTTGTTACTCACGTCCACTTTGATCACGTACAAGGGTTGCCATTTTTCGCTCCTGCAGATCGGATCGGTGCCCACTTCGATGTGTACGGGCCACCTCAAGAAGGACGTACGTTAGCTAAGTGCTTTAGCGAATTTTGCTGCCAGCCATTCTTTCCGGTCAGCGTCGAACAATTTCGGGGCACGATCCAGTTTCACGCCGTCCAGCCCGGCGAATTTCAAGTAGGCCGCGCCACCGTGCTTGCTTTGCCGGTGCCTCATCTCGGGCCCACAGTCGGGTATCGAGTCACGATTGACGGGGTGAGCGTGGTGTACATCAGCGATCATCAGCAGCCGCTCGATCGGTCGGATTCGGTGACACCCGAGGTGCTTGAGCTCTGCAACGGAGCCGACCTCGTCATTCACGATGCTCAGTACACGCCTGCCGAATGGGACGAGAAAGCTCACTGGGGTCATTGCACCATCGACTACGCGATGCACGTGGCAAAGTCGGCGGGCGCCAAGAAGTTGGCCCTGTTCCATCACGACCCCAGCCACGGCGACGACTATCTCGACGTTTTGGGCGCCAACGCCACGCGATCTGGTGCTGCTGTAGGCCTCAATGTGATCACTGCCCGAGAAGGCTTAACCGTTTCACTCGGATAGTCCAGTCACGCCAGACGCGCATCCAAGCGGCTTCCGGCCAGTAATCTTCGGTAATGACGAACGCAGCTTTTGATAGCGGGAAATTTCGCACAGTTCTTGGCCATTTCCTTTCCGGGGTCACAGTGGTTACCGCCATTGACCCCGAAACGAAACGGCCCGTGGGTATGGCCGTTGGGTCGTTCACCTCGGTGAGCCTTGATCCACCGCTCGTTGCATTTCTACCCGGCCGTACTGCTTCAGCATGGGCAGCCATAAAGGCTTCTGGATCGTTCTGTGTAAACATGTTGGCCGTCGATCAAGAGTCTGTGTCACGAGTGTTTTCGAGCAAGGCCGAGGACCGTTTTGAAGGCCTCGGGTGGGCACCTACTAGTCACTCCAGCTCGCCCCGCCTCGAAGGCGCCTTGGCATGGATCGACTGTGAAATCGACGCCATCCACGAGGCGGGCGATCACCTCATTGTGATCGGGGCCGTCAAGGGCCTCGACGTAAGTGGCGAGGGTGGTCCACTGGCCTACTACCGCGGGGGCTACGGCCGCTTCGAGCAGTAGTAATTGTGTGGCTTCACCGCTTGGCAGCGATCTTGCTCGGGCTTGTTTTTACGTGGTCAGGTGCAACCAAAATGGTCTCACGATCATGGCCCTCACAGGCCCGTGAATTTGGCGCTCCCCGGTGGAGCATTCGTCCTCTGCCCATTGTCGAGCTCGGCCTCGGCGTTAGCCTGGCGGTAACCCAAACGCGGTGGATCGCTTGGGCGTTGATCGCCCTGCTCGCTGCCTTCACGATGCGTCAAGTGACTCACTTGCGCGCCGGACGTCGTCCACGATGTGCGTGCTTTGGGAACGTCACCAGTCGACCCCTGTCGTGGTGGTCAGTGGCCCGAAACCTGGGGCTAATTGGGATTGGCCTACTCGCAGCGCTCAGCTAGAAGACTAGGCCTAGGCGACCGGTATCCAACACAAGACCAGGTCGTCTACTTTGATATCGGTCTTCTCGAGCGCCACTTGCACTGAGTCGATATTTTCGGCCTTTGTGGACCACGCATCCACAATTGCCACCAACTCGTTTTCGAGCTCGGCTTCAACATCGGTCAGGGTCTGTTGCTTAGCAGCCAGCACGTTCTCGGCAGAGTCGACGCGGTCTCCAGCAGCCGCAGTGCGACCGCGTCGCGAGGCTGCCCCGCCCAGGCCGCGAACGAGTGAACCGGCGTTACTCCGCCCACCCAACAAGCTGCCCAGGATTGACCCGGCGACGCTTAAGATCTCCGTGCCTCGGCTCGAGCGTTGCTGATCATGCAGCAAATTGACCTTGTCTGATGCCACCTGCACTTGGGTTTGTATCATGCTTACTTTTTTGTCGTACTTGGTCTTTAGGCCGGCAGCTTCCTTGTCGGATTCTGTGTCGGCGGCTGCATGACACCGCACTTTGAAATCGTCGCTCGACTCGCCGGGACGGCTCATCAATTTCAGATCCTTGTTGCGGAACACTGCCATGGTGCGATTGCGAAAAACGTTGTCGATGAGATCTCGGTTGAGATCAGCCCAAAATTTCTTGTCTGAAATTTTGGCAGCAGACATCGTGTAGCTGGCTCCAGTTGGTACTTCGGAGCGCAAATCCCGGTCGTCAAAATCAACGTGCACGGCATCGGATCCACCGACTGATTCGTGCAAAGGAAAGATCACGGCCTCCCACTCTTCCTGTTCACGGAGTCCCGACTTTTCGTCGTCGAAAAGCAGCTGAAGACGCGCTACTGCTGCCGCCTCGAAGCGGGTACCGGGCGTGGCGCCTACCTGCGATCCCCATGGAGCGGCCGGGTCCAAGAAGACCACACGCACGCCGGCCGCCACCTGAGGCATGATCGGGCTTTCGCCGTCGCCCATCGGTGCCGCACTCTGGGCCGAACTCTGAGCCGAACTCTGGGCCGAACTCGGCAAAGAAGACGTCGACGACTGGCTTGGCTGAACACCTGCTGGCGCCGAGATCGCAGCGGCCGAGCCACCTTGAGCAGCAGCACGTTCGCCCGCCATCAATTGCGAGACCTGATCTTTGGTGAGCGGGCCGCGCAGGTAGCTCATGGCCCACCGGCTACTAAACACAGCGGGCTTCGTGCTGCCTACTTTGCGCAGCACGAACTCCCTCTTGCCTAACGCCGAAATTGTGGCGTCGATGGCGCTCACATCTACGCCGCCGTCGGCCGCACTGAGCCCTTCGATTAGTCGAGATTTGTCTTGTGCAGTTTGTAAACGGCCGATCATCCACGTGCCGGCGTTGGAGATGGCTTTGTAGTCCAAGTCGACCGGGTTTTGGGTGGCCAATATGACGCCCACGCCGAACGCTCGGGCCTGTTTCATCAGCAACATGATCGGCTTCTTCGACGGTGGCATTGCTGTTGGAGGCACGTAGCCAGCAACCTCGTCCATGTACACAATGGCCCGCAGATCGGTGGTGCCCGATTGCTTGCGCATCCACGTGACAACCTTGCTCAGCACAATCGAGACCACGAATTGGCGTTCCTGATCCGACAAATGAGCGATCGAAATGACGGCGGCCCGCGGCTTGCCTTCCGGCGTGTGTAGCAACGCCTCGACGTCGATTGGTTGCCCTTCTGCCCAGGCGGCAAACGAGGCTGAAGCCAACAGTCCGTTGAGCTTCATCGCCAGTTTCATCCGGTCGTCTGGCGGGAAGAATTGGTCCAGCTCAAACACGCCAAGTTTACGAATCGGCGGCGTGGCCACTTGGCCAACCAAAGTCGGTAAATCAAGGTTGCGGCCCTGTGCCCACGAGGCGTTGATCAGGTTCGACAACAAGATGTGCTCGCGGCTCGAGAGGGGGTCCGAATCAATACCCACCAACGACAACAGGCCAGTCACATAGCCTTCGATCTCGTCATTGATTGTCTCGTTGTCGGCACCCACTGGAGCGTTGAGCGAACCTACGATGTTGATCGGCACACCAGATGTTGAGCCCGGGGTGTAGACCGTGAACGCCCGACCGTTTTTGTACGACGCTACGGCGGGCGAATCGATGTTCCAGCTAGCAAGTCCGTCTTGCCAGGTCTTGGCCTGCTGGGCGGCAAAGTCGTCGACCGACACGCCGGCTTTTTGAGCGTCAGACTCGTTGACCCACGGACGAAAATCGGTAGCCGAAAAATCGGGAAACGTCAACAAAAGGTTCGTGAGGTCACCCTTGGGATCAATGATAATAGCAGGGATATCGGCATTAAGAGCCTCTTCAAGGAGCACCACACCGAGGCCCGTTTTACCAGAGCCGGTCATGCCCACGATCACACCATGAGTGGTGAAATCAGCGGTGGCGATCTTCACCTCATCGGCCGTACGTTGGTGGGTTGCCGGATCGATGAGGGCGCCGATGCGCATTTCGTGTTGAGCCATAGTGTCAGCGTAGACACTCGGTGTAACTAAAGAGTCGCGAAGTCTCGAATCGCGGCCGCGCCTGCGTGCCTCGTCAACACGGTCCCGTCGCTGCTTGCCAACAAAGCGGTTGGAGCGGTACGAATTTTGAATCGCTCGGCAAGATCAGTGTGTTGCGTGGCATCCAAAACGACCATGCCAGCATCTGGGCGTTTGCGTCGAAGCTGTTCGACGGCCGGGCCGCATGACACACACATTGGCGTGGTAAAAACCACCCACGTGTATGGGCGTCCACCCAACATTGCTTGCGGGAATCGGTCAACCGTCTTGGTGCGCTGAAGAAAAATAGTCCGTTGGACCCACAGCCTTTTGACGAAAGCAAAGGTAAAAAGCAAAGCAATGACAACAAAAATCCGTGGATTCACAATCATCAGCTACACCGCCACTTCAGACGGCCGTCGACCGCCCCGAAACCGATGAGCGAAGAGATACATTTCGCACCCGACGCACAGGCCCGTCGATGCGGCGAGCCCAGCCAACGCGGCCACGATTAACGCGAGCACCCAGCCAAGCGTGTTCGATGACGCCCAAAAGGAAATGGTCGCACCAACGAGAAACACCACTCCAACTGTGGCCGCAAACCGTGGCGGCCGAGGATCTTCAAGCTAGAGCGGTGGAGCCAAGAATGGCTTTACGAACTTCGCGTACAACGCCAACACAGGGCCATACTTCGATCCGAACGCCGCACCCAGAAAAAGCACAACCGCGAAAATCGGTGCTATCCAGCGAAAATTGGCGAGGAAACCGATCAACAACGCCACTGTGAGCACGGCCTGATTGAGGCGCGGGCCACGTGGATCAATTGGCCTCGGAATCGGTTTCATGCCTTGAGTATAAACCCGACTAATTCACTCAACAATCCCCAGCTCGTGAAGTAGGAAAGAAAACACACGAGCTTCATCTCGCCATGACTCGTACCGGCCAGACGGTCCGCCATGCCCGGCCCCCATTTCGGTCCGCAAAATGATCGGTCGATTTCCGGAGTTAAGAGATCGAATTTTGGCCACAAATTTCAACGGTTCCCAGTACTGAACGCGCGGGTCGTTGAACCCCGCCGTGAGGTACATGGACGGAAACTCACCTGCCTCCACATTTTCATACGGGCTGTATTTTTTCATCCAGTGATAGTCAGGCTCGTTAGCCGGGTTGCCCCACTCCTCCCATTCGCCAGCGGTCAAGGGGATCGAGGCATCCAGCATGGTGTTAATCACGTCCACAAACCCCACCTCCCCGACCACTGCACGAAACATGCCAGGGTGCAAAGCCATAGCGGCTCCCACCAAAAGACCGCCGGCAGAGCCGCCCCGGATGGCAATGCGACCGGGGTCGCAATATTTTGCCTGGGCCATAAATTCGGCGCAGGCCGCGAAATCGGTGAAGGTGTTGATCTTGTTTTCGAGCTTGCCGTCGTCCCACCATTGGCGGCCCATTTCGCCTCCACCCCGGGGGTGACCGATGGCAAAAACTACGCCCCGGTCGACAAGGCCCAGTCGAAACGTCGAAAACTGATCGGGCACAACTGTTTCGTACGACCCATAGCCGTACAACACACATGGAGCTGTTCCGTCGAGCGGCGTGTGCTTGTGCCACATCACACCGATTGGCACGTGAGCACCATCGGAGGCCACAGCCCACTCACGGGCGCACCGGTAGTCGGCAGAATCGAAGTGGCCCAGCACCGGAAGTCGCTTGAGCACTTCCCGATTCCCGTTAGCGAGATTCTCTTCAAAAAGCGTGTCGGGCGTGACCATCGACGAGTAGCGAAAGCGATACGAATCGGCGTCGTACTCGGGATTCTCAGCAGGCGACGCGTCGTACACATCATCATCAAATGTGATGGCTCGGTGAGCGCCATTCGAGAAATACGCCGTCAGAAGCGGAAGCCCATCAGCTCGTGTAAGAGCCACAAAGTGATTGCGAAAGACGTCAACTCCTTGGAACGTGACGCGATCAGAATGGCCAACCACCTCTCGCCAGTTTTCGGTGGTGGTCTCATGAATCGAGCACTCCATGAGACGAAAGTTTGGAGCCTCGAAATTGGTGGTGATCAAGAAACGATCACCTTGGTGGTCCACCGAATACTCAATACCCGGGGAGCGCGGTGCGATGACCCGAGGTGCAGCTAAGGGCTCTGCCATATCGATCACCCAAGCCTCATGGGTGCTCCGGCTAGCACTATGGATCACCGCAAATTGGCCCGAACGACTCAGGTCCAACGACACGGAGTACTGCTCATCGAGATCTTCAAAGATACATTCGTCTTCGGCAGAATCGGTCCCCAGAATGTGGCGCCAAACCTGAAATTGGCGCCATGAATCGTCGGGTCGGCAGTAGAAAAATACCTGCGAATCCAACGACCACGCCGAGCCATACACCGCTCCATCGATCACGTCGGGCAGCTGATCGCCGCTCGGCAAATCGGTAAACCGAATGGTGTACATCTCTGATCCATCGGTATCAGTTGAATACGCGACCACATCGCCGCTCGGCGACACGTCCAACATACCCAATTCGAAATATTCGTGACCATCGCTGAGCACGTTTTCGTCGACGACAACTCGTTCGCTGCTCTCGTCGTTGCGGCCGGTGCGGCGCACATGAACCGGATAGTTCTGCCCTTCAAAGGTGCGGGTGAGGTACCACCAATTGCCTTTTCGGACTGGCACGCTCATGTCGGTTTCTTGGATACGGTTTTTGAATTCCTGAAAGATTTCCTCCTGGAGCCCAGCGGTCGGCGCCATCGTTACATTCCAATACTCATTCTCAGCCTCGACGTACGCCCGCACTTCTGCGTCGTCGCGTTCACGTAACCAAAACCACGGGTCCTCGACCTGCTCGCCGTGAATCGAACGAACGTGACTGCGACGAGCAGCTATTGGAGCGTTGGGTACGGCAGGAAGCATGGAGGTAACGATAGGTTCACCACATGCCCATCTATGCCCTCGGTGCCAAAACGCCCACCATTCACCCAGACGCCTTCATCCACCCCGAAGCCGTCATCATTGGCGATGTTCGCATTGGGGCGTTCTCGACAATCTGGCCGGGAGCGGTGCTGCGTGGTGACGACGGATACATTCACATCGGCGACCGCACGAGCATTCAAGACGGCTCTGTACTGCACACCACACCCCCATTTCCCACCATCGTGGGCAACGGTTGCGTAGTCGGGCACATTGTGCATCTTGAAGGTTGCACTATCGAAGACAACTGCTTGATCGGGAATGGCTCAATCGTGTTGCATGAGGCCATCGTACGCACTGGTGCATGGGTGGGAGCCCAGGCCGTTGTGCCGAACCGAATGGAGGTGCCAAGCGGCGCCCAGGCACTCGGCGTTCCAGCCAAAATTCGCGAAGGAAAGTCGAATCAAGAGCACATTGGCATGGCCGCCCAGATTTACGTCGACCGTGGCATCCAGTATCGCCAACAGTTGCGTCGAATCGACTGAAGGTGAGCGATACGCCCGCCGCTCTGCGGTACGACCAACGTCCCGACGACGACCGTCCGATCAACACGATCGATCTACCCGCCACACCGACCCGAGACCGCAACATTTTGGCCACCGCATGGCTTCAAGCACCGCCCGAATTGCTTGCCCTTGGCGATGATCTCCCCGACCGACCAGTGGCAACGTACAAACGAAGGATCGGCAATTGGCTGCTGTGGCGAGCGGGCCCTGCCACAGATGGCGATGCTCGCTACTGGGCGGCTGATTGCAATGACACAACCAAACAACACACTTTTCGTCTCTACCCAGACGCTAGCGGTGACGGTTTCGGTCCCAGTGGAAACAATCACAGTCGATTTCGGAGCTGGAAGGAGGATCTACTCGGGCGCTCGAATAATGTCACCCTATGACCAATAGCCTCCTGCCGCGGACGGGACTCTGGACATTCCAACTCGACCTTCAACCTGCCAATCAAGCCCGGGAAATCGCCGCCGAACTTGAGTCGCTCGGCTACGGCGCTCTGTGGGTACCCGAAGCAGTCGGGCGTGAATCATTCAGCAACGTTTCGATGTTGCTGGCTGCCACTAAATCACTCATCTTGGGTACCGGCATTGCCTCTATTTATGCTCGCGACGCCATGACAATGGCCGCCGGCTGGAAGACCATCACCGAAGCTTTCCCAAACCGTTTCATTCTGGGACTTGGCGTAAGCCACAAACCAATGGTCGAAGGCGTGCGCGGCCATGTCTACAGCAAGCCCGTAACGGCCATGCGCGAATATCTCGACGGCATGGATCGGGCCATGTATTTCGCCGCTTCCCCCACCACGGCGCCAGTGCGCATGCTGGCATCGTTGCAACCCAACATGCTGCGTCTCGCCGCCGAACGTACAGCCGGATCGCACCCCTATTTCGTGCCTGTCGAGCACACGGCGTCAGCTCGGGAAGTGCTCGGCCCCGATCCAGTATTGGCGCCCGAACAAGCCGTTATTTTGTGCACCGACCCAACACGTGCTCGCGAAATCGCTCGGACCCACATGGCCACGTATCTGGGTCTGCCCAACTACACCAACAACTTGCGCCGATTCGGATACACCGATGATGATCTCGGCAATGGCGGTAGCGACCGACTCGTCGACGCCATCGTGGCGTGGGGTTCCGTCGACGACATACTCTCTCGCGTATCGGCTCATCATGATGCCGGCGCTAACCACGTATGTCTCCAGGTACTTCCCACTGACGGACCCGCTGGTATTCCGATGAACGATTGGCGCGAGCTCGCACCAGCGTTGGCGTCGCTTGGCTAGCAAACACTCGCCCCCAGATTCACCTTCATCGTCGCAGCGCGACGGATGGCAGTTGATGTGGCGCCAGATCAAGCGCCAGCGGCGAGGGCTGAGCATGGGCATCGGCGCTGGATTGTGCTGGACAGTCGGCAAAGTTGCCGTGCCCCAATTTGTGTCGCTCGCCATCGACAAAGCCATCCGCGTCGAACCAAAACCCGGTCAGACGTCTCTGCTGAAGTGGACCCTTTTGATCATTGGTGCCGGGTTGATTGCCGGTGTGTTCACAGGTTTTCGGAGATACATCGCTTTTCGAGAGGCCCGACTAACTGAGACGAACCTTCGCGAAGAAATGTTTGCTCATCTGCAACGGCTGCACTTTGCATTCCATGATGAGGCCCAAACCGGTCAGCTCATGAGCAGAGCCAACACAGACCTACAACAGATTCAATCGATGATCGTCAATATTCCAATCACGTTCAGCAATGCCACCATCGTGGTGGCCGTCACCGTGATCTTGTTGAGTACCAACTTCGTGCTCGGCGTTCTGGCCCTTGTGTGTTTGCCGTTTGTCAACGTCATTGCTCGCAAATTCTTTCAGCAACTGCACCCGGCGGTAATGGCTATTCAGGCGTCCTCGGCCGAGGTGGCGACCGTCGTCGAAGAGACCGTTTCTGGCATTCGTGTCGTCAAAGGTTTTGGCACAGAAGACGTACAAGCTCAGTCGTTACGAGCAAGGGCCGACGACGTGTTCACGAGCTCCATGGCCGCATCAATCACCCGTGGCACCTATCTACCGGCCATGGAGCTGCTCCCGAATATCGGACTTATTTTGGTGCTGGCATACGGTGGCCACCTGGTCCTGAAAGGTCAGCTCACCATTGGCGAGTTGGTGAAATTTCAGAGCTACGTTTTGCTGTTGTTGTGGCCACTGCGGATGATGGGAATGATCGTGGCCCAGGCTCAACGATCGGCAGCAGCAGCACAGCGGGTGCACGAAATTCTGGCCACGGAATCGCTCATAGTGGATCCGCCAAACCCGAAGCCGTTGCCGACGCCAACACAACGCGGCGCTGTCGAATTCACCAACGTCACCTTCGGATACCCAACGACCGGCGCCGGCCCCGTGTTGAGGAATCTGAACCTCTCAATCGAACCAGGTACGTCAGTAGCGATTGTGGGCGGCACCGGCAGCGGCAAGACCACCATCGCTCGCCTCATCCCCCGCTTCTACGACGTCGACACAGGCTCAATCACCATCGACGGAATCGACGTGCGGAATGTGAAGTTGCGAGAACTGCGACGCAGTGTCGGCATCGTGTTCGAAGACACGTTTCTATTTTCTGACACCATCCGGGCCAACATCAGCTTTGCCTACCCCGACGCATCGTTGTCGGTCGTCGAAAATGCGGCCCGGCTGGCGGGGGCAAGCGAGTTCATCGAGGATCTGCCTGACGGTTACGACACCCTGATTGGGGAAAGAGGTTTTTCGCTCTCCGGTGGCCAACGACAACGCATCTCGATCGCCCGCGCCATCTTGGCCGACCCGAGAATTCTCATTTTGGATGACGCCACCAGTTCCGTGGACCCCACCAAGGAACACGAAATCCGCGACGCACTTGCCGAAGTTATGCATGGCCGTACCACGATTGTGATCGCCCATCGGGCAGCCACGATCACGTTGGCCGACCGAGTGGTCCTTCTCGACAACGGCGTGATCGCCGCTGTCGGTACTCACGACGAACTCATCGCCACATCTGATCGATATCGAGAAGTTTTAGCGGCGCAATCCGCCGCCACCAACCCAAGCACGGGTGCCTAAATGTGGTTAGCGGGGGGAGTGGACCCCGAGGACAAACTCAGCAGCGACGATCGCAGCCAGCTCATGCGACGCTGCGGCCGAATGCTGAGGCCATATCGCCGACTCGTAGTCAGCACGCTTGGCTTGGTGGTGTTGTGGACGGCGTGCACGTTGGCCGGGCCGGCCATTGTTCGCTACGGAATAGATGTGGGGCTCGGCGAACGCACGCATCACGGCGATTCTGGTGCCCTCAATCTG
The DNA here is from genome assembly GCA_038231795.1 of Acidimicrobiales bacterium. GTDB lineage: Bacteria > Actinomycetota > Acidimicrobiia > Acidimicrobiales > JBBRKR01 > JBBRKR01. The sequence continues at coordinate 29,686 of JBBRKR010000006.1, forward strand.
GCCGTGGTGCTCTACATCGTGGCGGCAGTGATCTCGTATTTCGTGTACCGCCTACAAATCGTGGCAATTGCCCGCATCGGCGAAAACTTTCTTCGAGATCTACGAAATCGAGTGTTCGACCATTTGCTGCGAATGTCCATGACATTTTACGACACCCAAAAAGCTGGCGTTCTCGTGAGTCGTATGACAAGCGATGTGGACTCAATGGGCGAACTCGTTCAACAAGGTCTGGCCATGTTCGTCACCAACGGCTTGCTTCTTGCCCTCAGCTTCGTAGTGCTGTTCACGTTGAGTTGGGAACTCACTCTTGTGTGCCTCATCAGTCTGCCAGTGGTGATTCTGGCGTCGATTAAATTCCAACGGGATTCGAATGTTGCGTATCTCGCAGTGCGAGACAACATTGGCCAAACGCTCTCGACATTGCAAGAGGGCATTTCGGGAGTACGTATCATTCAAGCCTTCGGCCGGGAACGCACCCAGACCGACGAATTCACGAACAAAAACCGAGCCCTGTACGACGCCCACATGAAGTCCGTGAAGATTTCTGCGTGGTACATCCCCATCATCGACTTTGCCGGCATCAGCACCACGGCGGCCGTCATCGGCATCGGCGGTTGGCTTGTCCACAAAGGCTCCGTAACGACCGGCACCGTTATCGCTTTCGTGTTGTATTTGGCCAACCTTTTCGAGCCTGTACAGCAACTCAGCCAACTGCTCAACATTGTCCAATCCGCAGCAGCCTCCCTCCACAAACTCTTCGGCCTCATCGACACCCCAATCGATTTGGGCGAGATTCCCGGCGCTGTTGATCTACCAGAACGGGGCGATCTTGTGGTGAGCGGAATCACCTTCGCCTACGCGGGCACCCCACTCGGCTCCCCGGCTGTACTCAACAATGTGGATCTCACCATCCGCGCCGGCGAACGAATTGTGCTTGTCGGGCCGACCGGCGCCGGAAAATCCACGTTGGCCAAACTGTGCGCCCGCTTATACGACCCGACGAGCGGAACGATCTCGTTTGGGGGCGTCGACCTCACACGGGCCACAATGAGCTCATTGCGTCAGCGTTTAGTAGTCGTTCCCCAAGAGGGATATCTGTTTGATGGTTCGGTGGCCGACAATATCCGTATCGCCAAACCCTCCGCCACCGACCTCGATATTACGAAATCGTTACGAAAACTGGGTATTTTGGATCGATTCGAAGCACTTCCAGACGGACTGAACACTGCAGTACGCGAACGTGGAAGCCGGTTGTCGGCGGGCGAACGCCAGCTCGTGTCGCTTGCCAGAGCAGCACTGGCCGATCCCGCAGTGTTGGTTCTCGATGAGGCAACGTCATCACTCGATCCCGGCACTGAACGGATCGTCGAGCATGCATTAGAGCAGCTCATGGCCGACCGTACCGTGATTGCCATCGCCCACCGACTTACCACTGCCGAACGAGCTGACCGCATTGGAGTCGTGGCCGACGGCCGCCTTGCCGAGTTGGGAACGCATCGAGAATTACTGAAGCTCGGTGGCCGATATACAGCGCTCTACGCGAGCTGGAGTGGGAACACTCTCACGTAGAGATACGTTTGCTACTAATAATGCGCCTCTTCGGCACGAGAAGCGATTAAGTTGAGCAATTGGGGTATTGCCCTACATACAAGCACGCCTCGACCGATGATAATGGTGACATCCAATCGAGCAGTGCACGGCGCAGTTGTGCGCAGAAAGAAGGAATCAAATGTCAGGAACAGCAGTTAAGGGTGTCAGCGTTTCAGCAACTGGTGCAGCAGGCCTTGCGGCAACCGGCGTAAACGTGTGGCCATTGGTCATCATTGCGGCAATATTGATGATCGCCGGCATGGTGGCGTTGCGAATCGCACGTCCAGCAGACGCAGGCCAGTAACAAAACAATCTCGGCGCTCGCGGGAGTGCCTCGGCTGACCACAAAAAAGGTCAGCAATGTTGTACAAATATCGGGTGCTTGTCCCAAGAATTGCGATTTTGATCCCCACCAAAAATGGGGGCGTAAATATCGCATCGACCGTCGCTTCGGCGGCCGGTCAGGGCGACATTTACGTCATCAATGACGGATCAACCGACGACACTGCGGCCGTTGCGACGGCCGCAGGTGCATTTTTGGTGGACATGCCCGAAAACGTGGGCAAAGCATTTGCCATCCGCACCACCCTCAATCAACATTTCGATCACCTCGGCGGCCGACGAATGTCGGAGCACTACGACTACCTATTGGTTCTCGACGACGACATGCTGCTCACTCCCACATTTACGCAGCGATGCCTTGAAGTCATGGCGCGAGACGGCGTGGTAGCAGTTGAGGGGCATTGCGATGTGCATTGGCCCCAAGACAAGATGTGGAACGTCTATCTCGGCACCCGGGCCATCACATATTGGCGTAACCAACGTGTCATCCAACGGGTGCAGAGCTGGTTCGGGATACGTACGTGGCTCAATGGAGCCTGTGTGCTGTACAAGGCCGACGTGCTCGACGCCGTTGTTCGCCCAAAGCCGTACTTCGTTACCGAAGACACAGATTGGCGTTGGCAGATCCACCGTCGCAAAATGGGCAAGGTCAAATACGCACCTAAATCGCAATGCGATCAACAGCAGCCACTCACCTTCAAGGCCACCTACCAGCAGCAGCTGCGGTGGGCGTGGGGGAATTTCCAACTTGTCATGGAACACGGCATCGGTCGCAAAGCCAGCTTGTTGGACTTCGCTTTTATCATCATGCTTTTCGACCTAGTTTTCAGCATCTTTTGGCCAATTCTGGCTATCCAAGGTGCTCACAAGCTTCACGTTTCGATCTTTACCTTGCTCATGATCGGATTCGGTTACTACGCAGTGATTGGCGTAATCACCGCCTTTACGTTGCAGCGCTGGCGGCTCCTCCTGATGTGGCCGTTCGCGCCCTTTGCCGATCTGTCATGGAAGGTCGTCACCATTCATGGGTTTTTCAAAGCGCTCAAGCACCCGCGAATCGACAACGTCACGTGGGTCAGCCCCGAGCGGATTGAACTCTCTCACGCACAAGTCGCTGGCGATCTTGAAAGACATCCGATTCCTGTCGTCAAGCCTCAAACCGAGCGCGACACACCCAAGACACCGGTTCCCGGGAACGCCAACACGACCCGGGTAGTGATTGCGGTGAGCTCGCTAGCGTCAATCGTTTTGGCCAGCATTGGACTTGGTGGCAAGCCGCTATGGCTGGATGAGGCATTTAGCTTCTGGTTTCCCCGCCAAGCCGTCTCCACTTTTGTCGACATTTCACGCACCAGAGAACTGAACATGGTGGCCCATTACTTCGTGATGGGCACCTGGGGTCGCATATTTGACTCACCCTTCGGACTCCGCTTCTTTAGCGTTATCTGCCTGGCCATCGGCACCGTGCTCATCGCCACGCTGGCCAAGGAGTTGTATGGGCCCCCAGCCGTGATCCCAGCGTGCGTGGCATGGATTCTCAACGCAGCAACCTACCGATTCGGGCAAGAAGCACGCGGGTACATGATGGCCACAGTGGCCGTTATGGGAGCGGCGTTGTGTTTGTTGAAGTTCGTCAAGTTCAATCGAAATCGACATATGTTTGGATTCGCATTGCTCGGGGCGCTGGGCGTGTACAGCCACATGTTTGCGCTACTCGCCATGAGCGGACTGTGCCTAGCTGCGCTGTGGTATGCGTGGCCGCGTAGCACTCGGAACGCGACGGTCAGATGTATCACCATGTTCGGACTTCTGTGCGTACCGCTACTGGCGTTTTTGGCCCAAGCCAAAACCTCCCAAATCGGCTGGATAAGCGGGCAACACCGCACCCTGACCGATGTAACTCAATTCATAGCCGGCGGCCGGTTTGAGCGGTTAGTCATCGTTGTGGCCTGCCTCGTCACGGCGGTCGCCGTGGCTTGGTCGGCCAGGCGTCACCGCCGATATGAAGCGTTTCGCTACGCATTACCAGTTTTTTGGGTAGTCGCCACGGTGGCAGGGGCATACATAGTGAGCCTCAAACAGGCCGTGATTTTCGATCGATATTTCATCGTGGCCGCACCGGGAGCTGTACTCATCGTGGCCGGCCAAATTGGCAGGGCAGCAGTCCGGCGGGACGGAAAAATCTTGGCAACGCTGGCCACCCTCGTTGTGGGATTGTTGGCCATTCAGCCCATGATTGATTCTCGCGGCCAAGGACGACACGACGAGTGGTCCAAGATCACCGCCATGATTAGCACGAACGCCACACCCGCCGACCAACTCGTGGTGCTCCCCGGATTTCAGCGAAACCCGTTTGACTACGCGTGGCGCCGGGCTGCCTTGCCTGATTCGCTACTTAAACCAACTGTGCCTACTACGCCCATCGGCACCATGTCATTCGACGGGTCTACGGGCGGCGAAATCCCATCAGGAAATGCCGTTCACAATCGTGTTTTTGTGGTGGTTTCGATTCCCGAGGTGCCCGATTGGGAGGCCCAATTGGCCAAATTGGCACCCATGAAAATCACGACCGAAAAACGATTTGGCAACCTTTTGGTGCGCGAATATTCGCCGACGCCGTAGAGCAATCGCTACCGTCCTTTGGTGCGCGTATGGATCGACCAAGACCTGTGCACTGGCGATGGACTGTGTTTAGATCACTGCCCAGACGTGTTCGTGCAGCTTGAAGACGGCATTGCCTATGTGCAGGAGGCAGGCATCGCGTTCAGCGATCCTCTCGACGGAACGGTGTTAGCCCGAGTACCCGAGGAACACGATTTTGCCGTGATCCTGGCCGCCGTTGATTGCCCCGGCGAGTGCATCTTCATCGAACGCGACGAGCACCTCGAAGCATCTCGCGTTTAGCGGGCCAATAGTGGCATGAGGAGTTCGCCGCAGCGTGCGGCTTCGGCGTCGTGCGGGTAGCCCGACAAAATAAACGTGTCGATTCCCGCCGCCACAAATCGTTGCAACTCGTCATGGATCGTTCGTGGGCTGCCGACTAGAGCAACCGATGCTCCCATCCGGGCCCGAGCAAACCCGTTCCACAGCGCAGGCGACAACCATTCCGAATCGCCCCGTAACTCGTTCTGACGAGCCTGCCCCACTGAGTCGGTACGGTCGGCATGATCACGAATTCGATGGCGGTAGTCGTCGGAAATATGGGCCACCAATTGCTCGGCGTCGCGACGCGCTTCGGCATCGGTCGGCCGGCACACGATTTGAAACCGGGTGCCTACCTTGAGCCGACGCCCGAACTCGCGTTCAGCAAGTTCCACCGCCGCCGCTGCTCGAGGGGCCATCGATTCCACGGGTTCACCCCACATCAAATACACATCGGCGAATTCCGCCGCCGTGCGCACTGCAGCATCACTGGCGCCGCCAAGGTAAACCGGTGGGTGCGGAGTTTGGGGACCACTTTGCGAAATGCCGCCATTGCGAACGGTGAAAAATTCCCCATCGAAATCCCATCCTGATGAGGCCCACGAACGCTTCACCACGTCGAGGAACTCTGCCGTGCGTCGATACCGGGCATCGTGGTCCACGCCCACATCGCCATCTTTTTCCAACTCGTGCGGGTGGCCGCCGGTGACCACGTTGAGGAGAACTCGGCCACCCGAGAGCCAGTCCAACGACGATGCCATACGAGCGGCCACTGGCGGATTCACAAAACCGGGCCGAAATGCCACCAAAAATTTCATCTTCGTGGTGTGCTGCGCCAGAGACGCAGCGGTAATCCACGCGTCGTGACACATCTCGCCAGTGGGCACCAACATGGCCCCAAATCCGGCCGCTTCCGCGGTTTGGGCAACATGCACCAAATGCTCGATGGTGGGCGCTACGGCCGATGTTGGATCGCCGAGCCTGTGCTCGTCACCCATCGACGGCACAAACCAGAAGAGTTCCACTTCGAAAGTTTGCCAGTTGAACGACGTCCACCTCGACACCGCCGTGAGCAACCGCCGTAGTGTGCCGTCATGTCGCTTTCGAGTTCAGTACTTCCCCTTCCAAACGATGACGCTGCGATTGCTATCGCCTTGATGCAAGCCGAGCTTCCCGCTTTGCTGGGCGCCGTTGCTCACATCACTGGCGATTTGTCGTTGCTCGATGAAAGGCTCATTCTGGACCCGCTCATGGCCCGGGAGCCTCAGGGCGGCTACACGGGAGAGCAACAAGACCTGGCGCGCTCAATCATCGCCACGGCGCTGAAGACCTTCCGAGACGACCAAGGCAGCGTCGTGGCACGCACCAGCACTGAAGATCTCCACCGCATCATGAATTTCTGTGCAGGAGAAGTGGTCAGCGAACGGTATGTGCCATTGCTCTTGGAAGAGCTCGCCGTTGACGGACGTGACCTTCGAGCCCCTCAGTGGCACAAATCCGACACGGCCAACGACCGCGAATTTCGTGTGGTGATCGTGGGCGCTGGCATGTCGGGAATTGCCGCTGCCCATCGGCTCAACCAGGCCGGCGTGAAGTTCACCATCTTCGACAAGAACGCCGACGTGGGCGGCACATGGCTCGAAAACACGTACCCAGGTTGCCGCGTCGATATCCAAAATCACATGTACAGCTACAGCTTCGCTCAGAAGCACGATTGGCCGTACTACTTCAGCCCCCGCCCTGTGCTGCAACAATATTTTCGCGAATGCGCCGAACAGTTCGGCCTCTTGGATCACATTCGGTTCAACACCGAAGTTGTTTCCTCGACATGGAACGACGACACCCAACTGTGGTCGATAGTGGTGCGAGACGCATCCGGCGCTGAGTCGACGGTGAACGCCAACGCGTTGGTGTCGGCGGTTGGACAATTGAATCGACCCAAGTTTCCGGCGATCGAAGGGCGCGAAACCTTCGCCGGAATTTCATTCCACTCAGCGGAATGGGACCACGAAGTCGACCTCACCAACAAGCGAGTAGCAGTGATTGGCACTGGCGCCAGCGCATGCCAGTTTGTGCCAACGGTGGCTGGCCAAGCGTCGCAGCTCACCGTCTTTCAACGCACTGCCCCATGGCTGATTCCGGCCGAACGATACAAAATGGAGGTCGACGAAGGCTTCCAATTCCTACTCGGCCACATACCGTTCTATTCAGAGTGGTATCGGTTTTGGATGTTCTGGCGCGGAGCCGAGGGCATGCTGCCAGCAGCCACTGTCGACCCCGACTATCCGCCCACAGAGAAGGCCGTCAGCCTTCTCAATGAGTTCATGCGCGACATTTTGCTGATCTGGACAAACGCCATTACCGAAGGCGACGATCGGCTTCGCGAACAACTCACGCCCAACTATCCGCCGTTGTCGAAACGATTTGTAGTCGACGACGGCTCGTACGTCATGGCACTTCGCCAGCCCCACGTGAGCCTGGAAACAACCGACATCACGGGCATCGAACCGACCGGAGTGCGCACCGCCGACGGGGTGCTTCATGAAGTCGACGTGATCATTTACGGCACCGGCTTTCAGGCCAGCCGCTTCCTCACACCTATGCGAGTCGTGGGCCGCGATGGGGTAGATCTGCATGAACAATGGGCGGGCGATGCCAGGGCCTATCTCGGCGTGGTAGTGCCCAACTTCCCCAACTTCTTTTGTCTATATGGCCCCAACACCAACATTGTGGTGAACGGGTCAATCATCTATTTCAGCGAATGCGAAGTGCATTACGTGACGGAATGCGTCCGGATGTTGCTGGAACAAAATTTGGGGTCGCTGGACTGCCGAGTAGACGTGCACGACGAATACAACGAACGCATCGATGCCGCCAACAAAATGCGCACATGGGGATTTTCCACAGTGAGCAGTTGGTACAAAAACGATTCCGGTCGTGTCGCTCAGAACTGGCCGTTCACCGTGCTCGAATTCTGGGAACAGACTCGGACCACCGTTCCGTCCGACTACACCTTGACCGCTGCCCGGTAACACAAAACGAGATATCACGAAACACAGCTGTTCGCCGGTGAGATATGGCGATTTAATTGTTACTATGGCGGTAGTGGTAATTCGCCGAAGGTGAATTTGCCCGATTGGAGCCGTTATGTCGATCGCTGATCTGGATCTTTCTAAATACCAACTGGGCTGGAGCGATGGCGATGCCTTCGTGTACCGGCCAGATAAAGGCATCGACGAGAGCGTCGTAGCCAACATTTCTCATCACAAAAACGAGCCGGAGTGGATGACGAAATTCCGTCTCCGTTCGTTCCGCACGTTCGAACGCAAGCCCATGCTCGACTGGTTTGCCAAGAACATGCCCGATATCGATTTCCAAGATATCTACTACTACATCAAGCCCACCCACGACGGCGTCACTGACGACTGGGACCTGGTGCCAGAAGAGGTCAAGCGCACGTACGAACGACTCGGGATCCCAGAGGCCGAGCGCAAATATTTTGCCGGCGTCACCAGCCAGTACGACTCCGAAGTGGTGTACCACCGCAACCGTGACGACCTCGAAGCTCAAGGCATCCTGTTCTGCGATATGGACACCGCCGTACGCGAATACCCAGAGCTGGTGCAGCAATACATGGGCTCCATCATCCCGCCTGGCGACAACAAATTCGCGGCCCTCAACTCTTCGGTGTGGAGCGGTGGCTCGTTCATCTACGTGCCACCAGGCGTCGAATGCGAAATGCCATTGCAAGCCTATTTCCGGATCAACTCCGAAAACGCTGGCCAATTTGAACGCACGCTCATCATCGCGGACGAGGGCTCGAAGGTGCATTACATCGAAGGGTGCTCGGCACCGGTGTACTCCACCGATTCGTTGCATTCCGCTGTCGTCGAGATCGTGGTGAAACCCAGCGCTCGCGTTACCTATACCACCATTCAAAACTGGTCGAACAACGTGTACAACCTGGTGACCAAGCGGGCACGGGTTGAAGCAGAAGGCCATATGGAATGGATCGATGGCAACATCGGCAGCCGCCTCACCATGAAGTACCCGGCCGTGTATCTGTGCGGTCCCAAGGCATCTGGCGAAGTGCTTTCCGTGGCGTATGCCGGCAATGGCCAGCACCAAGATGCCGGCGCCAAAATGGTGCACGCCGCTCCAGAAACCACATCCAAGATCGTCTCCAAGTCGATCTCCAAAGACGGCGGCCAGACCACGTACCGCGGCCTTGTGCGCGTCGAAGATGGCGCCTACGGTTGCAAGAGCCACGTGCAATGCGACGCCTTGATTTTGGATGAAGACTCAGTGAGCCGCACCCTTCCCTACATGGAAGTCGGCAGCCAAGACGCCGTTATCACCCACGAAGCAACCGTTTCAAAGGTGGCCGACGAGCAGCTGTACTACCTCATGAGCCGCGGCCTCAACCAAGAGCAAGCAATGGGCATGGTCGTCAACGGATTCATCGAGCCGGTCACCCGCACGCTGCCTATGGAATACGCCGTCGAGTGGAGCCGCCTGATCGAGCTACAAATGGAAGGCAGCGTCGGCTAACCCGAAAGGGCCGAGGAGTTCGATATGCCAATGCGCGAAGAGTGTAAAAATTACGAGACGCGCACGTACGCCAACGGCGAAACTGTACGTAAGTGCAACCTCGATTTGGCACCCGAAGCTCCATGGCGATGCCCCGAAAATTGCGGCAAGTTCGAGCGACGACTGGCCGACGTGAACTGGGCACACGGTTCACTCATTACGCCAGCTACACCCAAAGAACCAGCCAGTCTCGGTAAAGACGATTCCATCGGAGCGCTGCTCGACGAAGCCGAAGACATCCTCAACGCCGCTGGCCCCCGAATCTTGGCCGAAGTGCGTGCCGAGCAAGCAACAAATCGCCGCAAGTTTTCCGCCACCGACCCATCGGGTACGTGGCGGAGGTTTTTCAAACGAAAGGACCGCTGACTCAGTGGCCAACGATCTATCCCCCTGGGCTCAACGAATGCCATCGCCCACCGAAGAAATCTGGCGATATAGCCGCATCAACGAGCTCGACATTTCGGCATTCAATGCGCTCCCATGTGCCACCGAAACGCCCGGCACCTTCGAGCACACGAATGCCACCACCAACCTTGATGTGTTCGCGGAAATGAACGCCGAATTTGGCACTGCGCTGCATATCAACATCGCTGCCGGCAAGGTCATTACCGAACCCATCGTGATCACCCATCGCATCACCACCAACGGGTCGGCGTCATTTCCTCGACTCGTGATCGACGCCGGTGCCGATAGTGAGTTCACGGTCGTCGAACGTTTTGTTTCTGACGACGTGGTCGGGTTAATTGCTCCTGTTCTTGAACTCAACGCCGGCCCCGCCGCCCGCGTGAAGTACCTCACCATCAACGAACTCGGCCCCCAAGTGTGGTGTATTGGCTCACAAGTGGCGACCAGCGAACGCGACTCCACCATCCTCCTGGCCAATGTTGCCCTCGGTGGTTACTACGCACGTATGCGTACCGATGCCCGTTTGGTGGGCAAGGGCGCGACCGCCGATCAGATCGCGGTGTACTTCGGTGACGGTGACCAGATGCACGATTTTAGAACGTCACAAGAACACGCCGCCCCAAAGACGTTCAGCAATCTGCTATTCAAGGGCGCGGTACAGGGCACGTCGCGCAGCGTGTACACCGGCAACATTCGCATCGACCACGACGCTCCTGGGTGCCGGGCCTACCAGACCAATCGCACCATCAAACTGAGCGATCATTCATGGGCCGAAAGCGTGCCCAACCTCGACATCCTCAACAACGATGTGCAGTGCTCCCACGCCTCTGCTGTGAGCCCGATTGATGAACAACAACGGTTCTATTTGGCATCGCGAGGCGTGGCCCCCCACATCGCCGATCGCCTCATTGTCACCGGATTCTTCGACGAGGTTTTCGACCGCCTGCCCGTGCCCTCACTGGTGCCGGGCCTGCGTCACGCGGTGGCCAACAAACTCCAATCACTTTCCACATCGCAGGTAGCAGCATGACCGAACACAACATTGGACCGCTCACCGCTTTGGCCGATGAACGAGCCGCCCGATTCGACCTCGGCGACACACGGGTGTGCGTTGTACGCAATGGCGGCGATGTATACGCCATCAACGATGTGTGCAGCCACGCCGATATTTCCCTCAGCGAAGGCGAAGTCATTTGCGAGGATCTTGAGATCGAATGCTGGAAACACGGCTCGGCCTTCTCGCTCGTCACAGGTATACCCTCAACGTTGCCGGCCACACAACCAGTCGCCGTGTACGTCACTCATATTCGTAGCGGCGATGTCATCATCGAGGTGCCATAAATGGCAGAGCTCGTCATCACCGGACTACGGGGCGGAATCACCGGACGCGAGATTGTCAAGGGCGTCGATCTCACCATTCGTTCAGGTGAAGTGCACGCCATCATGGGCCCCAACGGCACCGGCAAATCCACACTCAGCAACCTCATCATGGGACGCCCCGGCTACTTCGTAACATCTGGTACCGTCACCCTCGACGGCGTCGATATCCTGGCCATGGAGCCATGGCGCCGAGCCCAAGCCGGACTATTTCTGGCCATGCAATACCCCACCGAGATTCCCGGTGTGAGTGTCACATCGGTGATGCGAGAGGCGGGCGCCACGGGGGATATCGACGCCACTCTTCGCGCAGAATCAGCCCGCATCGGCTTCGCTGAAGCGTTCCTGGACCGGTCGCTCAACGTCGACTTTTCGGGAGGCGAAAAGAAGCGAAACGAGACCATGCAACTAGCCGTCATCAAACCCAAGTTCGCCATCCTCGACGAACTCGATTCTGGTCTCGACGTAGACGCACTAGACGCTTGCGCCAAACGCATCGAGCAAGCCACCAAAGAATGGGGTCTTGGCGTACTGGCCATCACCCACTACAACCGCCTCCTCAACGAACTCAATCCCGATTTCGTGCATGTGTTTGCCAAGGGCAAAATCGCCCGCAGCGGCGGCCCAGAATTGGCCTCCGAATTGGAGACCACGGGCTACGCCACGTACTTGGCCGACGAAACCGAAGTGTCGGTCATGGGAAGACGCCGCGCGCCAGCAAACTCTCAGCCACTCGCTCAACAGCCAGAGCAAACGCCGCTCGACGCATAGTTACACCCAGCTGCTCGCTACGGCGCCACACGGCGTTGAACGATTGGTGCATCATGCGCTCATGATTTCGGGTGAATTCTTGGCGGTCCCAGGCGAAGCCTTGCCGGTTTTGCACCCACTCGAAATAGCTCGCCGTCACGCCGCCAACATTGGCCAGAATGTCGGGCACCACGATGATTCCTCGCTCTGTGAGGATCGGATCGGCGTCGGGAGTGGTGGGTCCATTGGCCCCCTCCACAATGACCTTGGCACCCAAGGTGCGGGCAACATCAGCCGTGATAGCGCCTTCAAGAGCGGCAGGTACCACCATATCGACGGGCAATTTCCACATTTCTAACGGTTCCATAGTGGTGGCACCAGGAAACCCAGCCAACACTTTATGGTCGCGAACCCAGGCTTCAAGTTCGGCGGGGTCGAATCCGTTGTCATTGTGAACCGCGCCGGAAACGTCGGCCACGGCGACAACTTTCATCCCCGATTGCACAAGCATGCGCACCAATGGCGCACCAACTTTGCCATAGCCCTGCACAGAAGCGGTGCCACCCGAGAACTCCATGCCCAATTTGGCAAAAGCGGCAGAAGCGCACAGCGCAGCGCCGGCCGAGGTAGCTCCTACGTGACCTTCCGAGCCACCGACAGAGAGCGGCTTGCCGGTCACGGTACCCAGGGCGTATTCGCCCTTGATCATGGCCACGGTGTCGAGGAGCCATGCCATCACGCGTCCGTCGGTGTTCACGTCGGGAGCTGGCACGTCTTTATCGGGACCGAGCAACGGCAATATCTCCCACGTGTACCGGCGAGTAACGCGCTCCAATTCGCCGTCGCTCATCGAGCGTGGATCGCAAATTACGCCGCCCTTGCCGCCCCCAAACGGCAGCCCAGCAACCGCGCACTTGAGCGTCATACCGGCCGCCAAGGCTTTCACTTCATCCTCATCAACATCTTGATGGAATCGGATGCCACCCTTAGCCGGGCCGCGAACCGTGGAGTGATGAATTCGCCAGCCACGGAACACCTCGATCCGTCCGTCATCCATTTTCACCGGGAACGAAACCTCGAGGATTCGTTCACATCGGCGTAATTGCTTGATGGTGCCTTCATCCAATCCGACTAAAGCGGCGGCATCATCAATTCGTGCGAGGACTGCGTCCCAGGGGGCCGAGCTCGTCATAGTTTCAACTCCAGGGTTCCCGACGTCATTGGCGGGGACCGATCGTAGGTAGGTGATCTGCAGGCTACCTGAGCCTAGGGGTAGCGTGCCAAGCATGTTTGATGTACCAGATGGATGGACGCTCCAAGACACATCGATCCAGCGCACGTTCACGTTCAAGAATTTTCGAGAAGCGTTCTCGTTTATGACCCACGTTGCTCTGTTGGCCGAGAAGCACGATCATCATCCCGAATGGTCAAACGTGTACAACGTGGTGACTGTTTCATTCACGTCGCACGACGTTGGCACTCTCACCGATCGGGACCAGTTGATGGCAACCGCCATCAACAAATTAGGCGTCTAGGTCGAGTGCTTCGCTCAATGTGTTCCACGCCAACGTGGCGCACTTGATGCGGGTGGGAAACTTTGTGACGCCCGACAACGCTTGCAAGTCACCCAGGTTCACGGGGTGGGGATCGTCATCGTGATCGGTCTCTTCGACAGCGCCTAAAAGCGATTATAAGGCGTGAATAAAGTGACGAGCCTCAACGACTGTCTTGCCCTTCATCGCAGAGGTCATCATTGACGCCGATGATTGGCTGATCGAACACCCTTGCCCACCGATTTTCACGTCACTGACGCGGTCGCCGTCGAGCAACAAATAGACCACGCTTTCGTCGCCACACAATGGGTTGAACCCCTCTGCCCGCCGAGCAGGCGGCGTCTCGAGAACGCCCTTGTTACGTGGCGATTTGTAGTGGTCCAAAATAATTTCGCGGTAGAGGTCTTCAAGCCCAGCCACGTCAGCCTCCAAAGAATGAAAGACATTTGGCGATGCCGTCGCCCAACGCGTCGACATCGGTTTCGTCGTTGTAAAGATACAGCGAAGCGCGAGCCGTGGCGCCGACCCCCATCAAACGCATAAGCGGCTTGGCACAATGATGCCCGGCCCGCACGCAGATGCCGTCTTGATCCAAGACTTGGCTGATGTCGTGAGGGTGCACATCTCGCAACGCAAAGCTCAACGTGCCACCTCGCACCGCTGGCTCGCTTGGTCCATGAATTGTGATGTCGTCGCCGAAGCGGGATTTAAGGGTGCGCAACGCATACGCGGTGAGCGTGGCTTCGTGCTCCCGAATCGCTGGCATTCCCAACGCAGTGAGATAGTCGACGGCGGCACCGAGGCCGATGGCCTCCATGATGGGAGGCGTGCCCGCTTCAAATTTGAGAGGCAATTCGTTGGTGGTGAATCCGTCGAAACGGACGTCCAAAATCATGTCGCCACCGCCCAGAAATGGGGGCATGGCATCGAGTAATTCGGTGCGGCCCCACAGCACGCCAATGCCGGTCGGCCCGCACATTTTGTGGGCGCTAAATGCCAAGAAGTCGACGCCCATTGCTTGCACATCTGTGGGGTTGTGGGGCACAAATTGACACGCGTCAACGAGCACTACAGCGCCGGCCGCATGAGCGCGATCGGCAATCTCTCGCACCGGGGTAAGGGTGCCAAGCACATTGCTCATAGCTGAGAAACTCACCAACTTGACGCCATCTATCAGGCGATCCAGGTCGGTGAGATCCAGCTGGCCGTCGTCGGTGAGAGGGATCCAGCGCAGTTCGATGCCCCGCTCGGCCACGAGCATGTGCCACGGAACGATGTTGGCGTGGTGTTCCAACTGGGTAAGAAGCACGGCATCGCCGGCCTGCAAATTAGCCCGGCCCCACGTATAGGCGACCAGGTTCACAGCCTCAGTGGCGTTCTTAGTGAAGATAACTTCGCGCCGATGTGGGGCGTTAATGAATGCGGCAACTTTGGTGCGCGCTAGTTCGTATCGCTCGGAGGCTTCGGCAGCAATTTTGTACACGCCGCGGTGCACGTTGGCGTTGTATTTTTCAGCCAGCTCGCGCATGGCGTCGAGCACGAAGCGGGGCTTTTGCGACGTGGAACCGGAGTCCAAATAGACCAGCCGTTTGCCGTCAATCAGCTCATCGAAAATCGGAAAATCGAGGCGCACAACTTTTGAATCAAACGACTGACCTACCGCTATTGGCGCCATGAGTCATACCCCTCGATCTCTAGCTTTTCAGCCAGTTCCATGCCACCCGACGCCACAATGCGGCCGTCGATCAAGATGTGAATTCGATCGGGACGAATCTCGTCGAGCAACCGTTGGTAGTGAGTGATCAGCAACACACCCATATTCGGGCGCTCGGCTTTCACCTCACGAATGCCAGAAGCCACGATGCGCAGCGCATCAATATCAAGACCAGAATCGGTCTCGTCCAAAATGGCGATTTCGGGTTCGAGTAGCGCCATTTGCAATATTTCGTTGCGCTTCTTTTCGCCGCCCGAAAATCCCTCGTTGAGGTACCGCTCGGCGAACGATGCATCCATGCCCAGCCGCTGCATCCATTGCATCATGGTGATGCGCAATTCGAGCACGCCCACATCGGTGCCTTTGCGTGCATTCACGGCTTGACGCAAAAACTGGGTGACCGAGACACCGGGGATTTCTTGCGGATATTGGAACGCCAAAAACACGCCAGCTTTGGCTCGCACATCAATTGGCCACGCCGTGATGTCGTCACCGCTCAATCGTATGGATCCAGAAATGGTGGAGTACTCAGGCGAGCCCATCAGCGTGTTGGCAAGAGTCGACTTACCAGACCCATTCGGGCCCATGATGGCGTGAACTTCGCCGGGCTGAATAGTCAACGAGATCCCGTTGAGAATATTGGCGACTGCAGCCTCGTTTCCCTCTTCGGTAACGCCAGCAACAAGATCGACAATTTCAAAAAGCGGAGCACTCACGCTCGTAGTGTATTACCACTACGGCCGTAGTGGAAACCCCCAACCCTAATTAGCTTTCATACCGCTCTTGGGCCGTAAAAATGCTGGGAGCAGCGCCAAAACTGCGAGCCCAAAAATATCTTCGTCGACGCCATCGGGATCAAGGGCTCGACGAATCGCAAGGCCCTCACCAATACCCGTGATCATCATCGTGAGTTTGCTGATCGTCATTGGTGCCATAACTTCCAAACCCGCAGCGTCAACCAATCGTTGATAAGAAATCGCCAGTTGGCCCTCGAACTCGTCGTACAGCCTTTTCAACAACTCCCGTGCGTGCGGGTCGTGGGCCTGCCGAGCCCAAATCGCCATTTGCACGGCAAATCTGCTGGATTTGGCTATGTCGAGCAGGTTGGCCCGCGACGCATCCATAATGAGAGTACGCAACCCCGCAGCATCACCGACGTCGGCATCCAATCGCGCAAACAATTCGTCGACCGGTCGCGAATGCTCTGTTCGCAAAACATACTCGAGAAGGTCTTGCACAAAATTTTGCTGCTTTGGCCAGTGGTAATAGAACGCTCCGGGCGTAAGCCCAGCTCGGGCCGACACAACCGGCGCCTTGACATGACTCATCACGTTGCCGACAGGTTGCTCTTCTAAAATCGCCATGCCTGCTTCGAGAAGCTTGCGCCGCGTCTCCTCAGGATTCGGGCGGGGCGGTTCTACATCGGTCATGTAACACCTTTGGCTTGGCTGAGAAACTGAGACACTGGATTCGTCCGCCGATACCCACCGTCCATCAACTTAGCGCCGGGCACGTAAGCAACCACACCCTGCCCGCCTGCGAATATTTCACCAACCGCGATCAATCCACTCCTGAAGGTGACCGCGCTCAGACTCAAGCGTGGTGTCGGCACCATGACCGGGCATCACGATCGTGTCGGCAGGAAGCGGCGAGAACAGCAGCGTGTCGATCGAATCAATGATTTGCGGGAAGCTACTTCCCTCGAATTTGGTGGCGCCAGGGCCACCAGGAAACAGCGTGTCACCGCTAAACAGCAGTGGGAGGCCCTCCAATTTGAAGCACATCGACCCCGGCGTGTGACCGGGAGTATGAATAGTGCGCATTTTGAGGCGGCCAATAGCGACCACCGAATCGTGATCCAAGATGTAGTCGTAACTCGGAAGCATCGCCGCGTCTTGGGCGGCCACCCCCACTTGGTAACCGGCGTCTCGCACCGCAGTCACGGCTTGGATGTGATCCCAATGCCCGTGCGTTTCTAGAACTGTGCGTACATCGAGCGCTCGACACAATTCGAGCAACATCTCGTGTTCGTTGGCTGCGTCAATAAGCACCGCTTCGCCCGTCTGAGCGCACCGCACTACATGCACGTTGTTGTCGTATGGCCCCACAACCACGCGGTGTATTTCGACGTGGCTGTCGGAGTAGTACTTCGTTGACGCGATATCGAGCATGTCGGCAATCTACGCCTCGCACCGGAGTCGCGCTCAGATCGAAACCACGTCAAATCCGAGCGCCACGGCGGCCGGTATTTGGTTGGAGTCAAACGTCAAAAATTTCAGAGGTCGAGGCAGACGGCTAGCGGCAGCCAAATGAATTGCCTCCGAGATCCGCACCGGATGCTCACTGGCGATCTGCACCGCCTCGTCGAGGCATCGTTCATCGACTGGCACAATTGCGATTCGTTGCCAATCGTCGTAAATGGCTCTCCGCAATTCTCGACGCCAAAAGACATCCTCGGTGACGCGGTCTACCAACATCAATGCCTCAGCACGGGCCAATGCACTCGCACACCACAGCGGATCACTGGCCGTTGCTTCCAATGCCGTTGCCCGCTCGCGTGATTCAAGATGACGGGCCACGATGGCGCTGGCGTCCAAAAAAATCGTCACGAGCCACGTACCTCTCGTAGCAGCCGATCGATGCGCGACCCTGTCCACACAGGCACGCTCTGCACCTCTTCAGGGACATCTTTTCGCCTCGGAAGCACCACCAATCCCTGGGCCGCCAACTCTTCCAATGAGGCGCTCGACGCTCTTGGAGCCAGAGGGCCGAGCTGCGCCACCGCGGCACCGTCGACGGTGACAACAATCCGTTCGCCAGATTCAGCTCTGCGCAAACACGACGCCAAATTGGCCCGTAGATGCCGCACACTGATTTGGTCCATGGAAGAGTGTACACACGTGTACACAAGATGAGTTTTGTCGGTCAAACAGGCCCGATACAGTCACGGCCATGAACTTTGCCTTCAGTGATGAACAAGAAGAACTCCGCCGCACAGTCCGCTCATTTCTTGAGCAAAAGTCGCCGGAGACCGCCGTACGCGAGCAAATGGAAACCGAGCAAGGTTTCGACAATGCCGTGTGGAGCCAGATGGGTGAGCAGATGGGCCTCCAAGGCCTCATCATCCCTGAAGAGTTCAGCGGGTCCGGCTACGGATACGTAGAACTCGGCGTCGTGCTTGAGGAAATGGGCCGGTCACTTTTGTGCGCCCCCTACTTCTCGACCGTGGCCTTGGCTGCCAACGCTTTGATCCACTCCGGCGACGCTGCCGCCAAAGCTGCGTACCTTCCCGGAATCGCAGCAGGTACCACCATTGCCACTGTTGCCTTCACCGAAAAGAGCGGCAAGTGGGACGAGGCTGGCATCACCATGCCCGCCACAAAGTCAGGCGATAGTTACACCCTTACCGGCGAGAAGATGTTCGTACTCGACGGTCATGTAGCCAACCTCATTTTGGTGGCCGCCCGCCTCAATGGCGCCGTCACATTGTTCGCCGTCGATGGCGACGCTGCCGGCCTTACCCGTGAGTCATTGGCCACCATGGACCAGACCCGCAAACAAGCACGCCTCACCTTCAATAATACGCCCGCTACCGTGGTTGGTGGCGAGGGCAACGGTTGGCCAATCGTGTCAACAATGCTCGACCTCGCCGCAGTGGCACTGGCCGCCG
Source organism: Acidimicrobiales bacterium (assembly GCA_038231795.1). Classification (GTDB taxonomy): domain Bacteria; phylum Actinomycetota; class Acidimicrobiia; order Acidimicrobiales; family JBBRKR01; genus JBBRKR01. Next base: position 48,599 of record JBBRKR010000006.1, read on the forward strand.
AACAAGTTGGCGGCGCGCAAAAGGTGCTCGACATGGCCGTGGAATACGCGAAAGTACGGGTGCAGTTTGGCCGTCCAATCGGCTCATTCCAAGCCATCAAGCACAAGTGCGCCGACATGTTGCTCGAAGTGGAATCCTCCAAGTCAGCTGCGTACTACGCCATGTGGTGTGCCTCGGAAATGAACGACGAGTTGCCCTCGGTGGCCTCCCTGGCCAAAGCCTATTGCTCAGAGGCCTACTTCCACGCCACTGCCGAAAACATCCAAATTCATGGTGGCATTGGCTTCACATGGGAACACCCAGCCCACCTGTATTTCAAGCGGGCCAAGAGCTCCGAGTTGCTTTTCGGCGACCCGACCTACCACCGCGAGCTGTTGGCACAGCGCATCGGCATCTAACCTCCCACCCGTGGGATATTTCCTAATTGCGCTCTCGGCCGTCACCGTGTTTGCCATCGCGGCACTCACAGTCGGCCGAGAGGCGCGTCGGCTCGACATGACCCAGCCCAATCCAATCATCGATGTCGATGATTCAGTGGTGTGGATTGCCGACCGCCTCAACCCTGAAGCCCAAGCCCGCTTGAGCCACGAAGAGGTACGCACGATCGTGCATTGGCAACTGGATCATTTCAGTCAGATGGGTGTCGCTCCTTCAGCTCGGCCCGCAGATCTCAGCCTGAAAGCTAATAGTCCGCTCGACGACGACCCAGCCGTGATCGGAGATGTCGACTCACTCGCGTTCGTGCTCACGCGTGCTGAGCAAGGCGACTACGACATCAATGCTGATGATGCCAACGCTGTACTCGAACTTCACCTTGCATACCTTCAGGAACATGGCGCAATAACGCCAGCCCAAAACGCCAGCGACTGATCCTCAAGCCGTACAATCACGAACACGTCATCGATCGTTGGCCAAAAAGTTTTCGCCAGCCGAAGGAGCTCCTGTGGCCCGTCTTTCCAAGTTTGAACACCATCGTTGGGTCGGCGACAAGCGCAATCAAGTCGTCCACGACACCGATTACTGCAACGACAAAGCCACACTTGACGAACTCGTGGCCAGTGAAAAGTACCTGTGCTTTGGGCCCGACACGTTGGTCGAAGCACGAAATCGAGGCTACAAAAAGTGCACCACATGCCCAGGAATTCGCAACGCTCCCACCGATAAGTGAACGACTGGTTTGAAAACGACGGCCTACGGCTGTCGAAGTTTCTCTCCCAACCAAGCCACACACCTGACTCCGGAGTTCCCGCTGTCATCGTGTGTCATGGTTTCCCCGTAGGAGCAATCGGTGCCGCTCAATCGGCGCACTCATTCCCCGAACTCGCAGAACGAATCACCCAGGAGTTGGGGTGGACCGCCATGTGTTTCAACATGCGCGGGTGCGGTCGCTCAGACGGAAACTTTTCTCTTGACGGCTGGCAATCTGACGTGGCCGCCGCCGTGGCACACTTGCGAGCGAATGCCAACATCTCGCAATTCTTTCTGGCCGGATTCTCAACTGGCGCCTCGCTGGCCATCGACTACGCCGCCCGAGACCGTACGGTGGCGGGCGTAGCGGCCATGTGTGCCCGGGCCGACATCGAAGACTGGGCGTCGCAACCGCGTCGGTTCTTACAGCACGCCCGCGACATCGGCGTCATACGGGATCCGAGCGAGCCGAAAGACTTCGATAAATGGTCCAAAGCGTTCCAACTCATCCAGCCGGTTCGCTCGGCAAAACAAATGGCGAATCGCCCGCTACTACTTGTACACGGCAGCGACGACGACGTCGTACCCGTCGACGATTCGCGCCGACTGGCGCAATCTCACGGACATGCTGACTTACATATTGTGTCGGGAGCGGGGCACCGATTGCGCCACGATCCCCGAGCGCTAGCAATCCTTTTTGGCTGGCTTGATCAGCAACACCAACCAGAAATGCCCACGTAAAGCGCGATATTTTGCGCAGAGTGACGACCGCCAGTTACTAACAGTAAGCGGACCGTAAGCTGTGTGTGACAGGTAAACCACCTTCGTTACAGTCTGTTGACACCTCGGCGACTTTCCCAGTATTCGCTGGCTTTCGGCGAGTCATTCCGTTACCGTTTTGGAACCCGCACCTACCCCGGAGGGCTCTATGACAAATACTTTTGATCTTGACGCGCTTGATTTCGAAACTCCAACAATTGAATTCGGCGCCATGGGCGACCTTGATCGCCTCGCCGACGCTCACAATTTCTTCAATTGGATCCTCGATACATTCGAGCCTGCGATTGGAAACAGCATCCTGGAAGTTGGCGCCGGCACTGGCACCATCACCAAGAAACTTCTCGATCGTCGCCCTGGATGCGACATCGTAGCCATCGAACCCGCTACCAATTTGTGGGACCAACTCGTAGCCACGGCAGGCGATTTCCCAGAGGTCGATCTGCTGTCGGGCACGCTGGCCGACAACGCGTGGTCACCCGAATTGACACGTAGTTTCGACACCGCTCTTTATCTGAACGTGCTCGAGCACATCGAAGACGACGCAGGCGAGCTCATAACGGCCGCAGAGCATTTGCGTCCTGGCGGACACGTGTTGGTGTTCGTACCCGCCATGCCCAAGCTGTACAGCAAACTTGACCGCCACGCCGGCCATTACCGTCGCTATACCAAGAAGACCCTGAGAGCTGCCGCCGAAGCGGCTGGTCTAGACATTCAAAAATTGGTGTACTTCGACGTGGTCAACGCGCTGCCCTACTGGCTGGTGTACACCCTCGGAGGCCGTGAAAAAATCACCGCCAGTTCTGGTTGGTTGTTCGACAAAGTACTTGTGCCGATGTCGAAATTCGTGCAGATGATCATGCCCTCACCGCCACGTGGCAAGAATCTCATCATGATTGCTCGGAAACCCACTGCCCCGTTGCGCTAGACACACAACATGATTGGTTCGGTGCGCACGTTGACTTTCGACGCGCACCGAAAACTTTCTGTTATCGCGCTGTGCATTTCGACGTCGTCGACCGCCGCTCTCGTGCTCGTGCCCAAGCGAATGCCCACCGCGGCCATAGCGTGCATCGGCACCTCGGCATGGCTGTTCCTCGGCGTGTTTGTGTATTTGCAACACCAACGCTCAACTGTGTCGGCGAGGTTCATTTTTGGCGCCATCATGGCTGCGTTTGTAGCAGCCATTGCTATGCCATCTCGCGGTTCCGACGATGTGTGGTCGTACGCCATGTATGGCCGCATTGTTTCGCACTATCACGTGAGCCCGTGGACGCACCTTCCGACGTCATTTCAAGGTGATCCGTACTACAGCCGCATTTCCATTTACTGGAAGGCGCAAGGTTCTGTATATGGCCCTGCGTTCGTGGCGCTTGCGGCAGTAGTGATGTGGTTCACGGGAACCAACGCGTTGGCGTCCCGTGTGGTGTTTCAGGCAATCGCTGGCGTTTCAGTACTGGCAACACTGTATTTGCTCCACCGGCGCGGCGTGAGCCCACTTGCTATCGCTTGCGTGGGCCTCAATCCCCTGACAGCGGCGAGCATTGTTAACGGCGCCCACAACGACGCCATCGCCGGTTTGTGCGTCGTAGCCGCCGTGTTCTGTGTCATGGACCGCCGATCGGCTCTCGCCGGCATCTTGGCCGCGTTAGCCATCAGCGTGAAGCTCATCGTGTTTCTACCCATCGGCGCACTCCTGGCGTGGTCATGGTTCAACAGAACAAAACGCGACACGTTGACAACTACAGGCGTCGCCGGGGGCGTGACACTCGCCATGCTCATTCCTGCCGGACTCATGAAAGCATTCGGGCCACTGCGTGGGTCTAGCGATCTCGTCAATACAGGATCTGTTTGGTACAGCGGCTTCGAGTGGTATCGCAAGCGGCTGATGACGTCCGGATACGCCCGCACGTTGGCGTTCGCCGATGCCAGCAGTCTCATCGTCGCGTTGGCCACTGCGCTGATGTTGACGTTGGCCGCAATCGTGGTGTGGAACCATCGTCACGACGACGACCCCATAGTGGCAGTGGGCGGGGCGTCTTTGTCGTATTTCCTCTTAGCCGCATATGTACAGCCGTGGTATCTGGCATGGGTGTTGCCTGTGTTGGCCGTAAAATATCGCAGTATTCCTGCGTTAATCGGCGCCGCGTATTCCGCCCTCATCATGCTCAGCTTGCAATATTGGTGGCATCCACTTCATCGTGAACATCTCGTGCCTTCCATCCTTTCTCAACCGTACCTCGGAGTTTTTGAGGTACTCGGCGTAGTGGCCATGGCTGTCGTGAGCATCAGGCGCCGGAGACGCATGCCCGAAAAAATTCCGCAATCTGCGATTAAACTGCGAAAATCTTGAGTGGAATGCGCACCGAATCTCTCATTGAGCCAACAGATTCTGGTTTGCCGCGACCGCTGCTAAAACCATCCGGCCCTGTGCCGGAATTCATGAACCTGCTCCATAGCCCACCGCTCATCGACGGTGGGCCGCTCCAACTGCCGTTCGAAGCACGGAGATCATTTGGCCCAGCGGTGGCTGCCATCCGGTGGGGAACTCTCATGATCGGCATGGTGTTCGCGGCACCTGAAGCGGCCAAAGGCAAGCTCGATGTGGTCGTTGCCATGGGCCTGTTGGTGTTCAACACCACCTACCGAACCATGCGTCCGTTGGCGCTGGGCAGCAAAAAACCGATACACATTGCGCTGTTGGCGTTTGAACTACTGATCGCCGGTGTGGCAGCGATGTTGAGCGGGCAGTGGCATAGCCCGTTTGTGTTCAGCTTGCTACCCGGCATGCTGGTAGCCGGCTTTGGCCTCGGCTATGCGGGTGCGTTGGGTGCCAGCGCGATGGCCATCGCCGTCGTCACCGTTGGCGCTCTGACGGCCAGGGCCAGCTCGGCATCCGCAGGTTCCACTTCAACGCTGATTTTGTTGTGGGTGGTCACCGCGTTTGTGGCGGCGTTTGCCCGCAATCGCCTGATCGAGGCCGAGATCAATCGCCAAGACGTGGCTGGCCGCGTGGAGAAACTCGAAGACGCCAACGACCTGTTGTTTTTGCTTAACCAACTAGCCCGCACCGTGCCAGAGGCGCTCGACCTTCACGAGGCATTAGAGAGCACGAAGGGCAAACTCAAAGAACTTTTTGACCCCAGTTCGCTTGCCGTTTTGGTATATGACGACGTGGCCGACACGTGGTCGGCAGAGTTGGTGGAAGGCTGCCGATTCTCACCAATCGTGCCAACATCGCGGCTCCCATCGCCACTTTTGAGCGCCATTGATACCAAGGCGCCAGTGCGTATTGGGGATCTCGATGCCACCAATCGCACGGGCATGAACAATACGTCCGGGTCCGGTATGTATTCAGCGCTTAGGGCCCGCGGCCAGATGGTCGGCCTGGTAGCCGTCGAGCACCCGAATCCTGACCACTTCACGGACCGTCACATCAACCTGCTCAACGGTTTGACGGAGGTCCTGGCGCTCACTATCGACAACACTCGATGGTTCCGGCGTTTGCGCAGCGTGGGCGCAGAAGAAGAGCGAGTACGCATCGCTCGCGATCTTCACGACCGTCTCGGCCAATGGCTCACGTACATCAGTTTCGAACTGGAAAGAATCATCTCCGCCGGGCCGCTAAACGATGACCTGTCCCGCCTCCACGGCGATGTCGTTTCGGCCATCACCGAGTTGCGAGAGACGTTGGTACAGCTGCGATCCACTGTCACAGAGGGCAACCCATTCGAGTCGGTTGCCGTGACCTTGATCGATCGCTTCGAACGACGTAACGGGACTACCGCAACGTTCACCGTCACCCACCCCGGTCAGCGAGCGCCTGCTCGCTCCGAACATGAAGTCTTTCGGATTTTGCAAGAGTCGCTCAACAACATCGAAAAACACGCCAAAGCAGAACATGTCGACATCATCTGGTCGGTCAATGGCGAAAATGCGCGGCTCACTATTTCTGACAACGGCCGCGGCTTTGACATGGCCGGCGCCACTCGACTGGACGCCTACGGTTTGCTCGGCATGCGCGAGCGGGCCAATGCAGTAGGAGCCAAGCTGGAAATGCAATCGGCGCCCGGCCAAGGAACCACTGTGGTCGTCGAAGTGTCTACTAAGGAGACAAAATAGTGATACGAATTTTGCTTGCCGATGATCATAAATTGCTGCGCGAAGGACTCAAACGCGGGTTTGAGGGCGCTGGCCACGAAATCGTCGGCCAGGCTGGCGATGGTGAAGAGGCCGTGCAACTCGCTGCCACGCTCAACCCCGACATCATTCTCATGGACCTGTCTATGCCCGTTCTCGACGGCATCGAAGCCACCCGCCGTGTACGCAGAGCGCTACCCGATATCAAAGTGGTCATGCTGACAATGCACGACGACGCGGCCAACACTCGCAGGGCGCTCGAAGCGGGAGCCAGCGGCTACCTCGCCAAGGACTGCTCATTCGCCGAAGTGTTGCGTACTGTCGAGGCCATCGCCAATGGTGACACGGAACTCACCGCCGAACTGGCCACGGCCATGCTCGTCTCGAGTGCCAGTGTTCAAGACGGCGGCGAACCGCTCCTCAGCGAACGCCAAGCTGAGGTGCTTCAGCTGGTGGCCAATGGGTCATCCACCAAGGAAATCGCACGCGATTTGTTCATCAGTCAAAAAACAGTGCACAACCATCTGGCCGCCATTTACCGCAAGCTCGACACCCAAAATCTCACACAAGCCGTGCTCAGCGCAGTTCGCCTTGGCATAATCGAATTGATGTAACGAGATGATCGGCAATGGTGCGTTCATAGGAGTGGGGGGTTTACCCATTTCAAAAGAACGCCAATCCGCCGATACTTTCATAGACGGAATTTCCCGGATCGGAATTCCTCCCATTTCAAACAAAGGCGACACAAGATGACCGCATGGTTCTCCCGCAAGGGAGGAGACAAGGGCAACGTCCAGATAGCGATAGCCGTTGTCTTGTCAACGGTTCTCACTGCCGCCGTTACCGGGCCTATGGCCTACAAAGCAGTGCAAGCTCGCGACAAGCTGGCCAACGTGTCGGCGGTGGCGGTCGCTCCAAGCACCACTGCCATACCTACGACCACCGCACCTGCCTCCTCTACGCAGCCCACCACGACTGTCGAAACGACTACTACGACCTCGACGACAACGACCACGCTTCCCCGAACCACGACGACCACAAAGCCAGTCCCGACGACCACCCGACCGGTGCCAGCCAACACACGCCCGGCGGTCACAACAACCACACTGCCGGTCGCCCAGACCACGACCACCACAACGGTTCCTGCGTGTCCGGCCAATGGCCTGAAGCACGGTCTTTACCAAGTCAGCCCGAACGTAGACGAGAATCAGTTCACCGTCATCAAGTCGAACAACGACATCCAGCCCCTCGTGGGTCCGAATTTTCTCCTCGTGGGCGATGCGCCTAAAGCGGTTTCGACCGACGTGTTCGTGGATGACATCAACATGCAAGGCACTCCGCTACGCACGATTGGACCATGTGACTACGGCAGCGCGGTTACTCCTCTAGCTGGCAAGAACATCAACTATTTCAGCCGATCAGCGTTGGGCCTAGCTGTCGGAGTACACACCATCACCATCCGATACAACGGCGCAACGTCGCCCGAAGTCCTCACGGTCACAATCACGCTGAAGTAAGACTGCACCCTGGTGTAGCCGCTCAAACTGGCGCCGAATTACCGGTCTCGCCACGCTACGTATTGCGCGAGTTCTACAAAAGCATGCCGAGCATCGTGGCCAATTGCCACTGATTCAATTTGCTCGATGGCTTCAATGGTATTAGTGGCGATCGTGTCTTCGATCACGTCCAGAGCGCCCGTGTCGATCAGCACCCGTTGTATTTCTCCCACTTCATCGACCGACAAATCCCTGGTTCCGATGCGGTCTAAAATCGTGAGTTGTTGCGTGGTAGCGCGCTGTTTGGCAATCGCCAACATTGGCGTGGGTTTACCTTCGCGAAGGTCATCGCCAACCGGTTTCCCGGTGGACTCCTCATCGCCGAACACGCCCAGCACGTCGTCTCGCAATTGGAACGCATCGCCGAGAGGCAGCGCATACGCGCTAAACGGTTCCACGAGATCAAGCCGGCCAGCCAGGGCAGCCCCCAAATGCATTGGGCGCTCCACCGTGTACTTTCCCGACTTCAATCGGGCAATACGCATGGCACCTTCGTACAACACATCTCCAGAGGCCGTGCCCATCACATCAAGGTACTGCCCGATGTTGAGCTCGATGCGCAGCTCATGCCACAACGAAATAGCCGCAGCTGGGGCGCCACTCATCAACAGGTCGGCGTACACAAATGCCAAATCGCCCACCAGGATTGCTACTCCTTCACCAAAGCGGCGGCCTTCACCACGCCATTGCTCGGCTTGGTGCCGGCTTTCGTAGTCGAGATGCACCGTGCGTTGCCCGCGCCGTGTGGACGAGCCGTCCATCACGTCGTCGTGGAAAAGGGCGAACGCGTGCAACATTTCGAACGCCGCTCCGGCGCCAACCACAGCGGGATCATCGGGTGCTCCACCACCAGCGACAAAGGCCCATGTGCAGAAAGCGGGCCGCAACCGCTTACCGCCCGCGAGGGTGAGCCCGGCTAATGCACGATACGGACGAGCAAGCTCGGGATCGAGTTGTGACCATCGAGCCGACTCCTGCTCGATCAAGGCAATGAGCCGTTGCTCCACCCGATCAGCGATCGCAGCCAGGCTGGCGGGAGCGGTACGGGAACTCTGCGGCACTGGGACAGGTTACGACGCCACGGCCATGTAACGTGCAAAGCAATGGGGGTATTGCGATTCAGCTTCGGCACGATGGGTTCTGGTAAATCAACGGTCGCACTACAGATCCACCACAACCTCATTTCATCGGGTCGAAAGGGCCTGCTGCTTACTCGTCTCGACCGGGCAGAATCTCAGGTATCGAGCCGCCTCGGCGTGTCAGTCGACGCCATCGAAGTCGCCCCCGACGTCGATATTGTGGCACTCGTGCGTCGTCATCATCCGCTGCATTTCATTGTGTGCGACGAGGCACAGTTCTATACGCCAACCCAATGCGAGCAGCTCGCCACTGTGGCCGACCAAATGGACGTTGACGTGTACGCCTTCGGGCTCATTACCGACTTTCGCGGCCTGCTCTTTGACGGCACAAAACGGTTGCTCGAAATCGCCGACGAGAAAGTCGCTATGCAAGTAGAGGCCCGCTGCTGGTGTGGCGACCGGGCGTTGTTCAATGCCAGAATCGTGAACGGGCATCTGGTACGCGAAGGTGAAACCGTGGTCGTTGGAGATACAGAGACTCCAACGGACGTGCCACTGTTTGGGGACACTGTCACGTATCAATTGCTGTGCCGACGTCACTACATGCGCGGGCGCACGAGCTAGTTCGCAGATCTACTTTGTGTCGAGCACCACGAAACTTTCTGCAGTGTGGCCTTCGGGAAAACCAGCAGTTGTGGCAAGAAGTTCATTCCATCCCGAACCCGCAGGGCCATTGCATCTGGATCTTGATGTTGACTCTCATGGGCCCGTAACGCTTCGATCTTGCGATCAAAGTTGACAGTTGTGTCAACAAAATGATTCGGCTTCTCGGTGGCCATAATCCACGTCTCGGGAACGGCCCACGCTTCGAAACCTTCCTCAATTAATTCGGTGAAAACGAACGGGTTGCGGGAGTCCGGATACAACGCACACATGGCCGCTTCGCCGGCCGCCAGGTGATCTGGATGACTCGCAAAAAGTCGGTCGAAGTTGCGCACAGGTGATTGGATCAATAGTCGATGCGGCCGTACCTGTCGGATCACCCGGCTGATATCGCGTCGCAAATTCAGTGTGCATTCCAACATGCCATCGGGATAGCCCAGGAAGTGCAGATCGGTAACGCCAACGCTTTTGGCCGCCGCTGTCTGTTCACGTTGACGAATGCCGGCAATTTGATTGCGGGGAGTTGCCGGATCGAATCCGCCAGCGTCACCGTTAGTTACCAGGCAGTACGAGACCACGATCCCGGCGTCCGTCCACCCGGCAATAGTGCCAGCAGCGCCAAAATCGACGTCGTCGGGATGGGCAGTAACTACGAGAGCTCGCTCGACTTCAGCGTCTGGAATCATGTCAGGAGGCTACAGGGCCATCAGCGACGGCAATGATGGTTTCTACTTCAAGCTGCGCGTTGGTGATGCGATCGCGGCACAAGGTAATGAGCTCCGCTGCTCGCTTCACCTTGGAGGCCAACAAGTCGATGTCGATGCGGTCGTCATCGAGATCACGCAACAGGCGCTCCAGTTCCGCGAGAGCCGCCGCATATCCGATTTCCGGTTGTGGCTGGTCGGTCATGAATGCTCCGTTAAGGTAATGGTGCTGGAAATGGTGCCGCCGTGCACAGAGGTGATGATCGCCATACCAGGGCCAACGTCGTCAGGCGAGCGAACGAGTTGGCCAGCGACCGTTCGAGTAATCGACAAGCCGCGAGCCAATGATCGTTCGATCGAGTTCGCTCGCACTTGTGCAGCCATGGCGTCGAGTCGTTGGGAGGCATTGGCTAGCAGCGTTTCGGGTCGTTGACGGATGCGGCGATCGGCATCGTCGAAATAGTGTTGGGCGGTGGCGAGTCGAATCGAAGGGACTCGCGTTGCCCGGGATGCTGCTGAGTCAATCCGCGTCCGGGCATTCGAGATTTGCACAACTGCTAAGGCTGAAGCAGCAGCCCAGAGTTCCTCGACATCGGACACAAATTGTCGTACTTTGTCGATCAGTCCCACCGCCACGGCAGTAGGTGTCTTGAACGCGTAGTGGGCAACTTCATCGGCCACGCTGCGATCAATCTCATGCCCAATTCCCGTCATCACCGGAACCGACAAACCCGAAATACAACGGGCGATCGATTCCGAATCGAATGCCGCAAGATCGGTTTTGGAGCCTCCGCCGCGCACGAGTGCGATCACGTCGACGCCTTGTAGAGCAAGCGTTTGCAGCGCATCGGTGACTGATCGAGCCGAGTTGACTCCCTGCATGCGGGCGTCGCAACACACCACTTGAAACCCGAGGCCGCTGGCCGAAAGTTGGGCCATGAAATCATGATGGGCTGCACTGTCAAGCGATGTCACAAGGCCGATGTACAGCGGCACCAACGGCCGCGGCAACGCCCGCTGCACCAACAAAAGACCCTCGGCGTCGAGCTGCTTCAACAGCCGATCGCGGTCGGCAGCCAACTGCCCCAACGTGTAGCTGGGGTCGATATCGACAATCTTGAGCTGAACGCGACCGTTGTAATAATCGAGCTGCGCCTGCACCCGGATTTCCACCCCATCGTCGAGCCGCAGACCAGCCTCTTGCAACTTGGGCAACACCCGTTGAGCGACGGTGCGCCACATCACTGCGCCGATTTCGTCGGTGCCGTCTACGAGCTGCAGATATACGTGACCAGCCGACGCTCGCTTGACGCTCTTCGTCTCGCCCTTGACCCACAACGAGGTGGGGAACATCTCATCGAAGGCCAATTTTATGACAGCGGTGAGTTCGCCCACCGACAGCGTGGGATCGACTACCGGCTCATCAAACGATTCTTCGAAGAGGTCAAAGAGGCTCACTACGTGAATCGTACGCGGGCATCACCCCGGGAGTTCCACCCATTTGGTTTGTGTGAGCGCCACGTCCCCGAATCCAACCGCTGTCTGAACTCGTGAGTCATAGGTCACGTTGATGTTGTCGGTGAGTTTGACCCCTTCGCCGTAGATGGCTCCCCGAATCCCGGTGTTGTCTCGCATAGCGATGGGGCCGTTGGGGGCATATACGAGCATGGCGGACGACGCAGGCACGTTGACCCCGTCACGAACGCCTATCGCACACGGCGTTGCTTGGTCGCTCTGAAACTCGCCGTCTTGACATGCGGCGTTTGATGGCGGCGAGAACCTCGAACCGATCACGATCGTCTTTGATGATGCGCTAAACGAGAGGGAATTGATTTCAATGGGAGCCAGTTCCGTCATCAGCACAAAATCGCCAGTGATGGTGGCACCCTTGAGGTTGACCCAGTTGCGATCGCCGCCGTTCGTAATATGAAACGCCCCTTGAACGTTGTTCTTGTTCGCCGCCAACCACGTGTTCCATTGGGCGATGGTGAACTCATGCGGATTGGCATAGTTGGCTGCGTTCCACGCATATACAGGTATTTCCTGAGGTACGGGCGCTGTGGTGCACGCGTTCAACGTGGACCCGCCTGCGGGAAGTGGGCTAACTCCAGTTGAGCTAAACGTTTTCACCTTGCCTGAGATGCTGCCCGAGCCGCTGACCACATATTTAGTCGGATTAGCGGATGAACAATCCGACGGGGAGGCGGTGACATTTCCAGTAACCGATGTGCCACTCAGCGAGACCGCCTTGCCGGTCGTGCCATCAAATCCACCGGTCCACACATCGCCCACAATCCACGTGTTACCGGTGGTTTTTAGCGAACCGTTTGCCGAAATTACCGGACCGTTGACGTGCATGTTGTCACCCAACGAGATGGTGTTGTTCGACCACAGCCCGCCGTTGATAGTGGTGTTGTCAGTAAGCGAAATCTGATCTTTTGACAAGATGGCATATTGGAATAGTGACGGGCCCATGAGAGTCACGGCCACCGTGCGTTTGCCACCTGTGCGACCCGCACTCACCGTACCGGTGGACTGCAATGTAAAAATCTGCCCGTTTTTAGTGACGGTGTAGGAATACGAACCTTCCGACGTCGAGCCAACCTGAGCGCCGTTCGGCACCGTGTTGGGATCAAGCCGCAACTTGGCAATTGCCACGTTGATTCCCGACTCAGCAACTTGCAACGCCTGGCTCGACGAACGAGCCTTCACCGTCGAAGAGTCGAGATGGTCGGCATTTGTCACGATGATGAGGGAAAGCGACGTCACCACCGACAGCAGAATTACCGCCACAATCATGGCGAATCCGCTGTCCGCTTTTGCCTCGACTACAAGCTCATTTTCATTTTTCACTATGCGCTCCTATTTCGTAAGCGAAGGTCGGTATCGAGCACCAACACGGTTCCTGGGCTACTTGCTGGCATTATCGACAACTTCACGCCCACCACTTGAACATTGACCATGGTGGTGTCGTTGTAGGTGAACACCGCTGTGGATGTCAGCCCCTTAATCACCGTCACCGTCGGCCCACCGCCTTGCTGGCGAGTCAACGTCGTGCCGGACGCTACGTACACCACGTGGGTGGTAGTGGCGTCAGCCGACTTGAGGTAGCTGTCGAACTCGAGCCGACTCGTGGTGGACGTATTCGTGATGGCCGTTGCTTGGCGCACTTCACGGCTCGTGATGGCCATCAACGCGCGCATGTTGTCAAGCGTTGTCACGCGGTCGGTAACGACGTGTTCGCGCTTGGCCACAGATTCGAAAGACGACATCAAAGCGGCGCTCACGAGCAGCAAAACCGCAGACACTATGACGAGTTCGATGAGGGTAAAACCACCATCGGAACAACGTTGTCGATACCGAGCAATCACAGCCTCACCCCTAACACTTGGGCAGGGCGATAGTGGGAGAGGCGTTTGATTGATTGCCCGCCTTGTCGTACCCAACGACGTAGTACCGCACCGAGTCATCTCGACGACCCGTGGTGTCCTGAAAAGTTCGGGTTGACGTTGGTGTCGTCGTAAGTGCGGTGTACGTGCCGTTGTTGACACTCCGATAAATCCGGTATCCCAAGAGGTTTATGTCAGTCGCTACACCCCACGACAAGTTGACGATTCGGAACGTTTGCGTATCGCAATTCACGGTCTTGGTGAACGTGGCCGGCGCAGTTGGAATAGTGGTATCCAACACGATTGTCTGCTGGGTAAACACAGTCGAATTCGATGCGTTGTCGCGCGTTCGAACCCATACTGTCTTGGTACCGTCGCCCGTCGTTAGCGACCAAGAAACGTTGTGGTTTGTGAGGTAGGCAATATCGACGTCATACGTCGTCCCGTCGTTTGACAAGTTGTAAACGATCGGCAGACAGGTATCGGTGAGACTCACCGTGATGTTGATCGTTCGAGTCGGCGAATAGCCAACCGCGCCGCCACTAGGCACCGGCAAGCTAAACGAGCCCGTCGGTCCAGTCATATCGCCAGGGCACGCTCCCGCCGATGTGGTAGTCGTTGTCGGAATAGTCGTCGTTGTGGGGCCAACGGACGTCGTTGTCGTGGTCGCCAACGTTGTGGTCGTGGTGGCAAGTGTTGTGGTCGTTGTAGCCAATGTCGTGGTGGTGGTCGGCACAAGAGTGGTTGTAGTGACTTGCGAAACGGTCCCTGGGCTGTAGAGCGATGATTCATGAATAGTGCGCTCCACGCCGCCCACTGTGGTGCTCTTGAACTTCACGACAACGGTCACTCGTTTCAAAGCGTTTGCGCCAGCAACAGAGCTGTCGGCCCACGTCACGTATTGGTAAATCTCCACGATCGTCTCGCCAATCGTCACCGGATTTTCCAAATGAAGTACCCCAGCTGGAGTGGAGATTAGGTTTTCCAGACCGCCGGCTGCCGCTCCATTAACGTCGTATTGAACGCCATTCACGTCGTAGTCGGGGTTTAATGGATCGGCATCGTGCACGGGCATCACGTCGGTGCCGAGGTCGGTGTATGGCACATTGCGAAGATGTTCGAGACGGCCAGCGGCAGCCTCCACTGCCGTCTGTCGCTGACGGCCAAGGGCCACCTGTTTTGCGCTAAACGCCAAGGACGAAACCACACCGAAAATTCCCACTGCCAAGATCACCAACGAAATGCTCAGCTCAATCATTGTGAATCCGGCGTCGGACGTGCCCACGGTCGTCGTCAACGATTTGCCGCTGCGGCCCTGAGTACGTTGTCGGGCACGCGCGACGAAGTTCATCACGACTACCAGCCTGCTCCGGTGGGATCATCGGCCCATACGAGACCGAAAGGCAATGAATCAGTGGCGGCACACGCACTTGTTACCGGGAGCGCTGCGTATTGCAACTTCACCACGGCGGCCGATTCAGAAACATGCAACAACAGGCACCTTCCATTGTCGGCCTTCACCGCCAGATTGGCGAATGCGGGCCCTGTAAGCCAGGACACCTGGGTAGGTGCTGCCGACAATCCACCACTATGGATGGTGCCGAATGGTCGATTGACCCACGTGATCGTGGCGCCTTGGCTCACCAGCGGGTTTTGGTTGAGAGCAAATCCTTTGCCCGTTACATGAATCGATTCGATTGCTTTCCATGCCGTTACTACCGACGCTTGAGCACTAGCGGTGGTGCCAGGTACCACAGGAATTTGAATACCAGGGCCGCCTGGCTGCGAGGCGTTGACCGTAGCCGGGGCGACAAACGGGTTTCGTGCGACAGGCACCCACTCAACCGGCTTCGCGGCTGGGGCGGTGAGTACTGCCGGCAAAGCAAGCGGCGTCACCGGGCGATCAATCACTTCGGCCGATGTCTCGCTGGACGAGCCCGTAAGTTTGGGCAACAAGACCTTCACACCAGCGAGGAGTACCACGCCGATGAGCACGAACACCATGATCTTTTGCCGGTCCATGGCCGGCCGCCCTGATGCTGTGGTGGCGGTCATGCTGAAGCCTCCAACGAAGATTGGTTCGTGAATACACGCACGTTGAGCGAGAGCGCCATCTGCGTTCCGGCGGGGACCGTTGTTCCCGTGTTGTTTCCGGTTTGGCCGGCAGCCGATGTGGTGGTTGTCGCTCCTGCTGGCGTGCCGGCCGCTGCGAATGAGAAGCTGTCGATGACCACCAGTCGGGGAAGGGTGTCTAGCCCGTGCATGAAGGCCATCACGTCTTCGTATGTTCCTTGCGCCGAAAGCGCCACTGACATCGTGCTGGCGTCAACAGCAACCGGTGGCGTAGTTGTGGATGGTGACGGGGCGCCTGCCTTCTGAGGTGGCGGCGAGGCCGCGGCAGCAGAAGACTTCGCGGGGGGAGTTTGCGATATAGAACCGATGGTCACGTGATGCTGGGACGCCAGGGTGTTGACGGTGGAAAGAAAATCGGCCAACTCGGCCTTTTCCGGCACAGCTTCTGTGAGCTGCAGAATCCGGTCTTTGTGGTCGTCGAGTGCCGATTTGGCCATAGCGAGTTGTTCGGCAAGCGCGCGTTGATCCGCAATATTTGATTGCACAGATGACGTCTGTGCATGAATGTCAGCGAGCTGAGCTGATTGGCTGCGGTATGTCGTGAGATACCAAATACTGGCGAGCAGTAGCGCTCCGAAGAGGCCGAACGAAACTATTCGACGATTCATGACGCACCCCCGTACTGCTTGCCCCGTTCCGAATGAGCAAGCGGCGTCACTTGCCCGGACGCCGAAAACATTGTTGAGCCAACTGAAGCCGTAGGCGTGCCGACAGGTACCGCTGGCGTCGCTGAATTGGCCGGACCGGCAGCGCTCACCGGATCCGAGTGACTTACCGACGGGATCCACATGGCCGCTACTTGGGGCATCACACCAACACTTCGCAGCCATGCTGAGGCGGCTTCTGGGTTATTTGAATTTACTTCGACACTAAAGGTCGGCTTGCCTTCATTGCTGGCAGCAGTGAAGGCATTCAACCACACGTCAGGCGGCATCGACTGCGACACGTCGCTGATAAATTTGGGCCAGTCAATATCGCCGCTTAAGGCACCCTCGGCTTGCTTGGACGCGTTCGTGGCTGAAGTCAACCGATCGGCGACAGGCTTGAGCTCAGCCACTTGGCGGATAGCCACAACTTGTTGGCGTTGCGCGGTGGCCAACTCGGCCTTGGCATCATCGATTGTATGGCCACGCACAACGGATGCGCCTGCGAGCACGACTCCCACGGCGCCCACTGCTATGCCAGCTATGGCTATTTGACGCCGCTGCGCAGCTCGTTGGGCAACCTCTTCTGGCACCAGCGATACTGCCCAACCAGGCTCGGCTATGGCGCCGCGGGCAGCGCCAAAGGCGGCGGCGAGAGTGTCAATTTGGGCGACCTGATTGTCGGCTTCGAGATGCAATCGGGATTCGAGACTTACCACCGGCACTTGCATGGTGGCCGTCAGGCAACTCGCCACCAGGTTGTACGCCTCCGGTGGCGCAGACAGAATGATGCGATCGAGACGTGAGTGGCGCACTTGCGATGTGGCGTAAGCCAACGTGGTGCGCACCTCCTCCAACATGGGGAACAAAAGGTCGGCTGTGGTACTTGGATCGAGATCCTTCCACACTGTTTTGCCCACTCCGACAGGCACAGTGCGGGCGAAGAATGTACTGCCCGACATCGTCACACCAACTTCGGTGATTTCTTCACCCATCGCAACAACGGCTTCGGTGGAACCATCGTTGTTGGCAATAGCGCGGGCCACAGCCAAGGGAGCTACGTCGATCGAATTGATACGAATTCGAGCGTTGCTGCAAACTTTGGCGCTGCGGCGAATTAGGTCGTTTGGCGCTGCTGCAATCAGCACCGACAGCTCAGAGCTTTGATCTGTCACCCGCGGCATTTGTTGAATATCTACGGACGACTCGCCGATGCCGGCTGGCAAATGTTCGCCAGCTTGCAAACGCACGGCCGAGCGAAGTTCGCCGAGCGGCATGGGTGGCATCGCTATGGGGCGCACTACCACCCGTGTGCCGCCAATGGCCAAGTTCACTCGACGATTGGCGATCTTCATGTTTTTCTTTAAAAGGCGAACTGCCCAGACCAGTGCTTCGTCATCGTGGACTTCGCCGGCGACGACAACACCTTCTGTCAATTCAACTCGATCGGAGCCCACAAGATTGCCACGGCGGTCAACGACGCAGCCAACGACTGCATCTCGCCCCCAGGCAATTCCTATGTTGTTACGACTCTTCATTTTTGCTCCAACAGTTTGGCGGATGTACTACGACGCAACAGTGAAAACACCGAGGGCCAAAAGTGCCCCTGCTACCCCAAATACCGCCTCGATCAGTGGGTAGCGAACACTGATTTCAGACTTGCAATGCCGGCACTTCCCACCCAGAACCGCCCATGAGACCAACGGAATGTTGTCACGGGCTCCAATCGGATGTTCGCAACTTGGGCACATCGACCCTGGACGCACCACCGACAATGAACGGGGCACTCGATACACAACGACGTTCATGAATGAACCAATCGACAAGCCCAAGATGGCGCCCATCACTGTCACAAATGTCAGTTGCATTTCTGGTTCCCTTGGGTCGGCGGATGATGTGCGGAGAGAGGGAGTTGGGCGGCTGGCCCACGAGCCAGCCGCCCAAGATCACTCGGTGTTACCGATAGCGGTTACCAGCCAGCTGCCGCCGTGTCGTTCGACCACGTGGTGACAGCGGTGGTTGATGCGGTACACGAAGTCTGGTTGGTCAATTTGCCGTATTTGGTGCCTGCCGACGCAGCGGTTGAGACGTCATCCTTGATGAAGAAACAATCACCCGAATTCGAAAGAACGCCGAGCACCATCACGTTGGCCGAGCCGATCCAGGAAATCTGCGATGGCTTGGCGGACGGTCCTGCCGCGGCGGCAACCAAATCCACCCAACCCAGTGAAGGCTCTGCAGTGGTGAGATCGGTCTGGGTCACGGCATAGGTTTGCTTGTCGCCGTAGACGGTCTTGACGGCCGATAGCGAGGCACGCAAGTTGCTCTCGGCCGACTTGGCCTTGGCGCCGTTCTGTGCCGACAGGAAGGTCGGTACTGCAATAGCAATAAGGATGCCGATGATGAGCACCACAACCATCAATTCGATGAGTGTGAATCCTTCATCGCCATCAGGCGACTCGACATTTTTCTGGCGCTTAGCCATAACCTTGCCGACATAACTAATCATTGAATCTCGCATGAGTAACTCCCTTAAGTGATTGTGAATTTGAGCTGGCTGATTCCCCGAGCCCGGGGCAATCCCCAACGCTGGCGAACTTTCATTTTTTGTGCATTGCTGCGACACATTTGGTTTCGGCGCAAATGGGGACATTGCTTGAGCAAAACATTGGTGAACTTGGGAAAATCCTTCTATTTCACCAATTTGATGATTTCGAACATGGGCATATACAGCGCGATCACCATGGTGCCCACACTGCCTCCAAGCACGACCATAAGCAACGGCTCCAGAATCGACGTGAGACTTTCCACAGTCGACTCCACCTGTTCCTCGTAAAACTCGGCCACTTTGGTAAGCATCTCGTCGACAGCACCCGTCTCTTCACCAACCGACAGCATCTGGGTGACTAACGGCGGAAATATCGGGTGGCGTTCCAAAGCTCCAGCCATTGATTCTCCGACCTTTACGGATTGCGCAACATCGTTTAGAGCCTCGGTGATAACGACGTTGCCAACTGTCTCCGACGTGATTTCTAACGCGCCCAAGATCGACACACCCGACTTCAGCAGCACTCCGAGGGTTCGTGTAAAACGAGCGATTGCCGCTTTCTGTTGCAATGGACCAATCAACGGCACTTTCAACTTGAACGTATCCAGTGCCTTGCGTCCGGACGTGGTCCGAGACCATTTAAGAAACGCGACCACCAACACAATCAGTGCCACGAATATGAACGGAAAATAGGCCTGAGTGAATTCCGATGCGTTCACCAATATTTGCGTGAGCAGCGGCAGCTTCCCGCCCAAAGACGAAAACAGGCCCTGAAAGGTGGGCACCACGAAGAGCAACATGGCCACCATCACCACGGCAACCAGTGACAGCACGCCGATTGGGTACGACATTGCCGACTTGATCTTGCGGCGCATGACCACTTGCTTTTCGAGCGAGTCAGCGAGCTGAATCAACACCCCATCGAGCACACCACCCGCCTCACCAGCGCGAGCCATTGCCACATACAAACGAGGAAACACTTTGGGATGGCGAGCCAACGCGTGGGCCAGCGAGGCACCTCGTTCAATATCAAGACGGATGGTCTTGATGGCAGCCGCCAACGGCTTACACGGCGTCTGGTCCGACAGAATGGCCAACGATCGAACGATAGGCAAACCGGCGTGGATCATGGTGGCAAACTGGCGGCTAAAGGTCGCCAAGTCAGAAACTTTTACCTTGGGTCCCAGACCAAAGAGTTCAACATCTTTGCCGAACGACAGCGCACTCTTTTTCTGAATGTCGATGGGCACCATGCCCATTGCCTTGAGACGTTCAGCCACAAGGGGGGCATTGTCAGCCTCAATAGTGCCGGTCTTGAGATGCCCCAGATTGTCGCGAACCTTGTAGGAGTATGTCGTCGTCATGCTGCAACTCGAATCAAGCGACGGAGGTCTTCAGGGTGACTGCTGCGCTCCAATGCCACCGCCGATGTGATCACGCCTCGGTTCGCCAACTCGGCCAAATGGGAATCCATCGTCATCATGCCGAATTGTCCGCCGGCCTGCATGGCGTTCACGATTTGGTGTGTCTTGCCTTCGCGAATCAAGTTGCGAATGGCCGAGGTAGCTACGAGAACCTCGCACGCTACAGCTCGACCTTTTTTGGTCGCCGTGGGAATCAACTGTTGCGTAACAATCGCCTGCAGGCTCGACGCCAGCTGCATGCGCACCTGTTGTTGTTGGGCAGGGGGAAACACGTCGATAATGCGATCCACGGTTTGAGCGGCGTCCTGGGTGTGCAACGTGGCAAACACCAAGTGACCAGTTTCGGCGGCGGTAATAGCGGTAGAGATCGTCTCTAAATCACGCATTTCGCCAACCAGAATCACATCGGGGTCTTGACGTAATACTCGTTTGAGAGCAGCAGAAAACGATTCGGTGTCAGTACCCACTTCGCGTTGATTCACCACCGCCATCTTGTGATGGTGAAGAAATTCGATGGGGTCTTCGACCGTCACAATGTGCACGGGTTTGGTGCGATTGATGATGTCGACGAGCGACGCCAACGTCGTCGACTTACCAGAACCAGTGGGCCCTGTGACCAGTACCAAACCTCGGGGGAGCTCTGCGAACGAAGCAACAACTTCCGGCATGCCCAATAGTTCCAACGACCGCACCTCGTGAGGCACCACACGCATCACGGCACCTACGGATCCGCGTTGCATCAATACGTTGACGCGAAATCGGCCGAGATTGTCGATGGAGTAGGCCATATCGAGTTCTTTTGACGCCATGAAACTTTCGAGTTGACTGGCCGACAGCATGGGCTCGATGAGGTCACAGATGGACAATTGGGTGAGTTCCTCGTACTCAACGAGGCGCCGAAGCTCGCCGTGGACACGCACCGCGGGCGCCGATCCAACAGCCAAATGCAGGTCAGACCCACCCATTTTCACGACTCTGCGCAAGAGCACATCAATTTCCCGACCACCAGACAGTGACGTTGAAGAGTCAAACCCCGGAGTCCCGTGATCCACTTGTTGAGGCGCGAAAAGTTCAGACATGAGAGTTGTATCGGACGGCTCGGAATACGGCCTTAGGTAGTTTCGCCTCGCCGGCGAAAACTTGTCCCATTGTTAACTAATGACGCGGACGAGCTCTTCGACAGATGTGTTGCCAGCCCTCACAGAGTGGACCGCTGTTTGCCGAAGGGTCATCATGCCCTCGTTGATTGAACATTTGCGGATCTCATCGCCATGGGCGCGGTCGGCAATCAGCGAGCGCAACTCCTCGGTCACAACCATTACCTCATGCACCGCGAACCGGCCGTGATATCCCGTGCGGCTACACGCGGTGCATCCAACCGGTCGAAATAGACGCGACGGAGGTTCGCCGAGCATGTCAGGGTGGGGCCCGGTGTAACCAAGCGGTTCCAAATCGGCAATCGACGGGACGTATTCCACCTTGCACCGGTCACACAATTTGCGAATCAATCGTTGAGCTACCACGCACGAGATCGACGACGAAATGAGGTACGGCTCCAAGCCCATTTCAATAAGTCGGCTCGGAGTCGAAGCAGCGTCGTTTGTATGCAACGTGGAGAGCACCAAGTGACCTGTCAACGCCGCCTCCATGGCGATTGTGGCCGTTTCCCGGTCACGAATTTCTCCAACCAACACAATGTCGGGATCACTTCGCAGGATCGACCGCAACGCGGTAGCGAAGGTCAAACCAGCCTTCGGATTTACTTGCACCTGATTGATTCCCGCCAACCGATATTCGACGGGATCTTCAATAGTGATGATGTTTTTGGTGGGGTCGCTGATCTGATTCAGCGTGGCATACAACGTGGTGGACTTTCCCGATCCGGTCGGACCTGTCACCAGGATGGTGCCCCACGGTGATTGGGCCACTTTCTCGTACCGAGCTTGAGACTCTGGAAGAAAGCCGAGATCCTTCAAGTCAAGTAGCGCTGTGCCTTTGTCCAAAATACGCATGACTATCTTTTCGCCGTACACCGTTGGCAAGGTGGCCACACGTAGGTCGACCTGGCGTCCACCGATCGCTGCCGAAACGCGACCATCCTGAGGCAATCGTTTCTCGGCAATGTTGAGATCGGCCATAATCTTGAGACGGCTCACCAACCCGGCTTGCACTTGCTTAGGCGACCGCATCACCTCGTGCAGC
Organism: Acidimicrobiales bacterium; assembly: GCA_038231795.1. Lineage (GTDB taxonomy): Bacteria > Actinomycetota > Acidimicrobiia > Acidimicrobiales > JBBRKR01 > JBBRKR01. The sequence continues at coordinate 71,046 of JBBRKR010000006.1, forward strand.
ACGCCATCGACTCGATACCTCACCCGTACGTCGCGCTCTGTGGGTTCGATATGAATATCAGACGCGCGGTCGTTTACTGCCTGCCGAATCAGCAGGTTGGCCAGCTTCACGATGGGCGCATCGTCAGTGACTTCGGTGAGGCCTTCAACTCCGCCATCTTCGTCGGCGTCGTCGATGGCCTGAGCAGTCATATCGCTCACGTCACTATCGAGTCGATGGTGGCGATTGATGGCAGCTTCAAGTGCCGTCGGAGTTGCCACAACGAGTCGGATCGGAGCTCGTGCAGCCGAACGCAAATCATCGACGGCCATCACATTGGCGGGGTCAGAAACGGCCACAATAAGTATGGGACCATCCCATCCCAGTGGCAATGCTGAATGACGTCGTGCCACGCTCTCGGGCACGCGCATTACTGCGCTGGGATCGATTGGCACCTCATCCAGATCCACATAGGCAAGACCTAGTTGTTCGGCCAATGATCGAACTAAGTCGCTCTCATTTATAGCCCCCATGTCGATGAGCAAACGGCCAAGATATTTACTGTTGGTACGTTGTTCTTCGAGCGCCTGGGCAACCTGTATTTCGGTGACAAGGCCCTGTTCAACCAGAATCTGCCCGAGCTTCTTTTCGTTAGTTCGCGACGGCAAGGGCGCATCGAACTGCGTCATTTTTCCAGTTTCTTAGTGCGTTGCGGCGGGCAGAACGATGGCGTCTACGAACGAACGGAAGACAAGAACCGGTACAGCAATGCCCGTTGTTCTGGTTCGTCAGCATCGCCTCCAGCGGCCTCGGCAACCGAACCAATTGATTGGTCAGGAGAGGCTTCTTCATCAGTCGGAGCCACCACGTCAAACTCAGGTTCTGGCACGCCATTACTTGGCTCGTCCTGAGCAAAGAATGCGGCAAGGCCGGCATGGACTGCGCCGATCGGTTCTATTTGTGGCTCGACGGTTTCCTCGTCGTCGATGGCCGCCACGGCTGCCATCGTGGGTTCTGGTTCAACACTGGCAACTTGAGCCTCTTCGCTCGATGCGTCCCCCGCTGACTGAGCGATGGGAGCGGCGACCACCGCGGCGATTGGCTCTTGGACGACAGCAATGCCTCGCTCAACGAGACCGGCCATACGACGGGTGGCAGCGTTTACCGATACGTCAAGATGGCTACTGAAGTCGCTCGCTGTGCCACCAGCAGCTAAACGGCGAATTAGCCGCCAGTCATCGCGCGACACGCTCAGCGATTCGCCTGGCAGTTCCTCGCACAGCGTCATGTGATGCTGGGCAGAAGGAATCAATGTGGAAACACGTTCCCATTCCACGGCGAGTTGGCTGGCTCTGGCCAATACAGATTCCGCAGGAAACGCATTGAGCCCATTGGGGATCGGAGCTTCATCGTCGAAAACGAACGGGCCGGAGGTAACGCGAAGAAGATCAAAAACCGATTCGGCAGCGTCGTCCATTTCAGGCCCGCGAACCAATACGGTGGGGCCATCCACGACGACTTCAATCGGGCCATCATGCCCTGTTGCCGTAAGACGACCAACCTTGCCAGTTGATGACAGAAACCGCATCACATCGGGAAGCGGAAAGCTTTCAATAGTTCCTTGTAGCACGATAAACCTCCAGCAGGGCCAAGTCGGTGGCGACCCCGTACGTCACCTATCGGACGCAATACCAGTGTTCTTAAGCCAGGAGATCGACAAGAATTACCGAGTTTTCGCTAACTCCCTAACCGAGAGCAGAAGGCGCTCCACATCATCGGCCGTGATGTAACGCACTACGCCGGCTCTGATCACGCCGCCCTGGGGGTCGAGACCCAACTTCTCGGTGATGCCGACCGCGTAGCTGCTGCCAGACCACACCGCAATTTTGTCGTGGGCCAAATGACGAGCCACATCGTCGGCGTGAACGCCATCAACCACGAATGACGCTGTTGGCACCCGTGCATCCATGGTGGGCGGGCCCACCACTCGCACGCCATCAATTCCCTGCAAGCCGCCGAGCAGAGCGGCGAAAACATCCATTTCGTACCGTTCAACGTTGTCCATACCTTGGTTGATCAGGAAGCGAGCAGCGGCCTTGACCGCAGAAATACCTTCGTACGAGGCGGTGCCTGTTTCCATTGAACTTGGGCCCGACGCCTCGGCGGGCCGCACGCGATACCGCACCAGTGAGTCCCGCAACTCGGGTTTCACCCACAGCACGCCAGCGTGGGGGCCGTACCATTTGTACGGGCTTGTGGCTAGCGCGTCGCATCCCAACGCTGTGATGTCGATGCGGCGATGGGGCGCCAATGCCACCGCATCCACAAACACGCGGGCTCCTCGTGCGTGCGCTGCCTCGATGATCGGCGGCAGGTCGGTGAGCGACCCCACCAGGTTGCTAGCTCCCGTAACCGCCACCCAAGCGGTATTCGGGGTGATCAATTCGATGACTCGTTGCGGATCGAGGCGGCCGGTCCATCCGTCGAACGACGCCTGCACGTGTTCGCCGTGGGCGTCTTGGGCCGCCAATCGCCACGGGTTCACATTGGCGTCGTGGTCCAGAAATGTTCCCACCAACCTTTGCCCTGGCGACAGCGTGTGGGCAATGGCGCGAGTGAACGCCATGGTCATAGTCGTCATGTTGGCCCCGAACATGAGGCCCTGCGGGTCGGCGTTGAGAAACTCGCCAACAGTGGCTCTGGCCGACTCGATCAAGTCATCGCACGCATGTGCTTGCGGGAATTCACCATGACTGTTGGCGTTGTTGCCGCTGCGGCTCCAGGCGGCGGTGGCGTCGATTGCCTCATCGACCATCTGGGTGCCGGCGGGGCCGTCGAATCGAGCCCATCCGTCACGCACGCCGGGAAATTTTGCCAACAAGTCGGTCTGCATCGAGCGATTCTTGCCGGTGCTGCTACCCAATGCGTCAGCGAACTGGAGGTGCGACCCAGCGGCTAGGGTCGGCCAATGAGCGAATCATTGAACTGTCCTCGGTGTGGTGGTTCTCTGCTCCTGACCGGCCAGGAATTTTATGGTCCTTGCCCCACGTGCATCAGTGAATTAAAGGAAAAATACGGCAACCTGGCCCGCTCCATGGATGCCATTGAGTACGAGCCAAAAATGAACGTGACTCCCAACGCGGTGGCGTCAAAAGAGTAGCGAGCGTTGGGCTCAGTTGGCGTTGAGGGTGTGGTACAAATCGGCGTAGAGGCCGTTCGCTGCCACCAGCGAATCGTGCGTGCCGCGCTCCACAATTCGGCCACCGTCGACAACCACGATCTCATCGGCCGCCCGCACCGTGGACAGTCGATGAGCAATCACGATCGACGTGCGTCCCACCAACATGGTGGCTAATGCTTCTTGGACGAGCGCTTCGTTTTCGGCGTCCAGATGGCTGGTGGCTTCATCCAGAATCACGATGGCCGGGTTCTTCAAGATCATGCGGGCAATGGCGAGGCGTTGCTTCTCGCCACCCGACAAGCGGTAGCCGCGCTCGCCGACAATCGTGTCGAATCCTTCCGGCAAGCTGAGCACCACATCCAGAATTTGTGCTGCCTTGCAGGCAGCGTGGAGATCCTCCATTGAGGCATCAGTGCGGGCGTACCGCAGGTTGGCGGCCACCGACTCGTGGAACAAATGAGGGTCTTGCGCCACCACGCCAATGGCTTGGCGAAGAGACGCCATAGAAAGGTCGCGCACGTCGTGGCCGTCGATGCGAACCGCTCCTTCCGTGACGTCGTACAGACGCGGCACAAGCGACGCCAATGTCGACTTGCCAGCCCCAGATGGGCCCACCACAGCCACCATGGTGCCCGGCATCACGTCGAGCGAAACGTTGTGCAGCACGTCTACATTGCGGGCCTCAAACGAACCCGCAGCACCCTGAGCCTCAAGCGACATCAAAGACACCTGATCCCCAGCCGGATACCGGAATGTGACGGCATCAAACGTGACGCGGCCAGCCACACCGCCCAGATCCGTACCGCCGAGATCGATGGCTCCAAGCCGGTCGTCGACCAGCCGAGGCGCGTCAAGTACCTCAAACACCCGATCAAACGACACGAACGCTGTCATCAAATCGACGCGGGCGTTGGTGAGCGATGTGAGTGGTGCGTAGATGCGCGTGACATAGGCCGCCAACGCCACCAGGGTGCCCACCTTGATCGAGCCAGAGATCACCATGCGTGCGCCGAGGCCATAGATGGCCGCCGTCGCAATGGCGGCCACGAGCCCCAAGGCCATGAAAAACGTCCGTCCGTACATGGCGCTTTTGATACCAGTATCGCGCACTCTGCCAGCACGACCAGAGAACGAATCGCGCTCCCGATCATGGTTGCCGAACAGCTTCACCAACTGAGCGCCAGACACATTGAATCGCTCGGTCATGGTGGTGTTCATCGACGCGTTCAACGTCATCTGTTCCCGAGTGATTGCTTGTAGTCGGCGGCCCACGCGCTTGGCAGGGATGATGAAAACCGGTAACACCAGCAACGACAACAGAGTGAGGCGCCACTCCAAAATCGACATGGCAATCAACGTGGAAATCAACACAATCACATTGGAAACAACTTGACCCAATGTGCCGGTGAGCGCCTGTTGGGCACCCACCACGTCGTTGTTGAGTCGAGATATCAAGGCTCCCGTTTGGGTGCGGGTGAAGAACGCAATGGGCATGCGCTGCACATGATCAAAAAGTCTGACGCGCAGGTCGTAAATGAGACCCTCACCTATACGAGCAGACCACCACCGCTGAGCCAACGACAGTGCGGCGTCAGCAAGAGCGGCCGCCACCGCCAAGATGGTGAGTGTTGTGATAAGGCCTTTGTCTTTGTTGGCGATGCCGTCTTCGATGATCCGCTTAAACAACCACACGGGCACGAGAGCCACCAATGCACCAAGGACGATGGTGGCCAAAAATCCAATAATTTGCCATTTGAATGGACGGGCCAGTTCTCGAACACGTTTGAGAACTTTTCGGTCGAAGGTTTTGCCAGCAACCGCAGTGCGGTCTTGCCCGATGGCGTGGTGTGGGCTCATATGCATTCCCCACACGATACGAACGCAACGTCCCAATATGACAATCTAGGAGCAATGCGAACCTCCTTCCGCCTCATTTCGTGCGCCATCGCTGCGTGCACAATCGCCAGTTGTACGTCGTCGCGCTCCACGCCATCCACTACGAAGGCGCCAATCGCCACCCCAAGCTCGCCGTCTTCAGAATCGTCTACCACGACCATTTCTCCGACCACTAAGGCAACAATCGAATGGGTGAAATGCGGCCCTGACGTAAACGCTTCGCCGGGCATCGACTGCGCCCATTTCGACGTGCCCATCGACTACACGAAGCCCGACGGCCCAAAATTCACCCTCGCCATGTTTCGCCATCCTGCCACCGGCAAAAAGAGCCAAGGGCCACTCATCATGAACCCTGGGGGGCCAGGAGTCTCGACCCTCGACTACATCAACTCTGCCGAAGGACTTTTCTCCTCGAATCTCACAAAGGCCTTCGACATCATTGGCGTTGATCCACGCGGCGTGGGACTAAGCACTCCCGTGATCGATTGCACCGACGACTTGAACCCGCTCATTTCATCCGATCCAGCACCCCGCAGCGCCGCCGATGAACCGGCGTTTATCGAATTCACAAAATCATTCGCCCAGAAATGTTTGGCCACGACTGGAAAAAATGTCCTCGCCCACGTGTCCACCATTGAAGCGGCAAAAGACATGGACGCCATCCGGGCTGCCCTGGGCGTCGACAAGCTCACATACTTCGGCTTCTCGTACGGCACGTTCTTAGGAGCGGAATACGCCAACCTCTTCCCAGACAAGGTCCGGGCCATGGTGCTCGACGGAGCGGAAGATCCTTCCCTTGAAGGCCCTGGAGCATCGGAAGCCCAGGCATCTGGATTCGAGCGAGCATTCAACAATTGGGCCGCCTGGTGCAAAGCAACAACGTCGTGCGCCTTCCATCACGAAGACCCCATACCCGCATTCGACAAGCTGATCGCGTCCATTACGGCAACGCCGATCAAGGGTGCGGACACCCGCCTGGTCACGTGGGGTACGGCCATCAACGGCGTGGCTGCGTCGCTGTATTCGCAGTCGTCGTGGGAGACCTTGGCCGAAGCGCTGCGGTCAGCCGAGCAAGGCGACGGCAGCGGTTTAGAAAGCCTGGCCGACCAGTTGGCGGAGCGAGACGCACAAGGTAACTACACCAATGCCATTGAGGCCCTCAACGCCATTGATTGCCTCGACGTTAGCTACCCGTCGGATGCCGCGTCGTTCGAAAAGCTTGAGGTCGATTTTCGGGCCAAGTATCCCCACATTGGATATGCGTTGGCGTGGGGCGGCTACATCTGCGCCGTATGGCCGGTGGCCGCTACTGGTGTACCCGACCTACTCACGGCCCAAGGTGCGCCGCCCATCATCGTGGTGGCTACCACTGGCGACCCGGCGACCCCGTACGAATCGGGCGTGGCGATGTCGAAGACACTCAAATCAGGTGTGCTGCTCACCAACAATGGTGAAGGACACACGGCCTATCGCGGCGGCAGCAATACCTGTATCGACAACCAGATCGACGACTACCTACTCTCGCTCAAGGTGCCTACAAAACTCACCTGCAACTAGCGAGCCGCCAGCGCTATTTGTGCATGCCTCCCGACACGGACATGTCGTCGCCTGTCACAAAGGAAGATGCGTCACTGGCGAGGTACATCACTGGCCCCACAATTTCCGAAGGGTCAGCAATGCGATTCACCATCGTGATGCCGGCAAGCGCTTCTTTGAACCCCGGTGCCGTTTTGGCAGCGCCCTCCACCATCTCCGTCATGAATGGTCCTGGCGAAATGACATTGACGCGCACCTTCCACGGAGCCCATTCTTGAGCCATGCTTTTGGTTAGGTTCACCAACCCTGCTTTAGATGCGCCGTATGCGCACACTGTCGACCCGCCTGAGTAGGCAGCCATGGTGGCGATGTTGATAATGCTGCCGCCGCCGTTGTCGCGCATGATCGGCGCAATGCATTGGGCCATGCGCAACGGCCCTTCCAGGTTCACCGAAAAAATCTTCCGCCAAAACTCCAGAGTCATGTCGGCGACTGTGGTTCGCGACGGACTAATTCCCGCGTTGTTGACCAATGTGTGTATCGGCCCGAGCCTCTCGACCACGGTAGCCACGAAGCCGGGGATCGCATCCCAATCGCCCACGTGACAGGCCAAGCCAAGCGTTGTAGCGCCGGTAGATTCGGCAATTTGGGCGGCCACTTCATCGCACAATTCTTGCTTACGACTGCTCACCACCACAGCTGCCCCGGCCTCTGCGAACCCTTGAACCATCGCCCGGCCGATGCCTTTTGTGGAGCCGGTGACAACCACCACCCGACCAGTCATATCGAAGAGATTCTTTGCACCCATTACTACCTCGCTTTCGACTCGCAGTATTGCCAGCCAATACAGGGCAGCGCATATCGCGGCATCGACAATCGACAAGAAAAACGAAACGGCCCGAACCAGCATTCGCAGATTCGGACCATTTCAAAATAATTGACAACACCATTTGGCGGAGGGGGTGGGATTTGAACCCACGGTGATCTTGCAACCACAACGGTGTTCGAGACCGTCCCATTCGGCCACTCTGGCACCCCTCCAAATTTACTTCTAGGTGCATTGCGGTACTGCTGCCGAGCGGCTCCCGAATGTTAGCGACTTGTCGATGCTCGAACGCCAACCAATCGCCCAATGTCGGGCCAGCCGTCCCAACAATGAACGGGCCTTAGTCCTCCGAGCGGAGTCGCAACATGCCTTCAAGAGCTGCGGCATGGGGCACATGAATATGGGATCCATCGGCGTCCTGGATCTCGATAGTGACGGACCATACAGCCACCACTTTGCCGTGCACGTCGCCCAATGTGAGCGTGTCTCCCACCTTGACTACCCGACGCAAATACCGCCCGGCCGCCAACTGACGAGACACATCACGGCCCCCAAAACCAATAAGCAACGCCGCGCCCAGGGCAACCGTCCCCAGCATGGCCGCAATCACCATGTTGATGATTGCCGTGTCGACGCCCAACTGCCCGACCGCTATCACCGCCGCGAATCCGACAAAGACCGACTGCACAAGCCGCCCAACTTGGGGCTTGTTTTCTCCTGTTGCCTTGATGATTGCTTTGCCGACGGCAAGGCCCACAATGCTACCTGCCACTTTGCCGGCAATGATCAACAGGCCGGCCACCATCACTTTGGGGAAGTACGTCACCAGCTTGGTAGGGATGGGATCCAAGCTGCCAGGGCTCGCTGAACCTAGGCCGAGTATGAGCCCGAACGACACGCACAGCCAAAACACAAACGACCCAATCACAGGCGCCAATTCTCGCAACGCCTCCGGTGACTTTTCTTTCGCCAAAAATTTGCGCACTATCGGGCCGAGAATCGACCCGATCAGCAAGCCAGCGCCGACAACGATGCCGGCCACCACCCATTTGTTATCCACTTAGTTTTCTCCTGCCCGAGTTACATCAATTGTTTGGCTCGCCGGGTCGCTGCCGAAAAGAGTACGAGCTGTGCGCCACGCCAGGCCGAAAAGATCGGCAGTGATTTGCATAGATTCTTTGCTGACCGGGTCGCCTGCCAGCCGGGCTTGAACGCGTGCCGCCAAATCGCTAGGGGCGCCAAGGGCTCCTTGCAAACCGTTCAACATGGGCGTCGACAGTTCGGTAAGCGCTTCGACACGGTCGGCGTCTTCGGGATGTTGTTCGAAATGCTTTTCTAATTTGGATGGATCAGCATCGAGAAGGCGTAGGAGTTTCTCGTCGGTCATGCGGCTCATACGTTCCACCCTTCTAGTGCATTAGCCAAAGTTTTGCGGGCCCGGAACAGTCGAGTTTTTACCGTCGGCAATGGCAGCCGCATAGCCGCCGAAATGTCTTCGTACGACATGCCTTCCAGTTCTCTGAGCACGATCATGGTGCGACTGGTTTCGTCCAATCGGTCGAGTACCACCCATAACTCGTCGAGCATTGCTTTGCCAGCAACTTCGCGTTCCAACGAAATGTCGCCGTCGCGTTCGGGTATCATCATTGGGTCTCGGGGGTCGTCTTTGCGCTTTCGGACCACTGAGATTGCCGTGTTGTGGGCAATACGAAGCACCCAGCCACGAAGCGGTGATTCGCCACGAAATCCCGGCAATCCTTGCCACGCTTTAATCAAGGTTTCTTGGACCACATCTTCTGCCAACGACCGATCTCGTACTATCGAAACCGCAACGCGATAGATAGCAGGCGAAAACTCGTCGACCAGGTGGTCGAGCGTAATTCCCATCGATGGGGATTCAGTTGCTGTTACCACAGGAGGCTGACGGTCGTCCATGTCAGAAGGTCGCGAATTTCACACGTGAAATTGCCGGCAGGCCGACATGAGTCACCTGAGGTCGGCGAAAAAGTCTTTGAGAATCATTGCGCATTCCGCCTCGCGAATCCCCCATGTGACAGGGCACTGATAACTCAGCCGGGGATCGGCCGGGGCGTGATACAACGTGCCGCATGCCCCACCTTTGGGGTCTGCTGCGCCGTACACAACCCGTGCCACCCGAGCCAGCAGCAACGCCCCTGTACACATCAAACACGGTTCCAATGTCACGTAAAGCGTGGCCGATTCGCAACGCCAACCGTCGCCGATCGCGGCCGCCGCATCACGTAACGCCAACACTTCGGCATGAGCAGTCGGATCGCCAGTGAGCTCCCGTTCGTTGTGCCGAGAAGCCACCACCACCCCGTCGACAACGACAACCGCCCCCACTGGCACATCGCCGTGGGGCAAAGCGAGCGTGGCTTCGGCAAGCGCCAAGCCCATTGCCCAATCATCAATTTCAACCGAAGCTGAGCTTTTCATCTGGCGGAGGGAGTGGGATTCGAACCCACGGAGACTTTCACCTCACACGCTTTCCAAGCGTGCCGATTCGGCCGCTCTCGCATCCCTCCAGAATTATGTGACACCGTAGCCGACCGGAGTTGTTGCGCCGAAGGCCGTTATCCTTTCCCTTCTGGAACGCCCATCGCCCCGGTATGGCAGGTGACGGTCGGGTCCTGTGCAATGGAGAACCGTGAACCGGGTCAGGGTCGGAAGGCAGCAGCCCTCAACGGAATTCTCTGTGTGCCGCAGGTAGCCTGGCCGTCATCTGCGATACCGGGGCGACAGGCCCCCGTAGGTTGGCGTCAGCTGCCGAGGGTAGGCTGCACGGGTGTCGTACCAGTCGCTCTATCGCCGCTACCGCCCCCGCCGCTTCGGTGAAATCAAGGCTCAAGAGCACGTGGTCAAAGCATTGCGCACCGCAGTGGCCGAAGGTCGAGTTGGCCAAGCGTTCCTCTTTTCGGGCCCCCGTGGCACTGGGAAAACGACGACCGCCCGCGTGCTAGCAAAAGCGCTCAACTGCACCAATCTTCAGGGCGGCGAGCCGTGTTGCGAATGTGATTCATGTAAATCGGTCGAGGCGGGCACATCATTCGACGTCCACGAACTCGACGCCGCGTCCAATAATGGCGTCGACGAAATTCGCGACCTCGTCGCCAGCGCAGCACTCGGCACCCCGGGGCGCAGCAAGGTGTACGTGCTCGACGAAGTGCACATGCTGTCCAAGGCAGCATCGAATGCGTTGTTGAAGACGCTCGAAGAACCACCTTCGCATGTGCGTTTCGTGCTCGCCACCACCGACCCGCAAAAGGTGCTGCCCACGATTCGCAGCCGTTGCCAGCACTACGAGTTCCATCTTTTCGGAGCAGCGGATCTTACGGAGCATGTGAAATTTGTAGCCGCCGACGCCGGCCTGGATATCGACGACGCCACCATTGAATCCGTTGTGCGCCATGGCGCAGGCTCGGCCCGCGATGCCCTTTCGGCACTGGAATTGGCTGCCGCTGGCGGCGGTATGGACGACGACGCCGGGCTGGTGGAGGCCATCATCGAATCGATCATCGCCGCCGACGCCGGTGCCGCGCTGACGGCATTGGCCAAGGCCATGTCGGTGGGCCGCGACCCGCGCACGCTGGCAGAAGAAACTGTGGCCTCGCTTCGCGACCGGCTGCTCAGCGTGTTGGCTCCAGAAGTCGTGGAGTTGCCCGACATCGCCAAGGCATCGGCGCTTGATCAAGGCAAACGACTCGGCGCTGCCCGCACTGTGCGAGCCATGGAGGTATTGGGCGCCACTCTGATCGAACTCCGCCATGCACCCGATCCTCGAGTTTTACTCGACGTTGCCCTCGTGCGTCTGACCCGCCCCGAGGCCGACACATCCAACTCGGCGCTCCTCGAACGTATCGAGCGACTCGAACGTGCGGAGCGCTCAGGGACACCCGCCGGAGCCGCGCCCGTGGCGAGCCAGGCAGTTCCATCAGCGCCTCCCCTTCCCCCCCGCCCTGCCCCAAGTCGTCCGGCCCCAATTGCAGCTGCACCGCCGGCCGCTGTGACACAAGCAGCCGCGGCAGCTCCGCGCGCGACGGCTGCTTCGACCCCACAACCGAGCGGCGAAATGCCCTCCGTCGACCAACTGAATCAAGCGTGGACAGATTCAATTCTCAAAGCAATCCGGCCCGCGGTGAAGGCTCTCTTTGGAGCTGGCCGGTTCGTGGGCGTCGACGCCACCCACGCCATGTATGGCTTGCCGAATCAAGCTCACGCCGACCGCTGCCAAGCGCGTCTCAGCGACGTACAGCCCTCCGTCGACCAACACTTCGGGCGTTCGATCCCCATTCGACTTGTGGCCGACAGTTCAGTGAGCATGCCACCGGATCCGAACATAGTTTCGTCGGCTGGCGCCCAGCCGCCGAACCCAGCAGCTGCAGCTGCAACGCCCACGCCGCGATCAGCGCCGCCACGCCAAACTCCCGCTACCAATCAAGCGCCAAAGCCAGCGCCCGAGACAGTTACGTCACCAGTGCCAGCACCAGTCGACACCATCCCCGATGACGACGATATCGACCTATCAGAATTGACGCCCGCCACCGATGTGGCGCTATCAAGTGTCGAGTTTTTGGCAGCCGCCTTCGAGGGTGCCGAAATCATCGACGGAAAGTGACCCACCAGTGACCGACGGATTCGACTTCAACGCCCTGCTCGCGCAGGCCCAACAGATGCAAGACCAACTAGCCGCCAACCAGGCCCAGGCAGCTGCCACGTTTGTGGAGGGCACATCTGGCGGCGGGCTTGTAAAAATCACAGTGTCTGGCTCCATGGAGTTCACCAAGGTGGTCGTCTCACCGGATGCCATCGACGCCTCCGACCCCGAGATGTTGGAAGACCTCGTGCTCGCCGCACTGCACGACGCCTGCGCCAAAGTGATGGCCATTCAGCAAGAAGCTGTGGGCGGTTTGGGGTTGGGCGCAGTCGATATTGGCGGCATATCCGGCATGCTGGGCCAAGGCTGATCGATCGATAACAATGAATGTTTCGGCCGTCCAACAACTGATCGACGAATTCAACCGCCTACCTGGCATTGGGCCGCGTTCAGCGCAGCGCATCGCGTTTCACATGCTCAAGCAAACGCGACCCGACGCATTGCGCCTCGCCCAAGCAATCGTCGACGCTAAAGACAAGGTCACGTTTTGCACTCGGTGCTTCAATTTGGCTGAGGGCGGAGAGTGCGAAATTTGTCTCGACGACCGACGGGAAACCGCCACAATTTGCGTCGTCGAAGAACCGAAAGATGTCATTGCGTTGGAGAAGTCTCGCGGGTTCAAGGGGCGTTACCACGTGCTCCAGGGTGCTTTGAGTCCGATCGATGGCGTCGGAGCCGACCAGCTCACTATCGCGGCGCTGCTGCGCCGAATCGAGCCAGAAGCGATCGAGGAAGTGATTTTGTGCACCAACCCCAATGTGGAGGGAGACACCACAGCCTTGTACCTGGCGCGGCAGCTATCGGAACGATTTTCGACAGTGCGAGTCTCTCGACTAGCGAGTGGCCTGCCGGCCGGAAGCGACCTTGAGTACGCCGATCCGGTAACGCTTGGCTACGCCTTAGGCGGCCGACGCCTTGTCGAAAATTAACTCGGCGATTCAGCCCAAAAATGAAAGTTGGCGGGGCCACTCCAGCGCTTTCAACAACACGCCGTGCATCAACTCACGGCGGCTGCCGCTGGCCGGAGGGCCCTCGCCAACCCACTTCACCCAAGAAGGGGAACAAGGGCGATTGGTACTGCATGGAAACTGCAAAAAATTTGGCGGATGTCGCCCCGACGACCCGGGTCGGGCGGATTGTCCGAATCCTCGAGGCGACATCCATACCACCAAAGGACCGGGCGGGGTGGTTGTCTACCCGCTCCCTGGTGTTACGGATACATTACAGAAACGCAACATAGATGACAAGACGGTTTGACAAGATTCTTTGGATTTATTTGGCTGTTGTGGGATCAACAACCGCAGCAATCAGCCAGTTTTTGCCGTGGACCAGGATCGGAGCAGCATCGCGGACCAGTTTCTCTCTGTTACGATCCGCCGACCGATTGGGGTTCATTGACGGACAAATTGCAACAATCCTCTACACCCTGTGGTTCATCATCCCGGTCGCCGCTGCATTGGCGATCTGTGCGGTCGCATTGGAATGGACCAAGACCGCTATCGCTCTCGCCGTTGTCACAGTGGGCGTGGTGGGATCCACAGCATTATTTCTTAGTGTCAGCAGGCTGCCATCGTTAGTGGGCCCTCACATCGGTTTGGCGGGACTAGCGATAACGGTTGTGAGCTGGGTGGCGCTCGCAATTTCAACGATCGTCCGTCATCGCTCATGAGTCGGACCAGAGATATGTGGTTTACGCCGGTCAACGACAGACTAAAAACCAAATGACTCATTACCAGCCACGATCAAGGCGCGGCGACGCCATAACCAGTCACGATCGTGCTAAACTAGAGAAATAATACGTATCCGTCCTAGGGGGAAACATGACTGATTTCACTGCGCCAGGGTCGGGCTCTTCAGAAAACGGCGAGCCGGCACCCTTCGAGCTTCCTCTCGAAATCGAGACGGCCATGGTCGAAGCTGATACGTCATATATCGCCGCAGAACCCGCCCCTAAGCGCAAAGTGCGAGTGATGGCCTTGGCCATTGGACTCGTTGCAGCAATGGGCGCTGGCGCATTTGCGGTAACGCAGTTGGGCGACACCACCGATGGCGCCGACAGTCCACGGGCCGCATTGGATCAGATGATTTCGGCAATCAATAGCAGCGACATTCTGGGTGTCTTTGAAGCATTGCCACCCGGCGAACGTTCGGCAATGCTTGACCCCATCAAGAACCTCAACAGCGAACTGCAACGCATTGGCATCGTGTCGAAAGACAACGATCTCAAGTCGTTTAAAGGCGCAGGAGTCAAGATCACCGGAATCGAGGCCACCACGACCAACTTGAGCGACTCCGTCGCCAGCGTCGACATCAGCAAAGTCAAATGGGAGTCATCATTTGACATCTCAAAATTGCCGATCGGCGATGAGCTCAAGAAATTGGCATTTAAAGATGGCGTGCCAATCAGTTCTGGTGCCAAGATTCGCGAAGGGGTCGATGGTCACCCAATCCATTTGATGGCCATCAAAGAGGGCGGCGGGTGGCACATGAGCATGTTCTATTCGGCAGCCGATGGCATCCGCCGAGCGGCGAAGGCCCCAAATCCAGACTTCACCAAGAGCGTCAAAGTGGTCGGTGGCGACACCCCCGAGGCTGCTGCCAACGAGATGCTCACCGCCATGGGGGCGATTGATATTCGACGCCTCATCGAATTGATGCCTCCCGATGAAATGCGGGCGCTACATGACTACGCACCCCTGTTTCTCGACAGCGCCACCAAAGCAATCGGCGATTTCAAAGCCAAAACACCGTTCGAAGTGACGTTTACGGGCACAGAATTCAAGTCGACAACGACTGGCGATCAAGCAATGGTGCAAGCTAAGTCGTTTGCCATGCAGGCCAAAATTTCCACCCTGGACGTGTCGATCAAAACCGACGGCAAGTGCGGAATTGTCGATACGAAGAACACGAAAACTGGAGAGACCCAGAACTACAACTCGTGCGACACCACCAAAGAAAATGCCAGCACCAATGAACTCACCAACACTGTGGCCAACTTTCTATCCAGCTTCAATCTCAACGACATTCAGGCAGGGCTGATGTTCGTTCAGCGGGGCGGAAAGTGGTTCTTCAGCCCAACTCGTACGATCCTGGACGATTATGTGTCCTTGCTGAAGGTGTTGAATCAAGATTCGATCGAAAAAGGCCTAACAGGGTTTAATGATTTGTTGCATTCCAAATCGCTTTTCGGACAATTGATAAGACGCCTAACCAGTCAAACGACATATGTCGCAACGCCTATGGATCCGCCCAGACTATCCGAATCAGCCTTGGCTGCGATCGACATCTGCACCACGAAAGCAGCCACAGAGGTTGGGACTCCCACGGGACCGGCCTTCACCAAAGCAATGATGGGCTGCCTCCAACCCCAGTTTAGCAACGGCACCATCGACCCGAACTACGTGGCACTTGAGACCATCGACCCGATCTACGTGGCACGTGAGACAGTGGCACCCATTTGCTACGTGGATGTCAACGCCTTGATTTATTCCAAAGCCGCCGCGGCCGAAATTCAAACCGAATACGTCAAGGCCAACCAGTGCGCACAGAAACAGCTGCAGCCAACGCCGTAGTCACCACCCGCCGCCGGTCACGCGTTGTCGGGCTAGGCGGAGGTATTTTTTGCGTCGCGGCAGTGTCTGTATTGGCAGCTCAACTGCGCCTGTCACCCGACGGTGCTCTTTCGCCGGGGGCCGCCCGCCACGGTTTTGCCGCGGCATTGGCCACTAACGACACCGGTGTCGTGCAGCGAGCCTTGGCTCCCGGCGAACGTCACTACTTGAGTTCCGCCGGGTCAATCACCGCCGCCGACCTTCAGCGACTGGCAAGTATCCCCGCCGACCAGATCGTGACGGTCAAGGAAGGTGGCGGTTGGCACGCAAGCATGTTGAGTACGTTCGCCTCGATCGGCGCTGCCGGCTCGCAAGACGGTCGCATTGCCATTAAGCCGAGAGGTGCCGACACGCCCGAAATGGCTGTGCAGCAATGGCTGTTGGCCGCTCAATCCCATGACCTCCGCCGCCTGCTTGAACTCAGCGCCCCCGATGAAACGTACGTACTCCACTCGTTAGGTGAGGCAATTCTGAGTCGATACAACGCGGCGACATCGGCCACGCTGAACGCACCAACCAAGGTGCTCGCTTTGAGCCTCACAAGTCACCGCGTCGACGATCGAGCCGCAGTCACGAGCGCCGACGGGACAGTCAAAGTAGCCGCCGTCAAACGCGACGGCGATTGGTACGTAGTGCCTTCACGAGCCTTTGTGAACCTTGCCATTACTAAAACCGACAAGCCCGACGCAGCCGCACTTTTCCTAGCGGCGAGCGCGGGCTGAGGCCGCTACCGCGAGCTGGTCCACAAGGTCGTTCATGGGGTCGCCGCTATGGCCCTTCACCCATCGAAACGTGAGCTCTTTCGAGCGGCTTTGGTATAGCTCGATGAGCGGCACCCACAGATCTTGATTGGCCACTGGCTTGCCTTGAGAATTTTTCCACCCCTTGCGGATCCATCCTGGCCACCACTTGTTGTTGAAGCAATTCACCACATACGTGGAATCGCTCACGATTTCGACCTGCCCAGGCAACACACGCAAAGCTTCCAGCACAGCGTGCACTTCCATCCGCTGGTTCGTGGTGTGAGCCTCGCTACCAGAGCGATTTTGCGAGCGATCGATAGCCCACGCCCATCCGCCAGGGCCAGGGTTGCCGCTGCACGCGCCATCGGTATATACAACTGTGATCATTCAGGAAATCTCATCTCGTTCCAAGCGCCACACAAATGTGTCGCCAATCGACCGAAGTCTCTTATTTCCGAGCGCCCGCAAACGAAAGTGCTTGTTGCCAAAAAGTTCTGCATGCACGAGGTCGGTGGTAACAACCGCACCGGCACGAGCCACGTCGACCAGCCGACTGGCCCGGTTGACTACCGACCCAAAATAGTCGCCACCGCGATGCACGGCCGGCCCGAAATCGAATGCCACTCGCACCTCAGGAAGCATCTCGTCGGCCGCGTGTTCTTCCACCAGAGCCAATGCAATTTCGGCAGCGGTCGCCGCCTCGCCCGCAACGAACATCACTTCGTCACCGATGGTCTTCACGATGCGCCCGCCGAACGCGGAAACCACATCGCTCGTCAGCGCTTCAAATCGGCGGGTGAGGTCTTGCAGTTCTTGGCCGGTAAGCCCCTGAGTCAGAGAGGTGTAGCCGACCAGATCGGCAAATCCCACCGCAATCTGACTCGCGCCCATGTCGGGCGACGACGCCGTCCAATCAAGGCGCCGATGTACGGCAGCCACGATTTGGCGACGCAAAAGGTATTCCAGAATCGGCATGGCTTGATCGATATCAGACACTTCGAAAAGGCGCTCCACGAGTTGCACCTCGTTGAGCCCGTCGCGCAGTCCTTCTCTGGTGACTCGCTCCAAGCCGTCGGTGAACGCCTCCGCGATTTTCGACAATGCGCCCGCGCTGTTGCGCGTTTGGTGCACCGACATCTCGAAATCACTGAACGACTGGATATTGGCCATAGCCCCTCTCAAGGCCTGGGCATCGGCTTCGGTGAACATGCGCTCATTGTCATCAGCTGACGGGAAACCCATTGCTCGCCATAGCGCTTCCGCAAGTTGCGGATCTGCACCCGCCGCAGCAGCGACCTCAGACACGGAATACAACCGCTCGCCGGGCAGGATCGAATATTCGAGTGCCATACCCACAATCCTCATGGACTGCACGGCGGCATCAATCTGGGCCTGGGTGGCTCCTCGGTCCAGCAAATACTGCGGTATATCCAATGACATTGCAACCTGCCCCTGCGTCGACGTGTCCTATAGGCCATGATATAAGCATGATTTTCGATGGCTTCGTGAACCAATTGCCCGATATTGATCCCAGCGAGACAAATGAGTGGCTGGATTCACTCGATGCCATCGTCGACAAGTCGGGAAAGACCCGGGCCCGATTCATCGTGCAGAAGCTTTTGGAACGGTCCCGTGAGCTGCAGGTGGGCTTCCCCGCAACCGTGTCCACACCGTACGTAAATTCCATCCCACCCGAGCGCGAACCATGGTTCCCTGGCGACGAAGAGATGGAAAAGCAACTCCGCCGTTACATCCGTTGGAACGCGGCGGCCATGGTGATCCGGGCCAACAAGCACGACGACGGGATCGGCGGTCACCTGGCCACGTTCGCATCGTCTGCCGGTTTGTACGACGTGGGCTTCAACCATTTCTTTCGAGGCAAGGACGACGGGCTGGCTGGCGATCACGTGTACTTCCAAGGGCACGCCGCGCCTGGTATTTACGCACGAGCATTCTTGGAAGGGCGTCTCACGGAAGACGATCTCGATCACTTCCGCCGCGAAATTGGCCGCACCGGTTTGTCGAGTTACCCGCACCCCCGTTTGATGCCCGAATTTTGGGAGTTCCCCACGGTGTCGATGGGCCTTGGACCGATCAACGCCATTTACCAAGCTCGCTACAACAAGTACCTCATGAACCGTCGGCTCGACGACACCAGCCAATCCAAAATTTGGTGCTTCATGGGCGACGGCGAATGCGATGAGCCGGAGTCATTGGGAGCCTTGTCGCTGGCATCCCGAGAGGGTCTCGACAATCTAATTTTTGTGGTGAACTGCAACTTGCAACGCCTCGATGGCCCGGTGCGTGGCAACGGGAAAATCATCCAAGAATTGGAAGCGGTCTTCCGCGGCGCAGGCTGGAACGTTGTGAAGTGCATCTGGGGTCGTCAATGGGACGAGCTCCTCATGCGTGACGTCGACGGCGTTTTGCTCAACAAAATGAACACCACTGTGGACGGCGAGTTTCAGCGGTACAGCGTGGAGTCTGGCGCCTACATTCGTGAGCACTTCTTCGGCCCGGACCCCCGTCTTCGCAAGATGGTGGAGCACCTCACCGACGAGCAACTGGTGTCGCTTCCCCGCGGCGGCCACGACAACTCCAAAGTGTTCGCGGCATTTAAGGCAGCCACCGAAATGGAAGGCGCGCCCACCGTCATTTTGGCCAAGACCGTCAAGGGTTGGACACTGGGCAGCCAAGTGGAGGGACGCAACTCCACCCATCAAATCAAGAAGATGGACGCCAAGCAGTTGATGGAATTGCGCGATCGCTTGTACCTCACCGATGCCATCCCCGACAGCGCTCTTGCCGATGGCATCCCGCCGTTCTATCGCCCATCGGACGACCTGCCCGAGATGCAATACATGCGCCAACGACGCCGGGCTCTGGACGGCCCTCTGCCGAGCCGCATTGTGCGCAACCGCCGTGCACTCACGCTCCCCGCCGACAAGCCCTTCAGCGACATTCAGGCGGGCTCTGGTGCCCAATCAGTGTCGACCACGATGGCCTTCACCCGCTTGATCCGTGACCTGTTGCGCGAGCCCGGTTTCGGTGAGCGAGTGGTGCCGATCATCCCCGACGAAGCTCGCACCTTCGGCATGGATTCGCTGTTTCGGGAATTCAAGATCTACGCCGCTCACGGTCAGCAATATGAGCCAGTGGACGCCAGCTTGCTGCTGTCGTACTCAGAAGCCACCGACGGTCAGATTTTGGAAGAAGGCATCACCGAAGCCGGTGGGCTGTCGTCGTGGACAGCAGCGGCGACGTCGTATGCCACCCGCGGCGTGCCGATGGTGCCGTTCTTCATCTTCTACTCCATGTTTGGATTCCAACGCGTCGGTGACCTGATTTGGGCGGCGGCCGATGCGCGGGCGAAGGGCTTCTTGCTCGGCGCCACTGCGGGCCGTACCACGCTGATGGGTGAAGGTTTGCAGCATCAAGATGGCCATTCGCTGGTGATGGCGGCCACTGTGCCTCCGTGCCAGGCCTACGATCCGGCCTTCGCCTACGAGATGGCCACCATCATCAAACACGGCATCCATCGCATGTACGGCCCCAAGCAGCCCGGCATCGATCAAGACGTGTTTTATTACCTTGCCGTATACAACGAGAACTATGTGATGCCTGCGATTCCGGCGATGCCGGGCGTCGAAGAAGGAATTATGAAGGGCCTGTACCGGTGGGCGCCAGCGCCTACTGATGTGCCTGTACAAAACGGTTCCGTGCACCGGGCCACGATTCTATTTTCTGGCTCTGCTCAAGTGGCAGCGCGTGCCGCGGCGGCCGATCTCGCAGAGCACTATGGCGTGGCCGCAGAGCTGTGGAGTGCGACCAGTTACAAGGCACTGCGCGATGACGCTCTGGCGTGCGAGCGCTACAACCGCCTGCATCCTGTGGACGTTCCTCAGGTGCCGTACGTGACGTCGGTGCTCGGGCAATCCGAAGGCCCAGTGGTCGCGGTCAGCGACTTCATGCGAGCCGTGCCGGAAATGATTGCTCGCTTCGTGCCCCAGCATTTCTCGGTGTTGGGCACCGACGGGTTCGGCCAGTCCGACATCCGCCCGGCGCTACGTCGCTACTTCGAAGTAGACGCCGGCCACACCGTGGTGGCCGTGTTGGCTGCGTTGGCACAGCTCGGCGAAATCAAGCCAGAAGTGGTGCTGGATGCCATTGCTCGGTATGGGATCGACCCCGAGTCTCGCAACCCACTTTCGGTGTGATGTATGGCTAAATCTGACTTTTACATCACTGGGAAGCCGGAGATGGACGGACTGCTGCGCACCGATCCGTTGGCCCTCGTGATCGGCATGTTGCTTGATCAGCAGATTCCCATGGAGTGGGCGTTTGCCGGGCCGTACAAACTGCAGGAACGATTGGGTCACCTCGATTGCCAGCGAATGGCGGCCATGGACGTCGAGGAATTCGTAACGGTGTTTTGCGAATTTCCGGCACTACATCGGTTCCCGGGCTCGATGGGCAAACGTACGCATGAATTGTGTCGTCATATTGCCGAGGTGTACGGCGGAGACGCTTCCAAGATCTGGAAAGGCGCCAAGCCGGCAGCTGACGTGTTCGCTCGAGTGCGGGCGCTGCCCGGCTACGGCGAAGAGAAGGCCCAAATCTTGATGGCCATTTTGGCGAAACGATTCGGCAAAAAACCAGTCGGTTGGGAAGAGGTGGCCGGACGTTTCGCCGATGCCACGCCGCGTTCCGTGGCCGACATTCACGACCCCGTTTCGCTGGCCAACGTGCGAGCGTTTAAGAAGGAAATGAAGGCGGCCAAGAAAGATAAACAGGGCCGCCCGGCGACTGTTTGACAGTCGCACGCCTTGGGCGGAATCCTAGGCTGAAAGTCACACAGGCTTGAGCGGCACGCTCGGCTCGGGAGGCAACCCGATCGTGATCCTGTCGCCCGCACGCACGACGCCCCTTTGCACAACCACAGCCATCACACCGGCCTTGCGCACCAACTCCCCATCGGCATCGCGGCCCACCAACCGCTTCAGTAGACCGTCGGCGAGGCCGTTAATCTGCGCGCATGGCGTCCGCAATCCCGTGACCGCCAGCAACACCTCATCGCCAATGCGCAACATGGCGCCGGTCGGCAAAATCAAAAGGTCAATACCTCGAGTCGTGACGTTCTCGCCAAGCTGCCCGGGCACCACGTCGTAACCGGCCTCGCCGAGTTCTGCAAGCAACTCGGCGGCGATGAGATGTACCTGGCGCAGGTTCGGTTGCGTGGGATCCGCGGCTACTCGCGACCGATGACGAACCGTGCCTCCGGAGTGCACATCGCCCTGTACGCCAAGGCCAGCGACCACATGGATCTCGTCGACTGTCACTTTTGAAAACGCGTATTGATCGCTGGCATGTACCGCGACCACTGTGCCTGCTTGTTCACTCTTTGTCACCATTTCAGTTTCGCAGACCGCCACCGCAAATCTGATTGAATTCACCGCACGCCAACTACGCACCAGGAGAACCGTGCTGGAATCCACACCGCTAACAAAGGATCCAATCGATCTCGCACAAGCACATTGGCGCGCCGCCGGGTGGGACGACTCGGTAGATGGCATGGCGTTGATCACCTCGATCATGCGCACCCAACAAGTGTTCCTGGCCAGAGTGGAAACGGTGTTGCGCCCTCACGGTCTCACGTTCGCTCGCTACGAGGTGCTCATGTTGCTCCGCTTTAGCAGGGCCGGTGTGCTGCCCATTGGGAAGGTCGGCGAACGACTACAAGTGCATCCAGCCAGTGTCACCAACGCCGTCAAACGGCTCGAGCTCGACGGTTTCGTGACCCGTTCAACAAACCCCGAAGACAAGCGGAGTGTGCTCGTGACCATCACAGGCGACGGTCGTGCGGTGACCGAATATGCCACCGGGCAACTCAACTCCGACGTATTCGCCATCGTGCCCATTTCGACCGCAGATCAAAGGAATGTGTACCGAAAACTCAAGGCGTTGCGACGCGAGTTTGGTGACTTTCTATAGACCACCTGGGCGCGGTGGGAATTTACTTTGACTTCCAAGTAATCTACGTTAATGGCCACAAATTTCGACGCATGGCAAGGCGAATTCGATAGCTCGAAGTTGCGCAAAGCACCGTTCAAAACAATGTCGGGAATTCCTTTGGCGCCGGTGTACGGACCGCAAGACGGCAGCGGGGAATATCCCGGCCAATACCCGTACACCCGTGGACCATACGCCTCGATGTACCGCTCCAAATTGTGGACGATGCGCATGTTCGCCGGCTTCGGCACTGCCCTCGACACCAATTGGCGTTTCAAAGAAATCATCAAATCGGGCGGCGATGGCCTATCGACTGCATTCGATATGCCCACCCTGTTGGGTCTGGATTCTGATCACGAAATGTCGCTCGGCGAAGTGGGCCGATGCGGCGTAGCGATCGACTCTCTTGCCGATATGGAAGACCTATACGCCGGAATTGACCTGTCGAAAATCACTACGTCGATGACGATCAACTCGCCTGCTGCAGTCATCTTCGCCATGTTCGTAGCCCAAGCCGAAAAGGCTGGCGTGCATCGCTCGCAGCTCGGCGGCACGTTGCAAAACGACATTTTGAAGGAATACCAAGCGCAGAAAGAATTTGTGTTCCCCCCCCGCCCGGCCATGCGCTTGGTGCGCGACACCATTGCTTTCACAGCCGCCGAAATGCCCCGCTGGCATTCGATTTCGATCTCTGGCTATCACATTCGCGAAGCAGGATCTACCGCTGCCGAAGAGCTGGCATTCACTCTCGCCAACGGATTCGCGTACGTCGAACTAGCCATGAAGGCCGGGCTGCCGATCGATTCCTTCGCCCCCCGATTGTCGTTTTTCTTCAACGCCCACATCGACTTTTTTGAAGAGATTGCCAAGTACCGTGCTGCCCGTCGCATCTGGGCACGGTGGCTCAAGGAACGCTACGGCGCGGTCGAAGCCCGATCGCTACAACTGCGGTTCCATACCCAAACCGCCGGCGTGTCACTCACTGCGCAACAGCCGGAAGTCAACATCGTCCGTACCGCCATCGAAGCTCTGGCCGGGGTGCTTGGCGGCACCCAATCACTGCACACCAACTCCATGGATGAAGCAATGGCCCTGCCTACCGAACGCTCTGCTCGCATTGCCCTGCGCACACAGCAGGTCATCGCCACCGAGACCAATGTGGCCCATGTGGCCGACCCGCTCGGCGGCTCGTGGTACGTCGAGCAACTCACCGACGAGATCGAGCGCCAAGCCGAAGAACTCTTTGCCTACATCGATCAGCTCGGTCACGGCTCCATGCTCGAAGGTGCCTTCCGGGGCATCGACGACAACTGGTATCAAGGACGCATTGCCGACTCGGCGTACGAGCTCGAGCGTCAAGTCAACAACGGGCAACGTGAGATCGTTGGCGTCACTGGGTACACAGAAGGCAACGACGAAGAGCAAATGCCGTTGTTGCAAATCACCAACGAAGATGAAGCCCGCCAACTCAAACGACTCGGCGAAGTGCGAGCCACCCGCGACCAACGAGCCGTCGACGCTGCCCTTGGACGCATTGCACACGAAGCAGCCGATCCCGATATCAACTTGATGCCCGCGCTCATCGAAGCGGCCACCGTGTACGCCACCCTTGGCGAGATGATGGGCACCATGGAAACCGTCTTTGGACGCCACATAGAAGTGCCAACCATCTGATGCCCGCTCCCCGAATCTTGGTAGCAAAAGTTGGGCTCGACGGTCACGATCGCGGCATCAAAGTAGTGGCCAGAATTCTGCGTGACGCGGGCATGGAAGTGATCTACACCGGTCTGTTTCAGACGCCCGCCACCGTGGCTGCGGCGGCGGTTGATGAAGACGTCGACGCTATTGGTTTGTCGATGTTGTCGGGCGCGCATCTCACCTTGGCTCCCGCCGTGGTTGAAGCCATTCGCAAACTGGGAGGCGATATTCCCGTGATCGTGGGCGGCATTGTGCCCAATCCCGATATCGCCACATTGAAGGCGGCCGGCATCGCCGCCGTGCTGACGCCCGGAGCGACCTCAGACCAGATCGTGGCCGACGTACGGGCCGTGCTCGCCGCTCACCCGCACTAGCAGGCGCTCTATTCGAGAGCGGCGGGAGTGGCGAGGTACTTGGCGATCGTCTGGCAAAATTGGGCTGCCGGGGCGCCATCGAAGGCACGGTGATCCCACGTGAGGCTCAGTGTCATCACCGATGAGTTCACGGCGACACCATCGGCCAGCACGACCTCGTCGCGCAAACGACCGACACCCAAAATGGCCACATTCGGGGGGTTGACAATCGGCGTAAACGCGTCGACGCCAAACATGCCGAGTGCCGTCACCGAGAATGTGCCACCCGCCATATCATCGACTGCCAATGATCCCCCACGAGCAGCAGAGGCCAGCCGGGTGGTCTCGGTACTGAGTGCGCTGAGACCCAAACGATCGGTATGGCGCACAACAGGAACAACAAGTCCTTCGTCGAGAGCTACGGCAAGGCCCACATGAATCTCGCCAAGTAACGCAATGCCGTCAGCCGTCACTTGAGCGTTCACCCGTGGGTGATCGCGCAGTGCCCTGGCGGTCGCCGCCATCACGTAATCGGTGTATCCAATGAATAGGCCGAGCGATTTTTGATGCGCACGATGGGCGGCAACTGCGCCCATCGCCACGTCCATGGTGAGCGTCAATTGCGCCATGTCGCGCAACGAGGCCTGCATGCGTTTGGCTATCGTGCCGCGCATTCCAGTGAGGCGGACCACCTGGGTGGGTTCCTGCGACAACGGAGAAGCCGCTACAGGAGCTGGCGCCGCGGGCTGAGTCGCTGCCGCTAAACGGGTGCGCACATACAGCGCCACGCCGTCTCGTGTCACCCGCTGCTCGACAGCATCGATGGGCACCATATTGAGATCCACGCCAAGTAGGTCGGCCAGCTGACGAGCAGCCGCTGATGCCACCGCCCCGCCGCCGGACACAGGTGCGTACGTCGGCGTGGGCGCAGCAGCTACCCGCACAGGCGCTGAAGCCGTGGGGGCTGAAGCCGCCAGTGCCGCCACTGGCGTAGCAGAAGCTGCCCGTTGCGGCTGCCGGCTGGCAGCATCAGTGACGTCGATTCCCAGGATCCGGCCCTCTGGTCCAGTGCCCACGACAGTGCTCAACGAAACACCCGCCTCGGCAGCCAACCGCCGTGCATTCGGCGACGACTTGACGCGACCGTCAAGTGGCTGGACCGACTCCGATTCAGAGCCGTCGGCCACATAACCAATTACGTCGCCACAGCGAAATGTCTGCCCCACAGAAGAGGCAAAGGACAGCCGACCGCTCACCGAAATCGTGACGTCGGTTTCGGTTTTATCGGTCTCGATTCGCACCACTGGATCGCCTTCTGCGACCACGGTTCCCGACTCGACAAGCCACTCCAGAATCGTGCCCTCTTCCATCGTGAGGCCCAACTTTGGCATCTGAAAATCGAACGCCATCAATGACCCCTAGCGAGCCAGCAGAGGTCGAGCCACTGCCGCCCGGATCCCGTCGGCAATGGAGGCTGCATCGGGCACCCAATATTGCTCAAGCGCAGGACTGAACGGCACCGGCGAGAACGGTGCCGCCACGCGGCCTACCGGAGCATCCAAGTAGTCAAACGCGTACTCCTGAATCTGAGCAGCGATTTCAGCTCCCAGACCACCAAATCGAACCGCCTCATGCACAATCACGGCCCGGTTGGTGCGCTTCACCGATTCAACGACCGTCTCAATATCAAAGGGTTGCAACGTACGAGGGTCGATCACTTCGCAGCTAATTCCTTCGGCAGCCAAGGTCTCAGCGGCAGCCAATGTGTCGCTCAACATTTTCCCATACGCCACCACTGTCACATCGGTGCCGGCGCGCACCGTTTTGGCCACACCAAGGGGAATGGCATAGCTGTCATTCGGGATCACGCCGCTGGTGCCCAACAACCGCTTGTGTTTAATCATCACCGTCGGGTTGTCTTCGCGGATGCATGAAATCATCAAACCCTTCATGTCATACGCGTTCGATGGATACACCACCTTTAAGCCAGGGATATGGCACAGCAACGCTTCGAGACTTTGACTGTGTTGAGCCGCCGCCGACAGCCCAGCGCCAGCACACGTGGTGATGGTGAGGGGCACCTTGAGCCCGCCACCAAACATGTATTTCATCTTGGCCACTTGGTTGACAATTTGGTCCATGGCCACGCACACAAAATCCATGAACATCAGGTCGACAATCGGTCGCAGACCCGTGGCAGCAGCACCCAGCCCGAGACCCACAATCGCCTGTTCGCTGATTGGAGTGTCGACCACGCGCTCGACGCCGAAGGTTTCCTGTAAACCAACAAAAGTTTGGAACACACCACCGAAGGCACCGATATCTTCGCCAGCTACAAACACGTCGGGGTTGGCTGTCATTTCGGCGCGCACCGCGTCGTTGAACGCTTGCCCGTAGGTGCGCTTTCGTTCGGTGGGCGCTTGTACTGGGGCGTCGCTCATAATGCTGCCATCTGGGTGTAGACGTCGACCAAAAGTTGCGATTTGTCGGGCGAGGGGCTTTCTTCAGCGAACGTCACGGCGGCCGCGATATCGGCGCGCAGCTCCGTCCAAATTTCGTCAAACCGATCGCGAGTGGTGGTGCCGTGAGCGATCATGGCGTCCTCGAAACAAAAGATTGGATCTCGCTTTTTCCACACATCGACTTCATCATCGGTGCGATATTTGAGGCCCAAGTTTTGGATGCCATGGTGGTTGTAGAAACGGTACGTTTTGGCTTCGATGAACGACGGGCCGCCACCGGAGCGAGCTCGGGCCACGGCCAGCAACGCCGCTTCGTGAACGGCAACTACATCCATGCCATCCACGATCACTCCCGGCATTCCGTAGCCAGCAGCGCGGTCCACCACGTCAGCAATGGCCATGGTGGCACCCCGGGGCGTGAACTCGCCGAACTCGTTGTTTTCGCACACGAACACGGCGGGTAGATGCAACGCAGCAGCCATGTTGGCCGCCTCGTGAAAGGCCCCGATGTTGGTGGCGCCGTCTCCAAAAAATGCCACCGCTACTTGGCCTCTGCCCCGATACTTATTGGCGAATGCCGCGCCGACAGCAATAGGAGAACCGGCTCCTACGATGCCGTTGGCCCCCAACATTCCTAGGTCCATGTCGTTGATATGCATCGAGCCGCCTTTGCCCTTGCAATAGCCAGTCGATTTGCCCATGAGTTCGGCCATCATGCGATTGAAGTTGCCGCCCTTGGCTACCAAATGGCCATGCCCGCGATGAGTCGACGTGATGTGATCATCGTCGTTCAACGCCGCGCACACCCCTGAAGCGACGGCCTCTTCGCCGACGTACAGGTGGAGAAAACCGGGCAGCCGCGCCGATTCGGCAAGCCGCCCAGCTTCTTCTTCGAACAGTCTGATACGGACCATTCGTCGGTGTAGGTCAAATTGCTTTTCGACGGAAATCGTCACGATGCCGGGGCCTCCATGTAAGTCGTTGCCGCGCTTAGTAGTCGACGCGTTTGAGGAAGCCACCATCGACGGTCAAGTTGACGCCGTTGATGTGACGAGCACGCACACTGGCCAAGAACACAACCGCGTCAGCAATATCTTGGGCAGAACCCAAAGCACCACCGGGATGAGTGGCCGCTGCCGACTCGTAGAAAGCTGTCATGTGGGTCTTAATCATGTCCCAGTCGCCGCCTTCGATGAAGATCGGCCCCGGTGACACCACGTTGCACCGCACGCCGGCTGCGCCCAACACTTGAGCCTGACCCAACGTCCAATTGGTCACAGCGGCCTTGAACGCGCTGTAGCTTCCCGAGCCCGTGGCGAAGTGTTCTGCCGTAGCGGTGGTGCCGATGCTGATCACACTGCCTCCGCCATCCTTGAGTGCTGCGCTGGCTTCATCCACGCCGTGCACGAGGGCCATGAGGTCGATATCGAAATTGTTTTTCCAGCCATCCAGCTTGCGGGCTGGCTTGCCCGACGTGTTGTGCACGTAAATATCCAGCCCGCCTAGTTGCTCGGTCGATGAGGCAATGAATGCCCGCAATGCTGCGTGGTCGGCTGCGTCGACAGCAGCGCCAACAACTTTGCCTTTCGAGCTGAGGTCGGTCACCGCTTGAGCAACCTCGTCGGCGTTGCGGGCGCAAATCGCCACCGAAGCGCCTTCGGCCAACAACGTTTCCACAATGGCACGGCCAATTCCTTTGGTCGACCCGGTAACGATCGCCCGCTTGCCTGTAAGTCCTAGATCCACGACATCCCCTTTGATTTTTTGGTTTCGACATGTTTATCGCGTGGCGGCGCTAGGCGTCCAGGCGCACGGTCTATCCCGTCCATTCACGGGACTGTTGTCGACGACCGTTTGGCGATCAGCGCCTAAAACTAGGGTAGGAGCATGACTGCAATGAAGCCCCTCGTGGCCATTCCCAAAGACACACCTGCCCCTACCGAACTCCTCATCGAAGACTTGATTGTTGGCGACGGCGAAGAAGCCAAGGCTGGCCACCGCGCCTCGATGCACTACGTCGGCATCAGCTGGTCGACCGGTGGCGAGTTCGACTCATCATGGGATCGCAAGGAACATTTCACATTCAATCTGGGCGGCGGCGAAGTGATCCAAGGTTGGGATCAAGGCGTGCCCGGCATGAAGGTTGGCGGCCGTCGACGCCTCACTATTCCATCCGAACTGGGCTACGGCAGCCGGGGTGCTGGTGGCGTGATCAAGCCCAACGAAACCCTCGTGTTTGTCGTCGATCTCGTTGGCGTGAAGTAGTAGTTCGTAGTGAAAGTTGGGGCGTGCCTCGGTTGGCAAAATCCAGGCCGAGCTCGCCCTGATGCCGATGTGTGGGCCGACGAAATGCGGTTCATCGACATGGTCGAGGCGCTGGGGTTTGAGAGCTTGTGGTGCACAGAGCATCACTTTTCTGACTACCAGATAATCCCGGATCCGTTGCAGCTGCTGTCATATGTCGCTGGCCGCACGACGAAAATCAAGCTCGCCACCATGGCCATCATTGCTCCGTGGCACGATCCTGTTCGGCTAGCCGAACAGGTCTTGATGCTCGACCAGCTCAGCGGTGGACGGTTCATCGTGGGCATCGGTCGGGGTTTGGGTCGCAATGAATTCGAAGGCTTAGGAATCCCCATGGGCGAGGCCCGGCAACGGTTTCGTGAGATCGGCGAGATCCTGAATCAAGCGCTCGCCACCGGCGACGTGGCCTACCATGGTGAGATTTTCCAAATTCCGTCACGCCAGGTGCGGCCCCTTCCGTCTCGCAGTTTCGCGGGGCGTATGTACGCCGCTGTCACCAGCGCCGACACGCTTCCTATCGCCGCCGAGTTGGGCTGTGGCCTGTTGTCGGTGTTGCAGAAGCCATGGAAAACACTGGCCCGTGACGTTGCCAGCTATCGCGAAATGTTCATGGGGTTCCATGGAGTCGAGCCACCAGATTTTGTGGCCAGTACGTTTGTGATCTGCGACGCCGACCCTGTAAAGGCGCGTGATTTGGCGCATGAATACATTGCCAACCGCTACTACCAATCACTCGTTGAGCATTACGAACTCACAAGTTCTCACTTCACAACCACGCCCGGTTACGAGCAGTACAGCAAGAATTCCGAGGCCCTCAACCAGCACGGCACAGAGGCCGCAGGCATGGCCTTTATGGACCAGCAGGTGTGGGGAACACCGTCGGAGTGCATCGAAAAATCGTTAGCTCTGCGCGATCAAGTCGGTTGCAATCGACTCAACGCCAACCTGGGTTTCGCAGGAATGACATGGAAACACTACGAAACCAATGCCGTGCTCTTCGCCCGCCAAGTGATGCCCACGTTGCACGAGGCTGGACCAGCCCCGATACCGGCCTAAGCGGGAAGCTGAGCCTCAATATCGGCGACCAATTTGGCATCGTCTGGTGCCACCATTGGGCCATAGCGGCCAACCACTTCGCCAGTGGACGACAACAGAAACTTCTCGAAATTCCAGCGAATGTCGCCCGAAACGCCTTCGGCGTCGGCGACGGCTGTGAGATCGTCGTAAATGGCATGGCGGCCGTCGCCATTCACATCGATCTTTTCCATCAAGGGGAACGTCACGCCGTAAGTGGTCGAGCAGAAGGTTTCGATTTCTTCAGCCGAGCCGGGCTCCTGGCCCATGAACTGATTACACGGAAATCCCACCACAGTAAATCCGCGGTCGCCGTAGGTCTTTTGCAGAACCTCAAGGCCGGTGTACTGGGGCGTCAACCCGCACTTTGACGCCACGTTGACAACAAGGACCGCTTTGCCGCTAAAGGCGCCGAGGTTCGTGGCATCGCCACGCAAGGTATTGATGGAAGCATTCGAAATCGACATGGCCGCATCATTGCACGGATCGCAGGTACTCCTTGAAAATCAGCGCAGCTATCCGTTGCACCGCGCGCACCGCACCGGCATTTTGCGCAGTACACCGCACCACGATTCCG
This sequence comes from Acidimicrobiales bacterium, assembly GCA_038231795.1. Taxonomy (GTDB): domain Bacteria; phylum Actinomycetota; class Acidimicrobiia; order Acidimicrobiales; family JBBRKR01; genus JBBRKR01. The sequence goes on from JBBRKR010000006.1 coordinate 101,970, forward strand.
GCACTGCTCGGAAGTTGCCCGATGCCAACACGGGCCGTCTGGGGCCAATTGGCGGAGGCAACGGCTCGTTCCAACTCGTCATAACAACACCCCACGATGGCCACCGTGCCCTGTGAGATAAGGGTTTCAGGTGAGATCACGGCCCGATCACGCCACACATGGGCGCCGTCAACGATCACATCGATAGTCGATCGAACGATGCCCGGTTCAATCCCCGTGCTGGCCCCATGGGCGCTGATGCCATCGGCCACAATCGCAATTACGCCACCGCTGAGCCTCACTGTCAACGAGTTCACGAATGCAGCTTGGTCGAGTACCACGGTGGGCGATGGCAGGTAATCAATCCGAGCCTCGTTGCCGCCAACGATCTCCACATGTTGCTCGGCACACGTCGCCCCGTTTCCACCGTGCACCACTGTCGACGTTTCCCCAAGCACCCCGACCCGAGCGCCGCGGGCGGCCTCGATCGTTAGGCACACACGGTCACTGGCAAGCAACACCCCAGACGTTGATTGAATGTACACAGTAGCTGCGCCTGGGTCCCCATCGTCGAGATAGAAGGCCCGTGAAACGCTGAGCGGTTGGCGGACCAGGCTGCTCGTGATCGACGTGCGGCCAGCGAATTCGCCAAACGCAACACGATTCACTGGCGCATCAAAACCGAGTGACAAAGATGATCAATGATGGCGTCGACGCCCTGGCCCTTTCGCAGATTCGTCGCCACAATCGGACGCCCGCCGCGTACCGCCGCCGCTTCGATCAGCATCCGATCAAGGTCAGCGCCAACGTAGGGGGCGAGATCGATTTTGTTAATCACTAACAAGTCGCAACGCACCACACCGGGGCCTCGTTTGCGAGGAATATCGTCACCGCCGGCCACGTCAATCACGAACATCCAATAGTCCACCAGGTCTAGCGAAAAGGTCGAAGCCAGATTGTCGCCGCCGCTTTCGATGAGCACCAATTCGAGCCCCGGGAACGATCGCTCGAGTTCCTCGGCGGCAATAATGTTGAGCGTAGGGTCTTCTCTGATCACCGTGTGCGGGCATGCGCCTGCTTCGACGGCCAGTACTCGAGCAGGATCGATAAGGTCGCTGCGACGTAACCGCTCGGCGTCTTCCCTGGTCACGAGATCGTTGGCGATCACGGCCACGCTCACACCTTTAGCGGCGAGGCGCGGCAACAGAGCCTCAACGAGTGCCGTTTTCCCAGACCCCACTGGGCCGCCGATGCCAACCCGTGCGGCGCTCATTTCGTGTGCCAGCCACTCGTGGTCATCGCAACAAATACCGCCGACTCAGTGGCACCTCGTGCGCCGGTTCACATACCAATGCCACGCCGTTGGCACGCACCTCGAACGTGCGCAGATCCACGTCGATCTCGGGGCAGGCATCGTTGCGAACCATGTCACTTTTACCTAAGGAACGTACGTTGGAAATCGGCACAATTTGCCGCTCCAGGCCCAGTGAGTTGACGTACCCGAAATCGATAGCAGCCTGCGACACGAACAGTGTTGAGGTGTGGGCTGCGGCCTTGCCAGTGGCTCCCCACGACGGTCGCAACAACGCCGGTTCAGCGTGCGTCACCGATGCCGCCGGGTCGCCCATGGCGGCCAAAATGGGCACACCGGCCTTAATCACTATGGCCGGACGGATCCCGAAAAATGCGGGATGCCACAACACCAGGTCGGCCATTTTTCCCGGCTCAATCGACCCCACGTGTGTCGCTATGCCAAACGCAATGGCCGGGTTGATCGTGTACTTTGCCACGTATCTTTTCACCCGTTCGTTGTCGGCTCGGGAAGTTGTTTCCTCTGGCAATCGCCCAACACGATCCTTCATTACTGAGGCCGTGCGCCAGCAACATGCCACGTTTTCGGCTGCCCGTCCCATGCCTTGGGTGTCGGCGGCAAAGATCGATATCGCTCCCATGTCGTGAAGAAAATCTTCTGCCATCATCGTGGCGGCGCGGCCTCGCGATTCGGCAAATCGGACGTCTTCTGGAAGATCCATTCGTAGCCCGTGTACGAGCATTGTCATGGGCAGAGATTCCTCCACGCCAAGCATGGTGTAGGGGTTAGTGGGGTTCGTCGAAGAAGGAATGACGTGGGCTAGTTCGTTGACGCGGATGATGTCGGGCACATGCCCGCCGCCTGCTCCTTCGGTGTGAAACATGTGGACGCTTCGCCCAGCCACGGCTGCCACCGTGTCGAGATACGAAGCCGATTCGTTGAGTGAATCGGTATGCACACAAACGCTGAAATCGGAGCCGTCAGCAGCGGTGAGCGCGGCATCAATAGCGGAGGGCGAGGCACCCACGTCTTCGTGAACCTTGACACCCAAACAGCCATACGCCACGCCCTCGATAATCGACGCAGTGTGGTGCGAACTGCCGCGGGCGAGAAACCCAACGTTGAGCGGAATCGATTCGAAAGCTCGTGCCATGGTGGCAATGGCAGTTGGCCCCGAAACGGCGATGTCGAGCATCGGTCCCCAGTCCATAGCCACCACGGACGTCACGGCGCCAGCAATGAGATGATCGATTTGACCGGGAGCCATAAGATGGGCGTGGCATTCAATGGCGCCGGCCGTCAGAATCATGCCTTCGCCGGCGATCTGCGGTGTGTGGGGGCCCACGGTCATCCCAGCGGTCACTCCACTTTGCATGTTGGGATTGCCTGCTTTGCCAATGGCCACAATCCGCCCATTGCGCACGCCTACATCACCTTTCACAATGCCGGCGATGGCGTCGATGACAACCACATTCGTGATCACCAAATCCAGTGCGCCCGCAGAGTGCGGGGCGTCGGAACGGACGCCCTGACCCTCACGGATAGTGCCTCCTGCTTTGCCGACAAGTTCTTCGCCGGCGGTGCCAAAATCGTGTTCGATTTCCACGAGCAACGAGGTGTCGCCGAGGCGCACCATATCGCCCGTCGTAGGTCCATATAGAGCTGCGTAGCGTGGCCGCGAGAGTGACGTCATGCCAAGTCTCCTGAAGCAAGCTCTCCGGTTGCCATCCAGGTTTCGAGGCGACACAGTGCCTCAGCTTTCACGGCATCATCATCGAGCGAACCATTCACCAAATTGTTATGCCCCGTCACGATCCTGTGGCCCCCAATCGGTATCAAAAAGACCACTCTCCGCTCTCCAGGTTCGAACCGTTCTGATGTGCCCGCCGCGATGTCGAGACGTTGCCCGAACGCTGTTTCTCGTTCGAATTGCAAGGCTCGATTCACTTCAAAAAAGTGGTAGTGACTAGTGATCTGAATTGCACGGTCACTGGAATTGACAACCTCCAGCTCCGTGACCACCAGCCCGGAATTGATGACAATTGAACCCGAGGCACATATCACCGCACCTGGTCGTTGCTCAGGATCTAGTGGCGTGGCGTTGGGTGCTGGCCGGATTGGATCAAACACCGTGATGAGTCGCGACCCTTGTAAAAATTGGCCTTCGACACACACCATTGGAATCAGCGTGTCGACATACGGCATCACGTCGTCGGTGGTCAGTACGTTTGAAACTCGTTCCCGAATATCGGCAATATCGAGCCCGTCACGGGCGCCTTCGAGGGCCTCATCTGCCAACAATGCCTCCGCCTCAGCTTGATTCAGTAGGAGGCCTCGCTCACGACGCCGACGGCTCACAGCAGCCGCGCTGGCAATGGTGAGTCGCTCCAATTCCGTCGGGGTGAGATTCATCATGAGATCGCCAGACTACGTGTTCGTGCGCCTTTCAGGTACCACGTAGTCTGACCTTCATGAGCGAGATGACGATCAGCGAAGCAGCCCAAGTATTCGCGTCACCGCAGGCATACGCCAACGATGAGTACTTCCATCGGGCGTGCGACCTATTGCGCGCCGAACAGCCTGTGGTGTGGGTGGAGGCCGAAGGCGTGTATCCGTTTTGGGCCATCACCAAACACGCTGACGTGCTCGAGATCGAAGCTCGCCCAGGCACCTTTACCAACGCACCGCGCCCAGTGTTGGTGCCTAAGGAAGACGACGATGCAGCTGCCCAAAATGGCAACCCGCTGCGCACCCTGATCTATATGGACGACCCAGATCATCGTGCCTACCGGGCCATCACCGCAGAGTGGTTTCTGCCCAAATCGATGGCTCGACTCGATGGCCGGTTGGCGGAATTAGCAAAGGCCAGCGTCGCCAAAATGAAATCTCTCGGCGGCACGTGCGATTTCGCACGCGACATCACAATGCAGTACCCACTGCAAGTCATTCTGGCCATCTTGGGCCTTCCCGATTCCGACTACGACCGCATGCTGACACTCACTCAAGAATTGTTCGGGCAGCAAGATCCCGAGTTCAGCCGGGGCACCACCCAAGAGGATCGCAACGCCGTCCTCATGGATTTCTTCGCCTACTTCACAGCACTCACGGAAGATCGCCGCGCCCACCCCACAGAGGATCTCGCCTCTGTGATCGCCAACGCTCGCATCAACGGCGAGCTGTTGCCCATTCTGGAAGTGATGTCGTATTACACGATCATTGCTACCGCCGGCCACGACACCACCAGCTCGTCAATAGCGGGCGGCATGTTGGAGCTCATCAAAAATCCTGACCAGCTTGCCAGGCTGCAAAACGATCCGTCATTGATGGCCAGCGCGGTGGATGAAATGATCCGCCACACGTCCCCGGTGAAGCACTTTATTCGCACTGCTCAGGAGGACTACTCGATTCGAGGGGTTCACATCCGCAAGGGTGACTCTGTGTTGTTGAGCTACTCGTCGGCCAATCGCGACGAAGACGTGTTTCCCGACCCACACAAATTTGATGTAGGCCGCACACCCAACAAGCAAATTGCGTTTGGGTTCGGCGTGCACTTTTGCTTGGGCGCCATGTTGGCTCGGATGGAACTCAAAGCGCTCTTCTCGGTAGTCGTACCTCGCATCGGATCGATCGCCCTCAACGGCACGCCAGAGTTGACCCAATCCACTTTTGTGAGCGGCCTCAAACGGCTCCCGGTCACCTACACGCTGCGCCCGTAAGCCAAGATGACACACGTGGCGAATCCAATTCCCGACACACCGCAAACAGTGGCTGCGCTGGTCGAGTGGCGCGCCACCACCCATCCCGATATCGAGGCTCTCGTCGATTCCTCGCAGACGTTGACATTCGCTGAGCTGGCTGCCCAGACCGCTTCCGTGGCCGCCGGGCTTCGTGCCAATGGGTTCAACTACGGCGATCGCGTGGCCGTGTCGGGCCCAAATTCCGTCGACCTGATCATGGGCTTCTTGGCCGCCATGCGCCTTGGTTTGGTATGGGTCGGCATCAGCAGGGCGTACACGGATCGAGAGCGCAACGAGTTGATGGCCGACTGTGACGCCCGCCCATTCGCTGTTGCCGCCACACCGTTTGAGGCCCAGGATGCGTGGCCCGAAATCGACCCCTTCGCGCCCGCAGTGATTGCCTACACCAGCGGTACGACGGGTGTCCCCAAAGGCGTGGTGCACAGCCAACGCAACCTGGTGCTCCCCGCCGTAGTGGCCCGGCATCGAGGCGACGGAGGCGGACGCAACGGCGTGTATCTACCTCTCACGAGCGTGAATATGCAATGCCTGGGCCCCATTTCCAGCTTGGTGAATGCCACCACATGTATCGCCATTGACGTCACGAAATCGAGCGAAGTGGCTGCGGCTATAGAGAAGTTCGGCGTCGAACGCATAGCAGTATCAGCGGCCACCGTGATCGATTTCGTCACCGACGACAGGATCACCCGGTCGCAACTTGCCACGTTGACCGACCTCATCGTCGGCGGCAGCGCAACACCCGAATGGCTCTTTGATGCCTATACCCACAAATTCGGCCAATGCCTGGTGGCGGGGTACGGGCTGACGGAAGGGCCCACAAGTATCACGCGCACCGATCCTTCGCGTCCCAGGCATCCAGGATCCGCCGGGGCCGCATTGCCCCATTTGGTCATCGACATTTGCAACGAAGGCGGCGCTGCAGTACCGCCCGGCACGGTAGGCGAAATCTGTGTGCGGACAGCCACTGATGGACCGTTTGCCGACGTGTACACCCCCATGCTCAGCTATTGGAATCGCTCCCAGGCGTCCGCCGAAACGCTACGCAACGGCCGGATACACACGGGCGACATTGGTTGGCTCGACGATCACAACGAACTCCATATCGAAGATCGGCGCGTCGATCTCATCGTGCGGGGCGGCACCAACGTGTACCCCGCAGAGGTTGAGCGAATCCTTGACGCCGATCCGCGAATCTTGGCTAGCGCGGTGGTCGGCCGAGCCGATGTCCGCCTCGGCCAGGTGCCCATAGCGTTCGTGAGCGCGCAGCCTGGTGCGGTGCTTACCAAAGATGACGTGTTGGAAATCTGCCAAGGAAATCTGGCCAAATTCAAATGGCCAGTTGAAGTACGTTTCGTGGATCAACTCCCTCGCAATGCCATGGGAAAAATCTTGCGCACAGAACTTCGTAAACAACTCGATCAGGAGACCCACGATGGAAGTCAATGAACACCTCCGCCATATTGATGCGCAGGCCGCGCTGCTTGTCGCCGCCGCAAACCATCACGGCCCCGACGCCCCTATAACAACGTGCCCAGGATGGATAATGCGCGACCTGGTACAGCATCTCGGCGGGGTACACCGGTGGGCTGCAGGCCGGATCACAACGCCAGACGTCGAGCCCGTATCCAACGACCTCGAGGAGTTCAGCGGCGGCTGGCCGACCGATGAATCGCTCATCGATTGGTTCAACGCGGGAGCTACCGGAATCGTGAACGCGATTCGCGACGCGCCACTTGACCTCAAAGCCATGATGTTCATTCCTTCGCCATCGCCTCGACAATTTTGGGCTCGACGTCAAGCAATGGAGATCGCCATCCATCGTGCCGACGCCGAATCAGCAGAGGGAACTTTCACAGCCTTCGAGACGGAATTGGCGATTGACGGCATCGACGAATTGGTCAACGGGTTCGCCACTCGGCCCATGAAACGATACCGATCCGAAACGGCTCACACCATGCATCTCGCGCCGACCGATGCTCAAATGAATTGGCTTGTCAGCATGGGCCCCGATGGCATCACCACAGCGGTCAATCCAGACCCCCGAATTACGGCAGACGTCACCGTGTCGGCATCGGCGAGCGACCTCTTCCTCTTCGTGTGGAACCGGTTGGAAACAACCGATGTTCGCGTCGAGGGCGACCCTGCGGCATTGGAACTGTGGACGCGCATCTCACGCGTTGGTTGGTAGTAATCGCGTCTTAGCGACGGTTGTCGCCACCGGTGCGTAGCATTCGTGACTATGCATGAGCCCACCGCAATCGTTCGACTGATTGGCGTGTACGACGCCGACCACACGCTGCGCGGTGAGTTGAGTTATTGGGTCGGAGCCCGGCTTGGGTCTCGTCATTGTTCGTTGTGCGAAATCACCCACGGAACGTTTGGCCCCACTAAGCAATGGCGCGAGTGTCAAAGCGCATCTGCCGCGCCCTTTGACACGTTTCACCGCGACGATCAACCAGGTGCGACCCGAGCTCTCAACGAGCCGTATCCGTTTGTGGCCGTCGAGACACCAGCGGCCACGATCACGCTGCTGACTGCCGCTGATCTTGCGGGGTGCAGCGGCTCACTCGATGCTATGAATGCACTCATTGAAACTGCTCTCTCCGAGCGAAACTTCACGTGGCCAGAGCCGAACTCGGAACCCGCCGCCTAGCCTCGAATCCACCCCGTCATTAGCAGGAGAACAGGCGGTGGTCGCTGTGGGGGTGAGCCAGCATGGCAATGTCAGCGTCGGGCACATTGGCGCTCGGCCACTCCTCAAGCGGTAAGGCGCAACCCGCCACCACAAGTCGTCGGCCCACGCTCACAACCCGTTGAGCATCAAGGTGGCCGACCACACCAAGACGCAATGCCGCACTGCACAGCGCTTGCACAAATTGCATACCTGACGTCACAATCGCCGCCCATAACGGCAGACCAATGGTAGCGAACACGACCCCGTGTATCACCGGCAAATGGCCATGAATCTCGCCGCTGCCTATCATCGATTTCAATTCCGAAAAGCGATTCGCCGTATCCACAGTGCCCGTCACGCCAATCGAACCATGCGCACTCACCATGGCCAATCCGGCTCGTCGTGACGTGGCCCGAGCCACAGGAGCGACCATCGTGATCTCACACAATTGGTCCAATTCACGCAACCTCGAGATATCGACAGTTGCCGAAAATCCGTGGGCGACGAACCATCGATCACTCGTTGCCCACCGATGTTCAACCTGTTGCCGGACAATGCGCTCTAAGGTCGCGGCATCCACAATCAGTCCCGAAGCATGCATGCCTTCGATTCCCCACGAGGCTGAAAACGCACCAGACGGAAACGCGCTATCGGCGACTTGCAATGCCAACGCCAAGTCGGCGGCCGAACTCGTCACTTGATGGCGACGCGACCGGAGTCGACAAGATCGGTGATGCGGGCCAACAACGCAGGGCGACCACTATCGGCGGCCACAAGTAACACGTCGCCATCGAAGCGCACACGCCAATGTAAATGCCCCGCCCGGTGGCCGAGCTCCAGCGCCGCTGCTGAATCACGCGGCGTTAGCCTGCACCAATCGGTGGAACCAAGGCGCACCACGATGGCACGGCCCGGTTCGAGAACCAACACCGATCCATCGCGCAACGTCTCATCACGGTCCAGTGAAATAGCAAGATCCACGCCGCCATCACTCACTACTCGCAGCCGATGCCGGGACGCGTCGTCGGCCGAAAGCGACACGAAATCCACCAAACCGTCGTGCTCAAGCTGGTGCAAAATATCGTGCAAAACAGCGTCACCGTGATGACCCACAATCGAAGACACCAACAGCACGGCAGCTACTTCTTTTTAATCAGTGAAGCAATCGCCCAGATCGCTGGGATCAAGCCAAGCACGATCATCATGATGCTGCGGCCGATCGGGGCTTTGGTCAAAGCGTCTTCCTCTGGCCGAGCTGGAGGGCGCACCAAAGCCATGATATTGCCGAACGCCAATGCTCCGCCGAAGGCCAACAACAGCCAAGGCAACAAGTCATTTCCGAGGAACGCATCATTCGCAGCGATGAACACAATCACAGGCTATTGGCCACGCAGTTGACCACGAGCATCGGCCCTGCTTGCACGACGAGTTCGAAAATTCATGCGAATTTTGCTTAATGAGAATGCCGAAACGGTCGATCTATTCATTGTCGATGGAATCGCCCCTATCGACAAATAAGGGTTCGGGGCGGGAGAAGCTCTCCCTCCAACGCATCGCCATTCGAGCAATCCCGCTCGATAGCATCTGTTTCTCTCGCTCCACCCTTTCACCCTCACAGAATCGTGCCACAATTGCGCGACGCCAAGTCGGCGGACTCACCTTCACATTTAGGGAGATTCTCATGGGCTTTCACCACGTAGCCGTGGCCACCCGCGATCTGGCCGCCACACACGATTTCTACACAAACGTGATGGGATTCGAACTCGTCAAAGTGGTGGCCGCACCAACACCTGGCAGCAAAGATGGCGGCTGGGCCAAACACGTTTTTTACGAAACGGGATCCACGGGAATGATCGCGTTTTGGGAACTTCACGATTCACGATTCGAGAACTACAGCACCGATCTCAATAAGGGCATTGGTTTGCCTGAGTGGGTAAATCACTTGGCGTTCAATTGCGACACCATCGAAGAATTCGACGCCGCCCGCGACCGCTGGCTGGCCCACGGGATGGTGGTCCCTGAGGTCGATCACGAATTTTGTCGGTCCATCTACGGCACAGATCCCAACGGCATCATGGTCGAGTTTTGTCACACGGTGCGGGCATGGACGGCCGACGATCTCGCCCACGCACGCGCCGCTATGGACCTCCACGCTCCCGACGACACGTCGGAACCACACGTGACAGTCCACCATCCCACACGAGTCGCCGCATCCGCTGCTGGCGCCTAACCAATATGCCTGAATCCCTCGGACGCACCAGGCCATTCGGGCTCGGATATTGGCCGCTGTCCCAAGACGACCCCGGCGTGGCCGTGCGCCAAGAACCAGTCCGATTGGTGTCGCCCGATGGCGCACTCGTGCGCGGCATTCTGTGGCTCCCACCGGTCGGCACCCCGTGGAAAACCGCTGTGATCTTGTCGCATCCGCGCGGCGATTTTTCGGTGCACTATGCATGCCCGTTGCTGGCAGCGGCAGGATATGCCGTGATTGGTTTCGGTACCCGCTACCAAAACAACGACACCGATTGTCTGCACGAAAATTGCATCATCGACGTAAAAACTGTGGCCGACTACGCACGCACGTTGGGGGCAGAGGCTGTGATCTTGCTTGGCAACTCTGGCGGCGGGTCACTCATGGCCATGGCCCAAGCCGAACACGATTGTGGCGACGGATGGGTGGGTATGGCAGCGCATCCTGGCGAGGGCGTCTTCATGCTCCAAGTCATTGACCCTTCTGTAGCTGACGAAAACGATCCCTTTTCCGTGGTACCAGAACTTGATATGTACAACCCCGACAACGGTTGGCGGCCATGGCCAGAGCCATCTAGCTACGATCCGGATTGGTTAGCAACATACCGCGCTGCGCAAGTGGCTCGGGTGGCTCGACTCGACGCAGTCGCCAAGAATTCGCTCGCTGAATCAACGGCCGCGGGACGCCAACTTGGATCGCTCAATCGGGGCACGGCGGAATGGAAAAATGCGCGAGCCCGGGCAGTGCATATGAAGTACATGACGATCTACCGCACGCTTGCCGACCCTGCGTATCTCGATCTGTCGATCGATCCCGATGAACGAGCGTTGGGTTCCCTCTTCGCTTTTCCCGACCCGCTCGACGCTAACTACGGCCGTGGTGGGCTGGCTCGTACGATGACGAGCAGGGGCTGGCTGTCTACGTGGAGTGGCCTATCGAGTCACGCCAAGCTGGCCGACACAATGCCATTCGTAAAGGTGCCAACGCTATTGATCCACCCCACTGCGGATACCGAAATCCGAGTGTGGCAGGCCAAAGAAATCGTGGCCAATGCCGGCGCCGCCGACGTCACCTACATCGAAATGAAAGGCGCCTTGCACTATCTAGAAGGCAGCCGAATCGAAGCCATGACCCACGTTGCCGACTGGATCCACAACCGCTTCCCGTAGCCGTGCGGTGCTGTCTTACATCGGCCCTCTGGCCATGTTGACAAATTTGGTTTGCGGGCCAATGAAGGCGAGGCGCACCTTGCCTGTGGGGCCACTGCGATGCTTGGCAATGATCACTTCGGCCTGCCCCCGCTCGGCTGACTCGGAGTTATAAATCTCGTCGCGGTACAGGAACAGCACCACGTCGGCGTCCTGTTCGAGCGAACCCGATTCACGAAGGTCTGCCAGCATTGGACGCTTGTCGGCACGCAGTTCCAACCCTCGGGAAAGCTGGCTGAGCGCCATCACCGGGCACTGCAATTCACGAGCCAGAATCTTAAGATTTCGACTGATCTCGCTCACCTCAACCTGGCGATTTTCGGCGCTGGCGCGGCCCGTCATCAACTGCAAATAGTCAATGACAATCAAACCCAGGTCGCCCAACTTGGCCTTCTGACGGCGGGCCTTGCCTCGAATTTCCATGATCGTCACACTGGGGTTGTCGTCGATCCAGATCGGGGCCTCACTCAACCGGCCAACAGCATGCGACAGCTTGCTCCACTCAACATCGGTGATCTGCCCGGTCTTGATGCGAGTCGAATCGATTCCCGCCTCGGAACACAGCATGCGTTGCGTAATTTCAACGTGGCTCATTTCGAGCGAGAAAAACAGCACGGGCTTGCCGCCGTGCATGGCCGCATGAGTGGCGGCGCCCAACGCGAACGCCGTCTTACCCATGGCCGGTCGAGCACCCACGATGATCAAGGCAGAGGGTTGTAAGCCCGACAATTCTTTGTCGAGATCGGTATATCCAGTGGGTATGCCCGTGATCGAACTACCCCGCTCATACAGCGCTTCGATGTGATTGAAGCCGTCATCGAGAAGGTCCCTGATGGGTTTGAGTGTGTCGGCGTTGCGCTTTTCGCCCAAGCGAAACATGAGTTGTTCGGCCGAGTCGACGGCCTTGTTGACGTCGTCAGGCAACCCGTAGCCCATTTCGGCGATCTCGCCAGCAGTCGAAATCATGCGGCGAAGCAACGCCAATTCTTCGACGATGTGGGCGTACCGTTTCGCACTCGACACCGAAGGGGTATTGACCTGCAAGCTCAACAAAATGCCTGGCCCGCCGATTGCTTCGAGCACGCCAGCCTTCGTCAGAGCGGCGGCCACGGTCACGGGATCGGCTGGATCACCGCTGCCATAAATGGTCATGATCGCTTCGAAAATGTGCACATGAGCCGGCTTGTAAAAGTCGTCAGCATTGACCACCTCCACGGCCAACGAGATTGCTTCTCGATCAAGCAACATGGCACCCAGGAGTGATTCTTCGGCCTGCAGGTTATGCGGCGGTACTCGACCACCTGGCTGTAGATTCACGACGCGGGCGGGAGGTTTTTCTGCTGTTCGCGCCATGTACACACCATTACCCAATTTGCCTGTGGGTCGCTAGTGGACAACCACGATTGTTTAGTGGATAGCCCTGTGGGCAACTACCTCGGGCCGAAATATCGGGCCAAAAATGCAACATGCCGTGCAACCACAAAGGGCGCACGGCATGTTGAACGTTTGTAAGTACTAGTTCGCTGCCACTTCAATCGCCATGAAAACCACGATATCGGTATGCAATTTGGCAGTGACGCCATAGGTACCAATGGTCTTGATGACTTCCGACAAATGCATGTTGCGACGGTCGAGTTGGATACCGGTCTGCTTGAGCACTGCCGCGGCCACATCGGTGGTGGTGATCGAGCCGTACAACTTGCCCTGGTTGCCTACTCGGGCAATCACCTTGAACGTCTTGTTAGACAACGACGACGCCAGGATTTGTGCCGATGCCTTATCAGACGCATCTTTCTTGGCCCGGTTGCGACGCATTTTGTCGGCCTGAGCAATGGTGCCTTCGGTGGCTACCAGAGCCAATCCGCGGGGGAACAAAAAGTTGCGAGCATGGCCGTCGGCAACATCCAGGATGTCGCCTTTGTGACCAACGCCAAGCACGTCGTTACGAAGAACTACCTTCATTCGGCACCACCCTCGGTGGCGTCGGTTTCGACCTCGGCAGGAGCGGTCGCCACTACCTCGGCTGAGTAACGCTCGTTGATTTCTTCTGTGTCTTCACCGCGTCGTGGCTTGCCACGTTGTGCAGTGACCCGGGTGGCGTAGGGAACCAGCGCCATTTCGCGTGCCACCTTGATGGCGAGCGCGATATCGCGTTGTTGCTGGACGTCGTTGCCCGACACGCGACGCGTGCGGATCTTGGCCCGGTCGCTCATGAAGCGGCGCAACAAGTTGACGTCTTTGTAATCGACGTACACCACGCGGTCCGACGAAATCGGACTAACTTTTTTCTTGAACTTCTTGCCTTTGTCGTCGCCTGGCTTTGGCTTGCGACGGGGCGTCTTGGTTGGCTGTTGTGCCATTAGAAGGGCTCCTCATTGGAATCGTACGCAGGTGGTTCGTTAGATACAGAACGGCCAGCAGCAGCGCCGCCACCCATTCCAGCGTCGCCACTGCGACGTTCATTACGGGTAACCGATGCCGTTGCCCAGCGCAAGCTTGGCCCAATCTCATCGGCAATTATTTCTACGGTGGTGCGTTTATCGCCATTGGTCTCCCAGGAGCGTTGCTCCAGGCGGCCGCTGACAATCACACGAGATCCCTTGGTAAGGCTCTCGGCGACATTCTCTGCAAGTTCGCGCCATGTGACTACGTTGAAGTAGGACACCTGCTCTTTGCGTTCGTTGGTGGCCCGATCGTTCCACGTGCGGTTAACCGCTACGCCGAACGTGGCCGTTGCTTGACCGGTGGGCGTGAAACGCAACTCTGGGTCGCGTGTGACGTTGCCAACGATGGTGACTGCATTGTCATTTGCCATGGTGATGCTCCTTTGAGCTATCGGCGCTTAAGCCGATTTGCCGACTAGAAGGCCGCGTCGTACGGCCTCCTTATCGGGAAGACGGATCAACTTGTGGCGGACAATGTCGTCCGCAATTCGCAGAGACCGTTCCAGGTCGTCGAGTGCGCCACCAGTGGCGAGAAGCTGGAGGACCACATAGGTACCCTCCCACTTCTTATTGATCTCGTAGGCAAACCGGCGCCGTCCCCAGTTGTCTGTGGACTTCATCTCGGCTTTGGCTGCCTCGGCGGCTGCCGTGACACGAGCAATGACGCTCGCCACACCAGAATCTTCGACGTCACCGTCGATAATAAACATCAGTTCGTAAGCCCGCATTGAGCGGTACCTCCCTGTGGACTTCCTCGTAGAGGAGAGGCTTCACCGGATGTGAAGCAGGGTTTGCATAAAGCAGGTTGCATGATAACCAACTCGACGGCGTTCAGAGAAACGAACCAACCCGGGTGCAATGATAGAAGGGTGCAAACCGAACCAGCCGCCAGCCACCAACGTTTCATTATCGGAGTGGCAGGCGGCACGGGGTCTGGCAAAACAACGGTGGCCGACCAGCTCGTGAATTGCTTACCGGCCGGCGAGATTTCGCTCATTCGGCTGGATTCGTACTATCGAGATCGATCGGATTTGACGTTCGAAGAACGCTGCCAGATCAACCAGGATCATCCAGATGCTCTGGACTGGCCGCTGCTGCTGGATCACCTCAAGCGTCTTGTAGAAGGCGAGGTGGCCAATGTGCCGACTTACGATTTCACCACCCATTTGCGTACTTCTGACCGCAGCACAGTGCCGCCAAGCAAGATCATTTTGGTGGAAGGAATTCTGATTTTCGCCGACGCCGCTCTACGCGAAATGTTTGATCTCAAGATCTACGTCGACACCGACGCCGATGTGCGATTCATCCGTCGCCTCAAGCGTGATATCGCCGAGCGAGGTCGTACGGCTCACAGCGTGATCGATCAATACCTCACCACTGTGCGTCCCATGCACATGCAGTTCGTAGAGCCGTCTAAGCGCTACGCCGACGTGATTGTGCCGGAAGGCGGAATGAACCAGGCGGCTCTCAACATGATCATCGCCCAGATCAGGGCCATGGCCTAGCTGGCGCGCTGGCGCCTATCCGGCTGAAGCGCTGGCGCTCTATTCGCTAGTGGCGATTTCGATGCGGTCTTGATTCCATTCGCGAGCGCTTGACAACGCCACTTCCGCCCGACTCAACACCTCAGGAGCCGTAAACGCATGGGCGGGGTACGAGGCAATTCCAGCCCACAAGCACCGCTCGCTGCCGTCGGCAACCAAAGCGCGGCGCAAACGTTCAACTGTCCACACGGCACCATTTTCGGGCGTGTCCTCGAGCACGAACGCAAACCGGCCGTCCGATAAACGGCAGGCAATATCGGCCTCCCGCATCGTCTTGCGAATGACGTCGCCCACGTAACTGGCCTCGCTGCGCTGTTGTGACTTGCGGTCGCGGCCGTCAAAAATTTCCACGAGCACGATCGATACTGGTCGCAAATGGCGACGGGCGGCAGCAATCCGATTTTCGAGCGACGCCTGAAAATAGCGGCCCGTCAATAGTCCTGATTGGGTATCCACCAGGCTGGGCTCGCCACCATAGGCAGCTGCAGAAATGAGCGGAGAACCATCTTCGCCGTGATGCCACACTTGATACGGAACAGTCATTCGTTCGGGGCCCGAGGTTTTGGCAGAAAGGAAGCACGTCAACGCACCCAAAAGTCCAGCTAACAAGCCAAGCACTGGCGAGTTGGCAACCAGGCTTGATACGCCAAACGCCATGCTGAGCGTTCCGGCGAGCAATCCAAAGATGTGGGGGCGAGAAGTCACATGAACACCATCGGCTTATCTGAGACGTGAATCAAGGAATATTTTTAGCAATGTAACGCATAACGCAGGACAGACGTGTGCAGCACGAGGCGCAAGTCACTGCGCCGCTCGCAGCTCCATCACGAGGTCCACGATGTCGTCCATAATGCGAGAAATTTCGAAATCTTTCGGCGTATATACCCGCCGCACCCCTGCGCTCAGCAGTGCGGCCTGATCGTCGTCGGGAACAATGCCGCCCACCACCACCGCTGCTGTCACTCCGGCATCGGCCAGGAGCGTCATCACCGTCGGGATGAGTTCCATATGAGACCCCGACAGGATCGACAACCCGATCACATCCACGTCTTCATCGCGCGCCACAGCCACGATCTCGGCAGGCGTCGATCGAATGCCGTCGTAGATAACTTCCATACCAGCATCCCGAGCGGCGACGGCAATTTGTTCAGCACCATTTGAATGCCCATCGAGGCCGGGCTTGGCCACCAAGATGCGGGGCGGTCCACCGACCAATGATTGCGAACGTACGGCCACCTCGGCCAATCGTCCACTCCCAGATGATCTTGCCACCGACACTCCGGTGGGTGCCCGGAATTCGCCGAACACATCACGTAGGGCCCCGGCCCAATCGCCAGTGGTGCCGCCGGCCCGAGCAAGTTCAATGGTGGGCGGCATGATGTTGGACCCATCTATTGCCGCTGCTTTTAGCCTTGCCACAGCGTCAGCTACTGCCGCGTTGTCACGGGTTTCACGCCAGTGCACTAACTCGTCAATGGTCTCTCGTTCGCTCGACGGATCGACCGTCAATATCGCGTTGGCACCCGTCAGTGGCGATTCGGAAGTCTCGGTAAACCGATTGACGCCCACCACCACCAGGTCGCCCGATTCGATGCGACGGGTACGTTGCGTATGGCTGGAAACAAGGCGTGCTTTGAGCTCGTCGATACAGCCAAACGCTCCGCCCCGAGCCAACACATCATCGAGTTCTGTCTGCGCGGCATCAATCAATTCCCGCGTTCGACGTTCGATCACCTTGGACCCTTCGAACACGTCGTCGTATTCCAAAAGGTCTGATTCGAAAGCCAATACTTGTTGCATACGGAGCGCCCACTGCTGATCCCAATGGCGAGGCAAACCAAGCGCTTCATTCCAGGCCGGCAATTGAATCGAGCGCGCACGAGCATCTTTGCTCATGGTGACGGCCAACATTTCCAGCACCACCCGTTGCACATTGTTTTCGGGCTGCGCTTCAGTGAGCCCGAGTGAATTCACCTGGACGCCGTAACGGAACCGGCGCATCTTGGCATCGGTCACGCCATAGCGTTCCAGACAGATCTGGTCCCACATCTCCACGAAGGCCCGCATCTTGCACATCTCTTCGACGAAGCGAATGCCGGCGTTGCAAAAGAACGAAATCGATCCGACCACACTGCTGAACCGGTCGGCGGGTACCTGTCCAGAATCGCGCACCGCGTCGAGCACACCAATCGCGGTGGCCAACGCATAGGCGAGTTCTTGCACCGGAGTAGAACCAGCTTCCTGCAAGTGATAGCTACACACGTTGATTGGGTTCCACAAAGGAACGTGTTCCGAGCAATAGGCCACCATGTCAACTATCAGTCGCTTGGAGGCTTCGGGTGGGAAAATGTAGGTACCTCGGCTGAGATATTCCTTCACGATGTCGTTTTGCGTTGTGCCGCGCAATTCACCGGCCGCCACACCGTGTTCCGTGGCGTTAGCAATGTACAAGCCGAGCATCCACGCTGCGGTGGCGTTGATTGTCATCGACGTGTTCATTTGGCCCTGCGGAATCCCGTCGAGCAGCTGACGCATGTGACCAATATGGGCCACAGGAACGCCCACCTTTCCCACCTCGCCACGCGCCAATTCATGATCAGCGTCGTAACCGGTTTGGGTGGGAAGGTCGAACGCGATAGATAGACCGGTCTGGCCTTTGGCCAGGTTCACTCGATACAACTCGTTCGACGCCTTGGCCGTGGAGTGCCCCGAATAGGTACGCATCATCCACGGCTGGTCGCGCTTGCCCACCTGTGCCACGCCCTGGTTACAGCGAACGCAACAAAATGGCGTCGCCTTGACCGCCACCGCCGCACAATGCAGCGGCACCTACACCGCCGCCACGACGGCGCAATTCGTGCAGCATGGTGAGTGCCAACCGATTGCCACTCATACCAATCGGATGACCCAGCGCAATTGCCCCGCCGTTCACGTTAGTGACCTCGCTGGTGATGCCAAGATCGGCCATCGACTGCAAGCCAACGGCCGCGAAAGCTTCGTTAAGTTCAAAGAGATCTACATCGCTCACGCTCATGCCTGCCTTGGCCAATGCCTTGAAAATGGCGGCTGATGGTTGCGACAGCAACGATGCGTTATCGGGACCTGCAACTTGGCCGTAGCCAAGAATTTCGCCCAACGGCGATAAGCCCAAGCGTTCGCATACCGCCTTCGACATCACGACAACCGCTGAGCCGCCGTCGCTGAGCTGTGATGCATTGCCGGCAGTGACGTTGCCCGCCTTATCGAAAGCCGGCTTTAACGCGCCAAGGGACTCGGCAGTTGTGCCCGGCCGCACACCTTCATCGGAGTCGACCATGATGGGATCGCCCTTGCGTTGTGGCACGGCCACGGGCACGATTTCGTCGGCGAAACGACCGGCCTTCATGGCTTCTGCAGCACGCTCATGGCTCATCGCCGACAACTCGTCTTGGGCCAAGCGGCTCAACCCTGCCGAGGCTGCGTAGCGCTCAGTACCGAGCCCCATCAGGCAACTGTCGAAGGCGCACCACAGCCCATCTTGAATGATCGAATCTTTCATTTCGGTGTGGCCATAGCGCGCTCCGGCCCGGCCGGTGGGCAACAGGTACGGCGCATTGGTCATTGATTCCATGCCACCTGCCACCACAATGTCGGCTTCGCCGGCGTTGATCATGAGGTCGGCAAGGTAGATCGAATTCAAACCGCTCAGACACACTTTGTTGACAGTGGTGGCCGGCACATTCATGGCAATACCGCCCTTGAACGCTGCTTGACGGGCGGTTATTTGGCCCTGGCCAGCCAACAACACCTGACCCATCAACACGTAGTCAACTTGCTCTGGCGAGACGCCTGCCCGTTCTAGTGCAGCTTTAATAGCGAACCCGCCGAGTTCTTGGGCGCTGAATCCAGCCAGCGCTCCCGACATCTTGCCGATGGGCGTGCGGGCTCCTGCCACGATGACTGATCCGGCCATAACTTCCTCCAGGGGTAAGAGTGCTACTTCAGAATATTGACAGCGCGTGCAATAACTAGCGCGACGGTAGCGAGCGACACCGCTGACTGCAGCATCATCGTCATCTTGGCCCGCACGGTTAAGGGAAGCGTGTCGGTAGGGCTAAAAGCGGTGGCATTTGTAAATGCGAGAAAAAGGTAGTCAAAGAAGGTGGCTTCCCAATCGGGAGGGGCCAATTCAGGTTGCTGCATTTGGGGAAATACAAAATCAGGAAACTGACGCATACCCTTCGCTCGCTCAAACGGACCACCACGATCGAACTGCCAATACCACAACGCAAAAGCGATCACGTTGGTGAGCCAAATGGCTCCCCCATTTCGCAACAACGGCCACGCCTCTTTGCCTTCTTGGCCATGTAATAGTCGCGTAATGAGAAGCCCGGCAGATACTGAATTGGCCAAGGTAACAACGGCAATCATGGCCAGTCGACCCAACCGAAGTATGTGTTCGTGACTGGCGCGCTTGCGGGGATCGACCGAAATCAACGCTAAGAGCAGCACGCCCTGCAGCGCGGGAAGCAGCCAGTGCGGATGAAGCGTGAGGCGACGAGGCAAAATTATTTGCAGCGCAATCGCCACCCCCAGCGTGACGCTCACATGCCAACGCGGTTCGAACTGGGTAACCCGCTTCCACGCCGGCATCAATCCATCGGTGACTAATTTCACCACCTTGAGTTCTGGCTGCAGCAACCGCTCCAAACGCCTGAGTTGGGCTGAAAGGACGTTGTCGCCGTCGTCATCTTGGGCGGTTGCGCCTACCACAGGGTCGTCAGACATGGCCAGATGTTACGCGTCGGTAACTGCCGGTGGCGCCACGCCCAGCGAGACTGGCTACCTTGGCCCCATGCAACAGATTTTGGACGCCATTCAATCGGGCGCGACAGGCGCCGATCTTGCCAACCTGCCCATCCCAGAGTCGTTTCGGGGTGCATATATCCGCCGTGAAGACACTGCCATGTTTGACGGAATGGCATCGGCCGACAAGGACCCCAATGACAGCGTAAAGATCGGCGAGATCGGCACCCCGGAGCTAGCACCAGACGAGGTGTATTTGGCGGTCATGGCGTCGAGCATCAATTTCAACACAGTATGGTCGAGCATTTTTGAGCCGGTCTCGACATTTGGATTTTTGGATCGGTTGGCCCGCGAATCACAGTGGGGCAAACGACACCAGCAAGATTTTCATGTCATTGGTTCCGATGCATCGGGCGTTGTAATGCGAGTTGGTTCTGCAGTTCGGAACTGGAAACCAGGCGACCGCGTCACCGTGCATTGCAACCACGTCGACGATCAAGATCCAACCGCCCACAACGATTCGATGATGGCAGCAAACCAGCGCATTTGGGGATTCGAAACTAACTACGGCGGGCTTGCGGAATTGTCGATTGTGAAAGCCAACCAGCTCATGCCAAAGCCTGCCCACCTTTCATGGGAAGAGGCAGCTGTCAACGCGTTATGCAACTCCACTAGCTATCGCATGTTGGTTTCAGCCAACGGAGCACGCATGAAGCAGGGTGACAACGTATTGATCTGGGGTGCATCGGGGGGCATAGGCGGATACGCCGCCCAGTACGTGCTCAACGGCGGCGGAACACCGGTGGGTGTGGTGTCCAACGCCCGAAAAGTCGAGCTTCTCAACGCGATGGGCGTCGAGCATGTGATCGACCGCAAGGCCGCTGGCTACAAATTTTGGGCTGACGAACACACGCAAGATGAAAAAGAGTGGCGGCGATTGGGAGGCGACATTCGCAAACTCATCGGCGAAGATCCCGACATCGTTTTTGAACACCCAGGCCGATCCACCATGGGCGCATCGATCTATGCAGTTCGACGCGGCGGCACCGTCGTTACTTGTGCGGCCACATCTGGCTACATGGTGGAGTTCGACAATCGCCATTTCTGGATGAAACTCAAGACGCTCAAGGCGTCGCACTTCGCCAACTACGCCGAAGCGTGGGCGGCCAACAAGCTCATTTGTCAAGGGAAAATCCAGCCCATTCTGTCTGCAGTTCATACTCTTGAAGAAACGGGAATCGCGGCGAGAATGGTGCACCGCAACGAGCACGAAGGCAAGATTGGCGTGTTGTGTCTGGCGCCTTCCGAAGGCCTCGGCATCGACGATCCAGAGTTCCGCGCCAAAGTCGGCGAGGACAAAATTACGATGTTCCGGAGGTTGTCATGATTCTCACCGAAATCGACCACATAGCGATTGCGGTCAACGACCTCGAAGCTGCCATTGCCTATTACCAAGAGGCGTTTGGGGCCACTGTGGACCATCGCGAAATCGTCGAATCCGACGGGGTCGAAGAGGCACTTCTCAAGGTAGCTGAGAGCTACATCCAGCTTCTTACTCCCACTCGCCCTGATTCACCGGTGGCCAAAGCAATCGAAAAGCGAGGCGAAGGTTTGCATCACGTTGGCTACCGCGTGGCGGACTGCGGCGCCGCCCTTGCCGCCATGGTGGCCGCCGGTGCCAAAGTGATCGACCACGCCCCCCGCCCTGGATCACGAGGCACGACAGTGGCGTTCATTCACCCCAAAGGCAGCTTCGGCACACTGATCGAATTGGTGCAGGAGTAGCGACTACTCGTCGCTGCTTTCTCGGGCCACAATCATGGACGTGCCCGACCACCTTGGGGCAGCGCTCGAGCTAGTGGTCAATCCGGCGTCGATGGCCAATGTTTGACCGCTGATCATGCTGCCGGCGTCGCTGATGAGGTACAGCACTGCTTCAGCAATGTCATTGGCGCTGGCCGCTCGGCCGAGCGTGGCGTTGGTTTCAAGGTGTTTGGCGGTGGCTTCGACAAGATCGGGATCGCCCATCATCAGGTGAGCAGTCATGGCCGTCGGGACTGCCGTGGGAGCCACGGTATTCACCCGAATTCGGTGTCTCACCAATTCTGCGCTTGCCGATTTCGCCAAGCCGATGATGCCCGCTTTAGCCATCGAATAGGCGTGCGGGCCGAGCCCGCCTTGAATGCCGGCAATGCTCGAAGTCATCACGATCGCCCCACCTTCGCCTTGGGCAATGAGCACCCTCGCTGCGTGTTTCACAGTCATAAATACACCCCGCGTGAGCACAGCCATCGTGCGGTCCCAGTCAACCATTGGCGTGTCGGCAATGGGGCCAGCAGTGCCCAAAATGCCGGCATTGGCGTGCACGGCGTCGAGCCGTCCAAAGTGGCTGACAGCGAGATCAATCGCTGCCGAAACACTGGCCTCGTCTGTCACATCGCATCGGGCAAAGATGGCGTTGTCACCTAACGATGCAGCCACCGCCTTGCCGCGCTCGGCAAGCACGTCGGCCACCACCACGCGTCCGCCTTCGGCTACCACGAGGTGGGCGGTAGCTTCACCAATTCCAGATGCGGCGCCGGTGACGACAGCTACTTTTCCTGCAAAACGACCAGTCATGTAACAGCTCCTTTTTGCGCGAATCGGGGCTCCCGCCACCGACCCGATTCCATGATGTCAACAAGGATTTGCACGGCGTCCCACACGTCAACAAATGAGGTGTACAGCGGCGTAAATCCGAACCGTAACAAAAGTGGCGCCCGATAGTCGCCAATCACGCCACTATCAATGAGGGCCTGCTTTATCTGGTAACCGTGCTCGTGGGCAATCGACACTTGACTACCCCGCTCAGCCGGATTGCGGGGCGAGGCCAAGATGAAACCATGGCCGGCCAAGAGCTGTTCCACGAGTTCCACGAACATCTCGCTCAAGGCAATCGACTTGGCCCGCACCTCGTGGATCGACACGCCAGCGAATGCGTCGAGGGCTGTTTCTAACGCCAACAAACTCAACAGCGACGGCGTGCCGGTGAGGGCCCTGCCAATACCGGTCACGGGCTCGTATCGTTGCTCAAATTCAAAAGGACGGGCATGGCCATACCAGCCAGGCAACGGTTGCTTGTAGGCGTCGATGTGGCGCTCTGCGACATACAAAAACGCCGGAGCCCCAGGGCCACCGTTGAGGTATTTGTACCCGCAGCCAACTGCGAAATCCACACCACACGCGTCGAGTTCCACGGGCACCGCGCCCGCCGAATGAGCCAGATCCCACATCATCAAGGCGCCTTGAGCGTGTACGGAATCGGTCACGGTTTCCATGTCGTACATGGCGCCGGTGCGGTAGTTCACGTGGGTCAAGCTCACGGCCGCCAGGTCGGGGCCCAACGCGGCAATCGCATCCATCATGTGGGCCTCGGCTGAAACTTCCAGGCGCCCTCCAGCGGCTTCGACAACTTGGGAAATCATGTATAGATCGGTCGGGAAATTTTCCGTTTCGCTCAACACCACAGGACGGTCCGGACGCATCATGCATGCCGCCGAAATCTGCTTGTAAATGTTGATACTCGTGGAATCGCCAACGGCTACTTGGCCCGGCGCGGCTCCGATGAGCGGCGCCAACTTGTCGCCCACGCGCAGCGGTGCTTCCCACCAGTCGTTGTCGTTCCATGATCTGATCAAATCGGTGCCCCATTCACGGGCCATCACATCAGCGAGACGGGCAGGAACCGCCTTCGGCAGAGCGCCAAGAGAATTGCCGTCGAGATAAATGACGCCGGCAGGAAGGTCGAATCGGTCGCGAATGCGGGCGAGGGGGTCGGCCTGGTCTAGTCGTAATGCTTCATCGCGGGTGGTGGTCATCATGCTCCTAGTGCGGTCAAACATGCATGACCCACCACAGTGTTGGACGCGCCGAGTTCCATGGGCAAATCGAAGTGGTTTCGGTCGTTCACGATCACGCACGCTTCGGCCGAATTACGTGTTCCGGGCCCCGCCCACGCCGCCGCGAATTCGGTCGATTGGCGATGAAATTCCGACGGTTCATTTCGGCCAACAAAGGTGGCAATGGGCTTGAGTCCAGGCCCAATCAGCCGAAGGGGCGATAGTCTTCGCGCTTCATCAATCGACATGCCCACGGCATCATTTGTAGTGGTATACACCAGTGGCTCAAGGTCGTACACGCCACTCACGAGAACGGCTCCCTGCACGCCAGCCGCCGTATTGGGATCGAGTAAACACATGGCGGCGAGATGGGCTCCGGCGGAGTGACCAGCGAGCAAAATACGCCGGGCATCGATGCCCCACGATGGAGCCTGATTGCATACAAAACGCACAGCACGACGGGTCTGTTGGACAATTTCCATGAGCGTGGCATGAGGGCACAACGTGTACTCAGGCACTGCAGTGGCGATTCCGTGCCCCGCTAAATCTTCGGCCATAAAACCCGAATCGGCACGGCCCAATGCCTGCCAATACCCACCATGGATGAAGATCAACAGCGCGCCGATTGAGGTTGGTGCTGCATAGAAATCCACCAGATCGTCAGCGCCACTGCCATACGCGTATTCCTGCACACCGAGCGCCTCCCGAGCATGGGCGGTGCGGGTGGCGTAGGCCGCCAAGTAGGGGTCCTTGCTCGGAACACAAGTACTCGGGGAGTACTCCCGTTCCAGCGTTTCAGGGTCCATTTCCGAATAAGGCGCAGCCATAGTGCGGAGCAGCCTACGATTCCTTCACCACTCATCACTGTTTCAAGGAGCATCATGCAACGCGTTCGTGGCGTCGTCGCTATGGCCAAAGGGGCCCCCGTATCTATTCAGACAATCCTGGTGCCAGACCCCGGTCCCGGCGAGGCAGTCGTTCAAATTCAGGCGTGCGGGGTATGCCACACCGACTTGCATTATCGCGAAGGCGGAATCAACGACGAGTTCCCGTTCCTGCTCGGGCATGAAGCGGCCGGCATTGTTGAATCCGTTGGCCCCGACGTCAAAAACGTGGCCCCCGGCGACTACGTGATTCTCAATTGGCGAGCCGTTTGCGGCAACTGCCGCAGTTGCCTTCGAGGACGCCCCCAATACTGTTTCAGCACCTTCAATGCCACCCAAAAAATGACGCTCGAAGATGGCACCGTGCTGAGCCCCGCTCTTGGCATTGGAGCCTTCATCGACAAGACGTTGGTAGCCGCTGGGCAATGCACCAAGGTCGACGCGGCAGCACCCGCCGCCGCCGCTGGCCTATTGGGTTGCGGTGTGATGGCAGGCCTTGGCGCTGCCATGAATACCGGCAATGTGGGCCGCGGCGATTCGGTTGCCGTATTTGGTTGCGGTGGCGTGGGAGATGCGGCCATTGCGGGAGCTCGATTGGCTGGCGCACACACCATTATCGCGGTCGATATCGACGACCGTAAATTGGCGTGGGCGAAGGATTTCGGTGCCACTCACGTTGTGAACTCTTCGAAAGAAGACGCCGTCGAAGCCATCAAGGCGCTCACTGGCGGCAACGGCGCCGATGTGTGCATAGAGGCGGTCGGACATCCCGCCGTGTACAAGCAGGCGTTCGAAGCCCGTGACCTGGCCGGCACCGTGGTGCTCGTTGGCGTACCGCGCCCCGATATGACGCTTGAATTGCCGTTCATTGAAGTGTTCGGACGGGGCGGCTCACTGAAGTCGTGTTGGTACGGCGACTGCCTCCCATCACGCGATTTTCCCATGTTGATTTCGTTGTATTTGCAGGGTCGGCTCGACCTTGATCGTTTCGTGAGCGAACGCATCGGCATCGACGACGTCGAAGAGGCGTTCCACAAGATGGAGCGCGGCGAAGTGCTCCGCAGCGTTGTGGTGATGTAACCAGTGGCTGTCGAACTGGTGACCACTAACGGAATTTTTGCTCTCGACGGTGGCGAATGGGAAGTCGAAAACAACATCTGGCTGGTTGGCAACGATCGAGAAGTTATCGTGATCGATGCCGCCCACGACCATGCCCCGATCGTGAACGCCATCAACGGTCGCAAGGTCACCGCCATTGCGTTGACACACGGCCACAACGACCACATCAATGCAGCCGTAGCGCTGCAGGACGCCGTGGATGCGCCGATTCTTTTGCACAACTTTGATGTCGGCCTTTTTCAGGTGGTGTATCCCGGGGTTGTTCCCGACGGCTCCCTCTCACCGGGGATGGCGTTGCGATCCGGCGGGTGCGAGCTCGGGGTACTGCACACGCCAGGGCATTCTGCGGGTTGTTGCTGCTTTCACCTCGTCGACAACAGCACAGGCGGGTCCACCGTATTTAGCGGCGATACCTTGTTTTGCGGCGGGCCGGGCGCCACCGGGCGATCGTTTTCGGACTACCCGACGATCGTGGAAACTATTCGGGCCAAACTCATGACCATGCCCGACCACACCATCGTGCACACGGGCCACGGATCATCCACCACCATCGGCGCCGAGCGAGCAGGCATCGAGGCCATCGCGCCATGAGAAAGTTCGATTAGCCAGCCGCCATGGACGCCAAACAGGCCAAGGTCGCCAAGCAACTCGCCACATTTGCACTGTCGTTTCCCCATGCCTACGAGGACTACCCGTGGGGAGAATTGGTCATCAAGGTCAACAAGAAAATTTTCGTATTCCTGGGAATGGGCGATGGCAGCGGCGACAACGTGTCGATCGGCATCAAGCTCCCCGAATCCGCCGACGGTGTCCTGATGATGGATCACACGGCAAAGATGGGCTACAACCTGGGTAAATCAGGATGGATTCACGCCAGTTATCCGCCATCAAGCGCCGTCCCGATAGACCTCATCGAAGATTGGATCGAGGAGAGTTACCGTGCCGTTGCTCCCAAAAAGTACATAGTTCAAATATCTCATAAATGATTGAAATATATTGAAATATATTGACACGCTACCTGTGACTTCCATACAGTCCGTCTATGCCCACCGACGCCAGCTTCCCCGCTCCCGCCGACTTACCTCAACTCTCGGTGGATCCCGACACATTGGCTTCGTTAGCCAGACGGCTCGACAATCTGGCATACGCCTTCAGCGATGCACTCACCTGCCTCCCGGCCCGCGGTCGATCGTTCTTCGACGACACCACCAGCAAACTGCACAACTGCTTCGGTAACAAAGGCGCTAAAGACGAGGTGTTTGACAGGTGCATCCAAGCCGCTCGCGACGCGCTCGAAACCTTCGATTTGTTTCAACGGAGCATCCACGGCTCTGCATACGGCCTCCGAGTGATCGCCAGCCGCTACCGGTTCGTCGAGGAAGCAGCCGCGCACCAGTTTGACTACCGGTGGGCTGGTAGACCCGAGTTGCAAAACGTCATCGGCCACGATTTCACAAATGCAATCGGCTCGAATTTCGCGCCCATGCGCCCCGATCGCGACTCGTGCTACTGGCGTCCGTACGGAGACTCCGGACCCGCCCGTCATGCCCAAGAAAACTTCGCCGCCGCCGCTGATCTCTTGGAGCAACTGAACACCGACATCTTCGCCGTGAGCAACCAACTTGGTACCCAATGGCACGGCACCGCCGCCGACGCTGCGCAGATCCATTTCGCACACACGCGAACCCAAATCGCTCGGGTCGTTCATGAGTGCCGAACAGTGGCACACGTTTTTGGCAGATTCGCCGACAAGATCGATGACGCCAACGAAAATTTTGTGGAGTGCGTGGCCGTGGCCTTGGCCGCCGCCGCCGTCATGATTGCCGCCGGCCCCGGAGTAATCGCCGCAGCAGGTGGAGCTAGCTCCGCGGGATGGACGCTTGCCTTCGTGACCCTCGACGAATTTCTGACTCTCTTCGCCTTCAACTTCGGCGCCTCCATGCTTCAAACGTCACTCGTTCACATCAATGAAGGCGACGGGCTCGGCCTCAGTCTCAACGACGTTGTGAGCAACGCCAACAACGCTCTACTCACCACCATCATGGCAAAAGCGCCGTTGCCCGATCTCACACCTCCGCTGATCGGGTGGGAGTCCACCCTGAACGCGTTCAATTTTCCGACCACACTCTCATCGTTCAAAGATGTTGGGGGGCAAATCTTTCAGAACGCAGCCAACACCTACGTCGCAAACGAAATCGGAAACGTGACAGTGGGCGCCAGCCACATGCCCACTATTGACCAGGTTCTTGTCGTTGGAAGCAGTGGTTGGGCATCGCCCCGTCGGCCAAATCTGTTTGCCGTCGAAGCCCAACAGATCGACGTGCCAATCGCACCGCAAGTCCTTGAGAACGCAATGAAGTAGGCATGCCAGACTGGCACCATGATCGTTCACGTCATCGATGGCACATACGAACTCTTCCGCCAACATTTCGGCCGTCCAATACCGGGACCGTTCGGAGCGGCAGCTGGCGTGGTGGCGTCCACCATTGCCCTCCTCGAGCAAGGCGCAACCCACATTGGCGTGGCTTCTGACCACACCATCGAATCGTTTCGCAACGACCTGTGGGCTGGCTACAAGACCTCCGAAGGAATGCCAGAGGAACTCACCATCCAAATTCCGGTCATGGAAGACGCCCTCACTGCGCTCGGTGTGACGGTGTGGCCAATGATCGAGTTCGAAGCCGATGACGCTCTAGCAGCGGCGGCAGCCGTTGCCAATGCCGATCCCGACGTAACCCAGGTGCAAATATTGACGCCCGATAAGGACCTCGGCCAATGTGTTGGCGGCAAGGTCGTGCAAGTCGACCGTCGTAACTCGGTGACGATCGACGCTGATGGTGTCCGGGCGAAATTCGGTGTCAGCCCGGCCTCGATTCCCGACTATCTCGGCCTCGTCGGCGATACCGCAGACGGGTTCCCAGGACTTGCGGGGTGGGGCGCCAAATCCGCTGCGGCGGTCTTGGCCGTCTACGAGCATCTCGAAAATATTCCTGACGCTCCCGGCCAATGGGATGTGCCCGGCTTGCGCGGCGCCCAAAAATTGGCTGCTGCGTTGGCCGAAAATCGGGATTTGGCGATGCTGTTTCGCACCATCGCCACTGTGCGTTTGGATGTCCCCGTGGGGGCCGTTGGCGAGTGGAGGTGGGCTGGGCCCACCCCCACATTCGCCGCTACATGCGATCAACTAGGCGCTTCGAATTTGTTGAAACGGGTTGATCGCCTGTGTGATCAGCGAGGGCTCGCATAATTCGTTGCCCGCACTGTGGTGAATTGTGTATCTGTGTTGATGTGAATAGGAATGTGTTGATGTGAATAGGGCTGCGTTGATGTGAATAGGACTATGCGGTCTGTTCCAAGATTCGACCGTCTTCGTCGACCACGAGAGGAAGGGCTTCTGCCCGACCGCACTTGGGTGGCCGTCCCCGGCGACGCTTCGCGGCCAGTATTCGTCCGTTGACGATTAGCTGACCACCCCAGACGCCCCAGGGTTCTTGAGCTTCTAACGCCTCGGCAAGGCACGCTTGGGTTACCGAACAGTTACTGCAAACCGCTTTCGCCCGAGCGATGTCGAAGAGATCTTCCGAAAAGAAAAGCGGAGTGAGTGTGCCGTTGCCGTCGGCGCATCGGGCCTTCGAACGCCATGCCGGATCGATGACGTTGAAGGATGCGTTGCCGGCTGAGCCCGGAATCGTGGTGTCGACAGAGGCGTCGATTTGGTTGTCGGTGAGGGTGATCATGTTCACTGCTTTTCCTTTCGGAGGAGATGTCGGGGTAAAGAGAAAGGCCGCCGGTTTGCACCGGCGGCCTTCGTAGTTGATCCCTGAGTGTGTACTCAGTGGAGTCGTCTTCGAAGACCGCGTTGCTTGGTTTGCTTCATTCCGGTGACTGAACCTGCAAACGGCTGACCTGCTGCGGTTGCTGCCGCGTTGAGCCAATTGCCTGCTACCGAATTCATGCCAAGATCCGAAGCGGTAATACAGAAACCGCGATACGTCGTGGCAAATTCGCAGGTGCGTGCAGACAGAGCGTGTGAGCTCTGATGTGCGTGCGTGCGAATGTTTGACATGTCGGAATCCTTCTCTTTATGACCCGCAGTTGGCTCGAAAGCCAACCAACTTCGCGACCCACCGGCTGGTGTGTCGTGACATAGAACACCACAAACATGCAGGGTCGGTCAAGCGAATTAATTCTTTTGTCACCAAATTGATAAGCATCGGTCATGGAATTGGTACCTCTGCCGGCATTTGGCCGCACGTTTTCAACAACAAGACGGGTGCGTTTGGGCGATGTATCACCTTCCGGGCGCCTTCGTTTGGATGCTGTTGCTCGCTATCTACAGGACATCGCCAACGACGACGCCCGCGACGCCAACTTGCCGGCATTCATGAGCTGGGTCGTGCGCCGCACCGATATCGAGGTAACTAGTCCATGCGTTTTTCTCGACGAGGCGGCCGTCACCACATGGTGTTCAGGGGCAGGAAGCCACTGGGCTGAACGTCGGTACCAGATCACGTCGCCTGCAGGAGGCCTGATTGACGCCGCCACTATTTGGGTCGCTATCGACGGCGAAACTGGCCGACCGGTGCGGCTGGTGGAAGAGTTCGTCGGCATTTTCGGTGAAGCCATGAACGATCGGAAAGTGTCGGCCCGCCTAGCGCTACCCGCGCCGGCGCCCGACGCCCACAGCACCCCATGGACGACCCGTTTCAGTGACTTCGATGCGCTTGGCCATGCGAACAACGCCATTGCGTGGGCAGTCGTGGAAGAAGTACTTTCTGCGCGCCGCCACCTACGCTCTGGCCGGTTTCAGGCGCGCATTGAATACGGCGAGGGCATCCTGCCTGGTTCAGAAACACGACTGGTGACAAGCGACGTCGACAATGGCGTCAACGTGTGGGTGACCGTCGATGGTGCCGTGCGTTTAGCGGCCACCGTCACGGCATTGCGCTGACCTACTGGTCAGCAATCCAGCTGCCAATTGCGCTGACCTACTGGTCAGCAATCCAGCTGCCATGGAAGCCGAACGGCACTCGCTGAGGTAGTTCCACGACGGCCACCGGCGCAGCTGATGGGTCCGAAGCGTCGAGCACGACAAAGTCTGATGAGTTGGTGGTGTTGTCGTACACGTACGTCATGAGATAGCCGTCGTCTTCTGCCTTAGCATCGGCGGCGGGCACAAAAACAACCTCGCCGGGCATGCGCCCAGCACCGAACGAAAACTCCCACGACTGACCGGTGTGGAGGTCGTACTTCACGGATTTGCCGTCGCTCGGGCGTTCGTTGGCTGGCAACGAAGGATCAGTTGTAACTGCGCAATATCCGAAACGATGGTCAAGCCCTATTCGGCCGTCGTGCACCCGGGGAAACTCCACCTGGCGGTCGTCAAGCTGCTGTTCTGACACAGCGCCGGTGACCATATTGAACCGGAACCGCCACAAGCTGGCCACGTTGAATGCGTCGGCGTTACCTCGCCACATTTCGGGATAGCGAGCGACGTCGACAACGACTTCGTCGCCGTCGTCAAAAGCGTTCATGGGGTGAAACACGTAGCACGGGTTGATTGAAAACCATTTTGTGTCTGCCCCGTGACCACCGCGAGGCATGATCCCAAATCGCGATTCGTAGTCGTCGTCCCAGTGATACGGCATGCCGCCCGTGATGGCCAGATCAAAATCAAAGACCACCGGTAGGTCCATGAAAATCACATGATTGCGACTCATGGCGAAGTCGTGAATCATCGTCGCGCCACGGGCCGCTATCTCTTCCGTCTGAATCAAATTGCCAGCCGCATCGCAGCGGTGATACGTGAGGAAGGGGGCGAAATAGCCGTATCCGAAAAAGTGCATCTCTCCTGTTTCGGCGCATATTTTTGGGTGCGCTGTCATAGCTGTGTTGAGCTTGCCCCCAAAATCGTGGGTGCCGATCGTCTCGCATTCCGCAGTCATCAGCGTGGGAAATGAACTCTCCACGAGGGCCATGATTTTCCCGGCATGCGACACGATGTGGGTGTTGGCCACCCCAACGGTGCGGTCAATGTTGCCCATGTTGTCCATCTGCGCGGCGCCGTCGAGGGCCCGAGTTTTGACGTAACGATTGCGATACCACTGGGCTTGGCCACCGTCGAGACGGATGCCGTGGATCATGCCGTCGCCAGCAAACCAATGGGCCGACTTGCCGCTGAGTGGGTTAGCTCCGTTGCGCATATACACGCCGGAGAGCTCTCGAGGAATCTGGCCTCGCACGGTCAATTTTGTAGCCGTTACTTCATCGACCACTGGCGCGAAATTACCCCGCAAATGGAATGGAAGCCGATCGGTGGTTGGAGCATCGGTGATGGTCATTTGCCCACGGTACACACCTCTAGGGTGAGGTGCATGCGCGTAGCCCGTTTTGATATGGCATCACCCGATTTCCCGATCTCGCTCGTCGAGGTCGACGACCCGAAACTGCCACGCAGTGATTGGGCCCGGGTAGAGATTTTGCGGGGAGGGATCTGCGGCAGCGACCTGCACACCATTTTTGGAGGCCACCCGTCGAGCAACATGTATGGGCCGTATGTCGGGTTCCCTCCCGAAATGGGCCACGAGATTGCCGGACGGGTGATAGAGGTGGGTGCAGATTGCACTACGGCGCTCGGCACGCTGGTGGCCGTAGACCCAACTCTTGGTTGCGCGGCACGAGGCTTTTCGCCATGCCGCAACTGCGCCATCGGTGCGCCCAGCTCATGCGAGCGTTACACCGATGGTGGCCTGCCAGCACCTGGCTTTGGTGTGGGTTTCACGAACGGATTGGGCGCCGGTTGGGGCGAACAGATGGTGGCCCATCAATCACAACTCCACGAGGTCCCCGCCAGTCTCGTGGATCCGTCAGCAATCGTGCTGGCCGAGCCGCTATCGATTTCGGTCCATGGCATTTTGCGTCGTGCTCCTGAACGTGGTGAACCAGTACTCGTGATCGGCGCCGGAATTATTGGCTTGGCCGCCGTGGCCGCGCTGCGAGCGCTGTGCCCCGAGAGCTCTGTGACCGTGTTGGCACGACACCCCCATCAGGCAGCCTTGGCCACGCAACTCGGTGCTCATCAGGTGATTACAGAGCACGACGACAAATCAATCATGGCCCAGCTGGCTGAAATCACGGGAGGCAAAGTGGTCGGCCGAGGTACCGGGGCCCAACTCATCGGCGGGTGTTACTACACATACGAAGCGGTCGGCACGGGGCAATCGATCGAGCAAGCGCTGCGATACACGTCGAGCCGAGGCGTGATCATTCAAGCCGGGGTGACAGGCCGCACCGAAATCGACCTCGGCCCCCTGTATTTCAAGGAGCTCACCATGATTGGAACGCTGTGCCACTGCGTCGACGCAGATCCCACCGGTCATTCTGGCCACTCGTTTGATCGTGCACTGGCCATCATCGCCAATGGCGGATTTCCCGCATCATCGTTGGTGACCCACGAGTTCGCCCTAAACGACATGGCACAGGCCTGCCGCACGGCTCACGACAAGGCGTCAGGAGCAATCAAGGTGCTACTCACGCCCTAACGAGCTATTCGTTTTTTCGGGGATCGTAAAACGCAACTCACCATTGACAGTTGATGTGGATGCCTGGCCAATGCGCACCAAATGATCAAGGTGAGCGAAGGTTTCACTATCAGCCATCCAGCCCCACGAGCGAGGCAAAAACAGGTGATGGGAATACTGCTCAACGCTGAGCGCACCCTCAGCCAACGACGCCTCACGCAATTTTTCCAGGCGGCCCTCATGATGATGTTTGATGGCATCGGCACGACCGCCGAGGTCATGAAACTCCAAGCCGTGAGCGGGCAACACCAATTTCACGCCCAGGGCATCGAATTCGTGCATTCGTTGCAAGCTGGTGAAAAAATCGTTTAACGGATCGTGGCTCTCATCGGCATTGCCACCGATATGCGGAGTGATCGATGGCAACACATGGTCGCCCGACAAGAAGACACCTTGCGTTGGATCAAACAAACACAAATGATCCACGGTGTGTCCAGGAGTATGCACGCCAACCCATTCTCGGTCGCCAAGCATCACTACATCGCCATCCGACATGCGCAGCGTTGGCGTCGGCCGACCCCACACCTTCATGCGTGCCAGCCACTGCATTGGGCCCTCGCCGACATCTTTCGGGCGATCATATGACTCGTCACGCCACCGAGATTTTTTCTCCCACGGCGGCGTGTGCTTGGCCAGTGACTCCAAAATTTGATCATCGGTGCGCGCCGCGTCGGCGTCTAGATCGGCGTCGGCGTCGGTGTCAAACGCCCATCGAAACGACTCGTGACCAACGATGTTGGCACCCGACTCCTTACGCAGACGCCCTGCGCCACCGAAATGATCGGGATGCGAATGGGTGATAACCACGGTGTGCACGTTGCGTACCGAAAGACCAGCCTGGGCCAAACGATTCGTCAATGCATCCCAGCATTCATCATTTGGCAAACCGGGGTCGACAAGTGATACACCGTTTTTATCGAGCAACGCGTACGTATTCACGTGCCCCAAACCAGGCATCGAAATGGGTAGTTGCATCCGCAAAATATTTGGCGCTACTTCGACCACTTCGGTCTGGGCCGGAAGTTGCTCTTGCTTAGGAGGGCGGGGAGTTACTACGTCAGTCATTTTGTCTCCTGGCTTACAAAAACATTTTCTCTATACCAACGCAACTCGGCCACACTTTCCCGAATGTCGTCGAGGGCCCGATGGCTCGTCTTTTTGCTCGGCACTTTGCCGAATCCCTTTGGGTACCAACGCCGGCTGAGTTCTTTGATGGTGGAAACATCAATCGATCGGTAATGCAAATACTCTTCAATTTCCGGCACGTACACAGCCAAAAATCGACGATCGGTACCGATCGAATTCCCACACAAAGGCACCGTCTTTGCTTCGGGAACATGCTCCTGAATGAAGGCCAACGTGAGTGCAGCTGCATCGGCCAGCGTCACCGTTGAAACCCTAATCTGCTTGAGCAAACCCGACCGGGTATGCATCTTGAGCACAAAATCATCCATCCGGCTGAGCTCGTCGTCGGTGGCGTGAATAACGAGATCTGGTCCTTCGGCAATGACATCTAGGTCGTCATTGGTGACCAGCGTGGCCATCTCAACAATCACATCGGTCGCCGGATTAAGCCCGGTCATTTCGAGATCCATCCACACCAGCACCTTGCGATCGTAGGCTGCATGGGTGCTTGACCTTGCCATCCAGCTCCTGGATCCTGACCTCCCATTGCCCGCCTATGCCCACGACGGCGATGCGGGCCTTGATCTGTACGCCCGCATCGACGCCACCATTCCCGCAGGCGGGGGCCGCATGCTGGTGCCCACAGGAATCGCCATTGCGCTACCTCCTGGCACGGCTGGCTTCGTGCTTCCTCGTAGCGGCTTGGCTCTCAAATACGGCGTTACTGTGGCCAACGCCCCCGGTTTAATCGACGCCGGCTACCGCGACGAACTCAAGGTTATTTTGCTGAACACCAACCAAACCGAGCCGTACCACGTCCACCGGGGGGACCGAATAGCGCAGCTCCTGATCCAACGAATCGAAACTGTCGCTCTTGTAGTTGTGGACGATCTTGGTGATTCCCATCGCGGCATCAGTGGCTTCGGTAGCTCTGGCCGCTAGAACCTATTTCTCAACAACCAGCAAGGCGCTCCTCACGTGACAAACGAACATTTTGATCTCATCATCATCGGCGCCGGCAGCGGCAACAGCATCATCAACTCGGCCATGGATCATTGGAAGATCGCCATCATCGAACGCGAGACGTTTGGCGGTACGTGCCTCAACAAGGGATGCATCCCGTCCAAGATGTTTGTGCTGCCCGCCGAAATTGCCCACGACGCCCGGGCGGCCAAAAAGTTGGGAGTTGACGCAAGTGTCAACTCGGTGGATTGGCCATCGATCGTGGAGCGCGTTTTTGGTCGAATTGATCCAATCGCCATAGGCGGTGAGCGTTATCGCGAAAGCCTCCCGAACGTGACCGTCTTCCATGGCAATGCCACGTTTACCGGTAACAAAACACTTGTGGTCGATGTGCCTGGCGCGCCGACGGTGGAAATCACTGGCGACCGGATTGTGTTGGCTGCCGGCGCCCGGAGCTTCGTGCCCGATATCCCAGGCCTCGATGCGATCAATTGGCACACCTCCGACACCATCATGCGGTTGCCATCATTGCCGTCGCGTCTCGTGATCGTGGGCGGCGGATTTATCGCGGCCGAAATGGCAGGAGTGTTTGCCGGCTTCGGATCGCAGGTGACCATCGTCAATCGGTCAGGCCGCCTGCTGATGATTGAAGACGATGACGTTTCCCAACGATTCACAAACGTGGCCCGTGAGTATCTCGACGTGGTGACCGGCGCCCAGACGCTCGCCGTGAGCCCCAATGACGACGGCTCATTTACCCTCAACGTCACCACTGCCATGGGCGATATCAGTGTGGAGGGAGACGTCCTACTGATTGCTGCGGGACGCATGCCGAACGGGGCTCAACTTGGCGTGGAACTCACAGGTGTGGGGCTCGACGCAAAGGGCAATGTCATCACCGATCAGCACCTCTTGGCGGCGCCAGGTATTTGGGCGCTTGGCGATATTCGTGGTCGTCACCAGCTCAAACATTGGGCCAATTTGGAAGCGAAAATTGTGCAACACAATCTGCTGCATCCCGAGTCGCCCAGAGTCGTTCCCGACAACAAGCCCGTGCCGTACGCCGTATTTAGCCACCCGCAAATCGGTGCCATTGGCCTCACCGAGCGAGCAGCGATGCGTGACCAAATTCCTCACATCGTGATCACCCACGAATATCGTCACACCGCCTATGGCTGGGCGCTAGAAGATGTCACCAGCTTCGTGAAGTTGCTCGCCGACCCAACCGGTACCTACCTCTTAGGTGCACACATCATTGGTCCTCAAGCACCTACGTTGGTGCAACTTTTGGTTCAAGGAATGCATCTGGGAAATACCATTTGGCAAATGGCGCACGACGTTATCTATATCCACCCTGCGCTCAGCGAGGTGGTCGAGCAAGCGCTATTGAAGGTGCTCGAAACGGCCGCTAGCTAAACCTTTTTGGGGATCCGGCTCGACAACACTCCAGCAGCTTCGAGGCCATCGATTTCGGCGGCCGACATGCCCAATTCGAGGCAAATTTCGCGGTTGTGTTCGCCACGAAACGCCACCGTATTTCCGGGAAGCGATGCTGCTTCGCTGAATCGCCATGGGCTGCGCGGCACCTGAAATGTGGCCTCGGAGTCGTCTCGTTTTCCCACTGTCACGAACGCTTGTCGTTCAATGGCCCATGGCTCGGAGGCCACATCAGCCACCGATCGCACAATTCCGAGTGCCAACCCGCCATCTTCCAAAACGTGGTCAAGCTCATCCAGATCGGTCCAGCCGCCGATCCAATCCGTCACCACCTTTTCGAGCTCAACTCTGTTGGCGATGCGGCCTACCACGTCGGCGAAGCGGGGATCGTCGCCGAGGGCGGCACCCAACAAATTCACCCACAATGCAAACGTGCCCTTGGCGGCAATATCGCCGGCGACGGTGACCCACGGGCCAGCCGCCGTCGGAGCCACGATGGCCTCCCATGGCGACATCGAAGCCACGTTGTCGATCACTTCAACGCCACTGAGATGCCATGTGGTGTGCTCGTTGGCCCACAACATTGTCTCGGCCATGCTCACATCCACATGCTGGCCAATGCCAGTGCGCTCGCGCATAAACAACGCACCCAAAATGCCAATGACGGCTTCGAGGCCAGAATATACGTCGGCGTGGCTCAGGGCGTCTTGGCGCACTGTCTCTCCCAGCTGGGTCGCATTTGTTGTCAGCATGCCCATTTCTGCTTGGATCACAGGAGCGTAGGCCCGGCGTGCAGCCCACACGCCCGTCTGTCCGTAGCCACTTATGGACGCCATGATGACGTGCGGGCGCATGGCGCTCAATTCGTCGAATCCGAAACCGAGCCGCTGCATCACGCCGGGGCGGAAATTTTCCAGCACAACGTCGGCGGTCGCCACCAGCTTGGCGACTACTTCTCGGCCGCTATTCGTCGTT
This sequence comes from Acidimicrobiales bacterium, assembly GCA_038231795.1. Taxonomy (GTDB): domain Bacteria; phylum Actinomycetota; class Acidimicrobiia; order Acidimicrobiales; family JBBRKR01; genus JBBRKR01. The sequence continues at coordinate 139,886 of JBBRKR010000006.1, forward strand.
AAGTCGACTGAAATATTGCGTTTCCCGGCTGCCTGTTGGGCGAAATAGGTGGGCACACCACCAATTTTCGGAAAACTAAAACGTGTGACATCCCCTTCAGGTGGCTCGATTTTGATCACGTCAGCGCCAAGATCAGCGAGCGTGCGTCCACAACAGGGACCTGACAACACCCTGGTGAAATCCAAAACCCGAATCCCGTCAAGCGGTCGAACTGAGCTTTTCGTTTCGACATAGGCCGGGTTCATGTGGCCGATGCTAAGGCAACTGCCTGTATTGGCCTTCTCTCAACACTTAACTTTCGCCAGTTAATTCCGATGTGTTCTCCACGGAACTTCACCGTGACACAACAAACCGAAACGGACAAGCCTTTTCATGATCGAACAACTCATCTCCTCTGTGCCCTCAGGCACACATGAGATCGTTGGTTCGACGCGCCCCAAACGGCGATTCCACATGAAGTTCGGCACCTACGTCGGTGTTGTTTGTACCGTCTCGGTACTACTCGTGGCGGCTGTGAGGCTCAAGACTCACGCCGCCGGCTACGGGCCAATGGCCGTACTCATCGTGCTCACCTCACTGTGCGCCGTCAGCAACAAATACCCAATTACATTCGTACGCGGCACCACTGAAGTGGCGTTCACGCTCGACTACGCCTTGGTCGTTTTCGGTCTGCTGCATTTACCTCCCCAAAGTGTCGTCGTCATGCTTGTGGCTGGCACATTCTTCGGATGTGCGGCTCGGAAGGTGCGGGGCGTCAAATTGGCATTTAATTTGGCTGAGGCAGCCAACCTCGCAGCAACTGCAGTGCTGCTCGCCACCACGATCGTGCGTCACCCAAGCCGCACACAATCTTTCGGCTCAATTGGTTCTGCAACGCTAGGCATCCTCGTAGGAGCTGGCGTGTCCATGGTGTCATTTGCCGTCGCCATACGCACGCTCACACCCGAAGAGCCACACGAGCCATTACATACCGGTTTAGGGGCGTGGCTTGTCACGTGGACCGGCGGAGTTTCACTTGGCTTGTTAGCAGCCATCACGGGGCACGACACGCTGTGGAAATCTGTCGTGGCGCTCGTGCCCGTTGCACTCATCAACGTTGTACTTCACGAGCACCTTTTGGCCCGACGCGATCGCGAACGAGCAGATGGACTTTTTTCCGCATCGGTAGCGGCTCACGCCTCGATTGACGGCGAGGCAGTTGCCACAGCAATCTCGCAATCCGCCCAGACAATGTTGCAGTGCGAGTCGGCGATGGTGACCACCCGCCCCCCCTTGCCGGATCAAATCGGTCAACGCCTCACCATAAGCGGATCAAACGAACGATGGCTCGTCGCGTCAAAGAGTCTCAATCCCAAGGGATTCAACAACGATGACACGCGTTTGCTCGACGTATTGGCAGCCATTGGCTCTACTGCCCTTGAGAACGCAAACTTGGTGTACGAGATCCGTCACCAGGCATACCACGACAGCTTGACTGGGCTTCCGAATCAACGAATGTTCGCCGACAAAATTGCCGCCGCCAACCTCCGTCGAGACGAATCTGGAGAGCCGTTCACCGTGGCAGTTTTCGACCTTGACGACTTCAAGAAGGTGAACGACACCTTGGGACACACCGCTGGCAACGAGCTCCTGGTTGCCGTCGCCGAACGCCTGCGCGGCGCCGTGCGGCAGGGCGACACCGTAGCGCGCCTCGGCGCCGACGACTTCACGCTCATCTTCCCCGGTGTGGCGAGTCACGAGGAAGCTCTGGCTCTCTGCGGACGTATCCACGAATCGATCGCGGCACCATTGGTAATCTCCAATCAGCGCATTTTCATTACTGCCACGATGGGCCTTACCCGTAGCCCAGTCGATGGGACAACCGCCGATGAATTGTTGAAGTGCGCAGACGTGGCCATGCACGGCGGAAAGGAGTCAGGTGGCAACACCACGGTGCTGTACTCCTCCGATATGAACGCCCAGGCCGAGGCCGACCTCCGTCGCCAAACTGAGCTGCATCACGCCGTCGCGAACGACGAACTTCGAGTGTTCTACCAACCCCAAGTCAACCTTTCGACGAACAAGATTGTAGGCGTCGAAGCCCTCGTCCGCTGGCAGCATCCCGAGCTGGGAATGCTTGCACCATTTGCGTTTATTCCCCTCGCTGAACGTTCGGATCTCATTGTCGACGTGGACCGGTGGGTGCTCAACGAAACCGTTCGCCAAGCCAAGGTGTGGGACTCCATGGGCCTCGCCCCAATTCGCGTAGCAGTCAATCTTTCAGGGCGTCACCTTAAGCAACTCAACGTTGTCGAAAATGTGGTGAACGTGTTGAAACGGTGGGACCTGTCGCCCCATCGACTCGAACTCGAAGTAACCGAAGGTGTTACCGACCGCGAAACCGATGACAGTTTGCGCAAGCTGAATGAATTCCGAGCGCTCGGAATCGAGTTAGCAATCGACGACTTTGGCACCGGCTATTCGGGCTTAGCTCGACTCGGACAGTTCCCCATCGATCGCCTCAAAATCGACCGCTCCTTCATTATGGTCATTACTCCGGAGGAACCGGAAGCTCCCATTGTGTCGGCCATGATTGCCATGGCGCACAGCCTCAAGCTTGAGGTCATCGCCGAAGGCGTCGAAACAGAACTTCAGCTCGAATATATGCGATCACTCGGGTGCGAAGAAGTGCAAGGGTTCTACTTCTCCAAGCCTGTTCCCGCTCAAGAAATCGTCGAGAAACTGCTGGCCCAGGACGCTCCGGCAGCTGCCGAAAACACTACGCAGACGCGGCGCTAACAGCGTCCAAATCGAATCGGCCGCGGTGATCCGCCGGCACGTACAACATTCCTATTCCGGAAATTACTAACGCCGCAATCGATGCGTACAAACAAGCCTGTCTGACACCTACGGAATCGGCCAACAACCCCCCGAGTGCAGCGCCGAGACCTTGCGAGATGGCAAGACCTCCTTGCAAAATGCTGAAGGCTGCTGCCCGTGACACAGCAGGTAAACGTTGGCCAAATACGGCACCGGCCACTGTGGTACACGCCAAAGACACGCCAAGACCGAAATAGCCAACGATTCCTGACACAGTCGGCAACCCTGAAATTACGAATCCACAAGCCGCAATACCGGCACCCAAAAAAGCTATCGAAGCAGCACGTCTGGCCACCGCCCGATGGCGGCCTTTTGCCCCGAACACCAACGCCGCGACCAAAGTGCCGATCGGCACCACGGCGTACAAAATACCCAATGAAAATTTGATGCCTGGCAACAGTGTCGAGGCAAAGACGGTGGCCTCATGTTCGGCGGCGGCCACACACATGGCCGACAAGATGCACATGCCCCCAAGCCATCGCACAATCGGATCGCGCCACACTGCCAATAGCCCATCGCGCGCCCGAGTCGGCTGGCGATCACGTCGTTCGGCCCCTCGACGGCGACGTACAAAACTCAACACCAACGCAGATGCGGCGAAGCTCGAAGCATTAATGGCAAGGGCGACTCGCGGCCCCAGCAACACCAAAGCAGATCCGGCAAAAAGCCCAATCAACAATGTGAACTGAAAAGTGGCGCTCGACAGCGAAACAGCATCGGGATATACCTCGTCGGGAACGGACTCTGGGATGATCGCTGAACGGGTCGTTTCAAATGGCGGTGTAAATAGCGCAGCCAAAAAACTCAACGCCAAGAGCGAAATGACCGGCTGGGGCACCACCATTGATAAAAATATTCCCGCCCGACATAAGTCACAAACCACCATTACGAATCGGCGATTGAACCGGTCGGCGATCGCCGAAAGGTACTGACCGATGCCGAGCCAGGGCACCACGCTGAGCGCGAAAACGAGGGCTTGTTCCGCCGCAGAGCCCGATTTTCTGAAAACCAATACCGTTAGCGCCACACGGGCAGACCAATCACCAACTTCCGACAGCACCTGCGCAATCCAGATCATGCGAAAATTGTGGTGCCGAAGCGGAGCGGCAAGGTCTCGAAATCGTTGACGCAACCGACCGGCCTTTCCCTAGGCAGGGGAATTTACAACATTTCTACTTTTCAAATCGCGTTCGCACGCTTAAGCTTCCTCTGTCTGGTTCGCCAGGCGATGCTTTGGAGGGAGGTTCATTTAAATGCAAGGCAAGTTTTAATTACTCGTGTCAACGGCGATGTGGCAAGAGTTACACCCGGTCTCGTCGGGCGATGAGGTCGAGTAACCACTTGTGCATACTCACGGATGACACCCAAAAATACACAGGCACTACTGCATTCTGACCAACACGGGAGTTGGTTTGTCAGAATGCAGTGGTGCCTTGTGTTTTTTTACTTCTCCTCCCGCCGAGTGAGGGAAAAGCCCCCAATCCTCCGCGCCGCCCACGGACGCGATCGGCCCCTCTTTGGGCTCCTGATTCTGGACGTTTCAGTGATCTCGGCCCCACCCGCCACAAGATCGCAGACGCCCTCGCTTTAGCCATGGGCAACGTCGCTGACGCTGGGGCGCTCCTCGGTGTGGGCGGAACCCACCTCGAGCGGGCACGCGCCGCCAATTGCCAACTATTGACGAGCCCCACCATGGCGGCCGCCAATCGCTACACCGGTGTTGTCCATGACCACCTCGATCTGGCCACCCTCGCCTCTGCTCATCGCTCCAAGGCCCGTCGATCAGTGGTCATCTTTTCGGGCCTGGCCGGTGTTGTCGGCATCGACGATCGTCTGCCCGACTACCGCATCAAAATGGGCGCATCGCTACCGGGCATTGGACCACTCGCCCGCATGTGGCGTCCATTGATCAACGCCCAACTAGCAGTCCAACAACCGCGCCTCGTCCTAGATCTTTTGCCCAAGGAGCACGCTGGAGCATGGTCACCCGAAATCGTTGGTGTGCCCGTGATTCGAGTGCAGTTCCAACACATCGATGCCGCCGGCAATCGCAAAATTATTGGCCATGACGCCAAGGCCGCCAAGGGCCTTTTGGCTCGCCATGTAATCACCTCGTCGGATGCTCCAAAAAGGGCAGTTACCACCTTCACTCACGACGGTTGGTACATCGACTCAATCTCCAAAGACGCCGGCATCACTCACATCAACTACATCCGACAGACTGGGTGACATGTCAGCAAAAGTCACGATCTACCACAACCCCAATTGAAACTCGTCGAACAACGCCATCAGCATTGCTGAGGAGTTGGGTGTCGAGTTCGACACTGTCGTGTACATCAAAACGCCACCTGATCGGGCAACGCTCGAGGCCATTGCCGCCAAGCTTCAGGACCCCGTTGCCGATATGGTTCGCAAGGATTCCCTGTTCGCCAAGTTGGGTCTCAATGCCGCCGATTTCGTTACTACTGACTCAGTAGTCAGTATTCTCGTGAAACACAAACAACTGCTGCAACGACCGCTCGTTGTGACTCCCGATATCGCAATCATCGGCCGTCCCAAGGAACGAATCAGAGAGCTACTGAGCAAGCTGAAGTAGCGGGCTCACTGGTTCGGGCAGCACCCACACCAGGAGCGTGCGTCGCATGATCGACGACATTTCAGAAGCCCATCTTCGCGCCGTCGCCGCCGCCGAGCCATACCCGTACTGGTTCGAAGATGTCGACGAGCCCGACGCCTGCCCGGCACTCGTGGGGGCCAAACGCGCCGACCTATGCATCGTGGGCGGCGGATATACAGGCCTGTGGGCTGCGGTGGAGGCTAAACAGCGCGACCCGGAACGAAACGTTCTTTTGTTGGAGGGCGATACGGTTGGGTGGGGAGCGTCAGGACGCAACGGCGGCTTTATGGATGCCAGTCTCACCCACGGATTGACAAATGGGCGGGAACGATTCCCGCGTGAGTTAGCAACGCTCGAGCGACTGGGCCTGGACAACCTCAACGCCATCGAGGACACCATCAAGCGATACAACATCGACTGCGACTATGAGCGGGTCGGTGTGATCGATGTGGCCAACGCTCCGCACATGGTCGATGGCTTGGCGGAGGGTTACCAGGAACACCTCAAGCTCGGTCACGATGTGGCCCTGCTCGACCGAGCCGCCATGCAAGCAGAAGTCAACTCGCCCACCTACCACGGTGGCCTATGGCAAAAAGGACGCGCCGCGATTGTGGATCCCGCCATGTTGACGTGGGGCCTCAAACGGGTGGCGCTCGAGCTCGGTGTTGAAATTTATGAGCACACTCGAGTCGATTCGGTAGATCGCGACAAACACACGATTCGTATCGGTACGCCGTTCGGCCGCGTGAACGCCAATAACGTTGTGCTGGCCACGAATGCATTCCCGCCGCTGGTCCGCCAAATCAAGCGCTACGTCATTCCCGTGTACGACTATGTGTTGGTCACCGAGCCGCTCACCGCCGAGCAAATGGCGTCAATCGGCTGGACTCGACGCCAGGGGCTCTCCGACGGCGGCAACCAGTTTCACTACTACCGACTCACAAGCGACAACCGGATTCTGTGGGGCGGATACGACGCCGTCTATTTCTTCGGCGGCAAGATGTCGTCGGTGCTCGAACAACGGCCCGAAACGTGGGCTCGGCTATCTGAACACTTTTTCACCACATTTCCCCAGCTTGAGGGTGTGCAATTCACCCACGCGTGGGGAGGCGCCATTGACACCTGCACCCGGTTCTGTTCGTTTTGGGGCCAGGCATTCGACAAAAAGCTGGTGTATTCAGTGGGATACACAGGCCTCGGGGTAGCAGCCACACGGTTTGGTGCCGAGGTATCGCTCGACCTGCTCGAAGGGGTTCGCAACGAACGCACGACCCTTGATTTCGTTCGCCGCAAGCCAGTGCCATTTCCTCCCGAGCCGATTCGTTACCTCGGGATTCAGGCCACACGGTGGAGCATGGCGGCCGCCGATCGCAACGACGGAAAGCGAAATCTCTGGCTCAAGACCCTCGACAAACTGGGGCTCGGATTCGACTCCTAACGAATATCGTGATGGTAATGCAAAGAAATGACATGAAAAGCATTGACAATGTCTTTCATGTCATTTAAGATCATCTTGCTCATTTCAACTCATCGGAGTTGAACCGATCAAGGATGAAAAATGGCCACCACCTTTACGACCACCGTCCCAGAAATGCGAGTCGCCGCCAAGCATGTCGCCGACGTTTCTGCTTCGATCGACGCTCGCTTACGTGACCTGGAAAACCGGTTGTCACCGCTGTTGAGCTCATGGAAAGGCGGGGCAGCGGCCGGATTCCAGAATTTGAAAGAGCAATGGCACCGCGACGCCCAGCAACTCCAGACGGCACTCACCGATATTTCAATGGGCCTCACCACCACCACCACGAACTATGAGCAGGCCGAGCAAACCCACGAAACGGGCTTCTCGAAGATCACCGCCACCCTCGTCAGCGCCAACTAGCCACCACACTGTTCAAAGGAATTTCAAAACATGTCAAACCAAACAATTCTCGTGACCTTCAGCGACATCAATCAAGCATCGGCCGATTGCAACACCGTGGCTGCCACCATAGAAAGCGACCTCAACGACCTACGCACATATCTCGGCCCAATTGCCGCCAGTTGGACAGGCTCGGCATCAGTGCAATATCAAAGCCTTCAAGCTCGATGGAATTCAGCTGCCAATGATCTCAATGCTGTGCTGAACAACATTGGCCAGGCGCTCAGCGTCGCCTATCAAAATTACAGTCAGGCCGAACACACCAACGCCCTGATTTGGGGCAACTAACGCTCCACAATTCGCTCGTCGTGGGCCACTTGGATCACTTCGGTGATCTGGCGACGACGAAGCAACTGGCCCCTCCCAATAGGAAGCGTCATGGCGCGCTCACCATGCGCTATGACGCCTTCTTGCGGATCACCAGACATCACAAAAGCCTGCGTGCCTAATGCGCCCATTCTGTTCATCAACGGAGCAAACGCAGCCCTGCTCATGCCGGCAACTCGCCGGCCAACAATCAGGTGCAATCCCACATCGCCGCCATGCACGGCTACATCAGCCAAACGCACCAACGGCGATGACATCCCGCTAGCCACAAGGTCTTCGTCGTCAATGAGCACGAAAAGTTCGGGACCCTGCCACCAACTCCTACTGCTGAGTTCGTGCGGAGTCACAGACGCTGGCGGGAGTCGACGCTCGACTTCGGCACAGATGTCATTCACAAGCGTGAGGGCGGCGTGTTCGTTGGTGGCGATCATCGCCACTTGGTTGGCGGGCACGCAATCGACAAGCCCTCGCCGATAGTCGACTACGGCGAACATGGCCGACGGATTCGGGATGGCGAGCTGCCTTACCAAAATTCGCAAGGTGTTCGTCAGGCCGCAACCAGCATCGCCCAAGATCAAGAGGTGTGAATTCTGTCGATCGAACGAAATGCTGGCCGGCGCAAGGTCACGTTCCCGCACACCAATCACCGCTTCGTACGATCCAAGAATTGATGACGGGGATTGATCGGGCAGAACCGTTTTCGATAGAACTCTCGGCAAAATCGGCACGGCCACGGCGCTGCTATGGGTGGCCCACTGGTCGTTAATTGCTGACACCATTGCCGGAGCATTTTCCGCCTTCGCAACGTGAATCAAGGTGCCGTCGTGGAGCAAACCCCGGCCCGGCAGGGAGCCAATCGACGAGGCCAAACGACGGGAGTGAATCGACTCGGTGGGATCCGCCAAACCAAGTTCGATCTTTGTGCCGAACGTGTCGCGCAGCGGGCTCTTGATGTCGATCCATCGTGAAGCGCCCACGAGTAGGTGCAGCCCGACCCGTGGACCGCGCTGAGCCAACGCACTCACCAGCGATTCGGCATTTGGCCACTCAGCACGGAATTGCTGCCATCCGTCGAGTACCAACACCACATCGATAGCTGATTCAGTGAACGACGCTTCGCGATGTTCAATCAACGCCGCGCACCACGCCAAAACTCGGCCCACGGTTTCCGGGTCTCGTCGACCAGTCAACGTCCCCACGTGTGTGAGATCAGCGAGTGGCTGGAGCGACCCAGCCATATCGATCACATGAAAATTCAGCTCGCTCGGTGAGTGACTGCTGGCCAGCGACAACACGCTGGTGGCCAGTGCTGTGGACACGCCACTACGAGCGCCGCCCACCACGATGGCGTTGCTGTGGTCGACATCGATGCTCACCGAAATCTGTCGTTGCTGTGTTGGCAGGTCGCCAACTCCAATGGACGCCACGAGACGACGGGCCGTCTCTGAATTGGCGGGAGTGGGTGCGGCAATGATGTCGTGCAAGGCAATTTCGGGTGGCAAAACGGGAGCCCAAATTTGCCGGGCACGGGGCCACTTGCCGTGCTGGCCACTCAACATTTGTTGCACCAACGACGGGCCCAAATTCGCAGTGTGACGATCAGTATCCGTGCTCGTCCATGGGTCGAATCGGGTTACCCCAACTGGAGCGGTGACATCGCTGTGGGCTGCTGAAGGACCCGACACATAGGCGGCAATAAAACGCTGCGGAACCTCGCCGGCCGCTGCCAAATATGCATGCCCAGGGATGTTGGGGAGATCGGCGGCCATCGGGCCACCAATCACCGCACGTGACTCACCAGTCGAAAAAGTGCGCAAACAAATCCGATACGAAAGGTGACTCTCTAACCCTCGCAGCCGACCTTCCTCGAGACGCTGCGACGCCAGCAGAAGATGCACCCCGAGGCTGCGACCAATTCGGCCAATGGTGGTGAACACATCCACAAAATCGGGTTGGGCAACAAGTAGCTCGCCGAACTCATCGATCAGAATTAACAAGCTGGGCAACGGCTGCGAATCGCCAAGCTGCCCGTCAGCTACTGCCTGGTTGTAGGCCGCCAAACTCGGCATATTTCCAGCGCTCGCCAACAACTCTTGGCGGCGATCCAACTCACCCAGAATCGACACCCGCACTCGTTCGATCAACGGGGCGTCGTTGGCAAGGTTGGTGATGACACCAGCCACGTGCGCTAGGTGAGCGAGGTCAGCAAAGGCTGCGCCACCCTTGAAGTCGACGAGCACAAAATTGAGTTCCGACGGGTCGTGATTCAACGCCAATGACGTGACCATCGTGCGCAACAATTCGCTCTTGCCGCTGCCCGTTGCCCCAATGCACAATCCGTGGGGACCAATGCCACCAAAGGCGGCTTCGTTGATGTCGAGCACCACGGGGTCGCCGCCGAGTGTCGAGCCAAGGAGGGCCTGCAAACGGCCCATTGGTTGATCGACGGCCTGCGAGGAGGTTGCCAAGTCGTCGATCATGCGCTGGAAAACACTGTCGACATCAAGACCCCGCCCGCTGTTGCCGACGTCGAACGGCGCTAAGGCACGGGCCACAGATTCTGCGTGGCGGGGGCCGATTGCTATGACGCTCACCGCGGCGACGAACGCCGGGTTCGATGCCGAAGCCGGCAGTCGCGGACTCACACATATAGTCACTTTTCCGGCCGACTTCGGCACAGCCTTTGGCAGCTGATCAGCGATCACGACGTCGACCATCAAGTGTCGCCCGCCATCATGATGCCTAACCACATGGGGAAGCCACTTCGCCCAACCAAAAACGTGTTGCGCGGCAGCATCGAAACTGATCAACAGGTCGGCTGGGCTGTGGGTGACAGCCAAATGGGCAATCAGCGATGCCGCCTGATTCACTGCCCTTGGCCCGCCAATGACCACCAGTGATTCACCCACTAGGTCGACCACGGCAGGCATGCCAATAGGGGCTATCTGGGAAAGCATGTCCATGCGTTCCTGCTCAGCAAAGGGGTCAACGTTTCGATGCGATAACGAGGCACTCGTCGACGACACGTCGGGAGCGAACAACATTTCCGGGGCACGGTCGCCAACGCGGACCCAGCCAAAATCGGCGTCGTCGGGCCGCCGATCCCATCGGGTGGCGTCATCGAAGGCCCTATGCAACAACTGCTGCGGGGAACACAACGATTCGCCTGCTGCGGCCACGCAAGAGTCCACATACGCACGCCGACGAACGTTAATTTCCTCGAGTTGTTTGGCGTACCGAGCCCGTGCCGCCGCCAGCCGGCGATACGGTGCTCGACGGTTAGTGATGGCGTTCGTGAGCCCCATAGAAATCGACAACACAGCCATCGAGACTCCGGCGATGACGAAAATTATCGTGGGATGTACAAGCACGAAAATTAGTCCGCCGAGACTGCCCACGATGGGCAAACCGAACGCCACCACAGCACTTTGCGAAGACGGCTCCGGCACGGTCGGCGGCTCGGGATACGCCACTGTTTGGGAGCAATCAATTTGGGTGATTGTTTGGCGTTGGGCAGGACGCGACACCGTAACGGTCGTCATAGTTTGTGTTCGTTCCTTACCGCCGTACCTAGCTTCATTTGCCCGCGCCAATCCACATTTCAACGAATTTGCGGAGGGTACTTGATATATCGCCGTCGTATACGTAGCTTGCGGCGATGACCTCGTCGCCAGCACCGTCCATGACGTCACGGCTGACAGTGCAATGTGCCCACGGTGCTGTCGATGTCAACGTGCCGAGCAATGTGTCTTTGGCGCTAGTGATGACCGAGTTATGTGATCTGTGTCCAGTCGGAGCTGATCACTTGACCGACATGTTGTGGTCGCTCACTGGGCAACTAATCGACGTCGAACGATCAGCGAGCGAGCTCGGAATTTTGGACGGCGACATTCTGCTACTTGACCGCCCCCGAGCGAACCGACCAATTGCGACCCCGATACGAAGGACTCCCGCGCCCAAACAGACATGGCTCCGCAAGCTCCTTCGCCGCTAGACGAATGCGCTCTACGCGAATCATCGCTACGCGACAACAACTCTCGTCAACGCGATGTCACCATCGTGGCGAGGAACCTCATCCACGATCTGCTCTGAAAATCCAACACCAATAGTGACAGCGTCGCAGCGGAGCGATGGGAGAAATCTGTCGTAAAAGCCGCCGCCATACCCGAGCCGATAATTGGTCTGATCAAACGCCAGGCCGGGCACGATCACAACATCGATTTCCTCGGGCGGCACAACGACCTCGCCGACCGGTTCGGGAACGCCGAACGAAGAGATTTCGAATTCGCCACTATCGGGCATGACCACGATGTTGGGCCTCACGACCCGAGGGAGCACCACACGTTTACCTTCGCCATGCGCCAACGCCAGCAAGGCGGTGGTGTCGGGCTCGGTATGGATGCCGACAAACAACATCACTGTCGTGGCATGCTCCCACTCAGGTTGGCTCGAAATGGCGTGCACGAGCTCGAGTGAACGGCGTGAATGATCCAGTGGCGGGATCGATTTGCGGATCAATCGCATGTCGGCTCGCATTGACCTCTTGCGATCATAGATGGACATTCGGTGGGCCGCCAGGGTCTCGAACCCTGCACCTTGGGATTAAAAGTCCCCTGCTCTACCAGATGAGCTAGCAGCCCGGTGTCTCCAAAAACTCCGGAGTCCTTCTATGTTAGGACCTCGCCCCCGGTATCAGCGACCCCAATTGGAGCGCTGCGGGGCTGCAGCCACCTACGATTGGTGGATGCGTTCGCCACGTGACATTCCCGACTCCGAATTGACGTGGCGTTTCGTGACTTCGGGCGGCCCCGGTGGTCAGCACGCCAACACATCGCATACTGCGGTGGAGCTTTCGTGCCCGATCGACGTGGTCATTGCTCAACTGGATGCTGGGCTATTTCACGCCGACCTTCTGCGGGCAAAATTCGGGGGTCATGTAACAACACGTGCCGCGGCCTCGCGTTCGCAAATGATGAATCGACAACAAGCACGAACACAATTTGACGCCAAAATCGAACGAGCGCTGATGACCGATCCCGCCCGCAGGCCCACCCGGCCATCACGGGGTGCCCGCGAGACTCGGCTTAGCGACAAGCGCCACGCCAGCCAAACAAAAGCACTCCGCCAACTGCGCCCGACCATTGATGACTGACTCGCCACTATGAACAGATTCACACCGAATTCGAGCGGGTGGTTCGGCTGGATCCCCCATGAAAAGCGGGTTCGATTGGAACGCTCATTTCGGATCTGGCGGCTCACTGCTCGGCGCGGTTTCCACTGGTGCGTGTTGCGAGTTCGAGGTCGGATACAAGGCGATACCAAACGACTCGAATTACAAAATCGATTTGCCATTCATACCGCCGAGCAGGCTGCTGCCGAATTAGGCAACATGAAAGGCGTGGTGATGAAGGCGGGCCAGCTCATTGGATTCATCGCAGAGGGCCTGCCCCCGGAAGCTCAAACCGCCCTGGCCACCTTGCAAGCCAATGCCCCACCCATGGCGCCCGAGCTTGCGGTGAGCGTGGTCGAGACGGAATTTGGGCGACGGATTTCAGACCTGTTTTTAGATTGGTCCGAGCTGCCGATAGCCGCCGCAAGCATCGGTCAGGTGCACAAGGCCGTCACGCGAGACGGGCGAGTGGTGGCCGTAAAGGTGCAGTATCCCGGTGTCGATATCGCTGTCGGCGCCGACCTTGAAAACGCCGAAATGATGTACGCCATGATGTCGGCGTTGAGCTTCAAGGGGCTCGATGTGAAGAGCCTCGTGGAAGAACTCAAGGTGCGTATTTCCGACGAGCTTGACTATCGGATCGAGGCCGCCAACCAAGCTGAATTCGCCGTCCGCTACGCCGCGCATCCGTTCATACGAATACCCGCGGTGATCCCAGAACTCAGCGGCCAACGAGTAATGACGAGTGATTGGGTGCAGGGTATGGATTGGCAAACGTTTGTGGATTCCGCATCGGAGTCGACACGTCAACGGGCGGCCGAAGTGATGTTTCGATTCGTGCAGGGTTCTGTGCAGCACTACGGAGTTTTCAATGGCGACCCACACCCTGGCAACTATCGATTTCACGCCGACGGAACGATCACCTTTCTCGACTTTGGTCTTGTCAAGCGGTGGGCGCCCGGCGAGTTTGATGTGCTCTCCCCCGTGCTCGACGCCACGCTGGCCGGCGACATTGACGCCACCGTCGCAGCAATGGTCAATGCCGGATTTCTGGAAGCGTCGCATGGTTTCGAGCCGCAACGGGTGTGGAATTACGTGTCGGGTCCTTACCAGCCCTATATGGAAGAAACATTCACCTTCACGCGTACATGGGTGGGTCAATCGCTAGAAAATATCATCGCCGTGAATGGCCCATACGCCGACATCATTGCCAAGCTCAATATGCCAGCGTCGTTTGTGTTGCTCGACCGTGTCGTGTGGGGCACGGCTGCGATTCTGGGGAAACTGTCGGCGCACGGCCCGTGGCGGGGAATCCTGGCCGAATACCGTAAGGGCACTCCGGCAGTGACCGACCTTGGTCGGCTGGAGCAACAGTGGCTATTGGATAAGTCGTAATTCACTCATTTTGACGCTAGGACTCAATCATGGCTCTACCCGAACACGGCACCGCCGCCCCTGACATTCAGACTCAACTCACCGAGATCGGCAGTCACGACCGTCTGTGGAAATCGGGTCGAATTTTTTCGCTCGCTTACTACGCCGGAGCGGAGGTGTACGACGTAGGTCGCCACGCCCACGACATGTTTCTGGGCACCAACGGCTTAAACACCGACGTGTTTCCAAGCTTGCGTCGTATGCAAAACGACGTCTTGGCGGCCACGAGCGGTCTGATGCACGGTGGCGACGACGCGGCGGGAGTTATGACGTCAGGCGGCACCGAATCGATCTTGTGCGCCGTGCTGGGTGCTCGTGAACTGGCCCGAAAAACTCACCCCCACATCACACATCCAGAAATGGTGCTTCCTACAACCGCCCACGCTGCGTTCAGCAAGGCGTCGCACTATTTCGACGTAAAGCTTGTTCGCGTGCCAGTGGGTGACGATTTTCGTGCCGACGCCGCAGCGATGGCAAACGCAGTGACACCCAACACAATTTTGATGGTGGCATCAGCTCCCGCCTATCCCCAAGGCGTCATCGATCCCGTTGCCGAAATCGCCGCCATTGCGCTTGATCACGGCATCTTGTGCCACGTCGATTCATGCATGGGTGGATACACGTTGCCGTTCCTGGAACAACTCGGAGTGGCGCTGCCACTGTGGGATTTTCGGGTACCAGGCGTCACGTCAATTTCGGCAGACGTCCACAAATATGGCTACTCCGCTAAGGGTGCTTCAGTGTTGATGTACGCCAATAAGCAGATCCGCAAAAACCAGTTTTTCATCACGTCGGATTGGCTGGGTGGCTTCTACGCATCTCAGTCCATGGCCGGCACTCGGCCGGGCGGCCCGATCGCTGCCGCTTGGGCTGTGATGCATCATCTGGGAGCCAGTGGGTATCGCCATCACGTGCAGCGCTCCTACGAAACGGCCCAACGCCTTGCCGCTGCCATCAACGCGATCGATGGCATCAAAGTGTTGGGCGAACCAATCGCCACGTTGGTGGGGTGGAGCACCGATTTGCTAGCCGACGCGCCAGCCGACATCTTCGCGGTAGGCGATGAGCTAGCGCGACGCGATTGGTTCTGCGACCGTCAGGCTCCCCCCGACAGCTTGCATTGCACGGTGAACTCGGTGCACAAGGACGTCATCGATGACTTCATTGCCGACATTCGATCCAGCGTGGCGGCCACCCAAGGCACCACCTCGACTGATCGCTCGGCCCAGTACGGCACCCTGGCGTAGGCCAGCATAAATCGGCGTAGGCCAGCATAAATCGGCGTAGGCCGTAAGTATTGGGTTAGCCAACGAGCAGCGGCGTGCCCGACACTCGCCCGTACAGCGTGGTTCGTTGTTCGAGGCGACGCCCTAAACCATCGATGATGCGACCGAAGTCCTCGGGCTCGAGGCCCTGCCCGTGGGTGGCGCCCGCGGCCCGAGAAATGTTTTCGTTCATCAGCGTGCCGCCCAAATCATTGACTCCAGCATTGAGTAATTGGCGTACCCCGTCGAACCCGATCTTCACCCACGACGCCTGAATGTTGTCGATGAGGCCGTTGTACACAATGCGCCCCACCGCATGCATCAACACCGTCTCGCGAAAAGTCGGACCCCGACGGGCTTTGCGTTGCAGATAGATGGGCGACGCCATATGCACAAACGGCAGCGGCACAAATTCGGTGAATCCGCCGGTTTCCTTTTGCAGGTCACGGGTGCGAATGAGATGCCGTGCCCAATGCACGGGTTGCTCCACCGACCCAAACATGATCGTGATGTTGCTACGCAACCCAACGGTGTGCGCCACACGATGACATTCAAGCCACTCTTCAGTGTTGATCTTGTCGGGGCACAAAATGGCTCGAATGCCGTCGTCCAAAATCTCGGCGGCCGTGCCGGGCAGCGAACGCAGTCCTGCGTCCATGAGCCGCACCAGATAGGAATCCAGCGGTTCCCCGAGCCGTTTGGCGCCTTCGATAACTTCGAGCGCCGTGAAGCCGTGTACGTGAATATCGGGGGCGGCGTCCTTTACCGACCGAGCCACATCAAGGTAATACTCGCCGTCGAAATCGGGATGAATTCCTCCTTGAAGAGTTACTTCAGTAGCTCCCAAAGTGACGGCTTCGCGCACTCGGCCCTGCATTTCCTCCAGCGTCAACAGGTACGGCTTTCCCCGTAAGTTGAGACTCATAGGACCTTTGGAAAACCCGCAAAATTTGCACTTAAACGTACAAATGTTGGTGTAGTTGATGTTGCGATTGTGCACCCAGGTAACCACATCGCCGACCGCTAGTTGGCGAAGGTGGTCGGCAAATTCGACAACTGCCCGAACTTGTTCTCCGCGCGCCTCAAACAGCGCAGTCACTTCGGCGATGCCGAGTTCTTGGCCTAATTGAACGCCGTGGATGATTTCGGCGACACGTCCACCCACCACCGCCCGCGACTTGACACTTGTGTCAAGTGACACCAAAGCCGCTGGTTTGTTGTTGGACCCTGAGTACCACTGAGTGGAACGTTCGCCAACCAAAATCACATCGGCACCATCATCGGTTTGCGTTGTGCCAGCCACCTTCTCGGGAAACTGGGCGCCTGGATCATCGCGGCCCATCGACTCGGAATCGCTTCTGTCCATCACCGCAAACCGCAATTCAGGCGCCAGCCATCGCGTGGCATTGATAGCGAATTCTGGGTAGATCGTTAGCCGAGGAGCCAACTCAAAACCACGTTGCCGCGACACCTCGCGCAAACGATCAATTGCTGGCCATGGGCGCTCAGGGTTCACGTGGTCGGGCGTCACAGCTGACACGCCGCCCCAATCATCGATGCCCGCGTCGAGCAGAACTCCGAAATCGTCGGTGAGATTTGGGGGCGCTTGCAGATGCACATCAGCTGGCAACACCAGGCGAGCTACGGCTATCGACCACAATTCCTCATCTGTTGGGCACGCCGGCGCGTCGCGCATTCCAGTGCGTTCCTTCGGCACAAAGTTTTGCACGATGACTTCTTGCACGTGTCCGTGGCGGAGGTGCGATTCACCAATCGCCATCAGGGCCTCGATGCGGTCGGCGCGAGATTCGCCGATGCCGCACAGAATGCCGGTCGTGAAGGGAATGGACAATTCGCCGGCGGCCTCAAGGGTGGCGAGGCGGCGGGAAGGAAGTTTGTCGGGCGCAAGTTCGTGGCACGCCAAATTGGGATTCAGCGACTCGATCATCATTCCTTGGCTCGGACTCACGGGACGCAACACAGCAAGTTCGTCGGCAGTCAAAGCTCCACAATTGGCGTGCGGTAATAGTCCGGTCTCGACGAGCACAATGCGAGCCATGGCGGCCACATAATCGACAGTCGATGAGTATCCGTTGTCGGTGAGCCATTGACGGGCGATTGGGTAACGATCTTCTGGACGTTCACCCAAAGTAAATAGCGCCTCGTGACATCCCTGACGGGCACCTTGCTTGGCTACCTTGAGCACATCCGCTGCCGACATATACGGCGAAGCAACCCGTGCCGGCGGCTGAGCAAACGTGCAATACGAACATGAGTCATTGCACAAAAACGTGAGCGGGATAAAGACCTTTGGCGAGTAAGTCACCCGTCGCCCGAAAGTTGCATCGCGCACAGCAGCAGCAGCGGCCATGAGTTCGGGGAGCGGGGCATTGAGGAGGTAGTCAACATCTGCGTTCACGTCAGGATCCTTTGGTTTTCAGGGTGCTACTTGTCAGGGTGCTACACAGATCGGCAGCCTGGCGGCGCCGAAGTTCAGTGGGCAACACGGTGGTGTCGCATCGCCAACACACGAAGTGCTGTTCGATTGGTTCACCGCACGTCGAGTGGGCCAACACCAAAGGCGCGTCATCGGGTTCGCCGGTGTGCTTGTCGCCCCAATGCATGAGAGCCACCAACACCGGCGATAGGTCTCGGCCCTTGTCAGTCAGTCGATATTCAAACCGTTCAGGGTGCGATTGGTACGGCACTTTGTCCAAAATTTCAAAGTCGACGAGACGCGCCAACCGAGTCGATAGGAGGTTACGGGCGATGCCCAAATCGGCGACCAAATGATCGAACCGTCGCACCCCTCGAATGGCATCGCGAAGAATCAATATTGTCCACCGGTCGCCAATCACATCAAGCGTGGCCGCGATCGAACACGGATATTTCTGCTCGGTGTGAGTTGACATGGGGCGACCGTATCGGAGTAGGTTGCAAATTTCAACTCACAACCTTGAATGCTCACCGGAGAACGCTTGTCTCACGTCGAACAACTACAAGCATGGATGCGCCGTGCATTGGCATTGGCCACGGCTGTGCACGGGACCACGTCACCAAACCCAGCCGTAGGTTGCTTAGTCATTGCCCTCGATGGCGGCGGTTTCGCAGGAGAAGTCTTTGAAGGCGCAACGCAACCACCCGGCGGCCCCCATGCCGAAATTGTCGCCCTCACCCAAGCGGGCACTAGAGCACACGGAGCCACGCTCGTCACCACGCTCGAGCCATGCGCACACACCGGCCGCACAGGTCCGTGTACGCAAGCCATCATCGCCGCCGGCGTCGCACACGTGGTGGTGGCCGTCACCGATCCCGACCATCAGGTAAACGGCGCTGGTGTGGCCGAGTTGCAAGCCGCTGGCATAGACGTGACGACGAACATTCTGGAAGAAGAAGTGGCGCATCAGTTGCGGCACTACATCGTGCACCGCCGAACCGGCAGGCCATTCGTGACCCTTAAAATGGCATGCACGCTTGACGGAAAAGTGGCAGCCAGCGACGGCACCAGTCAATGGATTACCGGGATCGAAGCCCGCCACGACGTACACCAGCTACGCGCCGATCACGATGCCATCCTGGTCGGGGCGGGCACCGTGCGAATCGATAATCCGGCCCTAACAGTGCGCCACGTACAGGGTCGCAATCCGTTACGAATCGTTCTCGGCGTCGCCCCCGCTGGATCCGCAGTACAACCGTGCGTCGAGCTCTCGGGGCCAATTCCTGACGTGCTTCTCCAGCTCGCCGATCGCAACGTTACAAGCGTGCTCGTAGAGGGCGGCGCGCAGGTGGCATCTGCGTTTCACGAAGCGGGTCTGGTTGACGAATATGTGATGTACGTGGCCCCCGCATTCATGGGCGCAGTTGGCGCCACCAGTGCGTTGTCGGAAACGACTACTCCCACCATCGACATGTTGCGTCGAGGTCGATTTGCCAGCGTCGAAATGCTCGGCGCTGATCTCAAGATCGTGATGCGGCCATGATCACCGTCACTCGCGCATCGAGCGCTGCACTGCCTTTAGACGCCGGCGCTTTCACCATTGTGGCCTACGTAGATTCCACCGGAATCGATCACGTTGCCATCGTGGCCACCTCTGCAGAACACCAGGGCCAAATCCCGCTCGTGAGGGTCCATTCTGAGTGCCTTACCGGTGATGTGTTGGGTTCATTGCGTTGCGATTGCGGGCCCCAACTACAGGAGTCGTTGCGGCGAATCGCGCAGTGCGGCCATGGGGCAGTGGTGTACCTGCGGGGTCACGAAGGCCGGGGTATTGGGTTGGCGAACAAAATCACTGCCTACTCACTGCAAGATCAAGGACTCGACACGGTCGACGCCAATGTTGCCCAAGGATTCGACGCCGATCACCGCAGCTTTGCAGCGGCAGCCGCCATCCTCCACGAACTGAATTTCGTCACGATCAAATTGCTCACCAACAATCCAGCCAAAGTGAAATCGGTGACCGATCACGGGATCGTGGTCGAACAAACGGTCCCCCTTGTCGCTGGCCACACAGCGCACAACAAGACGTATCTCGACACCAAACGGGCCCGACTCGGCCACCAATTCGACTAGCTGCCAGCCCGGCGCGCCGCCGGCCGGAGCAGTCAAGAGTCACAGTTGACGGGAACCGGTCTGAAGGTCTCCTTCGAGCAATGCCACAGAAGCCCCGACGCGAAACTTTCCTGTCGGCAGACGCTCAATCCACATTCCGCCGAGGTTCCCGTACAGCTGGCGCACATCGCCCATGAGTCGCTCCTCAATGGCCACGATCACGCCACCGTGGGTCACGACGAGCACATCGCCATCGGGGAATTGATCGGCCACGGCGTTCAACACCAGCATTGCCCGATCGGCGGCGCTGGACGTTGATTCAAAGGAATCTGGCCATCGCTTTTCGCCAAGCCAACCAGGATATTCCTGTTCGATTTCTGAACGCGTGAGGCCCTCCCACTCGCCCGCGTCGCGCTCCCGCAACGCCACGGTGGTCATCACCGGGCCAATACCTACGAACTCCGCAATGATGTGCGCAGTCATGGCGGCGCGCTCCAAGTCGCTCGCTACTACGGCATCCACCATGCCAATGCTTTGGGCGGCAGTGGCGGCTTGGGTGCGGCCCAAATCGGTGAGCGGCGGATCGGCCTGACCTTGCCATTTGCCCGCTGCGTTCCATTCGGATTGTCCGTGACGGATGAGTAAAAAGCGAGTCATGCGCATATCGTGACAGCTCATGGCCACTCTTCGACTGTTTGCGAGCGCCCGCATTGCGGCGGGAACGGGCCGAGTCACCATCGACGCCTCGACTGTTGGCGCCCTGCTCGAAGAAGCTATGACCCGGTTCGGGGCGGAATTCACAGCGGTTGTTGAAAACTCCAAAGTCTGGTGCAACGGCGAACCGTGCGGACCCGATGCGGCGATAAGCGCAGGCGATGAAGTCGCCGTGCTGCCCCCAGTGTCGGGCGGCTGAGTACTCTTGGCAATCATGTTCGACGAATTGCTCACCAAGGTCAACGCGCCTACCTACCTAGGCGACGTCTCAGCCCTTGATCTGGCTGCCCTGCGAGCTCGGCGCGGAGAATGCCAACATGTCGAAGAAACGTTATCGTTCCTTCGCCGAGTCGTGCAGGGCGAGCTCGACATCGTGGTCGGAGAGCTCGAGCGACGACGCTCTGGTGGCGACCGCGACGACCTCAGCGATCTCGTGGCCCGCTTGCCACAACTCTTGTCGAGCCGTGTCAGCACAGGCACCGGCGGACGCCTCACCGTACCAACGGCACCCGATGAAGACACTGGCTCACTCGGTATCGAACTTGGTGCGTTACTCACCCATCACGATCTTTCCGAACTACCCGCTCGCAACGACGACCAGCTCCGCATGGCCGCCGCCGAATTGGGTGGGTTCGAAGCCAAAGTGTCCACATTGCGTCGCTCACTGCACGACCGCATCGATGCCATGCAAGCTGAACTTGTACGGCGCTACCGCACCGGCGAAGCGTCGGTCGACAAACTTCTGCACGACTAACCCTGGTGCCGTGTCATGCGCCCTGAAATAGATAAACGCATCAGCGACGTCGGGTCCTTTATTCGCGACCAGCGGAACATGGCCGAAATGTCGGTGCGGAAATTGGCCGATTTGGCGGGCGTTTCAAATCCGTACCTCAGTCAGATTGAACGTGGGTTAAGAAAGCCGTCCGCGGAAATCTTGCAGCAGCTCGCTAAAGCGTTGCGAATCTCAGCCGAGACCATGTACCAACGTGCGGGCATGCTCGACAGTGACGCCACAATGCCTGGCGCTCCCACGGGCGCTCCGTCGCTGTCCACCAAAGTGGCAATAATGAATGATTCCGTACTCAACGACGAACAGCGCAGGGCCTTGATCCGTATTTACGATTCGTTCTGCGCCGAGAATTCGACGGGTGCGTAGATGCTGCGCAAGGTAGCCGTTCTCTCGATGCACACCTCGCCGCTTGCCCAGCCTGGATCTGGTGACGCCGGTGGGATGAACGTGTACGTGCGCGAACTTGTCACCAGCCTTGCTCATGCTGGTCTTGACTGCGATGTGTACGTGCGGCGAAATGACCCAATCACGCCTACGTATGTAGTCGTCGAGCCCGGTTATCGCGTCGTCCATATCGATGCCGGACCGTACAACATTGCCAAGGAGATGCTTCCCGACGTCGTCGACGAATTCGCTGATGGGGTACGTGATCACATCGTGGCCACCGGCGGCGTGGATGTCATTCACGCCAATTATTGGCTCAGTGGCGTTGCAGGCCATCGACTCAAACACGAACTCCACGTGCCGTTGGTGTCCACGTTTCACACCTTGGCGTTAGTGAAAACGGAGTCCGGCGACCCTGAGCCAGCCGAACGTGCCGCGGCAGAACGCAGCATCATTGGCTGCAGCGACATCGTGCTGGCCAACTGCCTCGCCGAACAAAACCAATTGCAGCGCCTTTACGAAGCGCCGTGCGATCGCATCGAGATCGTGCCCCCCGGCGTAGACCATGCTTTCTTCTCGCCTGGCCCACGGGCCGGGGCCCGCCAAGCAATCGGTCTCAACGAATTTGACGGTCCACTGCTGGTATTCGTAGGCCGTATACAACCCCTCAAGGGTGCCGACATTGCGGTGCGGGCTCTAGCACTACTGCAGCGGCCCGACGCCCGCCTCATGATCGTGGGGGGAGCAAGCGGCGCCGACGGCAACAGCGCCCAACACGAGCTCGTGCAGCTCGCGGAACAGCTCGGCGTGGCTGACCAAATAATTCTGGTGGCGCCCCAAGCTCACCACTTGTTGTCGAGCTACTACCGCGCCGCCGACGTGTGTTTGGTGCCCAGTCGCAGCGAGTCGTTCGGACTCGTGGCGCTCGAAGCTGCGGCATGTGGCACACCAGTGGTGGCAGCGAGCGTGGGCGGTCTACGAACTCTTGTGGATGACGGCCACACAGGGTTTCTCATTGAAGGCCGCGACCCGCAGGCATACGCCACACGAGTCGCCCAAATATTGGACGATCCCCTTTTGGCTGAATCCCTCAGCCACGCGGCTGCGCTTCGCGCTCGCGGCTACACGTGGTCAATGGCAGCAGCTCGCCTGAGGCGGCTATACGCCGATGTGAGCGGGGCGTTGGCACTCGTCACCTGCCGATGACCCCGGAACCCATCGACGCCGCAGCACCAAGGTGGCCACCGTGCGATCTTCCGATTAGTGCCGAAACCACCAGCTTTATAGACACCCAAATCACACGTTGGATTACCAGCGAACTGGCGATGTCCGACAGTTTCATCGCCGTCGACCGACCAGCACCCGGCGAACTTCCTGACGCCATGCGACGGTGGTATATCCGCATGCGAGGCGATACAAAGTCGTTCATCACCGTATGGCTTACCCTCAACCAACGGACGCTGGCCTATGAAACGTATGTGTTGCCAGCTCCCGAAGAAAACGTCGAAGCGACCTTTGCCTACCTCCTCCGACGAAACATCGAATTCACTGGCGCCCACTTCGGCATTGGCGATGAAGATGCCCTGTATCTCACTGGCTCGTTGCCACTTCAAGCCGTGTGGGCAGACCATCTGCCCGAGGAGTTGGACCGCATCATGGGCACATTGTGGGCATGCGTCGAGCGAGTGTTCACCGATATTCTCCACCTTGGCTGGGCTAGTCGTTTTATATAATTTCAATGCATTTCTTGCTATTTCAAATTCGTAGCACTAGGGTGCCTGCACAGCTTGAGATGCGGATCCCGGGTCGTTTGGGGAAGTGACCACAAAGGATCCGCATCTCAGGACCTTCGCCTCAACCCAATGTGCCCACGGCGACTCGGCGCGCAAAGTACCGTGGCCCCATGAAACTCGTGGTCATCGGTGGCGGAAATATGGGCGCAGCACTCATCAGTGGACTGATCTCCAACGCGTGGTGCAAAGCCGATGACGTACTCATCGTCGAGGCACTAGCCGCCCGCCGCCTGGCTCTCGTCAGTCTCTTCCCCGGCACCCACATCGCCGATTCGATACCCCAGGGCGAGCACAGTGACATTGCCGTCATTGCCGTCAAACCCCAAGATGTACCTGGTGCCTGTGCGTCCTTGGCCGCGACCGGGGCCGGTATGGCGCTCTCCATCGCCGCTGGCGTCCGCATCGCTACGTTGCAGAAGCACCTCGGGGCGGGCATACCAGTAGTGCGATCGATGCCAAATACGCCTGCCCTTGTCGGCCATGGTGCGAGTGCCATGGCGGGAAGTTCAGATTGCACCACGGACCATTTGGATATCGCGGCGGAAATTTTGGGCGCCGTCGGCACAGTGGTGCGAGTCAAAGAATCACAACTCGATGCCGTGACCGGACTCAGCGGGTCGGGGCCCGCGTACATTTTTCTTGTCGCTGAAGCCCTCATCGAAGCCGGAGTGGCAGAAGGCCTCACTCGTGATGTCGCAACTACGCTCGCCCACCACACCATTGCCGGAGCGGGGGCCATGCTCGTTTCGTCACAAAAAACCGCTCCTGAATTGCGCTCCGAAGTGACCTCCCCAGGGGGCACCACGGCGGCTGGACTACGAGCACTGGAAGACGCCGCGACCAGGGCCGCGTTCATGAACGCCGTCAGCGCCGCTACCGCTCGGTCGGTGGAACTCGGCAGCGCGTAGCAGCCCCTCGTAGGTCAGTTGGCAGTGCAGTGCAGCGGCAACTAGTTCGGTAGGGTGATGGGCGTTATGACCCTTCGATACGACACCATCTCGTTTCTCAGCGACCTCGGTGTCGCCGACGAATCCGTCGGCGTTGTCCATTCCGTGATTCGCTCCTTAGCGCCCCAAGCGCACACCATCGACATAACGCACGGCATCACTCCTCACGACATTCGCGCTGGCAGCCTGTGTCTCGCTCGTGCTGTGCAATATGTTGCTCCCGGGGTGGTGCTGGCCGTCATCGACCCCACGGTGGGTACTCCGCGGCGGGCCATTGCTGTGGAAGTGGGAGAAGGAGCCGGCGTTCTTGTCGGACCCGACAACGGCCTTCTAGCGTCGGCCGTAGCCATGACTGGTGGGGCGACGCGCGCCGTCGAACTCACCAACACCGACTATCACCTCGGCCTTCTGGGACGCACTTTTTCGTGCCGTGACATTTTCGCCCCCGTGGCCGCCCACCTGTGCAACGGCGTCGCCATCACCGAAGTGGGAACCGAAATTGACCCTCTGTCGCTAATGCCAGGCCTTATGCCGCTAGCCCGAAGTGAAGGCGGCGCACTGATTGCCGAAGTGTTGTGGGTCGACCACTTTGGCAACGCCCAGCTCAATATCGGGGCCGATGATCTTGATGACTTGCTCGACAACGATCCCACAGCCAGAGTGCGGATGGACTTTACGGCCGGTGGCCGAGTGGGATTCCGTATGGCTGGTATCAAGGACACGTTCGCCGATATCGCGTCATCAGATGCTGGTCTCGTTTCGGATTCGTACGGGCTGCTCTCAATCTGTTTGAACCAACGCTCTGCGGCCGAGGAACTTGGTATTCACGTCGGCACCGAAATCACGCTCAGCATGCTGACGTCGTGAAGTGACGGGCTAGTCATGCGTCGTCAAACCACTATCACCATGGTCGTATTACTCGTCGTTTTGCTCAGCGCGGGCGTGTTTAATTTGCTCCAATTTCGTAACGCCAACAACGACCTCACCATCACCGCCACTCCGGGCGTAGTGTCCAAAATCGTATTACCCCCATGTCAGTCTGGACAGGTGGTGTTTGTGGTGAGCCTGAATCGCCCCGCCGACAAAGTGGTCAGTGTTCACTACGCCACTATCGACGGAACCGCAGTCGGCGGCACTGACTTCCAGGCAGCAAACGGCGACATCGAGTTCTCGATCAACACCCGCGACCGGTTGGTGTGCATCACGCCGATTACCTTCGGCACAACGTTCACTCTCGACCTGTCCAAACCCGTCGGCGCCACACTCACAACGCCGCGCGTGGTGGGAAATTTGCCCCAGAAGTAACGGCCAACTTCAACACTGAGCGCCAAGAATTGTTTACATTGACGTAGTGAACTTGGCCGAAATTATTGAAAGTCATCCCAAAGACGCAACCGCTCTGATTTCGCGAGCGCGGCCCACGACCTACGGCGAACTCCGTGAGCAAGTCGCAGGCCTGCGCGGAGCGCTCGTCGAATTGGGAGTCAAGCCCGGCGATCGAGTGGCCCTCCTGTGCGCCAACAACAGATATTTCGTCGTTAGCTACTTCGCCATTTTGGGTATCGGCGCTATTGCGGTTCCCATGAATCCATTGAGCCCGAGCGCTGAAATATCAGCCGAACTCAACACCACCCAAGCAGTCGCAGTCATTGTGGGCCCCAACGCGTCGAGCGCCGTAGCCAGTATCAACCGCACGGCAATTGCCTCTGTGCAACACATCATTGCCACAGAAGGAAACGACATCCCAGATGCCGTCACACTTGATGAGATGCTCTTTCACACCCCATCGCCACTTGTAGAACGCTCCGAGATTGACATAGCGGCGTTGCTTTTCACCTCGGGCACGGCCGGGTCGCCTAAGGCCGCCATGCTCACCCACGGCAACCTATTGGCCAATTTGCATCAGCTCATTGAAAACGAAGGATTCAAGCCCACCCAATCCGACGTGACCCTCGGCGTGCTGCCGCTCCACCATATTTTCGGCCTCAATGTCGTGCTCGGTTTGTCGCTGTTCGTTGGTGCTTCAGTAGTACTTGTCGAACGCTTCGACCCTGTCGCCACACTGGAAACAGTGGCCGTGCGCGGTATCACGGTAATTCCTGGTGCTCCTCCCATGTGGGTGGCATGGGCCAACATGCCCGCCGATTCAAAGGACATGTTCGCTACCGTCCGGTTGGCGTCATCGGGGGCCGCAAAACTGCCCGACGGCGTTATCGAAATTTTTTCTACCCGCTTCGGCGTGACATTGGCCGAGGGTTACGGGCTGACGGAAGCAGCGCCCGTGGTGTCGAGCGCAGCGATGCTGCCCCGCCGTCTGGGCAGTGTCGGAGTGCCGTTGCCCGGGGTGTTGGTACGAGTCGTGGACCCCGATGGGTCCGACGTTTTGGTCGGTGACAGCGGCGAAATTTGGGTTAAAGGCCCCAACGTGTTTATCGGCTACTGGAACAACCAGCAGGCCACGGCTATGGCCCTCACCCCCGATGGGTGGCTGCGCACCGGCGATATCGGCGTCATCGACAGCGACGGTTGGCTACACATCGTGGACCGCGCCAAGGACCTCATCATCGTGTCTGGATTCAACGTGTACCCCGCCGAAGTGGAAGAAATCATCGAGGAACACCCCGGCGTGGTTGAAGCCGCCGTTATCGGCACCACACATCCCTATACCGGAGAAACCGTGCGCGCCTACGTGGTACTCCAGCCTGGCATGATGCTTGAAGAAGATGCTGTTATCGCGTTCTGCGCCGAAAATTTGGCCCGCTACAAATGCCCGACCAAGGTCTTTTTTGTCGACGCCCTCCCCCACGGCGGCACAGGCAAAGTGTTACGCCGGATCCTGTCAACCCGTTAGTAAGAAGCATCCAAGATACTTTGTGAACTTGTGCACGAAGTCGTAGCCTGAGATTGTGTCTTCGTCGACAATGCGCCAAATACCTGAAGCGACTGTTGCTCGCCTGCCGGTGTACTTACGCAGCCTCACCGACCTCGACAACGATCAGCACATCACCATTTCCAGTGAACAGTTGGCGGAATCGGTCGGCGTCAATGCTGCCAAGGTTCGCAAGGACCTCAGCTACCTCGGCTCATTCGGCACGCGAGGCGTGGGGTACGACGTAAAGTTTTTGATCAATCAGATGAGTCGGGCGCTGGGACTTAACCGGGACTGCCCCGTCATCATCGTGGGCCTCGGCAACCTAGGTTTGGCGCTATCAAACTACGGCGGATTCGAAGAACGAGGCTTTCCCGTCGCCGCCCTTGTTGACTCGGACCCCACGAAAATAGGTCGGTCGATCGCGGGTCATACCGTTGTTGGCTTGGACTCGCTGAGCTGCATCGTGGCCGAGCACCCAAATGTCATCGGCGTCATCACCACTCCGTCGTCCGCTGCCCAGGACGTGGCCGATGCGCTTGGAGCTGCCGGCGTCCGCTCAATTTTAAACTTTGCTCCCGTGGTGATTAATTCGCCAACCGGCGTCTCAGTTCGTAAAGTGGACCTCGCCGTGGAGTTACAGATCCTGAGCTTCTACGACCAGCACCGACAACGAACCGCCCGAATCCCCGACGTAGCGAAAGGAGCGTGAAAATGTCACTCATTTCCGTTGGCATGAATCACCGTAACGCTCCCATTGAACTTCTAGAACGAGTAACTATTCAGCCTGACACGCTCACCAAAGCGTTAGTCGATTTGGCCGGCCGAGCTCATCTCACCGAAGTGGTCGTACTGTCGACGTGCAATCGAACGGAAGTGTTTGCCGTCGCCGAAAAATTTCACGGAGCGTACGGCGACATTCGTGATTTTTTCATCGACCATTGCGGACTGAGTGCTCAGGATTGCACGGACCATTTGCAAACAATTCACGACACCGACGCCGTCCGTCACCTCTTTGCGGTGGCCAGCGGGCTCGATTCGATCGTGCTGGGTGAAAGCGAAATTTTGGGCCAGGTAAAACGGGCATGGATGCACGCTCAAGAACATCACAGCGCAGGCCCCACGCTGAATTTGCTGTTTCGTCACGCCATCAATACCGGCAAACGGGCTCGAAGTGAAACAGCCATCGGCCGCAGCATCACCTCAATGGCCCATGCCGCGGTTGCTCTCGCCGAACAACAACTCAACTCACTGCACGAAGCCAAGGTGCTCGTCATTGGAGCCGGCGAAATAGCCACCAATGTGGTGCGGGCACTGCAGCGCCACAATCCGGCGACGATCTCCGTTGCCAACCGCAGCCCCCGCCGAGCCAACGCGCTCGTCGAAGAATTTGCAGTACAGGTGGTGCCTTTTGACGAACTGTACGATGCTGCATGCCGCGCCGATGTGGTGATAAGTGCAACTGGATCATCGGATGTGATCGTGCATCGCAGCGCCTTTCAAACGGCTCGCGGCCAATCAACCTCACCTTTGCTGGTCATCGACATTGCCATGCCTCGCGACATCGATCCCGGAATCACGAGCCTTCCTGGCGTGTCGCTCATGGATATGCGCCACGTGCAATTTCTGGTCGATACTGGGCTTCGCAACCGGCGCAGCGAAGTGAAGCAAGTAACTGAAATAGTCGATGCCAACGTAGACACCTACCTCGCCGAGCTCACAGCCCGCAGAGCAGCTCCTCTCGTCGCCGACCTTCACACCATGGCCGAGCAGGTCCGCATGGCGGAAATTACTAAGGCCACAAGTCGCCTGGACGACCTGACCGACGGGCAACGTAACCAGCTTGAGGCCCTCACCAAGGCCATCGTGGCCAAGCTGATCCACGAACCAACGGCCCGTCTGAAATCCGAGGCAGGTACGCCTCGTGGCGACCGTCTCGCCGAAGCACTCCGCGAGTTGTTCGACCTGTAGATGGGTCCGCTCGTAGGCAAGCAAGTTGCTGTTACACGCGCCGCAGCCCAAGCACGCGAAATCGGGGCGATCCTTGAAGATCTCGGCGCCGCAGTGCTGTACCTACCACTGATCGAGATCGTCCAAATTCCCGCGGCGATCACACAACTACGAATGGTGTTGGCCGCCGAGCCACCACACGACTGGGCGGTGATCACTTCGGCTAACGGGGCTCGGTGTGTCCAGAACGCCGGTGGCCTGAATCCCACAACAAAAGTGGCGGCTATTGGCCCCGCTGTTGGTCACGTGCTCAGTCGCCCTGTTGACCTTCGCCCAAACATTTCGTCGGCGTCAGCGCTCATCGACGAATTCCCGCCCGGACCAGGCAGGGTAATTCTGGTCCAAGGAAATCTGGCCGACACGTCCGTTCCGGAAGGCTTAACCGCCAAAGGTTGGACCGTCGATCGAGTTGTGGCCTACACCACCGTGGGTCGAACCCCTTCCTCCGAGGAGGCCCGGCGGATGTCAAGCTGCGATGCCGTCACGTTGTACTCCCCATCGGCAGTGCACGAATTGGCATCCACACGGATCGCGCTGCCTCGTATCATTGTGACAATCGGCGCCACGACTAATGACGCCTGCCGGATGTTGGGCTGGCAATCACACCAATCTGCCTCGGCCACCAACGAAGCTGTCGCCGAGCGCCTCACCGAATTGCTTACATCATGAATCACGACATCCAAGCCATCATTTTTGATTTCGACGGCACCATCCTCAACACAGAAGCCGCCGAATTCATGGCCCTGCACGAGGTGTTCACCGCCCACGGAGCCCACATTTCCCACGACGACGTCGTGCCTTACATCGGTGGCGAAATCGAAATTCCGTGGGTCGACATTCTCACCGAGCGGGCCACCTCACCTATCCACCACGCGACACTCCACATCACAAAAATTCATGCCGCACGACGACACGTTGAATCCTTGACCCCGCGAGCCGGAATACTCGACCTTTTGGCTGAGGCACGAGCGGCCGGGGTCGTCATGGGTATTGCTTCCAATGCCCCTCGCAATTGGGTCGATGGTCACATCAACCGCTTAGGTATTCGCCACTACTTCGACGCCGTCCGTGGTGTCGATGACGTGTCCGTTGGAAAACCGCATCCTGGGCTGTACCTCGACGTGTGTCGACTCGTGGGTGCTGACCCTGACCACAGCATCGCTATCGAAGATTCCGCACCCGGGGCGGCTGCCGCAGTAGCTGCGGGGTTGACCTGTATCGCGTGCCCAACCCAGATCACTCGACACGCTAATTTTCATCCCGCCGCCATTCGTGTTGACACCCTCGATGGCGTGAAGTTGCACGACTTGGCTACCTTGCACCAGCAGCGCATCGCCGCCACCCGGAGATAACGCGGCCGGGTTTGTAGCATTCAGCGGTGACCAACATTTCGCATCGCCCCCGTCGTCTGCGCGCCACAAGCGCGTTACGTGAATTGGTAGCCCAGACTCGCCTGCACACAAGCGATCTTGTAGCTCCCCTATTTGTCCGTCAAGACATCACAGAGCCGCATCCCATTACGTCCCTGCCCGGCGTTGTGCAGCACACAGTCGGGTCGCTCGTTTCCGAAGTCGGAGAATTGGCCAATCGCGGCGTGCGTTCGGTGATTTTGTTCGGGATCCCCGCTACCAAGGACCACCACGGATCTCAAGCGTGGGCCCCTGACGGCATCGTGCAAGTTGCCCTCACAGAGCTGCGATCAACCTACGGCGACGACATTGTGTTGATGGCCGATCTGTGTCTCGACGAATACACCGACCACGGCCATTGTGGTGTGCTCACTGCGACCGGCGATGTCGACAACGACCTCACAATCGAGCTGTATGCCAAGGCAGCCATTGCGCAAGCCACCGCTGGCGCCCATGTGGTGGCTCCGTCGGGAATGATGGACGGCCAGGTGGGCGCTATCCGCTCCGCACTCGACTCAGCACTGTTTACTTCGACAAGCATTTTGGCGTATTCCGCAAAGTATGCATCGGCGTTGTACGGCCCGTTTCGAGAAGCAGTCGATGTCCAGATCGCCGGCGGAGGGAACCGCAAGGGCTACCAGCAGGATCCTCGCAACGCACGCGAGGCCCTCACCGAAGTGATGCACGACATCGCCCAAGGTGCCGACATGGTGATGGTCAAGCCCGCTCTGGCCTACCTCGACGTCATCGCCACAATCCGCGCTGCTACGTCGTTGCCCGTTGCCGCCTATCACGTTTCCGGCGAATACGCCATGATCAAAGCCGCCGCCGCCAACGGCTGGATCGATGGCGAAGCGGTGGCGCTCGAACATCTCACATCAATCAAACGGGCTGGAGCCGACATCATCTTGACCTATCTCGCCAAAGAAATCGCCGAGGTTCTGCAATGAACTGCCATCCCACATTGTGCCCCAACAGTGGCTGCGATCTCACCACGTGCCAGACGAATTCGACGCTTTTCGCTCGAGCGCAAGCAGCCATCCCCGGTGGCGTGAATTCGCCGGTTCGGGCGTTCAAAAGTGTGGGCGGCGAACCATATTTTGTGGCCCGCGCCAACGGTGCTCATGTGTGGGACGTCGAGGGTCGTCAACTCATCGATTACGTGCAGAGCTACGGAGCAATTGCTGCTGGCCACGCTCATCCCGCGATCGTTGAAGCCATAACCAAGGCCGCTGCCAACGGCACCAGTTACGGTGCACCCACCGCTCGCGAAGTGCTGCTCGCCGAAGCAATCCGGGAGCGCCATCCTTCGTGCGAGCGGGTGCGTTTGGTGAACTCAGGCACAGAAGCCACCATGACGGCGCTACGTCTCGCCAGAGGGGCCACAGGACGATCCAAAGTGGTCAAGTTCGCCGGTAACTACCACGGTCACGCCGATGCTTTGTTGGCCGCCGGCGGAAGTGGGATTGCCGTATTGGGTTTGTCGGGATCTGCTGGCGTGACCAAGGAAATGGTGAGCCAAACAATCGTGGCGCCCTACAACGTGGTGCCCGAACTCGACACCGATGTGGCATGCGTGTTCGTAGAAGCCGTGGCCGCCAACATGGGTCTCGTCGCCCCCACCGATGGGTTTTTGGCCGGTCTGCGCGCCGAATGCGACCGAGTGGGCGCTCTGTTGATTTTCGACGAAGTCATCACCGGCATGCGCATTGGCTACGGCGGAGCCGAAGCGGCCTTTGGTGTGACACCCGATCTGGCGTGCTTCGGAAAAATTATCGGTGGCGGCGTGCCAGTGGGGGCGTTCGGAGGCCGAGCCGACATCATGAGCCATTTGGCGCCGCTTGGCCCCGTGTATCAGGCGGGCACGTTGTCAGGCAATCCTTTGGCCACTGCGGCGGGGTTGACAGCCTTGAGTTTGTTGACCCCTGACGTGTACACCGAGCTGGCTCGCCGGGCCACGAAGCTGGCCGCCGGCCTCGCTGCCGCGTGTCGTGCCGCCGGTTTTGCTGTGCTCACCCCAGTCGTTGGCCCACTGGTTGGTCTACATTTTGGAGCCACCCAACCCACTGATTACGACTCCGCCAAAACCACCAACGAAGCGCATTACGCTCTGGTGTTTCATGAACTTCTCGCTCGGGGCGTCGCAATTGCGCCAGGCGCCTATGAAGTGATGTTTCCCGGCATGGCGCACACCGACGACATCCTCGACAAAACAATCGACATCGCTCATCAATCAGCGCTCGCAGCAGCAGCCAAGATCGCCTAACCGGTATTACGCCGGCGAATACAACCCCAACATTTCCGATACTTCATCGCTGAGGTGGTAGCTCTCGGACGCGTTGGGAAACGATTGATTTCGTACGTCGGAAACGAAGCGCTCCAGTGCCTGGACGCTCACTCGCCCTATGTCACCGTAACGACGAACGAATTTCGGCGTCAGCCGGTCTTCGATACCTAACACATCATGAAAAACGAGTACCTGGCCATCGCAATCAGGCCCGGCGCCGATGCCGATGGTGGGTATCTCCAGCGCATTGGTGACCATGCGAGCAACCTCGTCTGGCACACCCTCGAGCACGATGGCAAAACACCCAGCCGCTTGCAAGGCTTTGGCTTCTTGCACCAGTTCGAGGGCGCCTTGGGCATCGCGGGCTTGCACTTTGAATCCACCCATGGCATGCACCGATTGTGGCGTCAAACCAATGTGGCCCATCACGGGAATTTCGGCATCGATGATGGCTTGGATCATGGTAAGGCGTTTGCGGCCGCCTTCCAATTTGACGCATTGAGCGCCAGCTTTGATGAGCAGCGCAGCGTTGCGTACCGTTTCTTCAGCAGATACGTGGTAGCTCATCCATGGCATATCTCCGACGATCAAACTATTTGGCTTCGCACGGGCCACGGCCGCCACGTGATGGGCCATGTCGTTGATCGTTACCTGCAGCGTGTCGTCGTAACCGAGCACCACCATGGCCAGGGAATCCCCAACCAGGATCATTTCTGCTCCCGACGCATTCACCATCCGTGCGCTCGGCGCATCGTATGCGGTGATCATCGTCAGCGGCGTTTTTCCGTCACGTACTTTGTGGTGACCTACAGCGGGAACCGTCATTCGGCGGGCGCGAGGCGCTTCACCAATTGAAGTTGCGGCATTCCCAGTTACCGATATTGAACTAGCCAGATTTGAAGTCATAGAGACCCCTTTGTTCTACGTCCAGCGGCCCATGCCTGCCAGCGATGAAAGCATCGTATACATATCGGATCGCCCTGGCTAGTGAAACCTCAAAGTTTTTTTGCAGCCGGCGCAGTGAGCCCGGTCGGTTCCGTCGGCACCTGCATGCGCCGTCGTCCTTTCACCGGGAAAACCTCCCGTAAATGATTCCATTTACATTCAATGCACACCTCAACCACATAGCACGACAACATGCCAGTGAGCATCTTGGTGGCCTTCATCAGTTCTGTGCGACTGGTGATTGTTTTGCCTTGCGCGCCCAGGCCCGGACCAAACAAGTAACTCACGTGGACAAGCGGCACCTCTTCACAAATCGGGCATTGGGTACTGGTAGGGTCTCCGCAATTTTTGGCTGCCCGCAGAAGTTCAGGGTGGGCATCGCATACCTCGGCCTTGGCTAAACGACCTTTACGATATTCCGAGATCAGCGACGCCCGAGCCAGGCGGTAATCGACAGTGCCCAATCCGGTTCCCCGAATGGCGTTTGGCCCAAATCCCATAGGAAAAGTTTACAAGAACAACCCCTCGCTCGGGCTGGCGTCGGCAAAAGTAGCCTTAAGGTTGCAAACCGATATATCGAGTCGATAGATTTCTACTCGTGATTGATCCGACCATCCTGGGCTTGTTGCGCGACTGCGACCTACATGGGTACGAACTCAAAAAGCGTATTTCGGATCTCATGGGCAACAAGCAGACCACATCGTGGGGAACGTTGTATCCCGCACTGGCCAAACTTGAAGCACAAGGCGCCCTGAAAGCCGTCGAAATTGCCCACTCGTCAGGGCCGACTGTGCCCATGACTGGCTCCTTGGGTGGCGAGGCTGCCGCGTTTGGCAGTATCCGTCGAGCGATTCGCGGCGTGCGAGGAAAAAAAGTGTATTCGCTGACCCCCAATGGCTGGCGTCGATTCCTCGAATTTCTGGCCGATCGCGAAACTGACGAGCGCGATTTTCGAATCAAAGTGGCGTTTGCTCGTCACCTCGATCCTGCCGCTCGTTTAGACCTCTTTCAACGCCAACTCATCCGGCTCGAAAGCCACTCCAGTGAGAGAAAAACATCTCCTGATGGCGGAACTCTCGACAAATATATCGATTCGATACGTCATCTCGAATCCAACCTCGACCGAGCTGAAATCAATTGGCTCACAGAACTCATCGCCCACGAAAAATCAACTATCCAAAGTTTTGCGAACTACACACCACAGGAGATCTCCCTATGACATCCACCACTGAATCTGCCCCGAAGGCAAAAATCCGTCTTGCCATTGCCGGCCTCGGCAACTGCGCGAGTTCCCTCCTTCAAGGCATCGAGTTCTACAAAGATGCCAACCCCGCCGACCGAGTACCTGGCCTCATGCATGTCGAAATCGGCGGGTATCACATCCGTGACATCGAACTGGTGGCCGCCTTCGACGTAGACGCCACCAAGGTGGGCATTGACGCCAGCAAAGCCATCTTCTCGGGCCCGAACAACACCATCGTGTTTTCCGACGTCCCCGACCTCGGCGTGACGGTGCAACGGGCACCAACCTTCGACGGGTTCGGCGAGTTTTATCGCCAAACATGCCAAGAGTCGCCGCTTGAACCAATCGACGTCACCCAAGTGCTGCGCGACTCAAAAGCTGACGTGCTGGTGAGCTACCTGCCCGTGGGTTCCGAAATCGCCCAAAAGCATTACGCCCAAGCATGCCTCGACGCCAAGGTGGCCTTTGTGAATGCGATTCCGGTGTTTATTGCGTCGGATCCTGTGTGGGCCGAGAAGTTCCGGGTTGCCGGCGTGCCAATCGTGGGCGACGACATCAAGAGCCAAGTCGGCGCCACCATCGTGCATCGCACCCTGGCCCGCTTGTTCGAAGACCGTGGCACCACAATCGACCATACCTACCAGCTCAATTTCGGTGGCAACATGGACTTTATGAACATGCTCGAACGCAGCCGATTGAAGTCCAAAAAGATTTCCAAGACTCAGTCGGTGACCAGCCAAATCGATCAAGGCATTAGCGACAACGACGTCCATATCGGTCCTAGCGATCACGTCCCGTGGCTCGAAGACCGCAAATGGGCCTTCATCCGCCTCGAAGGACGCAACTTTGGCGACGTGCCTTTGATGGTCGAATTGAAACTCGAAGTGCACGATTCACCGAACTCGGCGGGCGTCATCATCGATGCCGTTCGCTGTGCCAAGTTGGCAATGGATCGCGGCGAAGGCGGCCCGGTCGTTGGTGCGTCGGCCTACTTCATGAAATCACCAGCTGTGCAATACCGTGACGAGGTTGCCAGGGAACTTGTCGAATCGTTTATTGCTGGTTAGTCGCCCACCACAAATCTAGACGACGATAGGCCTCCTCGATTTCGAGGGGGCCTTCGTCCATTCTGACCTCCAGCAAGTGCGCCAATGCTTGGCCCACGATTCGTCCCGGCCCAATGCCGAGATGTGCCATCACGGCGGCGCCATCGATATCGGGCCGGATGGCATCAAGTTCTTCCTGACTTCGTAGCTCGATGATTCGTTGCTCGAGTTCGTCCATCCGCCGCGACAGCATGTCGGCTTTGCGTTGGTTGCGGGTCGTCACGTCGCACCGGGTGAGTTCGTTCAATTCTGCGAGTTGCGAGCCAGCGTCGCGTACGTACCGACGCACGGCAGCGTCGGTCCATCCCATTGAGTAGGTGTGGAATCGCAGATGCAAAAACACCAACTGGCTCACCTGAGTGATGTCATCAGAGGAATATTTAAGCGCCTTCATCCGTTCCCGGGTCATACGGGCGCCGACAACTTCGTGATGATGGAACATCACGCCACTAGGGCCAAATGAACGAGTCTTGGGCTTGGCGATGTCGTGAAACAGCGCAGCTAGACGAACGACCCGGTGTTCGTGGTGCACGTTGTTGATCACAGCAATTGTGTGCGCCAAAACGTCCTTGTGGCGATGAATGGGATCTTGCTCTAAGCGCATGGCAGGCAGTTCTGGCAAAAATTCTTGCGCTAAGTCGTTGTCAACTAGGAACCACAGACCCGCGGCCGGGTCCTTCACCGTTATGAGTTTGTCAAGCTCCGCCTGAATTCGTTCTCGGGAAACAATCCCCAGGCGCTGAGCATGGGTGCGCACGGCATTCGTCAATTCAACGGTCGGTGTCAGGTCATATTTGGCCACGAAACGGGCCGCCCGCAACATGCGCAAGGGGTCGTCGGAAAAACTGATTTCAGGGGCCAGAGGCGTTCGTAACGTTTTCGTCGCCAAATCAGCAGCTCCGTTGTACGGGTCGATCAACGTCGGCAACTCACCAGAGCTACCACGCAGCTCTAAAGCCATGGCATTAATTGTGAAATCGCGCCGCCCGAGATCGCTATCTACATTGTCGGCAAATTCGACTTCCGGTTTGCGTGAATCAGGGTTGTACGCCTCCCCGCGATGGGTGGTGATCTCATAGGTTTGGCCGGCTTTGCGGGCCCCGATTGTGCCGAACTTTTCCCCTTGGCTCCACACGGCATCTGCCCAACTTGCCACCAGATCCTTAATTTGGGCCGGCTGGGCATCCGTCGTGAAATCGAAATCACCCGCCATCTCAGCGCCCAACAGAAGATCTCGAACAGTCCCGCCTACCAGGTACAGCCGGAATCCGGCTTCGATGAATCGGTCAGCGAGGGTGTTGGTTTGATGCAAAATTGGCATCAATCGTTCAGGAATCACGGTCGCGACAATAGTTGGCCCACGATCGACCCCTACGGTGGGTTACTCGGCGACCGCTAAGGTCAGTGACGCAACTGCGGCGTGGTCGACACCCTGTCAGCTTGTACGCCAAGCCCGCCCGGTAGTGTGACGACGTGAAGCTGAGCGCCGCCGCACCAGCCGGAGTGACTGTGTTAAAACACCCCGGAGGCCAATTGCGACTCATGCCATGGCAGGCCAGCACGCAAGTGGCGTACATGGCATCAATAAGTGATCAGCGATCTGTGCCCCGGGAATACATCGAGCAAGGTGTGGAGTTGCTGCGCGGGCAAGGCTTCCAATCAGTCGTGACGGGCGCTGTCGCAAGTCACCATGAACCCTCATTTTTCGATGCTGGTTTCACGGAAAAAGAGCGATTGATTTTGCTCAGCTTGCGCCTCGATGGTGTCACGGGAGGACAATTTCGGCCACCCATTAAGACGGAGGCTGCAATTGGCCGCCCTACCCGAGTACGAGGCCGCCACCTCGACGATGTTCTGCGGGTCGATAGTCGTTGTTTCGTTCCGTTTTGGCGCCTCGATACCGGGGGCATCAACGAGGCCCTTGCCGCGACTGTTCGCACTCGATTTCGGTTTTACAGACACCATGAGGTGCTCGCCAGTTACGCAATATCCGGATTTACCGGCCAGAACGGTTTCATTCAACGCCTCGCGGTTGATCCCGACGCCCAGAACAACGGGTTGGGTGGCGGTTTGATGCGCGACGCTATGAGTTGGATGTATCGGCGCGGCGTAAGAAATGTATACGTCAACACGCAAACAGCCAACTACGACGCCATTGCTCTGTACCGACGGCTTGGATTCCGGCCTTCGATAGATCACCTGACTGTTTTAGAACGCGATCTCACCGTGGCAGGACGGGAATAGTGGCCATGAGACCGACCGCGACTCATCGCATCTTGGCAGCCATTGCCGCGACAACTATCGGAGCGGTTTCAACCGCTATGTCCGCTCACGGTTCGACCTTGCCACGTGCAGCGCGTCCGACCATTCGAATAGTCGATCGCACAATGTATGTTCCAGCGGAAGGGACACTTGTCATTCGAGTAGCCATCACCGATGCTCCACCCGACGCCACACTCAACCTGTTCCTAGGCAAAAAACTTACGTCGATCCGGGCGCTCAATTCACCAATCGATCAACAATTCTCGGGCCGAAATTTGTACGACGCCCGCCCCGACATCACGACGTCACCGCGCGATGCGTCAGGCAATCTGGAATTGTCAATCAAGTTTTCGACAACGAAGTTGCCAAACACCGACGACGTCAACGTACGACTCAAACGCCCAGGGGTGTACCCGGTCGGCCTTGAACTCGTCGATGTTGACGAACAAGTGGTGGCATCCACGACGACCCATTTCGTGCGCTTTGTCGACGAGGCCGCACCTCGCAACGTGGCGGCCACCACTTTTGCCCATCTCCAGGCTTTTCCCACAGTCGACGCCAACGGACGCACAGTCGTGAATCACGACGATTTGGTTCGATGGACGGCCACCCTGCAATTCTTGGCTGATCGCCCAGAAATCCCTGTTGCGTTAAGCCTCCCGATCGATTTTGTTGACGCACTCGACGGCACGAATGCGGAACAATCTGCCTTGATCACATTGCTCGACAAGGTGATTCAAAATCCGAAGCTGACGCTCGTGTCAAGTCCTGCATTTTCTATCCCGATCAACGAAGCGGTGACTAGTGGCTTGACACAGGAACTCACCAAACAAATAGACGCCGGACGCCAAAAGCTCACCACCCGATTTAGTAAGTCGGTCGATGAGCACAGCCTCGTAGTCGCAGACTCACTCACCCAAACGGGCGTGAGTGCTCTTAATCTTTTGGGCTACACAACAGTGATCGATGGAGGTCGTTCCGCGCCAGCACCGTTGCCGGCATATTCCGCAGCAGATGTATCCACCAAAATCGTCACACCTAACGCCGCTGTACTTGTGGCAACTAGTGGGCAACGTTTCTCCACTGCGCTGGAGCGGACAATGTTGGAATGGTCGATTCGCACAATTGCCGACACTGACCAACCTGGCGAGGCAGTCACCCAAGTTATCGACCTCACCTCAGCTGTCATCGAAAATAGCAACCAATTTGATGCGCTCATCACAGCACTTTTGACATCTCCTATTGGCCGGCTCGTTCCGCTTGCTGAAGTACCGCTCGTCAACGCTCCCCTATACCAGTTCAACACCCAGCCCACCCCACGAGAGCTCGGCTCCGTGGCAAAATTGCAGGTGCAAGCAAAATCGGCACTCGACGATATGGCATCGCTCGACGCCACAGTGGCACCAACCCGGATCAAAGAAATGACCAATCGTTTGACGTACATCATTGCATCGCGATTGTCAGATGACCAACGCCGCAGTTACGTGGATGTCATTTCGAATCTCGTCACAACCGCCTCCCGAAACGTAAGCCCACTCGGCGATGAGACATTTACGCTCACATCACGTCAGGGCGAAATTCCACTGACTGTCGTGTACACAGGAACGACAGCCACGCAAGCGACCTTACGTTT
The DNA here is from genome assembly GCA_038231795.1 of Acidimicrobiales bacterium. Lineage (GTDB taxonomy): Bacteria > Actinomycetota > Acidimicrobiia > Acidimicrobiales > JBBRKR01 > JBBRKR01. The sequence goes on from JBBRKR010000006.1 coordinate 180,417, forward strand.
GGATTCTTCTGATCGGCTGTCATATCCAGCCGGCGACGCGTTGCCCGTGACGCTTCAACCAGGCAAGAACCAAGTCAGCTTTACAGTGCGAACCAAGACTTCAGGTGTACAAACCATCTTGGTCAGACTCACAACACCAAACGGCAGAATCGAATTTGCGCGCGGTCGAATCACAATCCGTTCAACGGTGGTGTCTGGCGTCGGGGTTGTGTTGTCGGCGTTGTCGTTGGCGGTGCTTTTGATGTGGTGGATTCGACATTGGCGCAAGGCCAGACCACCGGCACCAAGCGATGCAATCGGCGAAGCAGTTGACTAGACACAACACGGTTCGGTTGAGCAACTAGTTTCACTATCGTGAATCCGAATATTCGAATTGTTACCGACAGTTCCTGTGACCTTTCAAACGACCTACTTGAAAAATGTGGCATCAAGGTTGTCCCGCTTTCGATCCGTTTCGGTGCCACCGAATATCCCGATAGCACCTCGATCAGTCATAGCGAATTTTGGGACCTATGCGCCAAATCACCTGTTCTTCCCGAGACTGCCGCTCCATCGCCAGGGGCGTTTGTGGAGTGTTTCACATCGCTAGCCGGCCAAGGTGCCACTGAAATTATTTGCATCATGCTGTCGAAAAAGCTGTCAGGAACGATGCAGTCAGCACAGGTTGCCGCCACCGACGTTGCCGACAAGATTTCCGTGCACGTCATCGACTCCCAAACCGTGAGCATGGGGGTCGGGCTTTTGTGTTTGCGGGCCGCTGAGATGGCAGAAGCCGGCGCATCATCAGCCGAGATCGTGGCCGACATCACTGCATTGCAAAGCAAGCTTGTTCTGTTCGCTGCCCTGGACACGTTGGACAATTTGAAAAAGGGTGGTCGCATTGGCGGCGCTCAAGCAATGTTGGGTTCCCTACTGGCCATCAAGCCTGTGATTACAGTTGACGATGGAATCGTGGCCCAAGACTCCAAGCAACGCACAAGAGGCAAAGCGCTCGAGTACCTCAAAACCAAGGTCGCCACCGCCCGTTCCGGGAGCCGACTGGCGATTTGTCATGGCGGCGCCCCTGATATCGACGCCTTCGTTGACGCCGTAAAATCGATACACGACGGCGAAGTTGTGGTGTCTGATATTGGTGCAGTGATTGGCACCCATTCTGGCCCCCGTGTCATGGCTGTTTTCTTCGAGGCATCGGCCTAGTTCGGCACACCCTGCCGACACATCCCTATGAGCGAACCGACCGGAGCCAGCCCCCGAGTTGGGCGCGTATTGGTCGGCCGGTACGAACTCCAAGAACGTATCGCCATGGGAGGTATGGCTGAGGTGTGGCGTGGCGTCGACCGCATTTTGTCGCGGCCCGTGGCGATCAAAATGTTGCATCCCCATCTGGCCACAGACGCCGTGTTGGTGGAACGTTTCCGCGCCGAAGCGTTGGCAGTGGCACGACTGTCGCATCCCGGCATTGTTTCCATTTTCGACACCATCAAAGACAACGGCCTTGCGGCCATCATCATGGAACTGGTGCCCGGCAACAACTTGCGCGAAGAACTCCAGCAACGCGGAGTGTTGCCGATACCCCAAGCAGTGCGAGTTGCCGCCGCAGTAGCCGACGCGCTCAGCGTCGCCCACGACGCCGACGTCATCCATCGCGACATTAAGCCTGCCAATATTTTGTTGTGCCCAGACGGTCGAGTGATGGTCGCCGACTTCGGCATTGCCAAGGTGACAACCACCGAAGCCCTGACGGTTGCGGGAACCATGCTGGGCACGGCTGGCTACTTGTCACCAGAACAGGTCGAGGGACGATCAATTGACGAGCGGTCGGATATTTATTCCCTCGGTGTTGTGCTCTACGAGATGCTCACCGGCCAATTGCCATTCATTGGTGGGTCAGACGCTGCATTGGCGCTGGCACGATTGCACACCGATCCTGGAGCTCCCAGCCGACATCGGCCGGGAATTCCTGAGCGCCTCGACCACATCACGCTCAAAGCACTGGCCCGATCACCGCTAGATCGATACGAGTCGGTGGCCCAAATGTGCGATTCGCTTCTGGGGCAACGCACGGGGCAGCGCCCCATCCCAACGCAAGCTACAAACACAGGCAAAATCGAGCGAAACCGAAACACCACCAACAGCCGTTCAAACAATCCAATTGCGGCTCCGGTCCGCAATGCACCTCCATCGAACCATCATGGACAGCCTCGGATGCTTCGCCCGCTATTGATTGGCCTCGTCAGCGCAGCGGTGTTGGTGGCTGGTCTACTTATCGTGCGTTCCCCATCACGTGGGCCCCAACCAGTCGCCGCCGCTCCGTTGTCGATTGCGGCAGTCAGCGAATTTGATCCGCCTCCCGGCGATGGCACGGAGCATCGTGGTGAGCTTCGCAACCTAGTCGACAACAACGGCGAGACGTTCTGGTCGACCGAGTCGTATAAATCGCAGACATTTGGCAACAAAACCGGTGTCGGCGTGGTCCTTGAACTTTCGCAGGTCCGCAAGTTGTCAACGCTCACGTTGCAATCGGCATCGTCGGGTTGGGACGCCTCGATTTTCGTGGCACCATCTCCAGTTGGTTCGCTTGCCGAATGGGCGCAACCAGTAGCGACGTCGGCCGGAATTTCAGGCACCGTCACCATCGATCTTAAAAAAACACCAGGGCGCTTGGTACTGATTTGGATCACCAAATTGGGCGGCACCACTGCGCCGTATTTCGTGCGCATCGCCTCGGCCGACCTCGCTGGCTGACGAGCCACCACCGCTCCAGAGTGCCACGACGACGAGGGCGACGCGTACACTTTCGCCATTAGCCCCTATCGTCGACCCGATCGGAAAACTTCGGCCCCGCTTGGCGGCCTTGACGATGCATCGTTAGTTCGCGCCGCCCAAGCCGGGGATCGTCGGGCGATGGAAATGTTGCTCCGCCGCCACGGCGAACGCTGGTTTCGACTTTGCCGCGGCTTAATGGGCAACGACGCCGATGCACAAGATGCGGCACAAAATGGATCGGTGGCAGTCGTCAAAGGACTCGATCGATTCGACGGGCAATCTCAATTTTCGACGTGGTCATTTCGCGTGGTGACCAACGCCTGTCTTGACGACCTTCGCCGTAGAAGCCGATTTACCACGCGCCATGATTTGATCGGCGATGACCCTTATGGCCGCATGGATCAGGCACAACTGCCCACCACGGTTGGACACGACCACAGCGCCAGTGTCGTAGATCAAATAGTGATGGGTGACGCTTTGCGCTCACTTTCCGGGAATTATCGCGCTGCAGTAGTGCTGCGCGATATATGTGATTTGGACTACGCCGAAATCGCTACTGTGCTCGACATTCCGCCAGGGACCGTTCGTTCGCGGATCGCTCGGGGTCGTGCCGCGCTTGCTTCAACAATTTCTGGGAACCACGACCCGCTTAGCCAGCGTCCAACTGCCGAGTGAATGTGACTATTCGATGATGAACGACCAACCCGATGACAAACCGACAGAAGTTGACGCCCTCGCCAGTGGGTTCATAGACGCCGTTGTCTCCGAGGCAGAACTCGTCCACATCAACGGTGACCCCACCACGTTGGCAAGGGCCGAGCAGTTCAAAGGCAACCAGAGCTCCTTCGCATCCGTTATTTCACAGGCCAATTTCGATCTCGATGCCATCGTGCACGCAGGTATGAACCAATTCGACGAGTCGACAGCTATGCCTTTTCCCCAAGGCCGCCCAAATCGGTTTGCCAGCCGCGGTTTCCAGGTCGTCGCCGTAGCTGCAGCTGCAGTGTTGATGTTTGCCGTTATCCGGCATTCGTCGAACGGAGAATTCAAATCGGCGACCACCACGTCGCTGGCAAGCACCTCTCAGCCCGAATTTGGCGTCGAGGGAGGTCAATTGAAGACCGGCGACCGCTCGCAAGCAGCCTCACAAACGAACGCCGACGCGGCCACGACGACGTCAAATTTGCCAATGGCGGCCACCGGATTCGATTCGACCACCGCAGCGGCATCAGGTCCGCTGAACCCCTTTCCATCGCCAGTGTTCTTAGGCCAATTCGCCAACGCAACCGATGCCGCGAACGCCGCTCAGGCAGCACTTGTGCCCAACCAATCAGGGACGATTCTTTCGAGCACTACGGCAATTGTTTCGAGCACGACGCTTCAGACCACCTCCACTGCCCCGTTGTCCACCACGACAGGGCCGAGCCCGACCAGCCCACAATGTCCGTACGGAGGCCCGTACGGGCCCTCAGGAATCGTTCATGTGTTCTCCGCCACTGTTGGTCAACAACCGGTGACGATTTTCGTGGTTCTCGACACTTCGCCACCCGTGACATTGGTTGTCGGTGCCGTGACCTGCCAACCAGTGCCCTAGGCGCGGCTACAGTCGACGTATGGCCACAAACCCCGCCGATACAGCCCCCTCCGCCGATTGGGCGGCGCAGGCAGCCAATTCGATTGAACGGCTTGTCGACACTGCCCGCAACAAAATTACCAACCCCGCCCTCAAACTCGGCCGTGCGGTCGTTTACGGACTGGTCATTGTTCTCATTGCTCTGATCTGTGCCCCATTGGTCGCGGTGGCCTCCGTTCGCTTGCTCACCGTCGCCACTGGCAAGGTGTGGATAGCCGACTTCATTATTGGTGGGCTGTTCGTGGCGATTGGTTCGTTTCTATGGTCGAAACGTTCCGCTACCGTGAAGCCATGACTCAACATCATTCCGTCATCATTTTAGGTTCGGGCCCCGCTGGTCTGACCGCCGCCATTTACGCCGCACGGGCCAATTTGGCTCCCCTTGTCATAGAAGGCGAACCATCTTCTACTTCAGATCAACCCGGCGGCCAGCTCATGCTTACTACCGACGTCGAAAACTTCCCTGGCTTTCCTGACGGCATCATGGGGCCTGAACTCATGAAGAATATGCGTGATCAGGCTACTCGTTTTGGTTCGGTGTTCGTCACAGAAAAAGCATCAGTCGTTGATTTCAGTGTGCGACCATTTTCTGTGACGGCAGCTGGCGAGCATTACACCAGCGACGCCATCATCGTTGCCACCGGCGCACAATCCAACATGCTGGGGCTTCCCGCCGAAGATCGGCTCATTGGGCATGGTCTCTCGACCTGCGCAACCTGTGACGGATTCTTTTTTCGAGGCAAAGAAATCGCAGTCGTGGGTGGTGGAGACTCCGCCCTCGAGGAAGCTACCTTCCTCACGAAATTCGCGTCTAAAGTGACTCTTATTCATCGACGTGACCATTTGCGGGCGTCGAAAATCATGCAGGAACGGGCGTTTGCCAACCCGAAAATGGAGTTTCTGTGGAACCACGAAGTTACTGACCTTGTCGGCGAAACGTCTTTGGCTGGTATCGAACTCCGGAACACGGTCACTGGCGATACTTCATCGATGCCCATTTCGGGATTGTTTATCGCCATTGGGCACACACCTAACACCCACCTCTTTCAGGGCAAGCTCACGATGGAGCCCAACGGATACCTACACACGGGCCCCGGGACTTACACAAATGTGGAAGGCGTGTTCGCCTGTGGCGACGTGCAGGATCACACCTACCGGCAAGCGATTACCGCTGCTGCGTCGGGGTGCATGGCCGCCATCGATGTCGAGCGCTGGCTTGAGGCTCAACACAGCTAGCCGTTGGTGGAAATTTTGTTCCGCACCCGTACACTCCCCAAACTTTCACGTCACTATCGCACCAGGATCGAACTGGTGAGAAAGCAGTAAGTCATGTCAGCACATGTCGCCCACCTCACGTCAGCCACCTTCGACGAGACCATCAACTCAGCCGACAACCTTGTCGTTGTTGACTTCTGGGCCGAGTGGTGCGGTCCATGCAAGATGATTGCCCCTATTTTGGACGACATCGCGGTCGAAAAGGCGGGAGTCATTTCGATTGCCAAAGTCAACGTTGACACCGAGCCCGATTTAGCGATGCGGTTCGATGTGATGAGCATTCCCACCATGATCGTCTTTAAGAATGGCGTTCCCGCTAAGCGGATCGTCGGCGCCAAGGGTAAAGCCCAGCTCCTTGCTGACTTCACCGATTTGCTCTAGAAGTATTACCTGGTCACACTTGATGTCCGGGTAGCCAAGCCTCAACCTTGGGTTGATGTTCACACCGTTATCCACATCTGTGGATAACGGTGTGATGCTTTTAGTAAGGCGTTTCGCTCGGTGTGGGGTCGGTCATGGCCCGATAAATGCGCTCGAGGTCGTCGAGGGTCGCAAATTCGATGGCAATCTTTCCCCGTTTCGCTGCCATCGTGATGGTGACTTTGGTCGACAAGTGTTCAGACAAGAGTGTCTCAAGTTCGAGCATGCCGGGAGTGCCGGATTTCTTGTTCTCTGATGGCTTTGTCGTAGTTGGCGTAGGCTCGTTGCGATGTTCGCGGTCCCGCACCGCCTCTTCCACCATGCGCACTGAGAGGTCGTCAGTAACGGCCCGTTTGGCCAAAGCTTCTTGGAATGCTCGGTCTGGTGTCCCAAGGAGCGCACGTGCGTGACCAGCACTAAGGCGGCCCTCACCAACATATCGCTGCACGCTGGGGGGAAGTTGAAACAGTCGAAGAGTATTGGACACAGCCGACCGACTTTTCCCTACTCGCTGCGCTACTTGGTCATGAGTAAGTCCAAAGTCCTCTATGAGTTGTTGAAAGGCTGCTGCTTCTTCCAAAGCATTGAGATCCTCGCGATGAAGATTCTCTACCAGCGCCTGTTCCAATGAGTTGACGTCTTCAACTTCGCGGATAATAGCGGGAATTGTTTGCAGTCCCGCCCGTTTAGCAGCCCTCCATCGCCTCTCCCCTGCTATCAGTTCAAACTGACCATTTCCGACGCTGCGCACCAAGATCGGCTGCAATACGCCAAGCTCATGTATTGAAGCACTTAGCGAGGCTAGGGCATCCTCATCGAATGCGACGCGGGGTTGATGCGAGTTGGCTCGCACAGATCCAATTGGTACCTCCTGGAACGATCCACTGCTCTCCACCTCTTCCATAGGGATGAGTGAGCTCAACCCTCTACCGAGTCCGCTGCGACGCGCCACCGCTGACCTCCTTCGCTAGTTGCCGGTAGGCAATTGCTCCTCGTGAGCTGGGATCGAATTCAATGATGGCCTGGCCAAATGACGGAGCCTCAGACAGGCGTACGGTACGGGGGACCACGGTGCGGCACACTTTAGGCCCAAAGTGCTTTCTCACTTCAGTTGCAACCTGGTCTGACAGCTTGGTGCGAGCATCGTACATGACCAAAATGATGGTGCTGACCTCTAATACAGGATTCAGGTTCTTTTGTACCAGGGTTACGTTTTTGAGAAGTTGGCTGAGACCTTCGAGTGCGTAATATTCGCACTGGATCGGTACAAGAACTTCGGTGGCGGCAGCTAGTCCATTGACCGTGAGTAACCCGAGCGATGGGGGACAATCAATGAGTATGTAGTCGTATTCAGACCTGACCTCATCCAGAGCTCTACGGAGCTTTAGCTCTCGACTGAACGCTGGCACAAGCTCAATTTCGGCGCCAGCTAGATCCAAGTTGGATGGCGCAATGAACAAATTCCTGACCGATGTTGACTCTATGCAGTCGATAATCGGCATATCGTGAATTATCACGTCATACATCGATGACTGTAGATCACGTATGTTGATTCCTAACCCGGTCGTGGCATTTCCCTGAGGGTCTAGGTCGATGAGCAACGTCCGATACCCGATGTCCGCCAAACATGCCCCCAGGTTGATGGTAGTCGTTGTTTTTCCGACTCCACCTTTTTGGTTGGCAACGGCGATGATGCGAACTGGTTGATCTTCGCTCATAGCCACCGTCTACTGATTGTCGGTGTTTGGCAGATGTCGCACAACATTCGGTACTTCCTCTCTATCGAGCAAGTCGCGGCTACCCGCTATGTTTCACGTGAAACATTCCATAGGGGATCGCGACGCGACAGCTTCTCAGTCCGAGGATAGCGCGAGGGACATGGCTCACGTTGGATACCTACAAACATCGACTCAGATGCCACGCATTCGACGAGACCCAAATTGTCCAGTGCCGCAGCGCGCGCCAGGCCTGTTGACGAGTGGCTCGGCTGTGAAGCCACGCATCGTCCTCCCGCACAAAGAAGACCGGCAGCGATCTCTACAGTGACCGGAAGGGGAGCGAAGCTGCGAGCCAAACACAAGTCGTATTGACCGCGGTGTTCTGGGGTATGAGCAATACCCTCGGCCCGACCATGTATGACCGATACCCTGTTCTCAAGATTCAAAAGGTGTACTGCCCACCACAGGTGATCTACTCGCCTGAGGTCGGATTCAATACAGGTCAACCGAACTGCAGGGAAGGCCATCGCGACGACAAGGCCCGGGATACCACCCCCTGACCCCAGTTCTATTGCCTTGGACCACTCAAAGGTGGCAACGAGGTCCACAAACTGCCAAGACGCGTCAAGTATTGATGACGAAGATACGGTGCCGATCCATCCGTGACGCTGAGCCGCCGCGAATACTTGGTCGAATCCGCCAAGTGTCTCTGATGTAAAAGAGTTACGCCAGCTCACGAGGCTGAATGACGACTCGGCGTCGGGGCTCTTCGCCCTCGGAGATTGACGCCACTCCCTCTACTTCCATGATTGCGTCGTGCACGATTTTGCGGTCAGGCGAGTTCATTGGCTCAAGCTCTCGAACCACACCCGACGATGCCACCGATTCGGCAACTTTCACTGCGAAAGCCGACAATGCTGCTCGACGACGTTCATGGTATTGGCCAATATCGACCCGAATGCGACTGTGTCGCACGGCAGTCGATTTGCGTTGCACGACAGTTCGGGCCAACTCCTGAACGGCATCAAGTGTGCGCCCCTTTGGACCCAACAACAACCCAAGGCCGTCGCCCGAAACACGCACGTCAACCGATTCGCCTTCCTCAACCACCATTTCCGATGTTGTTTCGTATCCAAAGGCATTCGTGAGTCCGGCCAGGAAGGTCTCCACCACTGCACCTTGCTCAGCAAATGACAGTTCTGGTAATTCGATGTAGTCCGATGACATGGATGCTCCTTGAGGTTCCCGCTTAACGCGGGTATTGGCTGGCTTGGGCTGAGAATTCGAGGATTCACCAGCCGCGATGGCGAGAGAGTCAGCGTTGGTTGTTTTGGCTGTTTTTGGCTCGTCAGTCGGCGAGGATTCCCGCTGCTGCCCATCACGCGACGGTTTCTTTTTGCGGTCGCGGCGCTCCATTTTGGGGCGTTGCGCGCGAGGAACAACACGCACACGAACTCGTGCTTCGCTTTTCACACGGCCGAACAGGCCCGTTTTTACATCATCGAGTATTTCAATCTCGGCCTCAGACCGATCGACGCCCAATTCGTCAAGAGCCCTGTCGACAGCTATGTCGATCGATGCCCCACGGGTTTCTACCCACTGCATAACTATTCTTTCTTGCCCGGCGCATTGCCCTGGCGATTATTGCGACCCACACTGGGACGCGTCGCCCCCGATGAACGACGTGACGTGGTCGATGATGAATTTAATCCGGACGATTTTGGTGTGACACGACCAGAGGTGATCGGCTTAGCCGGCGTGACAGGCTTCTGCACGACAGGCTTGGACGGCGCTTTCGGGCCATCGGTGGCTACAAAAGGCGTAGGAATGGGCATGGTCTTGGCAATAAACGCTTGTTGCCCAACCCGATAGAGGTTGGAGGTCACTAAGTACACCAACAAACCAGCAGCAAAGTTCAGTGACACTACCGAGAAAAGCAACGGAAGAAATTTCATGATTTTTTGCTGCTGCAACGCCTGAGCGGTCATCTCTTGACCCTTAGCTCTGGCCATCATTTGACGTTGCTGGTACATCGCTGAACCTGCGTACACAACAACCAAGGCGACATAAGGGAGCCCCTTAACCACGCCGCCTTTAAACATTTGTACGGCGCTCTTGGAGAGGTCCAACCCGAAACTCGACATCTGCGTCGAGTTTGTGAGATCGAGGTACATCTTGCTCGTCGTATTCAGATATCTCGGTGTGAATTTGTTACCGGGGCCGCGTTTGATCAGGCCCGACAGCACTCGCCATAGAACGATAAACACTGGCGCCTGCACCAACATCGGCACACAGCCGCCCACCGGATTGATCTTGTGCTCCCGGTAAAACGCCAGCATTTCCTCATTGAGACGCTGCCGGTCGTGCTTGAACTCGGCCTGGAGGCGCTTCATCTCTGGTTGATAGCGCTGCATGGCCAACATCGATCGGGTGCCCTTAAGCGTCAACGGCGTCAACACAATCATGATCGACACCGTGAGCAACATGATGGCCACGCCGTAGGACCCAGATATGTCATAGAACCAGGCCAAAGCCTTCGCTAACCAACCAAACATCTAACTCTCCAACAATCTACGAAACCGGTGTGGCCCGATTGGGAACCGGATCGAAACCTGATTTTCCCCACGGATGACATCGACACAGCCGTGACACCGCAAGAACTGAACCTTTACCAGCGCCGTGAATTTCTACGGCCTGGATTGCGTACGACGAACAACTTGGAATAAACCGGCATGGCGAAACTCGCCATCCCGTGAGACGCTGATACCACTGAATCGGCACCACGATGAGGCGCTTCACCTGGACCAACTCACAACTTTGCCATCGCTCGTTTGGTGGCAGAAGCCAAGATCTCCGCCAAATCATTTCGGGACACGTCTTCGAAGGTTTCATGAACCCGAACGAGCAACACGCCTCGTTCGATGGCGGCATCGGTTTGCAAAATATGCCGCAGACGTCGACGACACCGGTTCCTCTGCACAGCATTTCCAACGGCGCGAGGTATTGCAAAACCGACTCGTACCTGCGCATCGCCTGGTTGAAAACTCAACACAACACTGATTTGTTGACAACGACCAGTCACGCCGGCATGGCGCAATCGGTTGAAATCACTACGACCGATCAAAGCGTTCACATCAAATCCGTGAATTCCTAGGCCGAGATCTTTTCGCGACCTTTGATGCGACGTGAACGCAATACTGCGCGCCCGGCACGGGTAGCCATACGGTGGCGGAAGCCATGCTTTTTGGCGCGCTTGCGATTATTGGGTTGAAACGTTCTCTTCACGAACAGACCTTCCTGAGCAGCAACAACGCCAAAGATCCGCGGTGATACACCACGAAACTACAAGCGTGTTTGACGAAATAGTGCCGCGGAGCAGACTTTGCGCCCACGACAGGGCCAAGGGTAGCCGCTCACGCCCGCTTTCGACAATTGCCTACGCCCAATGAACCAAAAAGAACCTGATCACCCTCGTGAAACTCGTCGCCGATTGACGTTTGTCCACAGAGTGGTAAGGTCGCCGGTCCTGGTCTCGAAACATACCAATTTGTTATCCCAACACGGTATGTTCCGCTGAATCTATATCCACAGCTGTGTGGGAAGCTGGGGATAGTTGCAACACAACAAGGAGGTGTGCCCAGATGAATGACCCAAAATCCCTGTGGAAAGCATGTTCTGACCTCCTTCGAGCACAGGTCTCAGAAGCCGTGTGGTTGACGACGTTTCAAGATGTCACGCCTACAGCACTCAACGCCAACGATTTTTCTCTTGCCGTGCCAAACTCGCTCATTAAGGATCGCATCGAAGGCCGCTACCTGGCATTAGTACGAGATGCGCTGGAAGAGTGCGGATTTGGTGGGGTGTCGTTAAGTATCGACGTAGCCCGTCACCAAGCTGGACATAACGATCCTATTTTGGAACAGGACACCCTACGCACACCGCAACCCAATCATGTCGTAGCTCACACATCTGAGATGAGTGATCGCAATGTGCAATTCCCGGGGTTGAATTCCCGTTACACATTCGAAGCATTTGTTACTGGTACATCGAACCGTTTCGCCCATGCCGCAGCACTCGCAGTCGCTGAAACGCCAGCGCGCAGTTACAACCCGTTGTTTATTTACGGAAGTGCCGGGCTTGGTAAGACGCATCTGCTGCACGCCATTGCCCACTACGTTGGAATTCAATACCCGAATTACAAAATTCGATATGTTTCCACCGAAACCTTCCTGAACGAATTTGTTGACGCCATCCGCACGAGCACAACGGCTGCATTCAAGCGTCGCTACCGGGAAATTGACGTACTCATGATTGACGACATTCAATTCATGGAAAACAAAGAAGGACTCCAAGAGGAGTTCTTTCACACGTTTAACCATCTACATGGAGCCAATCGACAAATCGTCATTTCATCGGATCGGCAACCCGACGCCATTGCGACACTTGAGGATCGATTGCGCAGCCGTTTCAAGTGGGGGCTCATCACTGATATCCAACCCCCCGACATCGAAACACGGCTCGCGATCCTGCGAAAAAAGTCGGAACAGGGCAGTATCCCGATTCCCGACGCCGTGTTGAATCTGATTGCAACGCATATCACCGACAACATTCGTGAGCTCGAAGGAGCACTCATCCGAGTTTCCGCCTTCGCCAGTCTCAATAAGGCATCGCTCACAGTAGAACTGGCAGAACAAGTCCTCTCCGACATTTTGCAGCCGAACCAACCCGTGACCATCACCCCGTCCATCATCATGGACGCAGTTGCCCGTCGATTCGGATTCACCATTGAGGAGCTCACGGGCAAGAGTCGCCGTCGACCATTGGTAACTGCTCGCCAGGTCGCTATGTACCTGTTCAGAAATCTCACAGACCTCAGCTACCCAGCAATTGCCAGGGAGTTTGGCGGGCGTGATCACACCACAGTCATCCACGCCTTTGAAAAAGTGAAGGTCATGATGGGTGAGCGTCGGCAACTCTTTGACCAAGTCAACGACCTCATCCAAAAAATCAAAACTGGACAAGCATGACTGCCGAGCGTTCATTGCTTGATTGCAGGCTGTGTACAACGTTGTCTAGCGTGACGCGCGGACCTGTGGCGACGACACACGAATGTGTGCACAAGATGGCGACGAGAACCACATGAACCAGCAAGCTGTGAAATCAGTGGACAACCAGAGCGAAACTTCAGCGCCGGTGAACTGCTCAAATACAACGATATCCACAATCCACAGCCCTTATTATTACTCCTATTCTTATCTCTCTAAAACTAAAAAACACGCGCCGCTCAACTTGAGCGCTGAAAGGTGTTGTCGTGAAATTTCGTTGTGAACGTGATGTGCTCCTTGAAGCATTGTCTACTGCCAGTAGAGGTGTCGCCGGTCGAGGTGGTGCACTGCCGGTGTTGTCGGGCATTCGGTTCCGGCTGTCGGGATCAAGTCTGGAATTGGCTGCATCGGATCTAGATCTCACTATTCGTGTTACCACTACGGTGACACCAGGCGAGGACGGCGTTTGTGTGCTGCCCGCCAAATTGACCACCGACATCGTGCGAGCCTTAGACGCCGGTGCGGTAATGGTCGACGTAGACGGCGATCAAGCTCGAATTTCTTCTGGTCGAAGTGATTTCGCGGTGCGAGCCCTTGTGGCAGACGACTTCCCCCGTTTGCCGGAGCCTGATCCCAGCGAGGTGACTATCGCTGCAGGCGCACTCGTAGCGGCATTGAAGCAAGTGGTTAAAGCTGCATCTAACGATGATGCTCGGCCGATTCTTACCGGCGTTCTGATGAGCGCCGAAGACGAAGGATTACGTCTTGTGGCCACCGATTCGTATCGACTAGCGGTGTGCGACTTAGCAGGCGTCGACCTGTTGCGAAGCGGTCAAAAAGTGTTGATGCCAAGTAAGGCGCTGTCGGAGTTGGCCCGCCTTTTGGGCAGTGTTGACAATGTTGTCATCCACTTGTCGGACCGTGAAGCAACGTTCGATGTAGGTCACGTGCGACTCACAACACGGCTTATTGAGGGTGAGTTCCCGAACTATCGGCAACTCATTCCACAGTCGTATCCCAACCGTCTAACGGTGCAACGCGAAGCATTTGGAGAAGCAGTGCGACGGGTGAAATTGATGGCCCGTGAGGCGACCCCGATTCGTTTGGCGTTACGTGCTGACGCGGTAGAACTTATTGCTGTTGCCCAAGATGTTGGCGAAGCTCGAGAGGTCGTCGACGCCCATTATGAGGGCACTGAAATGACGGTGGCGTTTAATGCCGAATACCTCACCGACGGTATTGAAGCTGCCCACGGAGACGAGATCACCCTTGATACCGTCGATGCTCTCAAGCCAGCCGTGATTCGGCCGGCTGGAGAAACCGGGTTTTTGTATTTACTCATGCCGGTGCGAGTGGCATAAAGGTTTGGTGTCGGCTTTACCGGCTCGAAATCTTCATTGATGTTCATTTCGCGTTTGCAACTGGAAACATTTCGGAATCATGTTTCCACTGAGGTGGAATTCGGCCCTGGTGTTTGCGCGTTAGTGGGTAACAACGGGGCTGGAAAAAGTAACATCATTGAGTCAATTGGCATCGTGAGTCAGCTGAAAAGCTTTCGTGGGGCCCAACTCAACGACACGGTGATGTACGGAGCTCCACACTGTGTGAGCAGGGCAAATATCGCTCGCGCCAACAATGAATATGTGGTCGACGTATTGATATCCAGTGCATCAGCCCTTCAGGTAAATCGCGACCGGGTGCGGCTGACTCGCCCTCGAGAAGTCGTTGGTCTCTTGCCCACCGTGACGTTCTGTCCAGAAGACCTCACCATCGTGAAAGGTGCGCCAAGTTTCCGTCGGGAATTTCTTGACGACGTCATGGTGAATTGTGATCCGGCTCGAGATCGTGATCTTGCTCAGCTGGCTCGCATTGTGAAACAACGCAATATGTTGCTCAAAGAAATTGCTGGCAAATATCACGGCCGGGCAGCGTTGCCTGTCGAGGTACAGACATCGCTTGACGTGTGGAATGAGCGCTATGTGGTGTGCGCTACTGAGGTCGCTCACTATCGGAGCGAGGTTGCCCAAGCCCTCCACTCAGCGATAGCAGCTTGTTACGCCACGGTGTCGGGATTCGGGGAATCGGCTGGGTTGGCGTATGACCCAGATTGGCTGCATCATGGTCTCGCTCAATCCCTGAATGATGTGCGAGCCGATGAATTCAGACGAGGCACGACACTCGTGGGCCCGCAGCGCGATGACGTGGAACTCACTATCGATGGCGCGTTTGCTCGTACGCACGCATCCCAAGGTCAGCAACGTAGCTTGGCGTTGGCGTTGCGCTTAGCCAGCCATGAGCTCATCGCTCAGCAAATTGGCGTTGCTCCGGTGCTGCTGCTTGACGACGTCTTTTCAGAGCTCGACCCAAGCCGAAGTGCGGCACTGATTTCAGCGTTGCCGAAATGTCAGACGATATTGACGTCTGCCATTGAGCCGCCCGAATCGTTGGCTATCGAGCGAATCTATGATGTAGATCATGGCCAGATCATTCGTCGCCGATGATTCGGCAGATAACTTCACACCACTGCGAAAATCCCTCGAGCGGGTACTCACCGGTCTGACGGGGACGGGGTCACAAGGCATCGATGTTGTGAGACTGTGGCCTGAGGTTGTGGGCCCCGAAATCGCCCGCCACAGTTCTGCGGTCAAGTTTTCCCAGTCGTGTCTGTATGTGGTGGTGGGCGATCCACGATGGGCAAGCGAATTGCGTCACCTCGGTCGTCAGCTTATTGGACGGTTGAACGAAGCCGTGGGATCAAATGTTGTGGTGGACCTCAAAATATCAGTGCGGCGGGCACCTGAAATTGATTGACTAACTGGCCTCGAAAACTGGTAAAACTCGGTCACTTACGCTCGGGATCTTACACCCCTGTAGTAGACTTCGGCACTAACAAACGCTGCTATTGACCAGCACTTTTGCCGTACAAGTGGGCTGAAGTGGTCGTGATCCAGCGAAACGATTGGTTATCAATGAGAAAGACGCGCGCCAAACTGTGAGTAATCAGCCAAACGAAACATACAGCGCCAAAGACATCACCGTTCTTGAAGGTCTTGACCCTGTTCGTAAACGACCGGGAATGTATATCGGCTCGACTGGATTGTCGGGCCTTCATCACTTGATTTGGGAAGTCGTCGACAACTCAGTCGACGAAGCCATGGCCGGATTTTGCACCACTATTTCTGTGGAGTTGTTGGCTAACGGTGCGTGCCGCGTCGTCGATAACGGGCGCGGAATTCCAGTGGACCCCTACCCAGCTGGACCACACAAGGGTAAGTCGGCTGCCGAGGTTGTGCTGACGGTGCTGCACGCCGGCGGCAAGTTTGGTGGCGAGGGATACAAAGTGTCCGGTGGTTTGCATGGCGTTGGCGTGAGCGTTGTCAACGCTCTGTCGAGTCGGCTGATTTTGGAAATCGACAAGCAGGGGACTCGCTATCAAATGGAGTTCGCTAATGGTGGGCAACTCCACATGGCGTTGACTGAAATTGGTCCCTCACCCGACGGTCGTGACGGAACCTCCGTAACCTTCTGGCCAGACACCACCATTTTCGATTCAGAAGGTGTCGAATTCGTATCGCGCACGGTCACTGAACGCCTGCAAATCATGGCCTTTTTGAACAAAGGCCTGGAGATCAAATTTATCGACGCGCGGCCTGGCCATGGCCAAGACACCACTTTTAAATACGACGGCGGAATTATTGATTACGTTCGCCACCTCAACGCCTCCAAGGAAGCTCTCTTTCGCAAGGTGCCGTACTTCGAAGCCGCCGAAGACGACCAAACCGTCGAGATTGCTATGCAGTGGAACACCGGGTATTACGACGGGATTCACGGTTACGCCAACGGTATTTCCACCACCGAAGGCGGCATGCATGTGGAGGGATTCCGGTCGGCGTTGACCAGTGTTGTCAACAAGTACGCCAGAGCCAAGGCCCTGTTGAAAGACAAGGACGACAACCTCACAGGTGAAGATATTCGTGAGGGCCTCACCGCAATCGTGGCGGTAAAGATGCGCGATCCGCAATTCGAAGGTCAGACGAAAGCCAAATTGGGCAACGTGTCGATCCGTTCGCTTGTGCAAAAAGCAACGAACGACAAGTTGGCGGAATGGTTCGACGAAAACCCGGCAGAAGGCAGCCAAGTAGTGAAGAAGTCTTTGGCCGCCGCACGGGCCAGAGTGGCGGCCAAAGACGCGCGAAATCTGATCCGTCGAAAGAGCGGTCTCGAAGGCGCCGGCATGCCCGACAAGTTGCGTGATTGCAATAGCAATGACCCTCGTGAGAGCGAGTTGTTCATCGTGGAAGGCGACTCAGCTGGCGGCTCGGGCATACGTGCCCGCGATCCGCGAATCCAAGCAATCCTTCCCATCCGAGGAAAAATTCTAAATGTTGAGAGAGCCCGTCTCGACAGGATGCTCAAGAACACTGAAATTCAGGCCTTGATTACGGCCATCGGCGCCGGTGTTGGAGACGAGTTTGATGTCGACAAAATTCGGTATCACAAGGTGATCGCGCTATGCGACGCTGACGTTGATGGAAGCCATATTCGTACGTTGTTGCTTACGTTTTTCTTCCGTCAGATGCGAGGTATGGTGGACGCTGGCAATGTGTTTATTGCCCAACCGCCGTTGTATTCCACCGAAGTCGGCAAACAAAAGATATACCTGAAAGACGACAGGGCCAAAGCACAATTCTTGGCAGATCATCCCAACCATAAAAAGGAGTTTCAACGCCTCAAAGGCCTTGGAGAAATGGACTGGGAAGAATTGCGTGACACCACAATGGACAAGAACAAACGCACCTTGTTGCAAGTCACTGTTGAGCAAGCAGCACTGGCCGACGAAATCATGAGCGTTTTGATGGGCGACGACGTTGAAAGCCGCAAAAATTTTATTACTTCAAACGCACGCGACGTGCGATTCCTCGACATTTAAGAGCAGCACATGAGCGACGACACCACCCCCACCTCCGACGGCACAGATGTGCCGAACCCCGAAGTGCCCGAAACTGGTGAATCCCCCCAAGCCGAACTGATTCCCGACGCGTTGGGCGGCTCGATTTCGCCGATCGAAATTCAAGATGAAATGGAACGCTCATTCCTTGAATATTCGATGTCAGTCATCATGAGTCGGGCGTTGCCCGATGTGCGTGACGGACTCAAGCCCGTGCATCGTCGCATTTTGTGGGATATGGAAAATCAGAATTTCCGACCCGATCGTCCGTTCGTTAAGTGTGCCCGTGTCACTGGCGACACCATGGCCCGTTTTCACCCGCATGGCAACTCGGCCATCTACGACGCGCTCGCTCGTATGGCTCAGCCGTTCTCGTTGCGAAATCCGCTCATTGATTTCCATGGCAACTATGGCTCGCCGGATCAACCGCCGGCAGCCGAGCGATATACGGAATGCCGGCTGTCGCCGTTGGCCATGCAAATGCTGGCGTCGATTGACGAAAACACCGTCAACTTCACCGCCAACTACGACGGTACGACCGAAGAACCAGTGGTGTTGCCTGCCCGGTTTCCCAACTTGCTCGTCAACGGGAGCCAGGGCATCGCGGTGGGTATGGCCACCAACATTCCACCCCACAACCTGGTCGAAGTCATTGACGCCACCACCCACCTGATCGACAACCCGCACGCCACCGCTGATGACCTTATGCAGTTCATTAAGGGCCCAGATTTCCCGACCGGTGGATTCATCATGGGCCGCACCGGAATCGTCGACGCCTATCGCACCGGGCGAGGCAGCGTCAAAATGCGGGCCACCGCGTCGATCGAAGAAATCAAAAAAGACATCGTCATCCTGGTCACCGAAATTCCCTACCAAACGTCGGTTGGCGCTATAGCGGGACGAATTGCCGAATTGGTCACCAGCAAAGAACTCGACGGCATTCGTGCCATCAACGACGAAAGCGCCGGCGTCGACACCCGATTGGTCATCACTCTCAAACGCGATGCCAACGCCAACGTGGTTCTCAACAATCTGTACAAGATGACGCAAATGCAATCGACATTCTCGATCAACATGGTGGCCATCGATGACGGTGTGCCCCGCACCCTCAACTTGGTGCAGGTCCTCACCGCATACGTTGGTCATCAAGTCGAAGTCATCACCCGACGCACCCAATATCGTCTCGACAAAGCCAAAAACCGGGCCCACATTCTCGAGGGCCTCATCCGCGCCCTCGACATGATCGACGCCATCATTGCGTTGATTCGCGGGTCTGACGACCGCACAGAAGCTCGCGAAAGCCTGATGGCTGATCCGTTTCTGTTCACTGAAATTCAAGCCAACCACATTTTGGATTTGCGGCTTGCGCAACTCACAAAACTGTCACGTGCCGACCTCGAAGAAGAACTGGCGAAACTACGCGAAGCAATCGCGGAACTCGAAGCCATCCTTAACGACGACAGCCGGTTGCGGGACGTCATCAAATCTGAACTTGCCGAGGTTCGCACGAAATTTGGTTCCCCTCGTCGAGCCAAGATCACTCACGATGTGGGCGAGATTTCCATCGAAGATCTCGTGGACGACAAAGAACTTGTCGTAGTGATGACCAAGGCTGGTTACATCAAGACTGTTGACGCCACGGCGTTCAAGACTCAGGGTCGTGGTGGTCGTGGCGTTAGCGGCGCCAAGTTGAAGGAAGAAGATCTGGTCACGCGAGTTGTTCATACGACCGCTCACGCCTTCCTTTTGTTGTTCTCCAACCGAGGCAAGGTATACCGCCTCAAAACCCATGAGATTCCCGAACGGGAACGCACAGCCAAAGGTCTGCCGATTGTCAACCTTTTGCCGTTGCAGCCAAACGAAACGATCGAAGCTGTCATTGACACGCGCGACTACGAGACCAGTCGTTACCTGTTTTTCTGTACCAGGCTGGGTCACGTGAAGAAGACACTATTCAGTGAATACGATTCTTCACGGCGTGATGGGCTCATCGCTCTGAACTTGAAGGACGGCGACGAACTGGTCAAGGTCATTCAAACGTCGGGTAGCGACGACATTTTCATGGTCTCGCGAAAAGGAATGACGATCAGGTTCACCGAAGATGATGTGCGACCCATGGGCCGCAGCGCATCTGGTGTGATTGGTATGCGAATGAAGGCCGGCGACGAAGTGGTGTCGTGCGATGTGGCCAGAGACGACGTGTCGATTTTGACGGTCACAGAATCGGGTTACGCCAAGCGCACAGAAGTCGACAAGTTCACGCGCCAAGGCCGGGGAGGTCAAGGCGTGATCGGTATGCGACTCACCGCCAAGAAGGGCTATGTGGCTTCGGCATTTATGGTCGGCGTAGATGACGAAGTCTTCGCCGTCAGTTCCAGCGGGGTGTCGATCCGGTTGCCAGTCAACGACATCTCATCACAAGGCCGCGATGCCACTGGCGTGCGCATGATGGCTCTTGACGACGGACAAATCGTAGCTGCAGTCGCACTGATTTTGGCGTCCGATGATGCTGCGGACGATGAAGCCGACGCATAGCTCAAACGACTATTGGTCGGCTCCGACCTCCTGATTGCCTGTTACGGCTCATCAAAGTGGTCCGGCCAGATAGACCGTTCAGGAGGTAGTTATGTCGGTTGTGCGTATTACGCGTGATTCAGGTCGCGATCGTGGTCAGATCGTGCCGATTGCTGCGATCATGTTGCTGCTGTTGTTGGGCATCGTGGTGGCTTTGGCCCAACTGGGCCACCACGCCGCGAACTCGGCAAAGGCTAGGACCGCGGCCGACGCGGCAGCGTTGGCTGGCGCGGCTGGGTCGCGGGAGCAAGCGGAAAAGATCGTGGCGCTCAATGGTGCCCGGCTTGTCAAATACCTCGACGCCTACTCGTGGGTCGAAGTAACGGTGTCGGTGGGCGAATCCGAGTCTGTGGCGCGCGCTGAACGTGTCCGCACACTTGTCCCGGGACCTGGCGGCTAAGGCAGCATGAGGGCACCTATAGTCGAGCTGTGACAAACGGCAAGGATGACCCGACGCGACGTGCCCTGGCCGCCATGGCCAACAGCGCGTTTGACGACGACCTGCCTGCCTCCGTGCCGAGAGCCACTCCTGCCCCGCCGGCCGCATCGGCCGAGATATCTGATGCCACCCTGGCTGACTTTGCTGCGCTAGGTGCCATGAGTTCCAGCCAGGTTGTGTTTCCTGATTCGATCGACCCAACCTCGGTTGTGCATCACGGGTTGTCAGGCAGCGGCGATAATGGCATCCCAGCCGATACCGGGACGCTGCCTGTGGGCTACGTATTGCCGGCCGGATCCGCCAAGGTTCGGGTCCGCAAGGTGCGACGCACCATTCGGCGGGTCGAGGTGTTTTCGGTGGCGCGGATCTCGTTCATTTTGTACCTTTGTTTGTATGCCGTAGCGCTCATCGCCGGATTGATTTTGTGGCATGTTGCCCACGATGCCGGTGTTATTAAAACAATCGAGCGGTTCGTAAAGAGCTCAACAACGAGTACTGGGTTCCGGTTGCATGGCCGAAGTATTTTCAGAGCATGTGCCATTGGAGGGCTCTTTTTTGTTGCCCTCGGCACGGTGCTGACGAGCGCCGCCGCGTTGCTGTTCAACCTGGTGAGCGACCTCGTGGGAGGGCTTCGGGTGTCGGTGGTAGAAGACGAAGCGCTCGAAATCGACGGGTACGAGTGAATCTTCTTGTGGTGGACCCAGGGTCGTTTGCTACCCTGTTGCGCTGCGGGGCTATAGCTCAGTCGGTTAGAGCGCATCCCTGATAAGGATGAGGTCGCAAGTTCGATTCTTGCT
>JBBRKR010000007.1:0-168831 GCA_038231795.1 Acidimicrobiales bacterium
ATAATCTTCTCGACGCCCGCAAATGCGCCGCCACAAATAAACAAGATGTTGGTGGTATCGAGTTGGATGAACTCTTGGTGGGGATGTTTGCGCCCGCCTTGGGGCGGCACCGAAGCAGTGGTGCCTTCCAAAATTTTGAGCAATGCTTGTTGGACGCCTTCGCCCGACACGTCGCGAGTGATCGACGGGTTTTCGCTCTTACGGGCGATCTTGTCGATCTCGTCGATGTAGATAATGCCGGTTTCTGCTTTTTTGACGTCGTAGTCGGCGGCCTGGAGAAGCTTCAACAAGATATTTTCGACGTCTTCACCTACGTAGCCGGCTTCGGTGAGGGCAGTGGCGTCGGCTATGGCGAACGGCACGTTGAGCATCCGGGCCAGTGTTTGCGCCATCAAGGTCTTGCCACAGCCAGTGGGGCCTACCAGCAAGATGTTGCTCTTGGCTAGTTCGACATCACCCTTCTTGGCCGCTCCGTGCTGCACCCGCTTGTAGTGGTTGTAGACAGCCACCGCCAACGACCGTTTGGCAGCTGTTTGCCCAATGACGTAGTCGTTAAGGAAGGCGAAAATTTCGGCTGGCTTGGGAAGGTGTTCGAAGCCGATCTCCGGTGTTTCGGAGAGCTCCTCGTCGATGATCTCGTTACACAGCTCAATGCACTCATCACAGATGTACACGCCAGGCCCAGCGATGAGCTTGCGCACTTGCTTCTGCGACTTACTGCAAAAAGAGCATTTAAGGAGCTCGCCACCGTCACCAAATTTAGCCACTCGGACCCCTTGCCTATTTGACGCTTGTAATTACCGAACGGCCGCGATGGGCCCTGACCTGTCAACAATCTCGCGGCTGGAGATCACTTCGTCAATAATGCCGTATTCCTTGGCCTGATCGGCGGACATCACGAAGTCACGGTCGGTGTCCTTTGCGATGCGTTCGACTGTTTGCCCTGTGTGACGGGACAAAATCATCTCCAGGATCTCACGCATACGCAAAATTTCTTTGGCGGCCAGCTCGATATCGGCGGCCTGACCCATTGCCCCGCCGTATGGCTGATGTAACAGCACCCGTGCGTGAGGAAGTGCCATACGCTTGCCGGGAGTGCCAGCAGCCAACAACACTGCAGCGGCGGAAGCTGCCTGGCCCAAACAGATTGTGGTGATATCGGGCTTGATGTATTGCATGGTGTCGTAGATCGCGAACAGCGCCGTGATATCGCCACCTGGCGAGTTGATATAAATGTTGATGTCGCGGTCGGGATTTTCGCTCTCGAGGTGCAACAGCTGGGCACAAATCAAGTTGGCCACGGTGTCGTCGATCGGTGTTCCAAGAAACAAAATGTTGTCGCGGAGCAAGCGGGAAAACAAATCGCTATGGCGTTCGCCACGGCTGGTTTGCTCGATGACGCTCGGCACCATGTAGTTACGGATTGGTTCAATCATGAGCGCAGCCTTTAATGGTCGTGATCGTGATCATGGTCGTGATGATCATGGTCGTGATCGTGGTCGTGGTGATCATCGGCACTTTCGCCCTCAAGATCAAGGCCGGCGATGTCGAGATCGGCGCGATTAATTTCCGCACCGTTGTCGTCTACCAGTGAAACGTGTTCTGCGAGCCATTCCAACGCCTTGCGCTTACGAATATCGGCGCGCAGGTTAGGAATATCTCCATTGGCTTCGATGGCCTTGCGCAATTGGTTGGATTTGCGGCCATTTCGACGGGCCAAATTGTCGATTTCCAAGTTGATTTCGTCGTCGTCGGCGGTAATGGCTTCGGCATCGGCCAAGGCACGCAAAGCCAAATCGACTCGCACCATTTTCTCGGCCACGCCAAGCGCCTCGCCCACGACTTCTTCTTGCGAGCGGCCAGTGGCCTCGAGGTACTGATCAATCGAAGCACCTTGCGCTTGCAGACGCATCTCGAGGTCCCGCAAACGATTCTGCGCTTCCATGTTGATGAGTGCCTTGGGCATTTCATCTTCCACGAGCAGCGCCAGTGCCTCAGCGGCCTTGTCACGCAGCTGCATCGTGGCCTGCATCGACTTCACGGTCTTGAGGCGCTTGGCAGTGTCGGCGCGCAATTCGGCAATGGTGTCGAACTCAGAGGAGTCCTTTGCCCATTGATCGGTGGCTTCCGGCAAAGTCTTTGCCTTTACTTCTTGGACCGTGACCTCGAAATGAATCTGGTCCTCATCGGGATCGGGATGAGGTGCGTCGAAACTCAACACGTCGCCAGCTGAAGCTCCCATGAGTTGGTTGTCGAGCTCCTCAACTACCCCGCCACTGCCCACTTCGTACATGTAGCCCTCGGCAGTCAGGCCCGGCTCAGGAACGCCATCTTGGCTGCCTTCGATGTCGATGGTGACGTGGTCGCCCTTTTCGGCAGGACGCTCCACCAATGACAGCTCTCCGTGCTGCTCGCGCAAACGATCGACGCGGGTGTCGATTTCTTCTTCGGTGACGACGGGGCTCGGCAGTGTGATTTGCAAGCCGCCGTACCCAGCGATCGAGACGGTCGGGCGTACTTCGACCACGGCGGTGAAGGCCACGGGGCCTGATTCTTGGCCGGCGGTGATTTCGATTTCCGGCGCGGCGATTACGTCGACTTCGTTATCGATAACTGCCTCGGCATAGAACTCGGGCAGCGCCACACGCAGCGCTTCTTCACGACCAGCCTCTTTGCCTACGCGTTGTTCCAGCAATTTCCGTGGTGCTTTCCCGGGACGAAACCCGGGCACATTCACTTCTTTTGCAATGCGTTTGAAGGCGGCATTAATGGCCTTATCAAACTCAATTTCGGAAATCTCGACAGAGACCTTGACCTTGTTTCCCTCGAGGGATTCGACAGTTGCATTCACAGGGGTGAGAGTGTACCGGGCGGGTGTGACCATCCGGGTTTTTGCCGGGCGGAGAACAAAAATTGCCCGCAAATGGTCTTTGGCGACCAAGCCGATCGCCTAACATCTGCGAGCCGTTGGTGAAACGGGAAGTAGCGCAGCTCGGTAGCGCACCTGCTTTGGGAGCAGGGGGTCGGGGGTTCGAATCCCCCCTTCCCGACCATAGTGATGTCGCGAGACATCGTGAACGTACCGAACCCTCATCGGGGTTCGGTACGTTTGTTTTTGAGCGCCAATTCCCTTTTCTCAACAAATCAATCCCGTTTCGACCGGCCCACATGGTCCAGTTGCTGTCTATTGTTGGTCGAGTAAACCGAATAGAAACGAGATACCACATGGGGCCAGGGGGACGTACCAACGTTGTAGTTGTTTGCGGCGGGCGGTGGCACGATTTCGACTTCGCTCGACTGCAACTTTTGACAATGCTCGCCGATTTTGGTGAGGCCAAATCGCGGGTGTTCGAAGACTACGACTGTCTCGAGGCGTTGACGTCTGCCGACCTGTTGGTGACCTACACATGCGATGTACGACCAAATGCCAGCCAACAACAAGCGCTGGTGGAATTCGTGGACAGAGGTGGCCGCTGGTTGGCGTTGCATGCCAGCAATTCGGCAATTACCTCACCGCAAGAAAACGGCGGGCGAACGTTCACGACTCCCCGAGATTTCGGTCCCGTGGCGTCGGTGTTGGGCAGCCAATTTTTGGCCCATCCGCCAATTACACCGTACGAGGTATGCCTCACCCAACCTAACCATCCGTTGGTCGCTGGCGTTGCGCCATTCACCGTCACCGACGAGTTGTACATCAGCGAGTTGCATCCCACCATCGACGTGATTCTGCACGCCGAATACACCGGCGAGTGCCGCGGGTTTGATGAGGGCCACACCACTGACGCCGACGTGCGGCCGGTGCTATACACCAAGCCCCACGGCGAGGGCGTGGTGTGCTATTTCACCCTTGGCCACTGCCGCGGACGGTTCGACATGCAAGACATGGGCATCGACGATCTCGGCAAGATTGACCTCGGCAGTTGGTTGGTGCCCGAGTTCCGTGAGGTCCTCGGCCGAGCTATGAACTGGGGCGTGCGAGGTTCGTGGTGAGCTCTACTACTGGCCAGCCAAGCGAGCAACTACCGGAGCGAATTCTTCAAGGTGTCGCTGCCCAACGCAGATGTAGCTGATTCCGAACCGTTCCCGGCGGGCAATCAACGTTTCGCAAATTTGGTCTACATTTCCTACGAGCGCGTGGGGGTGCGACAGGATGCCGGCGCCACTCGTGCCGAACCACTTGCCCATCGCGTCGGCGGCTGCTTGTTGGTCGTCGGTCACGGAAATGAAATAGGCGCCAATTTCGAGCTCCAATTGATCGAAGCGATCACCTGCCCCATCCCGAACCCATTGCAGTTTTTGCAACGTCTTTTCGTCGGTGGCGCCCGCCACGCTCGACGCCCCTAGCGAGCCAGAAGCATTGTTGAAATTGAAACTCACGATGTCGGCTTTTTGACCGGCGAGGGTCAAAATCTTTTCGGCCCCTCCCCCAATCATCAACGGGACATGTGATTGCACTGGCAAAGGAACGCCGGAAAATCCGGAGACATTCACATGGTTGCCGTGCACGTCGATTTGCTCCCCGCTCCACTGCGCCCTGAGCAAGTCGATGACCTCAGCGAGCCGTTCGATTCGCACGCTCGGCCGGTCGCGCACAATGCCCATGCCGTCGTATTCGGCCTGCACCCATCCCGCCCCAATGGCCGCCTCGAGGCGGCCGCCAGAGAGGAAGTCGATGGTGGCGAGTTCTTTGGCCAACACCACAGGATGGTGGTAGTCGACGCCGAACACTCTGCAGCCGACTTTTAACGTCGTTGTGACTGCGGCTGCCATGCTCATCGCCGATATGGGAGCCAACTCGACTGGCCCGTGACCGCTCGCCTCCGAGACGGCGCCAGGCCCAAAATAGTGGTCGGTAGTGAACAACGTGTCGTAGCCAGCGGCCTGCGCATCGCGACACGTTTGAGTCCATGCTTCACCGCTTGTGGCGGCAAAAGCTTGCAGAGAAAATCGAAATGGATGCATTGGCATAGTGAGCTCCAGGGGAGGTTACGAAGGGATAAACATTCCGCTCAGATCGGGAGCGCCGTGGTAATAGATGGCAAGCGTCCGAGAGGCGAACCGCCACCCATTGGGAGTGCGCACGTATTCGTCGTCGTAGTGGCCGGCCATCGTGGCCCGACTTCCGTCAGCCGCTTGCGTGAGTTCCAAGAGTTGAATACGACCAGTGGCGGCGTTGCCTTCCACATCGAAGCATGGGCTCATGTACATCTGCACCACGTGGGCGTAGCGGCCCATTGCCGCGCACCACAATTCCACGATTGCATCGCGGCCTTCCACGGCACGACCAGGCAACTCCCATCGACCATCGGGAGCCCATGTTTCGCCCCACGCTTGTGACGCGGAGACGCCGGTGCGCACGGCAGCTGCGTACTCGTGGTTGAGCTGTACTAGAGCATCGTGATCTGTCATGGCCATTGGAATACCCCCGGGGTGTGACGAGCTACAAAACTTGCAGTCGTTAGATGGATCGCAGAGCTAATAGTGGCCATGTTAGAAGTAGTTCTCGGCGAGCGAAACTCAAGGTCCTTCTGCCCGTCAACTCATCGACCAAAGCCCCCGAGCTACTGACCAATCACATATCTTCGAATGGTCCCAGCTAAGGCCAACCGAAGACTGCTTATGGCCGCGTGCACGTGCATCTGCTCTCTAGGCACCAAGATGAAATCCCAACAAAACGCGTCGATTACCTGGACCCAGTTCGAACAGTCGACACGAAAACCGAAAATGTCGTAGGCGACGTAATCCATTTCCTCGACGAGGTCCAACAGCGTCGAAGCTACATGTCCGTAGCTCGAGTAACCAGCAAATCCGTATTCGACACTGAGCACAGGTCGGTGGTGAGCAAGCGTTGATCGGGCACCGCGAATGATGTCGATCTCGCCGCCTTCTGTATCAATCTTGATGAAGGAAATCGCATCGCTTTCGACGTGTACATCATCCAGCTTCGCGAATTGCACAGGGATTTCGACGACCTGAGCAGAGGCCTCGTCGTTGTACAAGCGCCGTTTGATTCCTGACTCCTCGGGGGCACTGGTGTTGACGGTGAACGTACCTGTTCCTTCGGCGTTGCAAACAGCCTCGCTGCGCACAGTTGTCAAGGGCCACGCAACGGCATTGGCGGCAAGAATTTCCCGAATGAAAGGGTTTGGTTCAAACGCCACCACTGGGCGACCGAACTGGGCGAACACGCCGGTGTGGCGGCCTCGATGGGCGCCGATGTCGTACACCATTCCGTCGTTCATTGGTATCAGTTTCGAATACCAAAACTCCAACATGTCTTCAAAGCGAAATTGGGTGTTCGCCACGCCGTGGCGAGCCATCCACGCAATATTGAGCGTCGATGTGTGTATGTGAGCGCCAGCATCCGATGCAAATTCTGCCCACAGGTCAGGCCCGTTGATTGTCGGGCGCGAAACCGAAATTCGACGGATCCGTCGCCTCACTGCGGCCAGGGAAATTTGCGAACGGGAAACCATGGTTGTGTGTCTAGCGGATGGTCACCGCGACCAACTGTGATCGCCACGGCAAAGTGACCTTGACTGCCATTGTGCTTGATGACGAGCAGGCATTCATCGTGCGCGATTATGACGCCATGAACTCTGACGTGACCCGAGTTGCAATAGTTACCGGCGGCGCAAGTGGGATCGGACGGGCCACAGTCGAACTGTTCTCCAACCTCGGTCACGGTGTGGTCGCAGTTGATCTTTCGCTTGATCGATTCGATTGGTTGCCCGCTGGCGGACGCGTGGTGGCGATGGCTGGCGACGTGACAAGCGAGGAAACCAACGCCGAAGCAGCGGCTCTGGCGTTGGACCATTTCGGTCGCCTCGACGTTGCGGTGCTCAATGCGGGCTTGCCGGCGGGCGGTTCGCTTGAGACACTCGACATGGCCGTGTTCGACAGAGTGATCGCCGTCAACGTGCGAGCGGTGGTGCTCGGCATGCGGGCCGTCGTTGGCCACATGCGCGCCATGGGCGGCGGCTCGATTGTGGTCACTGCGTCCACGTCTGGCCTGGGAGGCGAGAAGGGACTGTGGCCCTACAACACGGCCAAAGCAGCGGTGATCAATTTGGTGCGTTCGGCAGCGATCGACCACGCCGCGCACGGGATTCGTATCAACGCGGTGTGTCCTGGCCCCGTACACACCGGTATGACGGCAGGCCTTCGAAACACCCCGATGTACGACGATTTCCGCAAAATGATTCCGCTGCAACGGTGGGGCAACCCAGAAGAGGTGGCCAACGCCATCGCGTTTTTAGCCTCGCCCCAAGCCAGTTTCATTACCGGCGCGGTGCTGCCCGTCGATGGCGGGATCAGTGCCGGCAACGGTCATTCGCTACCACCGCAACGACCCGCTACTTCTGAGGATCCGTCGGCGTAAGCGGTTGCCTTCAACGCAATAATGGTGACTTTGCCATTGGCCCCGTCGTCATCGATGGTGGCCCCATTCGGTATCCGCCTCGACGCGTGGTTCACAGCCCTACGCCTTGTGCCCAAGAATGGGCTTCGGACGAACTCACCCATGCCACGGCGTTGCCCAAAAGCCGGCCATACATTTCGTGTTTAAAGGTGGCCGGTCCGTGGCCAGGTTGCAGATAAACCAGCGGGCTTCGGCCTGCCGCCTTCGCCCACGCCACGAGCGGACTGGTGGTGGGATGCCCATCACACGAGACCGTCACACCTTCGAGAACCATTTCGTAAGTGGACACCATTTTCTCCGGCGCGCAGTCGGCGATGGTGGCCAGCAGCGGCACGACTTCTGACTCGAATATCGGACACAAATACAACTCGTCGTCGATGTCAAAATCGGACACGCCATCGCAAACGGGGTGCTTCGCGTCAAGGACTCGTATGTGATGCCGATCGATTCGATACCCAGATGATGGCCATTGTTGACCGTCAAGACTCCCAGGGGCATAGAAATACCGACCTCCAATAGCGTGAGCCCATTCATCCCACTGCGGCCAACTAGCCAGGGAATGGTGGGTCACCACGATGCCTTGCCCGGCGAGTAAGAGCTCCGTCAGATTCCGTTTGACGTCGTCTGACGGCCCAATGGGCGCGGGGGCTTGGCCTCTGGCAAGCGAGAGCCCCGCAATGTCGTGCAGCACAATGGCGTCCCATCGGCCGACGTTTCCCGGCGTCAACAAGTCGAGCGCGTCCGGGTGAGCAACATGTTGCCAACGCCAACCGTGGGCGTCACAAAGGTGATCGAACATTGCTGAAAATTCAACGAACTCAACTGGGTGCCCACCCGTAACAACGAGCAGACTCAAACCCTTTTTCACAGGACTGCCGGCGTCTACATCGACACGATGGTGACAGTGCCCGTCGTGCCATTGACCTCTATCGTGGCCCCATTGGGAATTCGGCGCGAAGCACCGTACACACCGGCCACGCATGGGATTCCGAGCTCTCGACTCACGATCATGGCGTGGCTGTTGGGAGCCCCCACGTCGACCACCACCGCCGCCGCCACGACGAATAGTGGCGTCCATGAGGGGTCGGTTTGGGGTGCCACGAGAATCTCACCGGGCTCAAGCAAGCCAGCGTCGTCGGGCGTCAAAAGGACACGGGCACGGCCACGAGCAAGGCCGGCACACGATGCACCTCCCGCCAAAATTTCGCCGACAGTCACGGGCGTGGCGTCTGCTTGCGTTACGTATTTGAGCGCCGATGGCGGCGCAACAGGTTTCGTGGTGTCGATAAACATCGGCACATCGAGGCCGAACAATTTCTTCCACTCCACTTCCCGAGCGGTGAGGCGGTCTTTCAAGTAGCCGCCGTCGATCATGAGCCCATCGAGCTCGCTGTCGGTAGCCAGGAAAATGTCTTTCGCTTTGGCCAATTGCCCTCGCTCAGCCATGCGACGGCCCACCTCGGCCATGGCCATGCGGGCTTCGTGAATGACGCGTACACAGTTCGCTTTTCCTCGTTCACGCCACGCCGCAAAACGATGTTGCGACGCCACGGCCAAGGCCAGAGTGGCGAGGGCTTCTTCGTTGCCGGCGAGAAACGTCTTGGCTTGTTCCAGAGCATCATCGAAATCGCGTTGTTGCGCTGCCGCACGGGCGGTTGGAGACTGATTGTCATCGAGAAGCCGCATGCGTTCGATGAGCGCAAGGGGCAAACTTGGTTTGATCTCCCACACGTCTGATCCCATGTCCCACTCGTTGGGTCCCCGGAAACCAAAGTCGTACAAGAACGCTTCGAAGGCATCGCTGAACGCCGGGTGAGACACTCTCAACCGATCGCGCAGGCCATCAACCCCTGATACAAATTCTGCGGCTAGTGAGGGGTCGTTGCGCACCATGCGAGACAGATCCCACATCGCGAACGCGGGGGCGGCAGAGTCGACATCGCCAGCACTGGCCGCCAACCGAATGCCAAGGGTGGGGTCGGCTCCAGCCAAGAGTTGCGCTAAGGCGCCAGCGCCAATTGAGCCGCCCACACTGCCCAACGTTTCCCCCCGCCACACGAGGCGCTCGTAGATCAGCACCGAGCGAGCACGAGCTATCAGCGCGGCGTCGCTGGGCACCGAAAGATCTGGTCGCTGCGCCCGTAATTCGGCCGCCAGTTTCTTGTCTTCCTCTATGTCGGGATACTCAGTGGTGGTGAGCGCCCAGCCCGCAAACGCCGCCACCTTGGCCGACAACGCCTCGTTCACGTCGCCATTCATTGGCACATATTCAGGCAGGTCTGGATGGCCTCCGAACCAAATGGCATCAACGGTTTCCACGCCGACACCGCTACGCAATCCAAACAGTCGCGTGGCCGACAGGTTGACGTACAAACAGCCGTAATAGAAACCGCCTGAACCATTGGGGTGTGCGAAATCGTTGTCGTCGTAGGCACCGGTGAGCAAGTACCCAGTGCACCACCCTCGGAAGATGTGGGGGATCCAACACATGGTGGCGCCCAATGGCGAAATCGGATCCGACAACACATCGTTGGCGTTCATCCGGGTATACACGGGCAGGCGAGGACTCGACTCCGTATCCACAAGCCATCTGGTCTCAGCCATCATGTACCCCCATACATTCACCGTTGATTCGGTAGCGGCGTCACCCTAGATCCTTACGGCTCATTTGCGCCGTTCGGAGGCGCTCATTCGCGCCGTTCGGAACGCGGCGTCCAGCCAAATGCCAAAGAATTGGTGATTCGACATCCAATCACACGATTCCACGATGCAGAATCATTCCACCAGACGGTATTTGTGGCAGACTTAGCCCAGCTTTCGCAGCGTTTTCCTGCGTCCCGTCAAGGAGATTTTGATGAGTGAGTTCCCCACCAAAGCCAAGACCGTCATCATTGGCGCTGGCATTGTCGGCAACTGTCTGGCAGGACATCTTGCCCGCCTTGGATGGACCGACATGGTCCTCATCGACAAGGGTCCACTCCCCAACCCTGGCGGCTCAACGGGTCACGCATCAAACTTCATTTTCCCCACCGATCACAACAAGGAAATGGCGATCCTCACTCTGGATAGCCAACGCCAATATGTCGAAATGGGCGTCAATGCCACGTGCGGCGGCATCGAAGTTGCCCGCAAGCCAGAGCGCCTCGAAGAGTTCAATCGCCGCATGACGTCGGCCAAAGCGTGGGGCATCGAAGCGTCACTGCTCACCCCCGCGCAAGTCAAAGAACTTGTGCCGTTCATCGAAGAAGACGTGATCCTGGGCGGCTTCTACACGCCGAGCGTTTCCGTGGTCGACTCATTGCGCGCCGGCACCCTCATGCGTGAAGAAGCAGTTGACGGCGGCCACCTCGCCGTATTCGCCAACACTGAAGTGATGGACGTGGAAGTGGTCGACGGCGTCGTGAAGGCAGTCGTCACCAACAAGGGACGCATCGAAGCCGAGTATGTGGTCATCGCCTGTGGTGTGTGGAGCCCCCGTATTGCCAAGATGGCAGGCGCCACCATTCCCCTCACCCCGGCCGTGCACCAAATGGCCGACGTTGGCCCCATCGACATTCTGCAGCAGACGGGCAAAGAGGTCGCCTACCCGATCATCCGCGACATGGACACGTTCATGTACGAGCGCCAATCATCGGGTTCGATGGAAGTCGGCTCCTACGCTCACCGCCCCATTTTCCACCACCCAGACGACATTCCATCGAACGAAGATTCAGCACTGTCGCCTACCGAATTGCCGTTGACGCAAGACGATTTCGATCCCCAGATGGAAGATGCTCTGGAGCTCATGCCTGAGATCCTCGAGACCGCCGAAATTCGTTATGCCATCAACGGTCTGCTCTCGCTCACGCCTGACGCTATGCCGGTGTTGGGTGAGACGATCGAAGTCAAAAACCTATGGTCGGCCGCCGCGGTATGGATCAAGGAAGGCCCCGGAATCGCCAAGCTCGTCGCCGAATGGATGACCTACGGCTACCCCCACGTGTGCGAGCCACACAGCTCCGACATCTCCCGCTTCTACGCCCACGAGCGCACAGAGCATCAGATCTACGCCCGTTGCGCAGAACATTGGAACAAGACGTACGGCATCGTGCATCCTCGTGAACAATGGGCGTCGTCACGCGGCATGCGTCGCAGCCCGTTCTATGCCCGTGAGGAAGCCCTCGGCGCCACTTTCTTCGATGCTCGTGGTTGGGAACGCCCGCAGTGGTACACCTCCAATGAGAAGTTGTTGGCCAAGTACCCAGAAGCGTGTGCTCCTCGCGCCCATGAGTGGGACGCCCGCTGGTGGTCACCAATTATCAATGCCGAACACATGGCCATGCGCGACAACGTCGGTATGGTCGACCTCACCGCGTTCTGCGAATTCGACATCACAGGCCCCGGCTCGATGGCATACCTGCAAGGCCTTACTGTCAACAGCGTAGATGTGCCCGTGGGCCGCTCGGTATACACGCCGCTGCTCACCCCGGCTGGCGGCTTCCGGGCCGACCTCACCATCATGCGACTCGCCGCTGATCACTACCGAGTGGTGACTGGTGCGTTCGACGGTGGTCGGGATCAATACTGGTTCCGCAAGCATTTGCCAGCCGACGGATCTGTCACGTTTACCGACATGTCGACGTCGCTGTGCACCATTGGCGTGTGGGGCCCCAACGCCCGCAAGCTCGTCTCGAAGGTGGCAGAAGCCGACCTTTCCAACGAGGCATTCCCCTACGGCTCTGTGCGTCACACATTGATCGACGGCGTGCCCGTGACCATGTTCCGCATTTCGTACGTTGGCGAATTGGGCTGGGAAATTTACACGAAGATGGAGCACGGCCTTCGCCTGTGGGACACGTTGTGGGCCGCTGGTGAAGAGTTCGACGTGGCCCCTGTGGGCATTGGCGTGTACGGCCTCACTGGCCGTATCGAGAAGGGCTACCGCCTCATGGGCGCCGAGCTCGAAAGCGAATACAACCCCGTAGAAGCTGGCCTTGATCGCCCCAAAGTGAAGTCGGCAGATTTCATTGGCAAGGCAGCATATTTGGCAGCTCGGGAAGCTGGCCCGGCGGCATTGATGTGCACATTGACTGTTGATTCCCACGTCAACGCGGCGGGAATTTCCCGCTTCATGACCGGTGGCAACGAGCCCATCCTGACCCTCGAAGGCGATCGCATCGTCGACAACGTGGGACGCGTCTCCCGAGTGACCACTGCCGGCGCAGCACCATCGCTCGGCAAGTTCCTCCTGATGACCTACCTGCCAGCACAACACGCAGTGGAGGGCACCAAGCTTCAGGTGATGTACATGAACGAAATGCATCCCGTGACCGTGGCCCGTGTCGGCTCCAAGCCCCTGTTCGATACCGACGACGCCCGGATGAAGCAGTAAGCACATGCGAGTTTTGGTGTGCATCAAACGTGTGCCGGCGCCGGGTGCCCGTATCAACATCACGGCCGATGGCCAATCGGTAGATACGGCATTCCTCGGCTTCACTATGAGCCCCCACGAAGAGTGTGCTGTTGAAGAGGCAGTGCAGATCGTGGAGCGCAATGGTGGCACCTCGACGGTGCTCACCCTCGGGCCCGCTGAGGCCGACGAGCAGTTGCGATACGCGGCCAGCCTGGGCGTGAACGAAGCCATTCTGATTCCCACTGATGGCAGCGATTGGGACGCCCAACGCACGGCCACGGCAATTCACGACGCCATCGTGGCCGCAGAGGCCACAAACGGCGCTTTTGATGTGATCCTGTTCGGCAACGAATCGGCAGATTCGGGCGGCTTTCAAGTAGGCATTCGGGTCGCTCGCAAACTGGGGCGCTCCATGGTCAACGGGATCAAAGGCATCTCATTTGGTGATGGAACGGATGGATCGCCAGTGGCCATCGCCAAGCGTGAATCCGATGGCGGTCACGAGATTTATCATGTGCCGATGCCGGCTGTGTTGGGCGTGAAAGAGGGCATCAACTTGCCCCGCTACCCCACCATGAAGGGCCGCCTGTCGTCGAAGAAAGTGGTCGTGGCCCAACACGCCGCCGACCCTGCTCGTGGCGGGCAACAACTCGTCACGTTGCAACGACCACCGGAGCAAGCAAGTCGCACGGTGGTGCTGGGCACTGGGGTCGAGGCCGCTCCGGCCATTGTGGATTTGCTCGTGGAATTGGGGCTGGCATGACCGTTCTCGTACTCGTAGAACACGACAGGGGCACGTTTGCTCCTGCCACCGACGAAGCCCTCACGGTAGGCGCGTCGATCGCCGCCGCGCACGGCACGGCCTTGCACGCAGTGACCATTGGATCCGCCGCCGACGCCCTGGCGGCCGGGCTTGGTGACTATGGCGTTACCACGGTGCATCAGGCCCATCACGATCTCCTCACCGACTTCGGACCAGACGCGTGGGGTGCCGTGGTGGCCCAACTGATTACGTCGTTGAACCCCTCAGTGGTGTTGGCCACCGGCACCGACCGAGGCAACGAAGTGATGGCTCAAGCCGCTGCTCGTCTCGATATGCCAATGATGGCCAACGTGCTCGAATTCACTGCCGCCAATGTGGGCGAAATGACCCGCATGCGATGGGGCGGATCGCTCCTCGAGCGAGCATCAATCGCTGGCTCCACTGTGCTGTTTACGGTCGCCCATCATTCGGTGGCTGTGGTGCGTACAGAAGGATCTGCGGCTCCTGCGGTCGTCACGTTCGACGCGGTACTTGATGCTGCCCAAGCGGCCACAATCGTCGTGGACCGTGCGGAGCGGGTGGCTGGCGTCACGCTGGCGACTGCGCCAGTGGTCGTATCCGGAGGCCGTGGCGTTGGGTCGCCAGAAGCCTTCGCTCCGTTGGAAACATTGGCTGGCATGTTGGGTGGCGTGGTTGGTTGTTCTCGTGCCGTCACCAACAATGGGTGGCGTCCACACACCGATCAGGTAGGCCAAACTGGTACCCGCATCGCGCCGGAAATCTATATCGCATGCGGCATCTCGGGAGCCATCCAACACTGGGTTGGTGCGATGGCATCGAAGAAGATTCTGGCCATCAACACCGACAAAGAAGCCAACATGGTGGCCAAGGCCGATTACGCCGTGATTGGCGATCTACATCAAGTGATCCCGGCCGTCATTGCCGAACTTGAGCGACGCCGCAACTGACAGATTTCTAGCTTTGGTTGGCGTGCCATTCGAATGTGGCTGCTACTTCGTTGAACGTGAAAACGTGCAAACCCTCGATACCCAACCGTGCCGAATCTGGCCCGATTTTCTTGAGCAGCGTCGACGGGTTGTATCCACCTGGCCGCAACAAGCGCGTCAACGTGGACCGGTTCTTTTTCACGAACCGTAGCGAGGAACCAATTCCCAATCGGGCGCCCATGGTCACCAATTTTGTGCGGTCAATCACGCCCGGAATTCCAAGATGGGCAGGT
Source organism: Acidimicrobiales bacterium (assembly GCA_038231795.1). Taxonomy (GTDB): domain Bacteria; phylum Actinomycetota; class Acidimicrobiia; order Acidimicrobiales; family JBBRKR01; genus JBBRKR01. The sequence goes on from JBBRKR010000007.1 coordinate 14,816, forward strand.
AAAACGAAGCCTTTGGCACGCTCGCCGGTCAGCCATGATTTGATCTTGTCGGCGTCGAAACACATCTGTGTACTCACACAACCGAGCACGCCAGCTTCCTTCAAAAGGGTCTGCTTGGCGAGCAACGCTTCGCTCAATACCGGCGACGAAATCGCGGCGTGACCGTCGGGATAGGCCGCGAATCCCACCGTAGTTAAACCATGGTTGCCATCGAGAAGATCACGCATGAAACTCAACGCATCGGAGTAGTCGCCAGCTGGCTCAGGCGAATCTCCGCCAACCACAAAAATCTCGTCGACGCCATGATCGGCCAGCCACGTGGCCAGCTCGTGGGCGTGGTTTTTGTCACGTACCAGACGGGCCGCCAAGTGAGGCACCACATGATGCCCTGCTTCGGTGAGTCTCGCCGTGAGATCAAGGGTGGGCTGCAGTCCTTTGGCTGGCGAACACGTCATCGACAGCCGGCTCGACGGCGGAATCGCTGGCAGTTGGGGCTCCAAATTTTTGAGCGGAATCAGCTCAAAACGGGCGTTGGACACTAGTGATGCAATGGTCATGCGATCATCCGAACTCATCGGGCAACTCTGCTTTCCTACGGTCGATGAACTCACGGAGTTCTTCGTCAATTGATTCATCAAGAGCCGGCGCTTCATACGCCGCCAACGACGCTTTCCACAACTTGTTGGCCCGTTGCGCGGCATCGAGTGAACCGTCTTCTGTCCACTGTTCGAAGCTGGCATTGTCGGCAGTTTCTGAGCGATAGAAAGCATTCTCAAAGTTGGCCAAGGTATGAGCGGTACCCAGGAAATGATTGCCTGGAGTGTGCTCCCGAATGGCATCGAGCGCCTGCCCGTTGGGGCTCAGATCCATGCCCTTGGCAAGCACCATCATCATGCCCAGCTGATCGTTGTCAAGCATGAACTTTTCGTAGCCGATGGCCAAGCCACCTTCGAGCCAACCAGCGGCATGCAACACAAAGTTGACGCCAGCCATCACGGTGGGAATGAGGGTCGAGATGCTTTCGTACGCTGCTTGAGCGTCGGGCAGTTTGGAGGCGCACAACGAGCCGCCAGATCGGAACGGCACACCCAACCGGCGGGCCAGAGCGGCCATGGCGTACAGCACGATGGTGGGCTCTGGGGTGCCAAATGTGGGGGCACCGGTTTGCATCGACATGGAGCTAGCGAACGAGCCCAAGATCACTGGTGCGCCGGGCCGAATCAGTTGCGAGAACGTCATGCCAGCAAGTGCTTCGGCCAACGTTTGCGCACAAACGCCAGCAGAGGTAACAGGGGCCATAGCGCCGGCCAAAATGAATGGCGTGATGATCGAGGCCTGATTGTTTTCGGCGTAAACCTGAGCAGCAGCCAACATGCTGCCGTCCCACACCAACGGCGATGAAGCGTTGATCAAGCTGGTCATCACTGTGCGATTTTGCAAGTCGCCACCGAAGGCAATACGAGCAATCTCGAAGCTGTCAGCGGCGCGTGATCCGGCCGTCACAGAACCCATGAAGGGCTTGTCGCTGTACTTGATATGGGAGTACACCATCTCGAGATGACGCTTGGACACAGGGATGTCGACGGGCTCGCACACGGTGCCACCGGAGTGATGCAAATGGGGCGACATGTAGGCCAGCTTGATGAAGTTCTGAAAGTCGGTGATGGTGGCATAACGGCGCCCATTGTCGATGTCGTGCACGAATGGCGAGCCGTAGTTGGGAGCAAACACGGTGGCGTTGCCGCCGATCTGCACGTTGTTGGCTGGGTTGCGAGCATGCTGGGTGTACATCGCTGGAGCGCTTGCTTGCACAATTTGGCGACACATGCCGCGCGGGAACCGCACTCGTGTGCCGTCCACTATGGCCCCGGCATCGCCGAACACTTTGAGGGCGCTCGGGTAGTCGCGGATCTCCACGCCGACTTCTTCCAGAATGGTGTCGGCGTTGTGCTCGATGATGGCCAAGCCCTCTTCGCTCACAATTTCGTACGGCTTGAGCGTGCGAGTCATGAATGGATCGCGGGCAATGGTGTGGGCTGCTCGTACGGCTTGACGCCCAGAGCGGCCGCCGCTGCGGCGTGCGGTTGGTTCTTCTGACATGGGTCCTCCTGTTAGGCCCGGCGACGGCGTCGGCCGCCAGCAGATTCGGATGATGCTGATCGTTCGGGGAGAGTAACGTGCGCCGCCATGTGCGTTGTGGGGGCATCGAGATGAGGAAAGGCCATGGCTTTCACGAACAGTTCCTGAAACTTGGGTTCGGTGGCTGTCTCAATTTTGATGACGCCCCGCACTGCGAGTTCCATATCGGCGCGTTGCGATTTACTGAGCAACGCTCGCACAGCGCCGGCTCCCGCGGCGTTGCCGACTGACCGCACGCCAGCCAGTTCACAGTCCGGTACGAGCCCCAAAACCATGGCGTACAGCGGGTCGATGTGGGCGCCGAATGCCCCGGCAAGACGGATGTCGGTGAGTTGCTCGATGCCTGCTTGGTCGACCAACAAATCAATACCGGCCCGCAGCGCTGCCTTCGCCAATTGGATGGCCCGCACGTCGTTTTGAGTGATCATGAGCTTGGTCTCGCCATTGGTATGCAGCACGTAGGAAAAGGTGCGACCCTCTGCGATGACGCGCGGGCTACGTTCGCTCGCGGCACCGTTAATCACACCGTCGTACTCCACGATGCCAGCCAAAAACATTTCGGCAATGACTTCGATAATTCCCGAGCCACAAATACCACTAATGCTGAGTTCTTCTGTCGATTCGGCAAAGCCTGGATCGTCGCTCCACAAATCTGAGCCGATCACTTTGAAACGTGGTTCGAGCGTCTCGCGATCGATGCGGACCCGTTCGATAGCGCCGGCGGTAGCCCGCTGCCCACAACTGATCTGAGCGCCTTCAAACGCTGGCCCTGTGGGGCTCGACGCCGCGTATTGCACGACGCTTGACCCCAGCACGATTTCGGCATTGGTACCCACATCCACCACCAACTGCATATGGTCGCTGTGATGGGGCTGCTCGGACAAAATGACGGCAGCGGTATCGGCGCCCACATGGCCAGCAATGCAGGGAGCGAAATAGACGTTGGCGTTGGGGGCATCAATTTCGATATCGATCGCCCGGCAATGCACTGGCTCGCTGGTCGCCAAGATAAACGGCGCCATGCCAAGAGGTGTGGGGTCGATACCCAACATCAGGTGATGCATGATCGGGTTACCCACCAACACCACGTCGAGTACGTGGGTGGCTTCCACGCCCGCTGCGGCAATCAGTTCTGCCACTAGTTCGTTGAGCGCGGTGCGAACGGCGGCGGTGAGGTTGCGCTCACCGCCCGGGTTCATCATCACGTACGACACTCGGCTCATGAGGTCTTCGCCGAAACGGATTTGAGGATTCATCCGCCCCGCGCTGCCCAGAATTTCGCCGGAGCTGAGGTCGCAAATATGCCCCGCAATAGTGGTGGAGCCACAGTCGATGGCCACTCCGTAGGCGTTGCCCACAAAGCCAGGCCACAACGCCACGAGATCGCCGCCAGTGCTGAGGGCCACGGTCATTGGCCCTCGTTCAGCGTTGAGTGTGGGATGCAACGATGCCAACAATCGAGGCGGGATCGATCGCATCACCCGGTTGTGTTGGGCCTCCACAGCGTCGGCAATGAGCTCGGCTGCGCTGCGGTCATCGCCGAGTACAGCCTCTGTCACATCGAGGTAGAGCAGCGTATAGTTAGGGTCGACCATCAGGCCGTCGACGTTGACAGATTTGCGCACCACTTGGCGATGCACTTGGCTCTCTTCGGGAACGTCGATCACTACGTCGCTTTTGATAATCGCCGCGCATCCCAGCCACAGGCCCGACGACAACGAACGCTTGCCGGGGTAGTCGAGTTCGGTCTGCGTCCAGCCGCCAAGGGCGTCGGCGCGGGCGTCGATCTGCCATTTGGCGAAACTACCGGTGCCGGGGGTCACCATGCATCGGCCGCAAATACCGCGCCCGCCGCACACTGAATCGATGTCAACTCCGAGTTGGCGGGCAGCCGTCAACACGTTGGTGCCCGCGTCGAATTCACCATCTAAACCAGACGGAGTGAATACGACACGAGCCACGAAAACTCCTATTCGGTCGGGCGTCGACGACGCCCGCCTTCACGGCCTTCACGCCCACCAGTTGGTGCGTTGGGGTCGCGGTTGGCGCGAATCCAGTTGGCGCAATCGGCATCGTTGCCCGCCAGTACGTCGGCTGCTTTTACGGCTGCTTTCACTTCAGGGTGCATTGGATTCATAATCGCCGAGGTCATGCCTGCCCCGATGGCCATCGACAAGAAGGTGCCTGTGATGGCGTTTCGATTGGGTAATCCAAAGCTCACATTGGAGGCACCGCATGTGGTGTTGACGCCCAGCTCGTCGCGCAGGCGACCCACCAACTTGAAGACTTGCTGACCGGCGTAACGCAGCGCCCCAATGGGCATCACCAGCGGATCGACCACGATGTCACAGGGCTTGATGCCGTAATCGCTGGCGCGGTTCACAATCTTTTGCGCCACCAAGAAACGCACGTTGGGGTCTTCAGAAATTCCCGTTTCGTCGTTGGAAATGGCCACTACCGCAGCACCGTATTTGGCAACCAGCGGGAGAACTCGTTCCATTTGTTCGTCTTCGCCCGTAACGGAGTTCACGAGAGGCTTGCCTTGGTACACGGCCAGGCCAGCAGCGAGGGCTTCCACAATCGACGAGTCGATCGACAGCGGCACGTCGACCACCGACTGCACGAGTTGAATGGCTCGGGCCAGCAACGCAGGCTCATCAGCCAATGGGATACCAGCGTTGACGTCGAGCATTTGCGCACCGGCGAGCACTTGGGCAATGGCATCGGCTTCCACGCGGCTGAAGTCGCCGACTTTCATCTCTTCGGCCAACAGTTTGCGGCCAGTGGGGTTGATACGTTCGCCGATCATCACGAAAGCGCGATCGAACCCGATGACGACTTCCTTGGTGGCTGAGCTCAATATGGTGTGGGTCATTCTTCGTCCTCGTCGTCGACGTTGGTGAAAGGGTCTGGTGCTTCTTCGCCATGTTCGGCGGCGTAGGCGGCATCGATGGCGTCGGCTTCTTTGACCCGATCGCGGCCCGGGCCGCGTAACACGTCGCCGCCTTCAATTCCCCCGCGGGCGGCCAAGTCGCGCAGGCGATCCTTGGTGTATTCGGCATCGATCAATCCGGCATGGGATGTGGCTTCGTTGATCAAGTCGTTGCTGCACGCTTTGGTTTCCCGCCGCCATTGTTCGACGTAGTCGTGAGCTGTGGTAACGCCAGCAAACATGGCGGCGCGATCGATGGCTTTTTGAAAGCGATGATCGAGCAACACTTGATGGCGGTCGCGACCTGCCTGGGCGTTGACTTGGGCGGGGATGTCACGCCAATAAATCACAACCAATTTTGCCGCCATATCAAACAACCTTCCCGGCCGACAGGCCAGTGATTTCCACCATTGCTGATGCGAATGGAGCGAGGCCCACATGACGATGTTCGAATCGCAAACCGATTCGGGCGGCGGCTTCTTGACCAAGGGTGATGAGTTCCGGATCGTCTGATTGCGTGATCAAAATGACTCGTGTGTAGTTGCCAAAATACGTGTCACGGAGCTCGGGATGTTTGTCGAGACCGAGGCCCACAATCACCAGTTGTTCAAATTGGCGCACCAAGAAATCGGTGAGAAAAAACGTGCCGGGCTCGGCCTCGTGCCATGCCGCGAAATCGATGGAGCCGCTGAAAAACTCATAGCAATGCGCTCCAGGGAGACGGGTGATGTTCGTGCCGGCAATACGGGCGTCGAGCAATCCACCAGTGCCGCAATCGGCGTACCCCAAGCTGATCGAACCGTAGTTGGCTCCCCGTTCAGCGATGAGCTCACTCACCCGATCGGGTATGCGGTGGGGCCGATTGTGCAACGAGGCTGGAAGATATTCGACATCAATGTGGTGGTCAGGCAGTTGGGCAAGCACGGCACGTATCTCTCTGACTAACGCGCCGCAAGCAATAACGAGATGACGGTTAGGCGGAGTGTGCGGCACGACGTTGCGCCACCAAGGCCTTGGCCATTTCGGCGGCTACGGCGGCATCACGGCAGTAGGCATCGGCGCCAATGGCGTTCCCGAATTCTTCATTGAGTGGTGCACCGCCCACCAACACGATGTAGTCGTCGCGCAGGCCCTTGGACACCAATGTGTCGATGACAACCTTCATGTATGGCATGGTCGTGGTGAGCAATGCCGACAGACCCAGGATGTCGGGCTTGTGCAATTCGAGGGCTGCCAAATATTTGTCGGCGTCGGTGTTGATGCCGAGGTCGAACACTTCGAATCCGGCGCCTTCCAACATCATCGCCACCAGGTTTTTGCCAATGTCGTGAATGTCGCCCTTGACGGTGCCGATGACCACTTTGCCGATCGGCGGGACGCCGGTCTCGGCCAACAGTGGCCTCAGAATAAACATGCCAGCCTTCATGGCGTTGGCGCTCAAAAGCACCTCCGGCACAAACAGGATTCCGTCACGGAAGTCGATGCCCACGATACGCATGCCCTCTACGAGAGCTTCATCTAGAACACGAGAGGCGCTCCACCCGCGACCCAACAAAATGTTGGTGCCCTCTGTGATTTCAGCGGCCAGACCGTCGTACAGATCGTCGTGCATCTGCTTGGTGAGGTCGTCGTCGTTCAGACTGTTGAGATCAATTTCTTCGAAATCGTCGTCGCTCATCGTGGCTCCTAAAAGGCCCTGCATCGGGTGATGTCTGAGATGGGAATACTGTACGGAAATTCCGTAATGCGGAAACTATCCGCAATGTGGAATTTACCCTGGGGATGGTACCACGGTGGGTACCGAACGGTCACGCTGGCGTGATGTAGTAATCGACGTGTTCGGGAGGCAGCGGTTCGATGCCCAAAATGATGTCGGCGGCTTTCTCGGCCAACATCATCACGGGGGCATAAATATTGCCGTTTGTCACGTGACGCATGGCCGACGCGTCAACGACACGCAGCCCGCCAAGGCCATGCACGCGCATGGTGACGGGGTCGATCACGCTCATGTCGTCGGTGCCCATTCTGCATGTGCACGACGGGTGCAAAGCCGTCTCGCCATCGGTGCGAACCCACTCCAAAATCTCTTCCCCCGTGGCGACCGCCGGCCCTGGCGACAGCTCGCCGTTCGTGAACGGTTCGAACGCCGGCTGAGCCAAAATCAGGCGTGTGACACGCACGGCTTCTTCCCACTCTTGGCGATCTTCTGGGGTGGACAGGTAGTTGAATTGCAACTTTGGTTTGGCCCGCGGATCGCGGGAGGCAATCTTTACCCAGCCTCGCGAATTCGAATACATGGGGCCCACGTGCACTTGATATCCGTGACCGCCAGCCGGGGCCGATCCGTCGTATCGCACTGCGATCGGCAAGAAGTGATACATCAGGTTGGGATACTTCACGGTGTCGTTGGAACGGATAAAGCCGCCCGCCTCAAAGTGGTTCGTGGCGCCGGGACCCTTGCGGAAGAACAGCCACTGGAACCCAATCCACGGGCGGTTGCGCCACTTCAGCGCCGGTGCCATCGACACTGGTTGTTTGCAGCCGTGCTGCACGTAGACCTCTAGGTGGTCTTCCATGTTTTCGCCAACGCCCGGAAGGTCATGCACCACGGGGATGCCGAGAGTGGCGAGTTCAACGGCGTTGCCCACGCCTGACAATTGCAGTATTTGGGGGGTGTTGATGGCGCCGCCGCACAAGATGATTTCTTTGCCCACCGCCACGGTGGTGGCGCCTTTGCGAATTTGGTACTCCACACCAGTGGCTGTTTTGCCGTCGAAAATGATCTTGTTGACCAATGCTCTGGTGAGCACGGTGAGGTTGGGCCGCGACTTCTTTACTGGATGCAAATAGGCACGGGCGGCCGACAGGCGACGACCATTACGAATGTTGCGGTCAAACATGGCGAAGCCTTCCTGCTTATACCCGTTGACATCCTTCGTGAGCGGGAATCCAGCCTGTTGCACTGCTTCGAAAAAGGCACCAAACAACGGGTTTGTGGCCGGGCCACGCTCGAGCTCCAATGGGCCATGATCACCGCGGTATTCGTCGCCACCGGCAAGGCAATTTTCCATGCGTTTGAAGTACGGCAAACAGTGGGCGTAGCTCCACGTGGCCATGCCCGGCTCGCTCGCCCACCGCTCGAAATCCAATGGGTTGCCGCGTTGGAAAATCATGCAGTTGATGCTGGATGACCCACCGAGCACTTTGCCGCGAGCGTGGTAGATCTTGCGTCCGTTCATAAATGGCTCTGGTTCTGACTCGTATTTCCAATCGTAGAATTTGCTGCCGATCGGAAACGTGAGCGCAGCGGGCATGTGTATGAACACGTCCCACTTGTAATCGGGCCGCCCTGCCTCGAGCACGAGCACCTTGTTGTTGGGGTCGGCGCTCAGGCGGTTGGCAAGTGCGCAACCAGCTGAACCTCCACCCACGATGATGTAGTCGTACATCGGAATCTCGCTATTCGTGTTGCTCTAGTAGGGCGCCTCGACGTCGCCCATTTCGACGTAGACGCTTTTGATTTGTGTGTAGTGATTGATGGCAGCGGATCCGTTTTCGCGGCCGATTCCCGATTGCTTGTAACCGCCGAACGGCATCTCGATGGGCGTGATGTTGTAGTTGTTAATCCATGTGGTGCCGGCCTGCAAACGGGCGATCACGTCGTGGGCTCGCCGGAGATCGTTAGTGAACACGCCAGCCGCCAAGCCAAACTCGGTGTCGTTGGCCCGGGCCACAACTTCGTCGTCGTCGTCGAAGCTGAGCACGCACATGACGGGGCCGAAAATCTCTTCCTGAACGATGGTCATGTCGTCGCGGCAGTCGTCGAAAATCGTGGGCAGAACGAAGTTGCCATTGGCCAATGCGGGGTCTTCTGGTCGGCTGCCGCCACACACCACATGGGCACCTTCTGCGATGCCGGCTGCGATGTAGCCAAGCACCTTGGCGGTGTGATCTTGGGAGATTAAGGCGCCCACATGGGTGGCGGGATTTTGAGGGTCGCCGATCACCATTTTGCGGGTGCGGGCCACGAGACGGCGCACAAACTCGGCCTTGATCGACGAGTGCACGAACACCCGAGTGCCGTTGGAGCACACCTCGCCTTGGGTATAGAAGTTGGCCATGAGCGCGGCCGATACGGCGTTGTCGAGGTGGGCATCTTCGAAAATAATGAGCGGACTTTTGCCGCCCAGTTCCAGGGTGACGCTCTTGAGTGTGTCAGCGGCTTGGGCCATGACCTTGCGGCCGGTGCCCACTTCGCCAGTGAGCGACACCTTGGCCACGCCGGGATGGGAGCTCAGCATCTGCCCCACGCGTCCGTCGCCTTGCATCACGTTGAACACGCCGTCGGGTAGACCAGCTTCTGTGTAGATCTCGGCCAGTTTCATGGCCGTGAGGGGTGTGAGTTCGGCGGGCTTGAAGATCATGGCGTTGCCGCATGCCAGGGCGGGAGCTGATTTCCAACAGGCGATTTGGATCGGGTAATTCCATGCCCCGATGCCCACGCACACACCAAGCGGTTCCCGGCGGGTGTAAGCCCAATTGCGGCCCAGATCAATGTGCTCTCCCGTGAGGGTGGCCGCCATTCCCGCGTAGTACTCGATGCAATCTGCGCCCGACAGAACGTCCACGTAGAGCGCTTCGGAAATGGGCTTGCCGGTGTCGATTACTTCGAGCCTGGCGAGTTCTGCGTTGCGTTCCCGCAAGATGCGTACCGCGTTGTTGAGGATGCGGCCCCGGGCCGCGCCCGACATGGAACGCCACTGGGCAAAGCCCTCCTGTGCCGATGTGACACATGCGTCAACATCGGCGGCCGACGACTGACCCACTGCCGTGATGACGGTGTTGGTGGCCGGGTTGATGGAGTCAAACGTCTCGCCGGAGGTGACGGGCGAATGGGCGCCGTGAACGTAGTTGCCCACGGTCGAGGTGGAGGTGGGGTTCACGATGCATGCTCCGATTTCACGGTGGTCAGGGTGGTGTTGTCAACGATTCGCTTTGCCGTGTCGATGACTGTTTGCGCAACTTCTGCTGCCGTGCCGGCCGAGGGGAATCGGTAGGCCGGCCCATGGGCATGGACGGCGCCGATCACCTCACCAGTTCGGGAAATGATTGGCGCAGCAACCGAATTGATGCCCTCCAGAAACTCTTCGTACACCCAACAAAATCCTTGGTGCCGTATGGCGGTGAGGCGTTTGCGCACGGCTCGGTGCTCCACCACCGAATTGGCGGTGAAGCGTTCCAACGGTCGCGACAAGTAGTCGTCGACAAATTCAGTTGGCGAGTGGGCCAGGAGAACTAGCCCAGAGGAGACCACGTGCAGCGGTACAGATTCGCCTGTCCAGTCGCGTACCTGCACGGCGTTGGTGGACTCCACTTGATCGATGTAACGCACTGAGCCACCATCCATCACGCTTAATCCAGTGGCTTCTCCGGTGTCATTCATAAGCGCCACCAGATGGGGTTTGGCGGCTGCGCCAAGGTCCCGGCCTGGTTGCACGGCGTCGGCGATTTCGAGGAACCCAGCACCGATCCGGTAGCGGCCGCCTGACGTAATTTGCTCAACTGCGCTGAGTTGTTCCAGCGTGCTCAAAAGACGCGACACGGTGCTTTTGGGCAGCCCGACAATGTCGGCCAATTCAGTGACTCCCGCTGCTCCCCCGGCCAAGCTGCGCAACACAGAAAAGGCTCGCTCGATTGATTGAACGCTCGACATCAAACTCCCTTGTGCGCTTCTCTGTGTGGGTACGGCGGGTACTTCTACTTAGGAAAGGCGTTCTGCAGCCGGGCCGCAGTGAGTGTGTTTTCCAACAGGCAGGCAATAGTCATGGGCCCGGTGCCGCCGGGCATTGGCGTGATGGCCCCGGCGACATGTTGCACGTTGTCGAAATCCACGTCGCCCACGATGCCGCTTTCGGTGCGCGACACACCCACATCGATGACTGTGGCCCCGAGCTTCACGTGGTCGACGGTCACCATGCGAGCCTGGCCAGCGGCGGCCACAATGATGTCGGCATCGCGACAAACGTCGATCATGTCGGGCGTGCGCGAATGGGCCAGCGTCACAGTGGCGTCGACACCCTTGCGGGCCAAAAGCAACACTTGGGGAAGGCCCACCAGGGTGCTGCGACCAATGACCACGGCCCGCTTGCCGGCGGTAGGAATGTTGTAGCGCTCCAGCAATCGGATGACCCCGAGAGGCGTGCACGGCACGAGGCCAGGCGTACCGCGAACCAGCCGGCCCATCGATTGTTCTGTGAGTCCGTCGACGTCTTTCTCGGGCGGAATGTGGGCCAACACAGCCTCGGCATCGAGCCCGGCTGGCAACGGAAGTTGGCACAAAATGCCGTGAACAGAAGGGTCGGCGGCCAGCGCCTTAACGGCATCTTCGACCTGTTGCTGGGTGGCGTCTTGAGGGAGCTCCACGTGTCGCGATGCCATACCTGCTTCTTGAGCCTTCTTGTGCTTGGAACGCACGTAAATCTGGCTGGGTTTGTCGACGCCAACCAACACGGTGGCGAGGCACACATTGGGGTTGCCAGCGGCTTCGATGGTGACCCGCAACTGGGCCACCATCTCGTCGCGAAGTTTGTTGCCATCGAGCAGTATTGCCACGATTGTTGTCGCTTTCTTGTCGTCGTTGACGGCCTAGCTGAGGCCGATGATTTCGCCGTTTTCATCGAAGTCGATGATGCTGGCAGCAGGGGCAGATCCGAGGCCGGGCATGGTGGTCATTTCGCCACAGATCGGGTAAATGAACCCTGCGCCCACCGAGGCACGGGCCTCTCGCACGTTGAGGGTGTGGCCAGTGGGCGCGCCCTTGAGGGTGGAGTCGCCAGAGATGGAAAGGTGAGTCTTGGCAATGCACACCGGAAGGTGGCCGAAGCCGTTCTTTTCGTAGCGGGCCAGCTGCGTGTTGGCTACTGCCGAGTAGGTGACATTGGCAGCGCCGTAGATCTTGGTAGCGACCGCTTCAATTTTCTCTTTGAGGGTGGCGGTGTCGGGGTAGCAGAAGGCGAACGTGTTCTCCTCGTTGCATGCTTCGACCACGGCGCGAGCCAGGTCGGTGGCGCCAGCACCGCCGTCAGCAAAGTGAGTGCATACCGCCACGCGGGCGCCGACTGATTCGGCGATTTCGCGGATGGCTTGATGCTCGCTGGCGAAGTCGCCGGGGAAGGCGTTGATGGCCACCACTGGTGACACGCCGTGCACCTTGACGTTTTCGATTTGCTTGATGAGGTTCGCAGCGCCGGCGCGCACGTCGTCGGGATTTTCGGCAAGCAGGTCGGCGGGAAGGGGCTTGCCGGCCACGATCTTGAACTTGCCACTGTGGGCCTTGAGGGCACGCACGGTGGCCACCAACACAGCTGCGTCGGGGACCATGCCAGAGTTACGGCACTTGATGTTGAAGAAGCGTTCTGCGCCCATGTCGGCGCCGAAGCCAGCCTCTGTGATGAGGTAGTCGCCGGCGTGGATGCCGATCATGTCACCCACGATTGACGAGTTGCCGTGAGCAATGTTGCCGAACGGACCAGCGTGGACAATCACAGGAGTGTTTTCGAGCGTCTGCAACAAGTTGGGCTTGATGGCTTCACGCATGATGACGGCCATGGAGCCGGCGCCTTTGAGTTGCTCGGCGGTGACGGGGGTGCCGTCTTTGGTGTAACCCACCACGATGCGTCCCATGCGGGCTCGCATGTCTTCCACAGAGGTCGACAGCGCCAAGATGGCCATCACTTCGCTGGCGGCCGTGATGTCGAAACCGGTTTGGCGTACGACGCCATCGGCCTTGCCACCGAGGCCCACGATGATGTTGCGCAGGCTGCGGTCGTTGACGTCCATCACTCGACGCCATGTGATGTTGTCGATATCAAGGCCCAACTCGTTGCCTTGGTGCAGATGGTTGTCGACCATGGCGCTGAGCAAATTGTGGGCTGCGGTCACGGCGTGGAAATCGCCGGTGAGGTGAAGGTTGAGCAATTCCATGGGAATCACTTGGCTGTACCCGCCGCCGGCCGCGCCGCCCTTGATACCAAACGTGGGGCCCATCGAAGGTTGGCGAAGGCTGATGACAGCGTTCTTGCCGATGTGCTTCATGGCTTGGCCGAGGCCGACGGTGGTGGTGGTTTTGCCTTCGCCCAGCGGTGTGGGGGTGATGGCGGTGACCACCACGTATTTGGCTTTGGGGCGATCTTTGAGTTCGTCGATCGCTTCCAGTTTGATCTTGGCCAATTCGGGACCATACGATTCTAGCAGATGAGGACCGATGCCCATTTGGGCGGCGATTTCGGTGAGCGGCAGTGGTTTGCCTGCTCGGGCGATTTCAAGATCAGACGGAAATCCCATGGCGTACAGTCCCCTTGTGCATTCGATTCGCCCTTGTGGCGCAGAACCCACAGTCTAACCTACGATTCCATCATGAGGAACGATTCCGCTTCGTGGAATACCTGACCAACACCGTGCCTGTTTTGGAATCGACGTCGGCAATCAATGTTCGTTTTGACGACCTCACTCCTGGCGCTCCCCAAGCGTGGGAGTTTGTCGGCCTGGAGTCGATCATCGTGGCCACCGGTTTTGATGACGTGGTTCCCGCGTTGGCCGAAGCATCACAGGCCGCTGGAGCTGGAAAATGGGTGGCGGGATTTGTGAGCTATGAGGCCGCTGCTGGCATCGATTCCTTGTTCGTCATTTCGGCTAGCGACCATGCATGCCTGCCGTTGGTGTGGTTCGGGGTATTCGATTCCCGCACACCTGTTGAGCCGATCGATGCCCAGCCGCCCACGCCCGATGAGTGGTCGGTGGCCGATGTGTCGCTGGCCTTCGGACGAGAGTGGCATACGAAATCGGTGGAGGTCATTCGAGAAGCGATTGCCGCTGGCGACGTGTATCAAGTGAATCTGTGCGACAGAGCGCGAGGCGTGTTTGCGGGCGACTCGCTGGCCATGTACCGATCGTTGGCTCACGCCCAACGCGCCAAATATCACGCCTACATTTCGACGCCCGATTTCACCGTGGTATCGGCATCGCCGGAATTGTTTTTCGAACTCTCCTCCCCTGTTGTCGATGGCTCTTCGGCGGGCCAGATGATTCGCACCCGTCCCATGAAAGGCACCGCTCGACGGGGCCGATGGCCAGCAGAAGATCGGGCTCGGGCGGCGGCACTTTTCGAATCGCCAAAGGAGCGGGCCGAGAACGTGATGATCGTGGATCTATTGCGCAACGACCTGGGCCGCATAGCCGAGGTGGGCTCTGTGCAGGTGACTGATTTGCTTGGCCTCGAGCGCTATCCCACGGTGTGGCAATTGACGTCGACCATCGAAGCGAACCTGACGCCGGGCACCGATTTCGTCGACGTGATGACGGCGTTGTTTCCGTGTGGTTCGATCACTGGTGCACCGAAAATCGCCGCCATCCACCACATTGCCGATCTGGAACACGAGCCGCGTGGTGTGTATTGCGGCGCCATTGGATGGCTCGCTCCGCCTCACGCAACCGGGCCGGCGGCACGGTTTTCGGTGGCGATCCGCACCGCAGTAATCGACCAGCGAAGTGGCGCTGTGGAGTACGGGGCGGGCGGCGGGATCACTATCGATTCGGAACCAGTGGCCGAGTTCGATGAGCTCCGCTCGAAGCACAGAATTCTGACTCACCCGTCGGCCACGGCATCGATTCTGGAGACCATGTTGTGGACGTCGGCGGCCGGGATCGAGTTGCTGGAATCTCATCTCGATCGCATGGAGCGGTCGGCCGAATACTTCGCCCATCCCTTCGATCGCCACGCCATCCGATCGGAGATTCTTGCCGTGTGTGGCGCAGGTGGTTCGGAAGCGTTCATGGTGCGAGCGTTGCTCAACCCCCATGGCGTGCTGACGGTTGAATTGCGCGATCCGCCGGCTGCTCACGGCGGGCCGGTTCGATTGGCGGTGCACCATCACGCAATCGACAACAATGATCCCCGGTGGTACCACAAGACGACCGACCGGGCCCGTTACGCGGAGGCCAAACTGCACCACCCCGATGCCGACGACATCGTGTTCGTGAACCAGTACGGCCAAGTCACAGAGACCACGATGTACGCAGTGGCAGCGCTCATCGATGGCGTGTGGCTCACCCCGCCTATCGAAGACGGGTGCCTGCCCAGTGTGGCCACCCGAACTGCGGTTGCCCTGGGCCATTTGACGCGTTCGTCAATTTCGGTGGAACAATTCTTGGCGGCGTCGGAAATCAAAGTGGGGAATGCGGTGCGGGGCTGGCAACCGGCCAGTGCACATTCAGAGCCACTGGTTTCCGAAAGATAACGCCTGCCGTTTTTGGTTCGCCATCAAGGCGAATGTGGGGCAAAAATTTGATGATCGAACTCAGCGCGCTGCGGGCTTCCATACGAGCAAGCTGGGCGCCGATACAGGCGTGCGGGCCTTGGGCGAAGGTCACGTGATTGCGTGCGTTGAATCGGCTGATATCGAATTCGTCGGGATTTTTGAAGTAGTCAGGATCGCGGTTCGCTCCGGCAAGAGACACGACCACGAGGTCTCCAGTGGAGATTTTGGCGCCCCCCAAAGTGGTGTCGCACGTGGCGTACCTGTCGACGCGGGCGGCAGCGGGCTCGAATCGCAACGACTCGTCTACGGCGCCATCGATCAATTCCGGCGCGTTGCGCACGGCCTCGAATTGGGCGGGATGCATCAACAAATGGTGGATCAAATTTGCCGTCATGGCCTCACTGGTTTCGATGCCGCCGAAGAGGAATACTGCGGCATTCGAAGCCACTTCATCGGGTGTGAGATGAAGGGCCGCTTCGGCAAGAGGTGACGCCTCGGCAAGTTGCGCTTCGCCGATGGCAGCGGCCAAATTTCGGTACGCCATCGCCCCGGCTTCGCTCACTGGATGGCCCTGCGACACACCTTCCACGCTCTGAACGATGGCCTCATACCAACGCAACAAGTCGGTCGTATTCACGTCGTGCAGGCCAAGCGAAAGCGCGACGACCGACACTGCCAAAGGTCCGCACAATTGCCTCCTCAATTCGGCCGTGCCATTGTCTTGCAGGCCGATCACAAGGCCGTCGGATGCTTGTTGGATTCGGTCGGCGTAGTGGGCCACCACGGCGGGCCGGAAGGCGTCCACGAACGGCTGGCGATGGCGTCGTTGATCAACGCCGTCGAGCGACAACATGCTGGGGCCCACCACTTGGGCGGTGCTGAATCGGGGGTCGTCGACGGTGAAGGTGGCGGCATCGCGCATGACCTCGATGGCGAGCTGGCGAGAGGTTACGACCCAACCGCCCAAGGCCTGCGCCCATGCCACTGGCGATGACGCTCGCAGCGCGGCGATGGCCTCATGATGCCGTTCGTCAAACATAGCGAGTGACAACTCAGGCAAGGTCATGAGCAGGCAGGTTACCGATCGCCGCGACGAGTCGCCTCAGCTGGCTCGGAGGTCAATGGTCCAGCGCCCAAAGGGCAGAGCCGAGCTCCCGAACTAAGATGCGCCGACACGAAAGGCCGACGGCGCGCATGACTTCCCCGATGAACATCAATTCCGAAGCAACGCGTCGACGCACGTTTGCCATCATCAGCCACCCCGACGCCGGCAAAACAACGCTGACGGAAAAGTTCCTTTTGTACGCTGGCGCGGTACGTGAAGCAGGAGCAGTCAACGCTCACACCGGCAAAAAATCAGTGACGTCTGACTGGATGGATATTGAGCGCCAGCGCGGCATTTCGATCTCGTCGGCCGTAATGCAATTCGAATACCGCGACCACATGTTCAACCTTCTCGACACCCCTGGCCACCGCGATTTTTCCGAAGACACTTATCGCGTTTTGGCCGCTGTCGACGCGGTGATCATGGTGCTCGATACGGCCAAGGGCATCGAGTCGCAAACGCTGAAACTGTTCCAGGTGTGCCGCAGCCGCAACCTGCCGGTGTTGACGTTTATCAACAAGTTCGATCGGCCGGGGCGCGACCCGCTCGAACTGCTCGACGAGATCGAAGAAAAGATTGGTCTCCGACCCACGCCTGCCACATGGCCGGTGGGCATTCCTGGCGATTTTCGAGGCGTGATCGATCGCCGCACTGGCGAGTACATCCGCTTCACTCGCACCGCCCGGGGCAGCGCGTTGGCACCCGAGGAAATCATTCCCATCGAGCGCGCTGAAATCGAAGAAGGCGAATCGTGGAAGGCGGCGAAAGATTCGGCTTCGCTGCTTGACGCCATTGGGGCCGACGTCGATATTCCGTCGTTTCTGGCCGGCAAATCGACGCCCGTTTTTGTGGGTTCTGCGCTCACAAATTTCGGGGTGCGGATGCTGCTCGACGCCATGATCGACCTTGCTCCCCCGCCCTCTCCACGGCCTGATATCGCGGGTGTATCTCGGGCGTTGGACGGCGAATTTTCAGCGTTTGTTTTCAAGATTCAGGCCAACATGGATCCCCGCCATCGGGACCGTTTGGCGTTTGCCAGAGTGTGCTCCGGCTATTTCGAACGGGCCATGGATGCCAACTGCGCACGCACTGGGAAACCCGTCGCCACCAAGTTCGCCACTACCGCGTTTGGCGCCGAACGCGAGACCATCGAAGACGCCTACCCGGGCGACATTATTGGCCTGATCAACGCCACTGGCATCCAGATCGGCGACACGTTGTACGCCGGTAGCGCCATCACCATGCCGGGCATTCCCCGCTTCGCTCCCGAGGTGTACGCCATTGCCAGGCCGTTGGATTTAGGACGGTTCAAACAGTTCCGCCGTGGGCTTGCGCAACTCGATGAAGAGGGCGTGGTGCAAGTGTTGCGCGACCTTGATGTGGGTGATTCAGAGCCTGTGTTGGCCGCAGTGGGGGCGTTGCAATTTGAGGTTTTTGCCCATCGCCTGGCCAACGAATTCAACTCGCCTGCTGAGCTTCGGCCGGTGAGTTATCAAGGCATCCGTTTGACCGATGCGGCGAGTGCTCCCAAGCTGCGATCAATCGGCGGCATCAAAATCATGCGGCGCGGCGACGGGGCGCTGGTGGCCCTTTTCGAGAACCGTTATCGACTGCAACGAATCGAAACCGACTACCCGGAATTGACGCTCGAACACATCATCGCTGACGTGGCGCCTACTGAATGATGTAGGTGGCGGCGCTTCGACGCGGCTAACATGCGTGCGCTGCGGGTGTAGCTTAATGGTAAAGTTCCAGCCTTCCAAGCTGGCTATGCGGGTTCGATTCCCGTCACCCGCTCCAATAAATGCCCAGTTCAAATGCTATTTGGCGCTGACCCCTACCTTCGCCGAGGGTGGGTCGTGCAAGTAGCGTGCAAATAGTGGCGGACAACGCCGGTCACTGAACTGACCGACCCATCGGCGCCGGGTCGACGCCGATGGGTCTTCACCGTCAACATCCCAAGAGTCGCTCTGCGGCTGCCCGGCCGTCGAACTTGCCGATCCGCAAGCAAGGGGGTTAGATTCCCCCAGCTCCACAAGACAAAACACCACGTAGATAGCTCTTTCTGAGACCTTCAGGAAGGGCCAATCTACCGGATTTCTACCGCTACGCAGAGCACACCCGATGAGGCTTGACCCAATGTGCTTGAGACCGATGTGCTGTACTGCACGATCAGTTCGATGGCCGAGAGTGCGTTGTCGACATGCGTGACCCGTTAGTGCCGCGTAACCTTGAGGCTGAGTCACCTCTCAAGATCCGTCGTCGCGGGACTGCTGGCGTTGGCTCGCACGAGCTGGGGCAATGATCGTGGCCGCGGTCGCGTCGTCGACATCGCCGAGGACTTGGCAACGCTTCAACCCGTGTCGAAGCCAGAGGAGGCCCGTCCATGCGCAAATCGCGGCGTCGACGAGATCCTCACGATGCTTGTAGGCCGTATCGACGATCGGGCTCTTCTCATCCAGGAGCGCCGTCGTCACTGGATGCGAGCGCAGCCGGAGCGGCGGGTCAACTACAGCGAGCGCGTCCAGGCGGGCAAGTAGATCGTCGCAGACGGCCGCCCGATGAGGTCGAAACGCTGACGTAGCCATTGCCTTCGGTTTCCGTTTGTACACGGGACGCTCCTCGTCATAACCGAACTCGGCCGCACCGACCAACGCTGTGAACGGATAGCACTCGCTGAAGTGTCGGCCTTTCGTTGGTGGCCCGGACCAGCCATCGCTGTAGTTCCATCCGCGCTGTCGAGCAGAAGGCGCAGCTCCAGCCCACCGAGATTCCGGGAGGCGAGATTGGTGCTGTTCGCCGACACCTTCCACTTGCCGTATCGCTGGCCGGTGTGCTTCTCGCACGCCCGCTGTCCGGACGCGTTCGTCACGACGAGCGGGGCGTCGATCATCGCGAACGCCTCCACTCCGGCGTTAGCCTCCATCCAATCGAGCGTGTGATCGAGTCCACGAGTCCAGCCCGCATCGACGACCGTTCCGTCGAGTCCGACGGCGACAACTCCGGTCTCGTTTGAGACGCCGGACTTCTTGTTGGTCGCCCATGCGAGATCGATCCCTAGGATTCTCAACTCAACTGACCTTTGCCATCATGAGTGGTGACGCAGCACAGATCTTGGTGGCGACGTCGACCTGTGCGAGCAGCTGAGTAGGCAGCAGCTCGAGATCGAGCGCGTGGGCGTGCAGCTGTACGCCACTGCCCCGTACGATCAATTGCTGTTCGGCCTCGTTGCCCTTGGCGTAAACGAGGTGGCCGACTGGCAGGCCGAGCGCAGTGCAGTACGCCAGCATCTGATACAGGTCAGCGTTCGGATAGCCGGCCACTTTCTCGACTTTGTACTTGGCATCGATTACTGCGATCGGCCTGTCGCCTCGGTACCAGACGAGATCCGGCGCCATCTTCACCATGTTTGTCACATCAAGCGTCTGCGGGTCCTGCGGCCGAACTCGTCCGTCGATCTTTTCCAATGACCCGGTCAGGGCGGCGGTGACGAAGTCCTCGAAGACGGTTGCCATGTCGATGATGAAGCCGTTGACCTCGATGGCGCCAGCAGGTAGGTCGATAGACCGTTGCTTCAGCACCATCGAGGCGAACCATAAGACGGTGTCGTAGTGCACGTTGCGACGGCTCGCCCGCCAGCTCGGCAACGGCTGCCCAGGGATCAGTTCGCTCACGTCGTCGAGGCGCTGAATGATCGCTCGCAATTTGCGGGTGACCATCGGATCAAGCCCGGGAACACGGCGGAGGATCTTGGCGGCAGCTCGAACGAGTTGGTTCTCCGCTACGTCGATGGTGAAGTCGTCGTAGTGAACGAGCAGCGGTGTGATCTGTCCGAAGCGTCGGGTGACCTGCTCTCGGTATCGCATCCGGCCTCGGACGACAGCGAGTTCGTCGTCGCGTTCGACATAGCCCTGGATGACGCCACGACCTAGTGCGCGGTCGGCCTGGCGCACCAAGGCGTCGGCGAGGACGTGTACCCGCGCGAGATCGAAGAGGTCTTCTACGCCCATCCCGACGTGCTCGAAGTTGCTGTCGTTGGCGTGCCTCACGACTCGCTCGGCGAGGAGGTCGGCGCCGCCGTCGTCCTCAAGTCCGGCGCGAGCGCCACACCCGACGAGCTACGCGAGTTCGTCAAGTCGAAGGTCGCCGCATACAAATACCCACGCGAGATCTGGCTTACCCAGGCGCTACCGAAGGGCCCGACCGGCAAGATCCTCAAGCGCGAAATCGACGTCAACGCGCGGTCCTGAACCCTCCACCCAATCAACCATCGACCCACACTTTGAAAGGAACCCCATCATGACTTCTGAGATCGACATGAGCCGGCTCGACATCACCAAACAGAACGTCGCCGTCGAGAAAGTGCTCGCCAACACAGACAATCCTCGCCACCGCTACCTACTCCAGTCCTACCTGCGCCACCGCTACCTTGAATCAGCCGGCCGCTGGGAGGAAATTCTCGACCCGTCCCTCACCGTCGATGTGCCGCACTACAGGTTCAGCCTCGCCGGCCAGGCGCCACTCACGCTGACTGGCAAGGACCAGCTAGGCATGCTGTACGGGCATTGGACCAACACCAACCAATGCGTGTTCTATGTCGAGGACGAAGACGTCGCCGTGGGCGACCACATGGTCGTGGGACGCGGTATCGGCTACCAGCAGACACTGGGCTCCGAACTCGCCAACGCCGGGCTCGACGTCGACCCCGACGCGATGTATCTCAAGAAGTCACAAATCATGATGCTGTGGCCCTACGACGACCAGTGCCGCCTCCTTGGCGAGGACGTGTGGGAGTTCG
This sequence comes from Acidimicrobiales bacterium, assembly GCA_038231795.1. GTDB lineage: Bacteria > Actinomycetota > Acidimicrobiia > Acidimicrobiales > JBBRKR01 > JBBRKR01. The sequence goes on from JBBRKR010000007.1 coordinate 36,106, forward strand.
ACACCGCCGAAGCCGGCCTGTACAAGCTGGACCCGGCCGATGTGCTCACCGCCGCGCAGGCGGGCGAACTGTTGGCGCCGTTCATCAAGCCGCTGCCTGCGTTCGACCACAGCATGCTTCCCAGATGAGGGCGGTCGTCTGCCAGAACTCGGAGCTACGCGTCGTCGGCTTCGGGCGTTCCCACGAACAGGTCGTGTTCGGACACGAATTCTGCGGCACCATTGCCGACTACGGCACGAACACACGGCGAAAGATCAAGAACGGCACCCCCGTCGTTGCCCTGCCTCTGATCAGCACCGCCAGTGGCATGCACGCCATTGGTTTGTCCGCATCGGCGCAAGGCGCCTACGCCGAGCAGGTCGTCATCGAGGAGGCGTTCATGATGGCATTGCCGAACGGGCTCTCGCCGGAGATTGGGGTGCTCACCGAGCCGATGGCCATCGGCTTCCACGCCGTCAACCGTTCCGAAATCGACAAGAAAGACGCGGCGATCGTCATTGGCTGTGGGCCCGTCGGGCTTGCGATCATCTCCATGCTCAAAATGCGCGGCGTCGAGACCATCGTCGCCAGCGACTTCTCACCTGGCCGGCGCAGCCTTGCTGTGGCCTGCGGGGCGACCTCGGCCGTCGACCCGAGCAACGAAACCCCCTACGACGTGCTCGGCAAACGCGGGTACGCCACCTCGATGGCACGACAAGCCGCCGCCGGGCTGAAGGGTCTCAAAGGACTTCAGAAGCTCCCGGTGCCGTGGCACATCGTGCTGCGCGGACTTGGCAAGGTCGGAGCCACCAAATCCAAACGACCGGTGATCTTCGAGTGTGTCGGCCTGCCCGGCATCATCGAACAAATCATCACAGCGGCACCGATCGGCACCCGCGTCGTCGTCGCAGGCGTGTGTATGGAACCCGACAAGTTTCGACCAGCGATGGCAGTCAACAAAGAAATCGACCTGCGCTTCGTCGTCGGTTACGGACCACTCGAATTCCGAGACACCCTGCATCTCCTCTCCGACGGCAAGGTCGACGTCACCCCACTCGTCACCGGAACCGTCGGCCTCGACGGCGTGGATGCAGCGTTCACAGCGCTCGCAACCCCCGAAACTCACGCGAAGATCGTCATCGACCCCCGCAGCACCGCTACCACACCCGTCTGAACTTCCGTCGCCGAGGCCGGTTTTTGTGTAGTCGTGTGGCCCGTCGCTGTATATCGAACCAATTCGACGATTCGGGATGGGCGTGTGCGGCCGTCGATACGCATAATCACGTCAAGATTGCGAGTGGCCAAGGTTGCCTTGGACATATTTCCGGTTACCGTCACCACATGTCTTACACGCTTCCTGACCTTTCATATGACCCTGCCCAACTCGAGCCCCATCTCAACGCCCGTATCGTCGAATTGCATCATGGAAAGCATCATGCTGCATATGTTGCTGGCGCCAACACCGCGCTGGAGCAACTAGCCCAGGCACGCCAAAACAACGATTTTGCCAACATCGTGGGTCTCGAAAAAAGCTTGGCGTTCAACCTTGGTGGCCACGTGTTGCACAGCATGTATTGGACCAATCTGTCGCCAAATGGGGGCGGAGAGCCAGAGGGCTCGTTGGCAGAAGGGATCACCGAATCGTTCGGGTCTTTCGCAGCGTTTAAGGCCCAATTCACGCACGCCACCACAACCGTTAACGGATCAGGTTGGGGGCTGCTCACGTTCGAACCGCTCGGACGTCGACTCATCGTTGAACAGCTTGAAGTGCATCACGAATCCACCGTGCTCGGCGGCATTCCAGTATTGGCGATCGACGCCTGGGAACACGCGTATTACCTTCAATACGAAAATCGCCGCGCCGATTACGTCGGAGCGATTTGGAACCTCATCGACTGGTCCGACGTCAGCAAACGATACGAAGCGTCCACCACCCGGGGATAAATCCCGCACCGAACAGTCGAGCCCCTCTCGATACTGTCGGGTGAAGGCCATCGCGTCGTACGCATCGCACACACTTGCGATCCGCGCCAGATACGGATTGTCATTCCCGGCCATACCATCGGGATACCCGCGACCGCGATGCATTCGCGATCCGCACGCACAATCGGGACACAAACGTTTTCGGACGACGCCGGGAATTTGCTGTCGGAGGTACGTAGCAGAGTGTGCGCATATATGCTCACAAATGTGTACGCATCAAAACTGGTTGATCGGGCTCGGGCCTCAGCCGGGTTGTCGGTACGCGATTTGGCCGAAGCCGCTGGCGTGGCGGTATCGACCGTTACTCGGATTCAATCGGCGGCCGTCGACCCAACGATTTCGATGCTCGAACGAGTACTCGATGCGGCGGGGTTCAAACTACTTATCACCGCTGTCCCCCACGGGACGCCCACGGCGCCCATGCTGCGCGACCTTGCCAGTTACGTCGCTCCGACTCGCTACGGGCTCAGGTTGATCTGGCCGCGATGGCGAACCTTCATTGCGAACCTCGTGGACAATCCACACCAGATCCCCGAAACGATCTACGTGTCGCCAGGTCCGGCAGGGCACCCCATACTCGACGCACTCGTGGCCGCCCTCGCAGACACGTTTGCAGAAAATGCCGGCCTGCCACAACCAATGTGGGCAGCGGCAGCCCCGCCGCTAACGAACCGGTATCGCCCCACGACAGTCACCAACTACGACGGCACCAAAATTCCGCCGGCGTTTCTGCGCCGAAATATCTGGATAGATGCCCGAGCGTTGTGGCCCGCTACATCCGTTCGATGATGGTGGCTGTACCCATGCCGCCACCGGTACACATCGTGATTAGAGCTGTGGATTTGTCAGAGCGTTCCAACTCGTCAAGAGCGGTCTGAATCAACATCCCACCTGTGGCACCGATTGGGTGGCCAAGTGCGATTGCCCCACCGTTCACGTTCACCTTGTTGGGGTCAAGACCCAGATCTCGAATCGTCTTGAGAGGCACTGCGGCGAAGGCCTCGTTGATCTCCCACAAGTCAATGTCGTCAACGGTCATACCGGCCCGGGCGAGGCACTTCAGCGATGCTGGCCCAGGAGCCGTCAGCATGATTACTGGCTCGGCCCCAGCCACTGCGCTCATGCGAATGCGTGCCCGCGGTGTGAGCCCATGGGCTCGAGCGAATTCTGGCGAAGCAACCAGCAAAGCGCTGGCGCCGTCCACCACGCCTGATGAGTTGCCGGCGTGGTGCACGTGGTTTATGGAGCTCACCGATGGGTAAACCTGGCGACACATTTCGTCAAATGAGGCGTCAAACCCAGGAAACACCGTGGTGCCCATGTCACCGAACGAGGGCACGAGTTTTGCCAACCCTTCACGAGTCGTCGACGGCCGTGCGAATTCGTCGACCGCCAAGGCCACACTGCCATCGGGATTGTGAATCGGCACCACACTTCGATCGAACCGACCTTCCGACATAGCCACACCAGCTCGCATCTGACTCTGCATCGCAAACGCGTCGACATCGTCGCGCGTGAACCCCTCGACGGTAGCGATCAAGTCGGCCGAAATGCCTTGCGGCACAAGCGGAAAGAGGGCCCGCAGGGCGTCGTTGCCAACGGTGAAATCGGGCGGCGCATTGTCGACAGGCCACCGAGACATACTCTCCACTCCCCCGCCCACCACCAGGTCTTGGTGCCCGGCCTGAATGCCCATGGCGGCGAAGGTGACAGCTTGCTGGCCAGAACCACAGAACCGGTTGAGCGTGAGCCCGGGAGCCTCCACAGGCCACCCCGCGGCGAGCACCGCCATACGACCAATACAGGCTCCATGATCGCCGACAGGATTGCCATTGCCGATAATCACATCGTCGACCATTTTGGGATCGATGCCAGTGCGACCTACCAATGCATTGAGTACTTGCGCCAACAATTCTTGGGGGTGAATGTGGTGGAGCGAACCATTCGACTTGCCCTTGCCGCGCGGGGAGCGAACGCCATCAATAATCCATGCTTCAGTCATTATGAACTCGTTTCGATTCGGGGACGGGCTAGGCGATATCAGTCATCAGCGTGCGCTGACGAGCAGCGGCCAACAACGGACGAATCATGGCGTCTACATCGCCGGGTTCTGCTGGCGGCGAATCGTTGGTGGGGCCACGCCGCCAACCTTCGGCAATGGCTAACGAAATACCGGACGACTCAATCACCTGCCCTGTCACATCGGCTGATTGCTCGGAGGCCAACCACGTGATGACGGGCGCCACCCAGCGCGGATTCATCTTGGCCGCCATCTCCTCAGGCAATGCCAGATCAGATGTGAGCCGTGTCAACCCGCCGGGCGCAATAGCGTTGACGGTCACGCCATATCGCTCAAGTTCCTGCGCCGCTATTTGCGTGAATGCGGCGATGCCGGCCTTGGCGGCGCCGTAATTTGTCTGCCCCATATTGGCGTACAGGCCAGCAACCGAGCTGGTGTTGATAATGCGACCAGCGTTCGGCAAACCGTCTTTGGCCCGATTCCGCCAGTACGCGGCGGCGTGACGGCTCGGCGCCCATGTGCCCTTGAGATGCACCTTGATGACAGCGTCCCACTCGTCTTCGGTCATCGAAAAGAGCATGCGGTCGCGCACGATGCCGGCGTTGTTGATCACCACATCAAGGCCTCCGAAGGTGTCGATAGCCAAGTTGATCATGCGCCCCGCACCCTCCAGCGAACTCACATCATCGGTGTTGGCCACTGCCTCACCACCAGCAGCCACAATGTCGTTGACCGTCTCTTGGGCGGGGACAGCATCGCCGCCCGAGCCATCACGAGCACCCCCGAAATCGTTCACTACGACCTTCGCGCCGTGCTCGGCGAGCATCAGTGCGTACTCTCGGCCGATACCGCGCCCAGCACCCGAAATTACGCAGATTCTGCCTTCACACATCCGATTAGTCATTGGCCGACCCTAATAGACCTGCCACTACCGTCAGGTTGTGCGGCGCACCCACCAGCGCCGCCATGAGAAAGTACTCAGCTACCCAATAGCCATTTGATGCGACCAATTGTGGCCAACCCCCGCTGGCCCCGCGATCAATATCGAGATCGCCCGCTCAGGGCAAGCCGCCTCGGCTCGGCGCGCCATGGCTATTTGCGAGTCGGTGAGATCACCATCCACGATCACCATTCCGTTGCCGAATTCGTCGTCGCCGAACAGTTCAGGCACGAGGGAATAGCATCGCCCGTGACCCGTGCACGCCACCGAATCGATGACGACTCTCATCGGCCGGCCCCAGCAAGCGCTGAATCCTGAACGACTGGAAACGTGATCGGCAAACTCTCGAGGTGGTACGTAACGCTCGGCCACTGAATTCGGGGCTCGAAATTCTCCACGATTGTGAAGTCGGGAATTGCGGCAAGAAATTCTTCAACGACCAAACGCAGTTCGCGACGGGCCAAGTGTGAACCCAAGCACCGATGAATTCCACCGCCGAACGAAACATGGCCACTATCGGCTTGGCTCAGCTCCACGTCGTGCGGACAGGCTCGGTTTTCTCGGTTGACAGTTCCCAAAACGAGCTGCACCTTCGCCCCTGCCGGAATCGTGACGCCGCACAGCACCACCTCTGTGGTGGTGACCCGCGGCGTGATGGGAGCCGGAAGTTCTAGGCGCAACACTTCCTCCACCACCGCGTTCACCAACGACAAATCGGCGACGACACGCCGCCGAAGCTCGACATCATTCGCGAGGTGGCGCAGGACGAACCCGATGGAAGCCGCAACCGTATCGAGTCCCGCCAATACGAACAGGAAACACATGCCGAGAACTTCAGCATCGGTCCATGCGTCGTCGCCGGTAAGGGCCAAAATTTCGCTCAGCGTATCGTGCCCCGGTTGTGAGCGTTTTTTGACAATGTATTCATGGAGATACATCGACAACGCCATGCCCGCTTCGGCTCGTTCCGCTTCGCCCACAGAGGCGGACACCGCCGATCCGCCGACGATAATTTTCGTCCACTCCATGAATCTGTCGCGATCATCCAAAGGAAGCCCGAGCATCGTAAGAATCACTTGTGTCGGGTACAGCTCGGCCAGGTCAAACATCACATCACATGAACCTGTACTCGAGAACTGGGCGATGATTTCGCGCACCTGGCGACGCAGCTCGTCTTCAATTCGATTGATCACGCGTGGGGCAAACATGGGATCCAAAATTCGTCGGTAGCGCAGGTGGTCCGGAGGGTCAATAGCAACCGGCACCAGCGGTACCGGGCTACCAAGCGCGTCGAACGCTTTCGCTGAACTGAAAATCAATGGGTTCTGATGTGCGAACCGAACGGCCTCTGGACTGGTGAGGTACCACTGTCCGTCTCGTTCGAAAACTTCGCCTGCGTCGCGGATGTATTTCCAACCGTCTGTGCGATCAAACGCCATGGGGGCCGATTCCAAAAAACTGCGAGTCTCAGTTTCAGCTGGGTTGTTCATCGCGCTCCATTTCGTTCAATCCGACACTAGTGTCACGTCGCCAGGCCGATGGCGGCGCATCATTACTCAACGTAAATCGGGCCCTCCCGGGTCGGCGAATTCGACGACCCGCTGGAAGCCGAATCGCCAAACATGTCAAACCTTTGCCGTCTGCGTTACGGTGCGTTTTGTGGATTTCAACAGCTTCGACCGTCGCCATTTCCTCGTCGCTTCGGCCACTGCGGCCGCTGCTGCGGTGGTAGCGAGTTGTACAGGCACATCGAAGACGTCCCAGATGAGCACCAAGCAATCGGCGGCGTCGACCACAACGACGACAGCACTGGCCACCACTACAACGACTGCGGCCCCGATCGTGGGCCTCGGCGCCGCGGCACCGACAGCGGCGCAAGCGCTACATCCCATTGGCGCTCCCGGTCTCATGAGCGAAGCGGTCTATCAGCAACGTATCGACGGCTACCTCAAGGTGGCGACATCAGTCGAGCAGCCCACCGATACCGTCGGCATTGCAAGCCACCTGATCCGTGCCGCCCGAGAGCCGAACTACCAGTGGAACATCGAGGCTGTCACCGTCGAATCGCTCAAAGCAGCGTTCGACAAAATCGATACTTGGGACGACACTCGAGACTTTCAAATCATGTACATGCATTGGCTACTCGCCCTCGGCCAGGGCACCACGGCGTCCACCAAACTGTCACCAAACCTGATCGACGCCATCGAGCTACGCATGGTGACTAACCGGTATCGCTACGACGATCCGCTGCCCGCAGATCGCGTCGACAACATGTGGTTCTGGTCCGAAAATCACCGCATCATTGGGCTCACTAACGAGTATCTGGCCGGGCAACGATTCCCCACCAAGACCTTTACGATTACCGGCCTCACGGGAGCGCAACATCTGGCCAGATCACGCCCCGGCATCCTTGATTGGATCAACGAGCGGGCCAAGCTCGGCTTCTTCGAATGGCACTCAAACGTGTACATGTTGAAGAACGTCTCGCCCCTTTTGACACTCGTCGAACTTGCCGATGATCCCGAAATCGTCACCGCAGCGGCCATGGCACTCGACCTGTGCCTCATCGATATGGCGGCCCACAACCACGCCGGCTGCTACACCGCCCCCCGAGGCCGGACCTACAAAAAAGACAAGATGTCGTCACTCGATGAGGACACGTTCGGCACCACCAAATTCATATTCGACGACACCAAAGCTCAGTACCCATCACTCGCTGACGCCGGCGCGGCGTACTTGTGCGCGGCCACTCGGTATCGTCCCGCCCAGCTCGTCATCGACATCGCGAAAGACCAACAAACGAGTGTCGTTCGCGAACGCCACGGCGTAGCGTTCGACGACCATTCACCCATAGTCGACAAGCCCGTGGCACCGTACGGCAAGGACTTCGAAGACCCCGCGAACTTGCCGTTCTGGTGGAGCCTGGGAGCACTCGGAATGTGGCCCATGACCCGCGTCAGCATGGCAACAGCCAACAAATTTCGGCTGTGGGAATCAACAAGTTTTTCGGATGTCAAAGCCCTTGCGCTGGTGACCGGCGGCGATGTTGAGAAGCTTCGTGTGTGGTTGCAACAACGGGCGTCGGCAGTGAACTTCGGCTTTTTGGGCGAAGCCAATACGTACGCCTATCGCGAACCGAAAGTCTCGATGGCCAGCGTCATCGATCATCGTTTCGGTTCGCTTCGCGATCAAGTGCATGCATGGCAAGCGGCGATCGACGAGGACGCCATGGTGTTCACCAACCACCCGGTGACCGACGTCAAAAAGACTCTCGATTGGGCAGACGACGGTAAGCCCGGATACTGGACCGGCGAAGCATCAATGCCTCGCACCGCACAGCACGAGGGCACTGCTATCCATATCTACCTACCGTCGTGGGACCAATCAACCGACCCGCTGGTGTGGTCCGTTCTTGGATACCAACCGCTCACCCACGCCTATGTGCCGCAAGACCATTTCGACGAGGTACGCCAAGTTGGGAATTGGACAATCGCCGCCAAAGCCGGCGCATACATCGCATTGTGGTCATGGCGCACGCCCACGTGGCGCGTGTACGACCCCACAGTGTTGGCCACCAGAGGGATGAAAAAGCCATTCGATCTCGTGGCCGCCGGTGGGCCTGACAACGTGTGGATCTCCGAGGTGGGCACATTTGAAAACGCCGCCGAATTCGACAAAGCCGTCGCCGCTTTGACCGCCGCTCCGCCGCTGGTCGAACGTTCCACGACCGGATTCACGGTGGCGTGGACGTCGCCTCGGGCCGGGGCTATTGCATTCGGTTCCAAAGGCCCATTCACCGTGGCGGGCAAGACGCAGCCCATCGCCGATTTCAAACGTCACGAATCGCCATGGGGATCAGTCGACCATGAATCAATGAAGTACGCCTTGGCCGCGGGCGCGTCGAAATGGTCGGCCGATTTCGACGATCTCACCCGCAGCGTGTCGTAAAATCAATCCCGTGACTCATCGATTGGCGGTTGTCGGCGCCGATCACCAACACGTTTTTCAAATCGTGAACGACCTGGCACATGCCGGCGTCGAAGCTGCTGCGCACACGACCAGTGGCGCGCTGATTGGCGAATACGCGAAGTGGCAGCCACGATCACAGGAGCGCGTATTCCATGAGATCCTGGCCGACGACACGATCGATATCGTGGTCGTTGCAGGGGTGCCAAGCGAACGAGCATCGGCTGCCGTCGCCGCGCTGCGAGCCGGCAAATGGGTAGTGAGCGACAAACCAGGCGCCACCACAATCGATCAACTCAATGAAATTCGCGATGCCGCCGGCGGCTATTCCGGGCGACGGTGGACGGTGGTGTTTTCCGAACGACTCACCAGTCGATCGACAAAGCGAGCTGTCGAACTCGCTCAGGGCGGGGCTATTGGAAACGTCGTCCACGTGATTGGTTCGGGGCCCCATCTACTGGCCGCCCGACACCGGCCTGCGTGGTTCTGGGACCCCATAAGTAGCGGCGGAATTCTCGCCGATATTGGGTCTCACCAAGTGGATCAATTCCTCACAATCGTTGGCCCGGCGGCTAGTGAGGTGGCTGCGGTAACGGCCGCCGAAGTCGGCAACGCTGCCAACCCCGACCACCCTCACATGGAAGATATTGGAGCCATGACCATCGTGGCCAGGAGTGCCACGGGAGCGCCCATCCGCGGCGATTTTCGCGTCGACTATTTGACGGCCAAGGGACTCGGCACATGGGGCGACGTGCGCCTCACCATCATCGGCACGGCGGGCACGATCGAGTCTCGATCCAATATCGATATCGGCGGTGCACCAGGTGCCGATCATCTCTTGCTCGTTGATCAATCTGCTGCGGTCCGGGTTGATGTGAGCGACGTTCGACTCGATTGGGCGGAGCTGTTAGTGGCCGATATCCACGACAGCGGAGAACGGTTGATGCCTATCGATCACCCGTTTCGTGTGACGGAACTCAGCATCAAGGCACAGATGCTGGCCGGCGTTTGGGGAACTGGCGCAACGGCGATGCGCCCATGATGCGGGTCGGCATCGTGGGCTTGGGTATTGGACAGCTCCACTTACGCGCGTGGTGGAAAGTCGAAGGGGCCAACACCGTCATCGTGGCCGATAGCGATGTCGAACGTGCTCGAACGACTGGCGAGGCCCGCGGTCTTCGGTGGGCGACGTCGCTCGACGAAGTACTCGCCGCTGGCGTCGACATTGTGGATTTGTGCACTCCTCCCGAGATGCACGAAGCACAGATCTTGCAGTGCCTCGCGGCTGGCGTACACGTGATTTGTGAGAAGCCTCTGGTGGGTTCAATCGATGCGTGCGAACGGCTTCGCGTCGCGGCGAAGGCCGCCGAGGAATCGTCTGGCGCGTTACTCATGCCGATCATGCAGTACCGCTTCGGCGAGGGCGCTGCGCAAGCCCGAGCGCTGATCGAAGCCGGCCTCACCGGCAGGCTCTACACGGCGTCGGCTGCCACGTGGTGGCGACGCGATCGCGCCTACTACGACCAGGCTGCGTGGCGCTCCACACGGGCTGGCGCATTGGGCGGCACGCTGGTGAACCATGCCCTACATATCCATGATTTGTTGACCTGGATTGGCGGCCCTGTAGTAGCGCTCAACGGTCAGATTGCCACGCGGGTCAACGAGGTGGAGACTGAGGATTGCGCAGTCGCTATCGCCCGCACAATCGACGGCGGGCTGGCGTCGATGAATGTGACTTTGGGGGCAGCAGTCGAGAGCTCACGTCTCACGTGGCACTTCGAAAATCTGAGCATCGAATCGACAACGGACCCCTACAATCCAGCACGGGGGCCGTGGACGTTCGACTACCGCAGCGACGCCACTGAAGCGGCCGCAGCTCGCGTGATGGCAGCTGCCACCTCACAAGTTGGCGAACAATACGTCGGCCAGTTCCAGGCCTTCGTGGATGGCATCGAGCACGGTCGCCTACCTGTCACTCTCGACGATGCTCAAGACGCGATCGCACTGGCCGCCGCGTGGTACACCTCCGCCGAAACCGGAAGTTGGGTCGACCTCCAGCGAACTCGTTAGGGTTTGGAGATGCATGCTTCCGTCACACTTCACATGAACGCCACGCCCGCCAAGGTGTGGGGGCTCGTCAGCGACATCACCAAGATGGGTACATACAGCCCAGAAGTTTTCGAAGCTGAATGGCTCGAGGGAGCCACTGGCCCGGTTCTCGGTGCGAAATACCGAGGCCATGTGAAGCGAAACGAAATCGGTCCTACCTATTGGACCACGTGCGAGGTCACGGAATGCACACCAGGCGAAGTGTTCGAGTTCGCAGTTGTGATGGGCGGCAAGCCGGTGAACACGTGGCGTTACGCATTCGCACCGGGTGCCAACGGCGGCACAGATGTCACAGAATCATTCCGATTGGCCGATAACTTTCTCACGAAACTATGGCGGCCTTTGGGCGGATTCCTTCGCGAACGACGCAACTCGCGCGACATGATGCGCACACTCGAAAAAATCAAGGCCGTCGCCGAGACCGATTAATCGAGCGGCGCTACTACATTCTCGCCCGACCCATGAAAGGCAACACATGAACGACGACCTAAACCTCGGCGACACTCACTTCAGCAGGACTTACGACGCTCCAATTGAGCTCGTATTCGATTGCATGATTACGCCTGCGCATCTCACAAATTTCTTCGGGCCGTACGGCATTAGCGCCCCGCTCCACACCATCGTGATTGATCCCCAACCAGGGGGCGTGTACGACATCGTGATGACGAACGACGCCAACGGCGAGCAGTATCCCAACCACGGCATCATCGAAGTAATCGAACGCCCCACCAAGCTCGTCACCCTCGAGCCTGACGTGCCAGGCGGCGGCATGCGTTCCACCCAGACCTACACCGACCTCGGCGATGGCCGCACACGTGTCGACGTCGATCAGTCCGGAGTTCCTGAGATGTATCGCTCGCCAGAAGCCAAGGCCGGCATGGAAACGAGCTTTGATCGGTTCGCCGAATACCTCAAGTCGATCAAGTAAAAAGATTTACAGTCACGCCGGCTTAGCCGGCGTGTCGAGCCACGTCGTAAAGAACGCTCCGAGTTGCTGATGCGACAGGCGTTGTGACAGCTCGATGAAGTCGGCTGTCGAGGCACTGCCGTAGCGGTGTTCACTCGTCCACGTGCGCAAGATTCTGAAGAACACATCATCGCCCACCAACCGGCGCAAGGCGTGCAGCGTTAAGGCACCACGGGTGTACACCTGGTCGCTAAACAGCACAGACGCGTTGGGCAACGTGTTTGGCCCAATGGGCTGAGTCCAATACACATCGCCTGCCGGGTAGCTCGCCATCGTGGCGTCGAACGTGGCGTCGGCCGTGACGCCGCCATCGTGTTCGGCCCACATCCACTCTGTGTATCCCGCGAAGCCTTCGTTGAGCCACATATCGGGCCACTGCGTAAGGCTCACGCTATTGCCGACCCATTGATGCGACAGCTCATGCACCACGGTCGAATCATCGGGCACATACGTGTAGGTGGGGCGCGTTTGGGTCTCCAACGCATAGCCCACGTTTGGCGCGTCGGTCACGATGGAACCCACGGATTCAAATGGGTACGGGCCGTAAATCCCAGACAGCCAATCGATCATTTCCGGTATCCGATCGAGCGCCGGCGCGGCGGCAGCCTCTAGGCCCGGTTGCACGGCGTTGATCACCGGCAAACCACTCGCAGTCTTGTATTTCGTGACCGTGTAGTGGCCGATCGCCACCGTGGCCAAGTAGGGCGCCATGGGCTTGGTTTCCGACCACGAGTAGGTGGTTCGGTCACCTTTGGTTTTGGGACGATCGGGCAGGCCGTTGCTGACCACCACCAAATCGTTCGGGACCGTCACCTCAATTTCGAAGGTGGACTTTTCATTCGGGTAGTCGTTGCTCGGAAACCACGTCGGAGAGCCCTGTGGTTCGCTCAAGGCGGTAATTCCATTGTCGGTGTAGATCCAGCCATCTGGCGAACCGTCAGGGTCATACACGGTCTCTGGCGTGCCCTGGTATTTGACGTCGATCTGCATGTGCGTACCGTTGCGAATTCGGCGACGAGGTTGGATGGTGAGCTCTTGGCCGTCACGTGTGAAACGGGCAGAGGCGCCGTTTACTTCGACGGACTTCACCGTGAAGCCACGCAGATCAAGATTGAATCGATCAAGTTCTTGGGTGGCAGTAGCGGAGATTTCCGCAGTCGATTTCAACATTGACGTGGCGGGATCCCACGACATTTCGAGGTGGTAGTCGGCCACGTGGTAGCCGCCGTTTCCGCTATTGGGGAAGAACCTGTCACCAAGGCCCGACGAGCCGTTGGGCGCTGCCGCCCACGCTGGCGACGCCATCGCCACGATCGCCACTACGCATACCCCTACGAAACGTTTCATTACGCCGCCCTTGTTGGTCACTACTGTGAGCGACCGTACCACGGTGAGCGACGATTTTCACGTTCAGAGCGAAGCCAGGTCGAGTGCTTCTCGAAGCTCGTCGGGAGTCATCATGCCCGGCCGCTGATGTTGTCGGGCAGCAGAGGTCACCAGCCGACCAATTGCGTCGTTGACGGGAGTCGGCACGCCGGCCAGACGGCCCAGCAACGTGACCTCACCGTTGAGGTAATCGGCCTCGATTCGCCCAGTACCACGGGCCATTGATTGCCAAGTAGAGCCGCCGCTGGATTCCACTCCCCCTGCTGCTTGCAACGGCAACAGGTGATGCCGCCGTTGTTCCTCTTCCATCTGAGAAACAGCATCAATATTGTTGGCAATCAAACATGCTTTGCCTTCACGACGAGCCATCGTTAGGAGGTCGCCAACGCCTGCGAGGTCGGTGCAGAGGGCTTGGAACGCATTCATCACATTGGTCAACAACTTGGCGTATTTCCAGCGCATAATGTCGGGCCTGGCCACTGCATCAAAGGCCGATTCGCGTAGGTCGTTGGCCATGATTTCCGCCAGCGCATCAACGGTACGCTCGACACCGGCGGCGCTCCCGGGGTAGCGGCCCACGTCAAACACGCCAGAGTATGGCGCGGTATGGACACGTACGAGCCCGGGCGTTGTGAAGGTCGAAATAAGAAAGTTGTACGCGCCATACACATTGGCGAAATGACGCAACGCCAGCCGCTCCGTTTCAACGCCGTTCTGCGCGCACACGACGCTCACATCATGCGGCGCCACTCGGGTGAGCTCGTCGATCACATCTGCCGAATCCTGAGTTTTCACAGCGAGGACCACCACGTCGTCAGATGTGATGTTGGCCGCCTCAAAATCGCCCACCACAGGCACCTTGAGCGTCACGTCAGATTGAGGACACACGATGCGCAGGCCATCTCGGCGAAGCACATCGAGGTTGGCGCCGCGTGCTACGAGAACCACGTCGCGCCCGTGCTGGTGCAGACGCCCGCCGATTACCGCGCCAACTGCACCGGCACCCACAATCACATAACGGGGACTTTGGATCACAGTCATCCACGAACACTACCGACGGCCGTCCAAGAGTGACGGCGTCGTGCCCACACCAAGGCCTGCGCCATGCAATTCGTTTACGTAGTGTGTCCAAATCGGGTTCATTCGATCGTCGTAGAGTTACCAACCCACTACAAGGAGACACACCATGCGGTACCTACTCATGATCTGCGCCAACGAAGTATCCGAAGCTGAAGCGAGCCAAGAAGACACCACGGCCATGATGGCCGGGTACGCACAGTTCGCCGAGGAAATGAACGCCCGCGGTGTGCTTCGCGATGGCAACCGCTTGCATCCGGTCTCTAACGCCACCACCGTTCGGGTGCGCAACAGCGAGATCCTGAGCACCGATGGTCCGTTTGCGGAGACGAAAGAACAAATGGGCGGCTACTACATCGTGGATGTTGCTGATCTCGACGAAGCAATTGCCGTGGCCGCCAAAATTCCCAGTGCACAATTTGGATCGATCGAAATTCGACCGATCTGGGAAGAGTGAGCGAAAAGCACGACACAGCAATCGATGGCGTATTCCGCCGCGAGTGGGGCCGAATTGTGGCCACAATTATCCGGGCGACCGGTGATTGGGATCTCGCGGAGGAATGCGCCGCCGAAGCATTTGCACGGGCCGCAGAACGATGGCCTCATGACGGCACGCCCGACAATCCGGGGGCATGGCTGACCACAACAGCTCGCAACAAGGCCACCGATACGTTGCGCCGAAAGGCCAATGAAAAGGTGAAGTTGGAGCAACGGATGACGATCGGCGAACCCGGCCCGATGGCGGCTGATCCAAGCAACGGAATCACCGACGATCGTCTGCGCCTGATCTTCACCTGTTGCCATCCGGCGTTAACTCTCGAGGCACGGGTCGCCCTCACGCTGCGCACGCTGGCTGGCATGTCGACTTCTGAAATTGCCAGCGCCTTCCTAGTGCCGGAAGCAACTATGGCGAAACGCATCGTGCGGGCAAAAGCAAAAATTTGCAACGCCGGCATCCCCTACCGCGTGCCATCTGGCCACGAGCTTCCCGACCGTTTGAACAGTGTGTTGGGTGTCATCTACGTGTTGTTCAACGAAGGGTACGCGGCAACGGCGGGCGACGATTTAGTGCGGACCGATTTGTGTGTAGAGGGAATTCGGCTCGCACAACTGGTCGCGGACCTCATGCCCGATGAGCCAGAAGCGATGGGACTTCTGGCGCTCACAATGTTGCACCACGCGCGGGCCTCGGGCCGGGCAGATGACGCCGGTCAACTCATCCCTCTCGAAACTCAAGATCGATCCTTGTGGGACGGTATGGCAATCAAGGACGCGGGCCGAATTTTGGAAAAGGCATTGCGACGAGGCGAGCCAGGTCCGTACCAAATCCAAGCTGCCATCGCGGCCTGCCATGCCAATGCGGCCACAGCAAGCGCAACCGATTGGACACAGATCGGGTTGTTGTACACCGAGCTGTACCGATTCGTGCCCACGCCTATCGTGGCGCTAAATCGTGCCGTGGCGGTTGCCATGGCCGACGGCCCCCATGCGGGGTTGGCCTGTATCGATGAGGCCGGGCTCAACGAGTCACTCGCCGATTACCACCTGCTCCACGCCACCCGCGCCGACCTGTTCAGAAGACTCGGGCAACCTACAGCGGCACTCGCCGCCTATAAGCGTGCACTACTCCTCACTATTTCGGATCCCGAGCGGACGTATCTACGAAACCGAATTGCCGAGGTAGCTGCTCTCGAGTAGATGCGGATTGCTCAATAGGTGAGCTGCAGACCCCTCAAGCGACAGTTCGCCGTGGCTCAAAACATAGGCTCTATCGGCCACGCCCAGCACCAAGTGGACGTGTTGCTCAACCACCAAAATGCCTACTCCAGTGGACTCGGCAATTTGGCGAAGAACTGGTAGCAATCGCTCCACAATGATGGGTGCCAATCCGAGGCTCATCTCGTCGACCATCAGCAATTTCGGGTGCCCATTCAATGCACGGGCCATAGCCAACATTTGCTGCTCGCCACCCGACAACAGCCCAGCGCGTCGGTCCATCAGCTTTTCGAGTTCCGGGAAGTATTCAAATGTCTTCTCGGTTGCAGGGGCGCCTCGTTTGAGACCAAGGCGCAAATTTTCCCGCACCGTCAATTGATAGAAAAGGCTGCGATCTTCTGGCACGTGAGCAAGCCCTGACCTGGCAACATGATGTGCTCGGCGGCCGGCGATCGATTGGCCAAAAACTTTGATGTCCCCTTTGAACATCTGGTTCAGTCCCGACACGGTGAGCAGTGTGGACGTCTTGCCCGCACCGTTTGGCCCGAGTAGGGCCACGATCTCGCCCTCGCCCACCGTCAAGTTGAGATCGCGCACCACTGGGACGCCGTTGTAGCCGGTGGACATGTCAGTGATCTCGAGAAGCGTCATGACTTGCTGCCTTGAATACCGTGCTGCGCCGATTGTCCAAGATATGCCGTGATCACAAGCGGGTTGCTCCGAATTTCGGCCGGTGTACCCTGCGCGATCAGGCTGCCGAACTCAATCACATAGACGTAATCGCAAATATTCAAAACCAGCCCCATGTCGTGGTCGACGAGGAAAATGGCCGTGCCGTTGTCGACCACCTCGCGCAAGCGTTCACCCAATACCTGGCTCTCGCGGGTGTCAAGCCCAGCGGCTGGTTCGTCCATGCACACCAGCTTCGGTTGGGCGGCCAACGCTCTACCGACTGAAACCAGCTTGAGCTGGCCTTGACTGAGTTCGTTGGGCATTCGTGACGCAAAATCTCGAAGATTGAGGGCATCGAGCGCATACTCGACGGCTTCAAGTTTTCGATGTCGCCGGGGAGCCACCAGGTCCAGGAAGAAGTCCCTCTTCGTATGCCTTTCGGCAGCGACTTGAAGGTTCTCCTCGATCGTGAGGTCGTCGAAAAGTTCGAGTGACTGCCACGTGCGCCCCAGCCCGAGTCGGGCTCGTTTATGGGGTGGCAAATCTCCAATCTCGTTGCCGTCGAACTCGACACGACCGCTAGTAGGCACGAACCCCGTGATGCCATCGATGAAGGTGGTTTTGCCCGCGCCGTTCGGCCCAATCAGCCCTACAAGCGTTCCAGCGTTGACTTCGATACTGACCTGATTGACGGCACGTAAGCCACCAAAACTGACCGACATTTCTGCGGCATTGAGAAGCGCCATTACGCGACCGACGTTTCGGCCAACGACGCCTGGCTGAGTTTCAGTTGCTTTTGTTCCTTCTTCAGTTTGGCTTGCGCTGCTTGGAGCCGGAAGGCGCCAGCTATGCCTTCAGGATTTTGGATAGCAGTGAAAATCAACAGCACACCGCCAATGAACGCCTCCCACGCACCGAGGGATCCAATGACCCGACTGGTGGCAAAGAACGCTATGCCTGATGCCGCCACGATGCCCGATGTGACAGCTCCACTCACGCTCGTGATGCCGCCGAGGTACGCAACAGCGAGGGCAGTCAGCGATGCCACAGTGCCATAGGACACGTCAGAAACGGTGCTAAACCGATACGCAATCAGACAACCGCCGATGCCGGCAATAAACGACGACAACGCGAAAACCAACATTTTTACTTGCGCGACATCGAGTCCAATTGCGCTTGCGGCCCGTTCGTTGGAACGAATGGCGAGCATTCGCCGGCCGGTTGCGCTGCGGCGAATGTTGGCAACCGTCAACGCCAACACCAACGCCACGGCCACCAAAAAGATGCCGAAAATTGGTCTCGAGGATTTGGTGCCGAGCACGAGCCCCAAGTCCCACCCGCCCAGTTTCGGGTTCGGAATTTTGGCTCCACCCGTAGATGCGTCACCAACATACTGTGGGTTCTTGAAGATAAATTCTGAGATCGCCACACCGCCCGAAAGCGTGACTATCGCCAGGTTTGTACCGCGCACTCGCAATGCCGGGACGCCGACCAGGACACCAAACAAAGTGGCAATTAGTGCCGCCAGGATCGGCGCAATCGGAAACGGAATATCCCAATTCATGGCCAGCTTCGATAACCCAAACCCAGCAATACCGGCAAAGGCCATTTGGGCCAACGACGTCTGCCCGCCGAAACCTGTGAGCACCACAAGTGACAGTGCCAGTACGGCCGCAATGGCGCTCGTCATGATCGCTCCACGCCACAGCGGGCCAAGTGCCAACAGACCGACTACAGCGAGCCCAGCGGGAAGCACCACGGTGGCTACCGTGACCTTCGATTGAGGAACGGCGGGAAGTTTCCAACCAGCCACCGCGCCGCGGTCGGGAAGGCGCTCACCAAGCACCACCATGGCCACGATAATGATCAGAAAAGGAATCCCTTCACGGGCCCCGTATTTCGGAAACCAACTGACATCGACTTGCAGCTTGGTAAAGGTTGACTGCACCATCCCAATTGCCATACCGGTAATAACCGTGGGCCATATGTTGCGGAACTTGCCGATTAACGCAGCACCTAGGGCCGGGATCAAATAGCCGAATGTGAATACGCCGGAGCTCAACTGAATCATCGGCGCCGCCAAAATGGCGATCAGTCCGCCAAGCAGCGAGGCAACGACGAACGTCAACCCCGCCAGCATGTCGGGGGAAAATCCCAACAACACCGCACCCTTTTCCTTCTCGGCCGCAGCGCGCGTCACGAGGCCGATGCGAGTGAATCGGGAAATCGCCCACAGAACGGCACCGATCGCTATCACTATGACGGCAAGCCACAGGCCGTCGCGAGGAATCGTGAGTCCTTTAGCGATCGTCACGGGACGACGGGGCAACGTGGGCTTCACACGGATAGTGATCTTGTCGGCGAAGCGCCGATCCACGAGTGATGTGAACACGATGACAAGACCGATACTGGCCACCACTTTGGCCAGTGCAGGAGCATTGCGCAGCGGCCTAAAGACCAACAAATACACCAGCAGACCAACGACCACTGCTGTCAGCAGCGACAAGCTCATCGCCCATCGGAACCCAACGTCGTGACCAAAATGGTACCTGCCAGGTAGCCCAGGGATCGGAAAGGGATACGACCCAGTTCGTAGGTCCGCATACACGTACGCGTTCCACATGGCCATGCCGCCAAAGGCGAAATTGACTACGCCCGAGCCCTGATAGGTAAGTACCAATCCGAGCCCGAACGCAGCCATGATCGCCCCAGCCCCGCTGCCCAGCAGCAGGTAGAAGAGGTAGTCAGTCATTTGTTAGTGGTTATGCTTTCTTCAATTTCACGGAAGGAAGTCGACGGTTTTGACGGCTTCCAGGCCCGGAATTGTTTCAACTTTTCCGCCTGCTTTGTATTCGGCAATCGGGAAGGTGAACGAACAGATGGTCGGGTATTTCGCCGATGCACCACATTCGATTTCAGCGCCGTTGGGCCACAAATGCAAGCCCTTAGCGGTCTGAAGGTATTTGTACAACGACTTACCGGTGACAGCTGTACCTGATTCAGCAAGCTTGTTAGCAAACACAGCCAACGACATGGTCTCGATCATTCCAAGCGCTCCCAGGCCCAAGGCCGTGGGGTCGATTGTGGAAGCTTCCACCTTCAACACCGGCGCCAACATTTCCTGAAGGATCAACAATTCTGGCGAGTCTTTTTTGGTAGATGATCCAACAAAGCTCCAGCCAACAGCGTCGTCACCGACCGTGCTGATCACATCTTTGCCAGAGCAAATCGACGTGGTGAGAACCGGAATTTGGATCGCCAATGCGGCGCGTCCACGGATTGTTCCGATACAACCGGCATCCGAGTACAAAGACACCAGCAGATCAGGATTGGTTTGAGCTGCTTGACGCATCAGCCCCTGATAGCCAGCATCAGTTTCGTTGTCGCCGCCGGTCACCAACGTATGTTTGATTCCTGCGACGTCCAACGACGCTTCCAGTGCTACGCGAGTGCCTGTGGCGCCAGCATTGTCACTGCTAATGATGGCCACGTTGGCAGCCTTGTAATAATTCTTCGCTGCTGCAGCCATGGCGCCAACGGTCG
This sequence comes from Acidimicrobiales bacterium, assembly GCA_038231795.1. Classification (GTDB taxonomy): domain Bacteria; phylum Actinomycetota; class Acidimicrobiia; order Acidimicrobiales; family JBBRKR01; genus JBBRKR01. The sequence goes on from JBBRKR010000007.1 coordinate 56,464, forward strand.
TGGCATTGCCGCCGGTCAGATACAAAGCATCGGCTGTGTAGTCACCGGGAAGAATGGGCAGCACTCCAATGACGGGAATTTTCGCTGCCGTGTAAGCCTTGTAGTCGGGGAAGAGGTCGAGGCCGGTAAGCACGAGCTCAACCTTCTTGGCGATAAGTTCCTGGGCACACTGTTGCGAAGTTTCAGGAGAACCCTTGGCGACGCAGCTCTCGATCTTGATCGGCCGTCCGCCCATGCCGCCGTGCTTATTCAAGTAGTCAGCAACACCCACTGAGAATTTGCGGATGTCGGGAAAGTCGAGCCCTGGAGTTCCTTCGGTATTCACGAACCCAATCAACATTTCTTTGCCAGTTGGAGGTGCCAGATCAGGAAAGATCGCAGAAGGATCTTTCGGCGCCAAGGTCGTCGTTACCTCGGGGGCCCCCGAAGTAGTGGTGACGCCCGCAGGCGCAGCCGTCGTAGTGACTGCCGCGGTAGTGACGACAGCTTTTTTGCTATCACTACTACACCCCGAGGCAACCAGCGCCCCTATAGCTAGGACGGCGCACGCTGTAAGCGAGCGTCGTGACACAAAACTCGGTCCGTTCATAATTTCCCCTTTTCGATGCACCGACGGTGTCGGCGTTGAATAAAAACTTGAGAATCTAGACATCAATTTGTTGTGGCCGCTTCCCCCTCGAAAGCAACAACCACATTGATTTTTCGGAGCGTCTTGCCATCAAAACATTGGCTGTCGGCACCCGATTGGGGCACCATAACACGAGGCACCGAAACAAATCTACTGGACGGTTAATAATCTAAAAATTGACCATCATCATCACCGCACATCGCCGCTCAGGCCCATTGCCGACCCGGCGTCGAGGTCATCCAAAGCGGTAAACGTGCGCCTCACCAACACGTCGAATAAGGCAGCGCCACGTTCGTTGGCCGGACTAATCGACAAGAGACTGGCGCCGAACGATGCGGCATAAAAGACCAGCCCTTCCAGGTAGCCACTCCACACACCATCGACAGTCACGCGATCAGTGGGCACGCCGGCGCTGTGCAAACCAGCCACATACCGTGCAACCAACGCACGCTCGTGAGCGCGCCGCATGTCCACCGTGAGATTGTTGGCACAGAAATACACCAAGTCGGCTTGACCAGGTGCCCGCATGCTCATCTGCCAATCAATGACGGTGACCTCGTCGTCGGCTGAGAAAAACAAATTGTCGAGGCGAAAATCGCCGTGTGTCATCGTAAGGTGATCGCCGAAATGACCAGCGATCCACTCGGGAATTCCCTCCACAAAATGTTCACACCACCGCAAGCAACGAGCGGGAAGTTCATCGCCGTATCGCTCCAGGAACCCTGGCCATCCCATTTGGAAGATGGGGCCAAGCGTCAAAACCGCCGGATCGTCGAGCCCCGGCATCCACGTAAACGACGTCAACATTGGATGCTCGAACCACGCCGCATGGTGACGGGCGAGCACGTCAATCGCTAACTCGGCTTGACGCAGCGTGGCCCCTGCCACATGGTCCCCTGCCACTGCGGGAGCAAGGTCCTCAAGAACAAGGCATGGCGGATCAGCCAAATTCACCAGCGCACGGGGAACACGAATACTCATGAGAGGAGCGACATCTCGATAGAAGCAGTGCTCGCGTTCCCATACTCGCATTGTCTCGCCAATGAAGCGACCACCAGGGTCAACGGTTGGCAATTTGACAATCACGGAACCAGGCGCATCTGGATCCGCCGAAGCGATTTTCACCCTCGCCAATTGCCCCAAAAAGCCTTCGCCCGCGGCAATGGAAACGACCTCGATGGAATCCACGGTTACATTGAGAACGTCAGAAATCCACTCAGCCGTTACGTCGTCGAGCGACAGCGGTGTTGAACTCATAAGCACGAAACCCCCCACGGTTAGAGCACAAAAGTCATGGCCGCGAACGGCCAATAGCTAGTACATCACATATTGACTTCAGGAGACCTGACCCACATGAGATCGGCATCGAAACTCAGCGTGTAATCGGGAATGAATTCGATGATCACACGTTGAGGCGAATCCAAAAATTTCTCGAACGCCTTGGCGGCATCCTCGCTGTCGCGGCGTATCGAACCAGCGAACTCTGGATAGAACCAATCCTTAGTTTCCCGGTCATCGTGCACAACGCACGAACCCTTGTAGGTGACCGTCTTGCCGCCACCCATTTTGGTGCCTGAGCTATTGAGGCACAACGACGCGCGCGGATACCGTCGAATCGCTGAAATACGCGCTCGCCGCTCGGCAGCCGTGAGCCAAAATTTGCCGTCTTTGGGCAAGCACGACATGACGACGCCGAAGGCTTCGCCTGCCTTGTTGGTCCACATGAAAACGCATTCGCGCTGTATCTGCACCAGACGAGCTTCAAGCTCGGCCGAGAGCCCGCACTCTGTGAGGTCTTCGTAATCGTCGTGTTGGTCGGCCATCAGTCGGCAACCGAGCTCTCGACCCAGTTGCCATGAAAGCCAAACGGCACCCGAGGAAGATGCACCAACGCAACTGGCTCATCAGCCATGGTGGCTGCGTCGAATATGGCGAAGTCACTGGTATCGGTTGCCGCGTCGTACACATACGTCATCAGGTACCCGTCGTCTTCGGCTGCGCTGTTGGCGGCGGGCACAAATACTGACTCGCCGGGAATACGGCCGTACCCAAGATTGATCTGGGTGCGTGCCCCTGAAGTGCGATCGTACTTAACGATGGCACCCGACGTTCCCATGGGGTTCGAGTAAGCAGCCTCATTGGCGTTGGCCATCATGTAGCCGTATCGATGAGCCTGCCCGACTACCGAATCCGCCACTCGTGGGAACTCAGCGGCGAGGTCGTCGATCTGCTCTTCGCGGACGGTTCCCTTGACGGTGTCGATTGTCCAGCGGTACAGCGCGGGGGCTGGGAAGTCCATGGCACCGTCACGCCAAATGTGGCTCAAGCGAGCAACATCAAGAATGATCAGGTCGCCCGACTCGTAGGCGTTCATGGGGTGAAAGACGTAACACGGGTTGATGTCGAACCACTTCACAGAAGCGTCATTCCCGTCGCGAGGCATCACGCCAAGCCGAGCCCGATAGTCGTTCTTCCACGTAATCGGCATCTCGCCACGGATGGCCAAATCGAGATCGAATACGGCGGGCAGATCCATGATGATGATGTGATTACGGGTGACATTGAAATCGTGCATCATGGTTGGGCCGCCCACGGTGATCACTTCTGACTGAACCAGTTGGCCCTCGGCGCTGATGCGGTGGTACGTGAGGTGGGGGCCGAGAAACGAATAGCCAAAAGCGAGCAGCTCGCCAGTGGCCGGGCAGATCTTGGGATGGGCGGTGAACGGGCCGGCAAGGCGGCCGGCGAAATCGGTCGGCCCTACTGTTTCAAGATTCCCATCAAGCACATATGGGAAATGCCCTTCTTCCAAAGCCATGATGCGACCAGAATGACCAATGACGTTGGTATTGGCTTTTGACGACGTCATGTCAGTGAGGCTTTGGGTGGCATCGATGACGGCACGATCGACGTCGACCAGGAAAGGAGTCTTGACGTAACGGTTGCGGTACCACTCTGCTTTGCCGTCGCGAACGCGAACTCCGTGGATCATTCCGTCGCCGAGGAAGGGGTGATCGGCCATACCCGTAAACGGGTTTGCGCCGTTGCGAAGGTAGCGGCCATCGAGCTCAACCGGGATCGATCCGGTGACAGCCAGGTCGGTGAGCGTCAGCTCCTCTGTTACTGGTGCGCCGTTGCCACGAAGGAATAGTGGTAGGTCTTCGACGGTGGTCATTGGGACTCTCCTTGATTCGAATTGTGTAAAAAAATAGGCGAGATGAACTACTTGCGGATCGTTTTAACACAGTTGGACGAATTAATCTACCCCTGGTAACATATTTATGTGATTTTGGTTGAAACCGTCGATTTCGAGCGAGGTAGCCCAAGTTCGCGCCGTCCAGGACGCCCCAGAGGGGGACGAGTATTGGCAGACCGAGACCAGTTGCTCGAAGCCGCCGAAACCGTGATTCGCAGAAACGGACCCGACGTCACCATGGAAGCCATTGCGGCCCAAGCCACGGTCACGAAACCAATTCTGTACCGAAATATCGGCGACAAAGATGCACTCGTGACGGCCCTGGCCGAACGTTTTGTGGACAGAATCAACGTGGCAGGATCAGTCGCCGTGATTGGCGCCGAAAGCGCGCGTGACGGTCTGCGCCGAGTCATTGGATCGTTAGTGGCCGTGGTGGAAGCCGACCGAAACGTGTTTCTCTACGTCACCTCTGTGGGCTCAAGTACCAACCCATTTGGCGAAGCGTTACGACTCGCCGATCGCAGTGCCCAACCACTCGCAGAACAACTCGCCGCCCAGCGACGCGCCGACGGACTCGATCCTGCCGTGGCCCTCACGTGGGCCTATGGAATCGTAGGCGCCCTGCATTTTGCCACCATGTGGTGGTTACGCAACGAACCGTTCGAACCCGCACAGCTGGCCGATCATCTGACCGAATTGCTGTGGTCCGGCCTCAGCGCGGCACCACCACGAAAGCCGCGGAAGCCCCGATGACTTTTCAGATCGACGACGCCCGATCGCACATCGGCCACCAATTCCCCGGAGGCGCATACCGAATTGCGCACTGGGAAAACTGGCTACTGACCGACTGCACGGGAGCCGAACCTCTCCCCGACCAGCTGGTCCACCCCATCGCCCTATTCCACGCACCGATACTGGGCAGCGGTATCTCGATCACCGAATTGTTTGCATTATTTAACGTCACGGGAATGGGTGGCGTGAGCCTCGTGGGCTACGACTGGGAATACTTTCAACCGCTACAAGAAGACGTCGACTATCAATGCGAAGGACGTGTCATCACAGTTGAGCGCGGCGAGACGACGCCTACTGGATGGACGGAAACAATGGCCTTTCAGATCGACATGCTTGACCAAGATCGCCAACCCGTGGCCAGAGTTACCAACACATGGCGTTTCCATCGGCAGGCATCATGACCGCCACCGAACCCATCGCCGTGGGATACGCCATCCCACCACTCACCATCAATTCGGTCGATCCTGCTCGCATGAAAACCATGGCCGCCATCCTGCGCGACCCATATCCACTGCACTGGGACCGAAAGATCAATGAGCTCATCGGCCTCGGCAATCGCGTGGTCAACCAAGGCCCATTAAACGTTGGATATGTTGCCAACATGCTGATGGCATGGGCGGGGCCCGACAGCATCAAGCGACTCACGCTGTCATTCGGAAACCCGGTGTTCGACGGCGACCGCGTCGTGGCCCACGGAGTCGTGACGGCACTCGATACATCCGGCACAGAAGCACTCGCTACATGCGATATTTGGCTGGAACGCGCCGGAGAACACGTCGTTACCGGAGTTGCCGTGGTGCACCTCAATTCACATGTGTTGCTCAGCGTTGCTGACAACCCCAATCATCTGCCTACCTAAAAACAAAGGACTACCGTGAACCAAGAACTATTCAATCTGACAGGTGACGTTGCCGTCGTCACCGGTGCTGGACGAGGAATCGGGGAAGGAATCGCAAACACGCTCGCCGATGCAGGTGCGGCAGTCGTGTGCGCCGCTCGTCGAGTCGATGAGATTGAACGAGTGGCCGCCGGCATCCGCAGCAGGGGTGGCAAAGCAATTGCCATCGCCACCGACGTCACCGATCGGGCGGCCGTCGATGCCGTCGCCCAGGCCGCGGTGGCCGAATTCGGCAAGCTTGACATTTGGATCAACAATGCCGGTGGGTCGCCAATTCAGGCGCCACTTATCGACCTTGACCCCAAGGAATGGCAAGCCACGATGGACCTCAACATCACGGCCGTGTGGGTGTGCACCAGCGTGGCCGCCCACCACATGGGCGACAACGGACGAATCGTCAATATCTCATCACGAGTAGCCAACTCTCCCCTGCCCGGCAGCGGTCACTACGGCGCAGCCAAAGCAGCCGTGAACCATCTCACCCAAACGTTCGCTAAGGAACTCGGCCCCCGTATTCGGGTGAACTGCATCATGCCTGGGGCAGTACCCACCGAGATCATGATGACAGCACTCAAACTATCTGACTCCGACTTGCCAGGGCTCGAGCGAATGCTGCGGTTGCCTATGCGGCGGCTCGGCACACCAGAGGATCTTGGTAACGCAGTGCTCTATTTAGTGGCACCGGCATCGAGCTGGGTAACTGGCCAAATTCTGGCCGTCGACGGAGGGATGTAACCATGGAAGAAATGGTCAACCGCAAAATTGTTTTGGTCAATCGCCCTGACGGGATGCCAAAGTTATCCGACTTCCGGCTCGAAGAAATCAAGGTAGAAGAACCAGAGGATGGCCATGTGGTTGTGGCTACCGATGTGTTGTCGATTGACGCCTTTATTCGGACCACCTTGGAAACCCGCGCCTATCACGGCGTGGTCCCCATCGGCGCACCAATCGTGGCCCTCGGCGTTGGTCACGTACTCCACAGTACGGTGCCCGAATTTCAACCAGGCGATGAAGTGTTTGGACCTCTATGCGCGCAGACAGTGGCCACGCTTCCATCCGTTGCGCTACGCAAGCTCGACACGTCGAAATTCCCAGCCACTGCATACCTCGGAGCGCTCGGCATGACCACCGGACTCACCGCATACTTCGGCATCACCGAAGTAGGGGCAGTGAAGCCGGGCGACACTGTCGTGGTTTCGGGAGCCGCAGGCGCCGTTGGATCGTTGGCCGGGCAGATCGCCCGCATTTCCGGTGCCACAAATTTGATCGGCGTCGCCGGCGGGCCTGAGAAAGTTGCCTTCCTTGTGAATGAACTCGGCTTCACCGCGGCGATTGACTACAAAAATGAAAATGTCGAAGCTCGCTTGGCGGAGCTTGCGCCAGACGGTATCGACGTATTTTTTGACAACGTCGGCGGCTCAACGCTCGACGCCGTGCTCATGCACATCAAAGAGTTTTCGCGAGTGGTCATTTGTGGCGGCATCTCTCACTACGAAGACATGGACAATGTGGTTGGACCCAAAAATTATCTGAAACTTGCCGAACGGCACGCTCGCATGGAGGGCTTTGCCGTCACCCATTTCGGCGCCCGCTTTCCTGAAGCAGAAGCGGCGCTCACCGGTTGGCTCCAAGACGGGCAGTTGATCGTGCACGAACAGTACGAGCATGGAATTGAACGATTTCCCGAAGCGCTCCTCACGCTGCTTACCGGGGGCAATCGCGGCAAAATGCTTCTCGATATGCGATAACGAAAATGAACAACGCTCCATCATTCAACACTGCATATCCAGCACCCCAAGAGTTGTTTTCCTTAGCCGGAGAAGTGGCCGTCATCACTGGTGGAGGCAGGGGCATTGGTGAGGGAATCGCTCGATCTCTGGCCAGCGCCGGCGCCAAAATCGTGGTCGCAGCCCGCCGGACCGATGAGATCGAAGCAGTGGCCGACCAAATTCGTGCTGATGGCGGCGACGCAATCGCCGTGACTACCGATGTTACGAACGATGAAGCCGTCGACGCACTGGCGCGCCAGGCCATGGAACGTTTCGGGTCGTTGTCGATTTGGGTCAACAATGCCGGCGGGTCTCCCGCACGCATGCCCATGACTCAGCTCAGCCGGCAGGCATGGGATGACTGCATTGCCCTCAACCAGACCGCAGTGTGGATCGGCATTGTGACTGCGGCGCGCTACATGACCAAGGGTTCGATCATCAACATTTCATCAGGCGCTGCCTACGGTCCAGTACCGGGCAGTGGCCACTACGGGGCATGCAAAGCAGGCGTGAATTCGTTGACGCAAACTGCTGCTGCCGAACTAGCGCCCAACATTCGGGTCAACGGCATTGCACCCGGCGCGGTGCCTACCGAGATTTTCAGAAAAGCCCTCGGCATCGAAACAGACGAAGACCTCGTCGCCATCGAAGCCCAATGGAATATCGCTATGGGCCGCATGGGCACTCCGCTCGACATGGGTGCATGCGCTGTGTTTCTGTGTTCACAGGGATCTAGCTGGATTACCGGCGAGACGTTTCGGGTAGGCGGCGGTGCCAAGCCCAAATAGCATCCTCCATCGCGCCATACTGTTGGAGATGAAATCTGCTGGCTCCCCACAGGGCACTCAACAGGGCACCAAGCGCAACGTGCCGCGCCCTGTTGCGCGCAAGCTCGGGCGGCCGCCGCAGGTGAAGGCGCAGGACACACGCCGTCGCATTTTGGATATAGCGCGCGGGGTGTACGCCGAACAAGGTTTCGAAGCGGCTACGAACAAGAAAATTGCTGACCTCGCCCACATGACCACTGCCGCGTTGTACTACCACTTTCCGTCTAAGCGCGACCTCTACCAAGCGGTTCACGCCGATGCGCTGGCCCAGGTGCACGGACGGTTCATTGAGGTCATCGATAGGCAAAGCAATTTCGCGGCGCAGCTCACATCGGTCCTCACCGCCAGTCACGAACTCAATGCCTCTGACCCCACGCTTGCCCGATTTCTGTCGTCGGCCAACGTCGATATGAAACGCAAGCCGGAACTCACCGACATTTTGAATCAGACAATTGCCAACCGGCAACGATTCTTTGACCACATGGTCGAAGTCGGCGTACGCACCGGCGAAATTTTACCGCACAATCGCGAAATCGTGAGCGTGTTCATCATTGCCATGGTCACGGGAATGACAGACGCCCTGAGCGACGATCAGACGGTGCATGCCCACGCCATCGAGGCCGTCAAATGCATTATTTCCGGAAATTTGATTCGTCCACCGACGTGCGATGCAGGTAATTAACCCTTCGATAAGTTAACGTTCGTTTTCATGAGGAATCATGAGCACTAGCGGTTCAAACGGCACGACAAATAGCACGGCCAGCGGCACGGCAAATGGCACGGCCAGATCTCCAGGGCTGACGTACCAACAGTTGCTCGATACCGATACGCATGACGTTCCCGTAGTCCTGCGCCTCCAGTCTCCCCGCTACCTGGGTAGCGCAGATGTGTCGATCGACCGCTACATCTCTCGCCAGTGGCACGAGCGCGAGGTCGCCAAATTGTGGAGCAGGGTGTGGCAATTTGTGTGCCGCGAAGAGGAGCTCCCCGAGGTCGGTGATTACCAGATCTACACAATCGTGCGGTCGTCGTACATCGTCGTCCGAACCGACGAAAACACCATTCGGGCATACCCCAATGCGTGCCTGCACCGCGGCCGCCAGCTCAAAGATTTCGACGGCCGGTGCTCGGAAATTCGGTGCGCATTCCACGGCTTTGCCTGGAAGCTAGACGGCTCCTTGAAGGACATCCCCGCCCAATGGGATTTTGATCACGTGGACCCCGAACACTTCTCGCTACCCGATTGTAAGGTCGGGGTGTGGGCCGGATTCGTGTTCATCAATCCCGATCCCGCCGCCGAACCGCTCGAATATTTTCTCGGTGAACTCGTCGACCAGTTTGCGGTGTGGGACCTCGGCAACCGCTACAAACAAGCGCACATCGCCAAGGTCGTTCCCGCCAATTGGAAGATCGCCCAAGAAGCATTTTGCGAGGCGTATCACGTCAACGCCACCCACCCCCAAGTGATGCCATACCTTGGCGATACCAACAGCCAAGTAGACGTGTGGGAGAACTTTTCCAGGGTTATTACACCGGCCGGGATTTCGAGCCCGTTGCTCGATTGGTCGCCAACTCAGGACCAAATGATGCAGGCCATGATGGACGTCCGCCATGACCAAGTTTCGCCCCTCACGATCAAGGAAAGTCAGTCAATGCGGGCCATGGCGGCAGCCGGCACCCGTGAACGTTGGCGTGCAGATGCGGGCGACCACGTCGACAAGTTGTCCGACGCCGAGCTAATGGACAGCATCGATTACACGGTGTTTCCCAACTTCCATCCCTGGGCCGCCTACAACCGAATTGTGTACCGCTTTCGCCCCAACGGTGACGACCACCGCAGCGCGATTATGGAAGTCCTTTTCCTGTCGCCGTTCACCGGTGAACGGCCCCCGCCGGCGCCAATTCATTGGCTCGGCGAGCACGAAACTTTTAGCGACGCTCCTGAACTCGGCATGCTGGCCAAGGTATTCAACCAAGACCTCTTCAACATGCCCAAGGTGCAGGCAGGTTTGGAATCAACTCGAAAGCCCGGAATTACCCTCGGCAATTATCAAGAGTCCAAAGTGCGTTGGCTCAACAACAAACTCGAAGAATTTATGGAGCGCCCATAATGCTCGGCATTCGTCACCCCTTCACTCAAGCGCTGTACGAACAAGACGGCAACGGACGCGTATTGGTCACCGACGGCGACAGGACAGGTACATTCACCGGCCAAGGCCAGTGGATTTCCGGCGAATTACGCGAGTGCGATCCTCACCTGTGCGGTTGGGTGAGCGGACCGTCGTATGCCAATTTTCGTATGGTCAAATCAGAGCCGAACTGATTGCTTTTTAGCGGTCAACTTGGGCCGCTGCTGGCGTGAATTCAATATTCAGACTCGTCAATCCACGAAGCATGAAGCTGGGGAAGTAAGCGAAATCGTTGTTGTCGGAAAGCGTGAACGACTCGATTCGACGCGACAGCTCCTGCAACGCCACCTGACCCTCGAGCCGAGACAAACCAGCACCGAGGCAAAAATGAATACCTTTGCCAAACGCCAAATGTTGCTTCAGATTGTCGCGATCAGGAACAAACGCATCGGGGTCCTCGTAGAGAACCTCATCGCGATTAGCCGACATAAACACGATCACAATGCGCGTGCCTTTGGCGAGGGCAACACCACCCAGTTCGCAGTCACGGGTCACGATACGAAACATGCCTTGCGTCGGGGTTCCCAGCCGCAGAGTCTCTTCTACAACGCGATCAACGCGGCTCGGATCAGCTTTGAGCAACGCCCACTCGTGCGGATTGTCGGCCAATAGCCGCATCATCTCGGTGAGCATTTTCGTGGTCGTTTCGTTGCCGGCCACGAGCAGTTGTTGCACGATGCTGAGCATCTCAGGCATATCGAGTGGGCGGTTGTCGGTGACGTCGGGATCGTCATCATCGACGCGAGCGTTGAGCAATTTAGTAAGGAGATCGTCGCGCGGATCTGTTCGGCGCAGCTCGATTTGTTCTGCGAAGTAGCGCTGGTACTCGTTGATGCCCCGCTCGGATGCCACCCGTTGATCGATCGTAATGTTGGTGCCGATACCGGCGATTGAATCGTCGGACCACCGCTTGAAATCAGCCAAACGATCCTCTGGCACGTTGAGCGCGTGAGCGATAACGCGCACCGGCAACGGCACAGCAAAATCACGCACAAACTCGATCGACCCCTTGTCGATCCACGAATCGATGAGCATGTTCGTGGTCTCCCGAATCACGGGCTCCATAGCCAAAATCGCCGCCGGGTGAAACGCCTTAGCCACCAGTTTTCGATACCGAGTGTGCTCTGGCTGGTCGGCGGTCAGCATGGTCGCCACCCGGGGCATCCCCTCAGCAACAACCTCTGACAACCGCCGGCGATCCTCTGCCGGCACAGGCATGCCGGCTCCGCCAAACAACGAGGAGTATGTCTGTGGGTCGCGCAAAACCTCCATCACCAAATCGTGTTTTGTGACGAGATGGAATCCCATCTTTTCCACAAGCATCACAGGTGATTCATCGCGCATTTGGGCGTAATGCGGATATGGGCACTGCAGGGTTGTTGGATCAAAAGGGTTGAAGGTGGTGAGATCGATGCTCATTACTTGATTCTCCATATCGACATAAGGGGACGACAGTTCAGCACGGCATAGGTCACAGATCCGACAACACAGCTTTTAGCATGGGCAGGTCCATGGCGCGAGCCATGATTTCGTCCATACCGCCAACGACGCCGGTCACGTTGGCGAGCACCACATGCTCAAGTCCGTTGCGTGCGTACGCTTCGAATTGCCCAGCGAGTTCTTCGGCGTTGCCAATAAACAACACCTGCTGCACCATTTCAAACGGGATAGTGGGCGCCAAATCACGAAGGTCGTCGGGGTTCAAATCGTGGATGATCACATCAATGAAACCCTTGGAATCATTGCCTAGTGGATGCTTCAATCCGTTGGCTTCCCACATTGAACCCATGGCAAAGAGGCCAAACAATTTGCCGAGCGGTTCGCGCTCGAACATTTCTGCGGCCCGCTCCACGCTCTCGGCAAAGATGATGAATGGAAGTAGCGACGCCTCTGGAGTCGGACGCCCAGCTGCCGATGCGTGCCCGGCGATCGCGCCCAAATTTTTGCCGTACTCTTCTGGCGACATCCACCATGCTGGGATCCAGCCGTCGCCGTATTGACCGGTGAGCCGCAACATGCGGGGGCCATGGCCAGCAACCCATACTGCTGGCTTACCGCGTCCCTCAGCTTCCAGTGGCAATCCCATGCGCCCCACGCCGGTTGGCATTTTCCCGGTATCGAGCAAACTGCGAAGTTCTTCGAGCACGCCTACGGGCTTGTCGAACGGGTACCCAAAAGGCAGCAGGCTTTCCGCTTCGCCAGATCCAATGCCCAAGATGAACCCGCCAGGGTTGAGATCATTAAGGGTGAGCGAAGCGCGGGCCAGATCGGCAGCGCCGCGCCGGGTGGCGTCGGTGACGCAAATGCCGTATGGCTTTGGTGTCATCGTCCCAACTCGGGCACCGTAGATAAACGGGTCGTAAAAAGCATCGGGATCAGCGGCCAGAGCGGAGAGCGGAGTGTCGGCCCACAACCCAGGGTGGAACACACCCAGGAGATGATCGGGAGCCCAGTACGAATCGAATCCAGCGGCTTCGTACATCGGCAATAGTTGCTCAGTGCTGCCGAAGGGGAACTGGGCGGGGAGGTTGACTCCGACCTTCATAGGGTGTTCCTTTTCTTTATGGGATTGTGGCGGTACCACGAGGTGGGTACCCCCCAAACAACACATGGGTACTGCCTCGCCGCAAACTAACCGATAGATTAGTTTCCGTTCACAAACCGCTCAGTGTCGAGCTCGAATTCGAGCCAAACACCGGACTCGCGACCACAAGGGGCACACCGATATGACCTCCACAGAAGCCATCGTCGAGCAAAAAACGTCGGCTGAAACAATGGACACGCGAACCACATTTTGCCGAGTGTGCCACGCCAGTTGCCCCATCGCTGTGGACGTCGTCGACAACAAGGCAATCGCTATTCGCGGTGTGCCAAGCGACCCGCTATTCGGCGGATACACATGCATCAAAGGTCGCCAGCTACCCGATCAAATGAGTAGCCCCGGACGTTTGCATGCGCCGCTCGTACGTCAATCTGATGGCACGTTCGAAATCACCAGCAGCGAGGTGGCGCTCGATGAGATTGCCGCCAAGCTCCGCCACATCATCGATACGTACGGGCCTCGCGCTGTGGCCTCCTACACAGGCACCGGCGGTTACCAAAATTCAGTTGCGGTGCCTGCCGCTCGGGCGTTTCAACAGGGCATTGGTTCTCCAATGTTTTACACCTCGGTGACTATTGATCAACCCGCCAAAGGAACTGCTCCGTTCCGTACCGGCATCTGGGAAGCCGGCTATCACGGGTTCACTACGGCAGAGGTGTTGTTGGCCATTGGCTACAACCCAATGGTGTCAAGTTACGGTCCTGTAGGCGGGTTGCAAGGCACGAATCCGTTCGTTGTTTTGCGAGAAGCCAAAGAGCGTGGCATGAAGCTCATCGTGGTGGATCCCCGCCGTACGGAGCTGGCATCACAGGCCGACATTTACCTCGCCATCCGCCCCGGCGAAGACGCCACCCTTCTGGCCGGCATCATCAATATTGTGCTCAGCGAAGGGCTCCACGATCATGAGTTTTGTCAGGACTGGGTCGGCGATCTCGAACTGTTGGCCGACGCCGTCAAGGGCTTCGATGTAGATCACGTGGCGAAGCGGTGTGACGTACCCGCCGCCGACATTGCGGCTGCCGCTCACATGTTCGCTGAGGCGAAGCGCGGATCCGCTGGCACCGGAACGGGCCCCAACATGGGTTTGCGGCCCAGCCTCACAGAGCATTTGTCGATCGTGCTGAACACGATTTGTGGCCGCGTCAATCGTGCTGGCGACCAACTCGATAGTGGTCTGTTCCTTTATCCCCAAATGCCACTGCGCGCCCAAGTCCACGCCGCCCGTCCGCCGGCCACTGGTGCCCCATCGCGTATTCGCGACCTGCGCGGCTGTCGCGGGGAGATGCCCACCGCCACGTTGGCAGAAGAAATTCTGGAGCCTGGCGAAGGCAGAGTACGTGCCCTCATCGTCAACGGGGGCAACCCCGTGGTGGCGTGGCCCGATCAAGAATTGACCATGAAGGCCATGGCCGATCTGGAGCTCCTCGTCGTAATCGATCACCGTATGACGGCCACTGCAGAATTCGCTGACTACGTGATTGCCCCCACGCTGTCACTCGAACGAGCCGACGTGCCGCACATCATGGACCGCTGGTTCAATGGTCCATACACCAACTACACCGATGCCATTCTGGAACGCGACGGCGATGTGCTTAACGAGTGGGAAGTGTTCTGGGAACTCGCAAAACGCCTCGGGACCGCTCTCCCCCTCCCTGGTGGCGACGCCCCAATGGACGCCCATCCAACCGACGACGACATCATCGATCTTGCCTACGCGAACTCGCGCATGCCAATGAACGAGGTGCGTGAGCAACGCATGCAGGTGCATCCCGAACTGGTTTTGGTTGTTCAACCCGCCGACCCGGCGTGCACAGCCCGTTTCACCTTGGCGCCCGCCGATCTCATGAGCGAGCTCCAAGAGGTGCTCCACGAAGTCGACGGCCTAGCCGTATTTGGTGTGACCTCGGAGCAGTATCCATTTCGGCTGGTAAGCCGTCGGCTCAAGCAAGTACTCAATTCCTACGGATCCGAGCTTCCCGAGCTCGCTAAAAAGGGCACCACCAATTCCGCCTATATGAACCCCGAAGACATGGCGTCGTTGGGACTTTCAAGCGGCGATCTGATCGACATCAGTTCTCCGCGATCGTCGCTCGTGGGCGTAGTGGAATCTGCTCCCGACGTTCGTACCGGTGTCATTTCGATGGCTCACTCCTGGGGTGGTTCTACACTCACCGACGAGAAAGTTCGCGACATTGGCTCGCCCACAAATCGCTTGGTGTCAGCCAATGTGGCCTTCGATCCCATGACGGGCATGGTCGTGCAAAGCTCGATTCCCGTTCGCGTCGCAGCGTGCACCTCAGTAGGGTCGGCAAAGTGACTGGACGTTTGGAAGGACGCGTGGCGGTAGTTACCGGTGGCGCCAGTGGTATCGGCGAAGGCACCGTTCGCCGGTTCGTGGCAGAGGGCGCATTGGTGGTTATCGCCGATCTACAACGAGGCCCGGGCGAAGCACTAGCTGCGGAACTGGGCGCGGCAACCCGGTTCGCCCTTACCGACGTGACCAACGAATCAGATATTGCTGGGGCTGTCGATTTGGCAGTGAGCGAGTTCGGTCAGCTCGACGTGATGTTCAACAATGCCGGCATTGTGGGCGTCGTGGGGCGGATTGCCGACACCTCGATTCAAGATTGGGACCGCACCGTCTCGGTACTTATGCGCGGCGTGTTCTTGGGAATCAAGCACGCAGCACGAGTGATGGTGCCCCGCAAAAGTGGTGCCATTATCTCCACCTCAAGCACAGCCGGCGTGATGGGCGGCCTCGGGCCTCATTGCTACACGGCCTGTAAACACGCAGTGATTGGGCTGACAAAGTCGGCAGCCTCGGAGCTCGGCGATTTCGGGATCCGGGTCAACGCCATCTCGCCAGGAAACACTGTTACCGCCATGACCTCGGCGGCAATCACCGGCGATCACACGGCCGTCGAAGCCACCGCAGCACGAATCGCATCGATGTCGTTGCTCGGTATTGCTGGGTTTCCAGAAGACATCGCCAATGCCGCACTGTATTTGGCAAGTGACGAGGCGCGCTACGTGTCTGGGCACACACTGGTTGTAGATGCTGGCCAAACCACAAACGGCGGCAGTTCACGTTTTCACAATCAACCAAGCGCTGTACTCCGCGAAGCCGGACAGCGCGACTAAAAGATAGGACCACCATTCAATGAGTTTGATCGCCGTTGAGGCCGCAATTGTTGTTGCCGATGCCAGCCGTCGCGACGAGGTGTTGGCGCTTTCTGCCCCTCACCAAGCCGCTACCCGAATTGAAGAGCCCGGATGTTTGGTGTACTGCTTTGCCGCCGATCCGATTCAAGCCGACCTTATCCAGGTATACGAATTGTGGGCCGATGAGGAGTCGTTGGCAGCTCATTTTTTGCACGCCAATTACCACGCTATGCGTGTCGCTTTGGGCACCGCTGGCCTCGCGTCGGCCGTAAGTCGCAAGCATCGCATTGATGCCACTGCGCCGGTGTACGGGTCGGACTTTCAGCCAAGCGCTTCGTTCGGCGACGC
Source organism: Acidimicrobiales bacterium (assembly GCA_038231795.1). Classification (GTDB taxonomy): domain Bacteria; phylum Actinomycetota; class Acidimicrobiia; order Acidimicrobiales; family JBBRKR01; genus JBBRKR01. The sequence continues at coordinate 72,875 of JBBRKR010000007.1, forward strand.
CTAAATTACGGCCCGGTGCTCGGCTATGTCGGCTGAGCTGAGCGTGGAACCAGCAGCCTGAGCAATGGCCTTCACGGCGTCATCGGCGAACGGCGCGGTGTCGAAATAGTCGGCCGCGTACGTCACCAATCCGTCAGCAAATCGACGAACACTGGTACCGCGCAAACCCAGTTCGCGACGGCCGTCAGGCACGATCGCCATCAGCTTCCATTCCTGTACTGACACTGTTCCATCAAACAGACGGGCACCGAGTGGTTCTGCAACAAATTGGCCGAACTTGGGGCCAACGTCGGCAAGCAAGGACTCCACTGCCGATCGACCTCGGAACTCGCCAAACAACGAATCGAAATACACAAAGTCGGTGGGATGAATTTGTTCGCTCACCGTGGATGAATCTGCGCACAAGATGGGGCCAGAGCCAACATCGTTCGGCTGTGCGGCAGCGGCCGATTGATCGGTAACCCAATCCACATTCGGCCACGGCGGCAACGGGGCTGCTTCCACGCCCATGTCGGGTGGCGGTGGTAGGCGCATAGCGCCCGTGTCGTACACGTCGCATGCCCATGTGATCCAACCGTCGCGATATCGGCGCACGCTGACCCCTCGAGCAAGCGGAATCGACATGTCACCGATGTTGGCCACCATGTTCCACTCGTCAAGCGAAGAGCCTCCCATGCCGTCGTCAAAAATGACGGATTCGGCTGTGGGCACGAAGTCGACGAATTCGATTTCGGCCATGGCCGGCACGAGCCAATTCCGAATTGCTGCCTGCCCGTGAAACGCACCGAAGATGGCATCGAAGTACACGGACCCGTCTGGTGCCATGAAGTCGGCCATTAGCGGGATTCCCATCCGACCCAGACGCGTATCGGTGAGCACAGCCATCATTTCCGTGGCGCCCAAACCACTCGACTCAGTCACCGCGCGGTCGAGGTCGAACGCCGTATCGGCCATGTCGGCGACGTATGCGGTCACAAAATTCTCAACTGTGTTTTTCACTGGAGCCCCTGGCATCATTAGCGACGTGCGATGCGGTGACATTAGCCGTAAGCAGTAGCGCTTTCGCTACGGCAATGACCACATGGTCGTGCCAACGAGGCGCCGCGATCTGTACGGCGAGGGGTAAGCCGGTGGCCGCGTCGACACCATACGGAATGCTGATGGCCGGCCAGCCCGTGAGGCTCCACGGCAGGGTGAAGATGTAGTCCTCCCCCACCAGTGGCCGGGCCAGCGGAGCCACGTCGGCCACTACCGGGCCAAGCACCACATCAAAGCTTGCAGAAGCACGCGTCATCTTGCCGTTGAACTGATCCCACTCCAGCAATTGACGGTCGACATCGCGACCTTTGAGCGCCGCTCGCATCCAGTATCGCTGAGTGATCTCAAGTGATTCATCGAGGTGTTGGGGCAACGCGCCGCCCACAATTTGTGCTCCCCGTGCTACCAGATCGACGGCCGCTCGCTCCACGGCATCGTGCGTCGAACCAGCGACTTTCCACGACCCGTATGTATTGAGTACCGCCACTCGCATCCCACTCACACTCACCGATGAAGGGGCGCCGAGGGGAACGGGATGACAATCGGGATCGACTCCATCGGGGCCGGCAATACAACGCAACATCTCGTAAGCATCGTCGACAGAAACTGCCAGTGGGCCCATGGTGGTACGACCATCAAACCGATATCCGACGCGCGGGAAGTGACCCGTCGTGGGCACCAACCCTGCAGAGGGCTTGAGGCCCACCACACCGCACCACGCGGCGGGCAATCGAATGCTGCCACCAGAATCGCTGCCTAAACCAATAGCTGACGCTCCAGCGCCGATCAAGGCCGCCTCGCCGCTCGACGAGCCGCCGGGCGAGCGATCGCGGTGTGTGGGGTGGTGACATCGGCCATGAATTGGGTGATCGGCGCCGGGCTGAGTTTTGGCGATCACGATCGCACCATGGGCACGCAACCGAGCAACAGCGGTGGCATCACGCTGCGGTACGCGACCAGTACGTTCAGCCGACTCGCCCTCACAGGGCATGCCAGCCACGTCGATCCAGTCCTTGATCGTGATCGGACGCCCAGCCCACGAGGTGCCGTCGTCGGATTTTGCATCAACTCTTGCGGCCTCGGCGAGGGTTGCTTCGTCGTCACGAAATACCACGGCGCCAAGATCCTCATGGAGATCAAGCTGGTGCAATGCATCACGCACTCGTTCGGAAGATGACGCCATGGCGCATACTCGCACACGACCAAACGGTCCGCGTTGATTGAGACGGTCGTTGCCCATAGTCTCGGAGCCGACATTGAGTCGTCGCAAAGGATGCACGAGTGAGCCAAACCCCCGAAACGTCGATCGATATTGATGCGACACATGCCCGATATCGCGTCGAGCGCGACAAGCGAATTCGCCCAGATGGCAACAGCCAATACTTGCAACCCACTGGTCGTTTCGCTCATCTTTTAGACGACCCATATGTGCCGGTCGGCCAGCGCGAACCACTCCACGATGAGGTGACGGTCGCCGTGATCGGCGGAGGCTTCTCCGGCCTTGTGACCGGCGCCCGACTGAAGCAGGCCGGCATCACCGACGTTCGAGTGATCGAGGGCGGCGGCGATTTCGGAGGGGCTTGGTATTGGAACCGATACCCGGGTGCCATGTGCGATACCGCTGCCATGGTGTACCTCCCGTTGCTCGAAGAAACGGGACACATGCCGTCCCAAAAGTACGTCCAGGCACCGGAAATTTTCGGCCACGCTCGCCGCATCGCCAACCACTTCGACCTGTACACAAATGCCGCTCTATCGACGCAAGTGACTCGGCTGGAGTGGGACGCGGCCAGCTCACGGTGGTTCATTCACACCAACAGAGGCGACATCATTCGTGCTCGGTTCGTGACCATGGGTACTGGCCCGTTGCATCGCCCGAAGCTGCCGGGGATCCCGGGGATCGAAGCATTCGAAGGTCACTGTTTTCATACCAGCCGTTGGGATTACGAATACACCGGGGGAAGCTATTTCGGCGACCCAATGGTGAACCTGGCCAACAAGCGAGTGGGCATCATCGGCACCGGTGCCACTGCCGTCCAATGCATCCCCCACCTAGCCAGCGCCTGTGGTGAGCTGTTCATTTTCCAGCGCACCCCATCCACGATCGACGTTCGCAACAACCATCCGATCGATGCCGCGTGGTTCGACACGTTGGAGCCTGGCTGGCAGCAAAAGTGGTTGACAAATTTTGCCACCTTGCAGACCGGTGGCTTCACCGACGAAGACCTCGTCAAGGACGGCTGGACGGATATTTCCCAACGCATACGCGACCGAGTGGTGGCCGACGTGATGACGGGCGCCGAATTGAACCCAGACACCTTTCGCCGTGCCTACGAAACGAGCGACGACGAGAAAATGGCCGAAATTCGCGCCAGAGTCGATGCTGTAGTGAGCAACCAGAACGCGGCAGAGCACCTCAAACCGTGGTACCGCCAATTGTGCAAGCGACCGTGTTTTCATGACGAGTATCTCGACGCGTTCAACGAACCTGGCGTTGCGCTTATCGACACAAACGGCCAAGGTGTCACATCGATCGACGCCACCGGCGTGTGGGTCGGCGACACCCACTACGAACTGGATTGCATCATCTACGCATCGGGATTCGAAGTCGGCACTCCTGCCGCTCGACGATCAGGTTTTGAGACTGTGGGTCGAGACGGTTTGACACTGAGCGAATGTTGGGAAAACGGCATGCGGAGCTTGCACGGCATTCACGTGCGGGAGTTCCCCAACTTGTTCATCGTGGGGCCATCTCAGGGTTCGAATTTGATTTCCAACATCACACAAAATCTCACCGAAGCGGGCACCACCATCGCCAAAATTATTCGCCACGCCGTTGACCACCAGGCGCACGAAGTGGAGCCTTCACTGGCCGCCGAGAACCAGTGGGTTGAGATGTTGGAACGCGACGAACGCGGCTTCATAGGCGACCCCAATTGCACCCCTGGCTACTACAACAACGAAGGCCATCCAATCGGCCGCCGCGAACGTCTCAACGGCAGCGGCTACCCAGAAGGTCCGGTGGCCTTCTGGAGCTTTATGGACGGCTGGCGAAACAGTGGGACTTTTGAGGGGCTCGAGTTTCGCTAGCCACCACTAACGGGCGGCGATCAACACCACGACGCATTGGCCACCGCCAGATTCCACGGTGGTAGTGAACTCGCCCTCAGGTACCAGCCGGCTCAGGCGATCCAGAAGCCATTTCGCTGCCTGGTCGGCATCGGCCTTCGTGGGACATCGAGCCATGATCTCTCGTCCGCCCTTGCGCAACAACCGTTCTACGCTGCCAATGATTGGTGCTGGATCCACTACGAAGAGATCGGGATGCCAAGACACCACAGCAGCGACAGCGCCCTTCTTCGTGTTGCAGGCGCGATGCGCAATCCGCTCCAACGACTCCGGAGCGCCGGTTTTCGACTTTGATTTCGCCTTTGCTTTGGCCGACGTCATCCGCGAATCCACGCTCGGTCCTCGATCGTCGTTGACAGACTTTGTGCGGTCAACTGGCTCATCGCAGAGCCAACAACGCCAACCGTCGGCGTCGCCGACCTCATCCATTCGACTCACGAATTGTTCGCTTCGCGCTAGGCGCGGGCGAGTACCAGAACAGGAATGGTTCGGGTGGTGGCCGCCGCGTATTCATCGAAGTTGCCCATGAGGTCGGCTTGGGCCCGGTACAACGAATTGCGCTCGTCGTCTTTGGCCTCACGCACGTTGGCGGTGAATTTATCGGTGCCTACTTCGACGACCACCGAAGGATTGGCCACCATATTGCGATACCACTGGGGGTCGGCAGGCGCACCACCCATGGAGGCGATAATCACGTGATCTTCACCACTCTTGGAGTACACCAATGGGGTGGTGTATTCCTTGCCGCTCTTGGCTCCCGTATGGGTCACAAGAATCATCGGGGCGCCAGCGAATGGGCCACCGACGATGCCAGCGTTGGCCCGAAATTCGGCGATGATCGAAGTGTTGAAGTCGTTCATTTCACTCATGGTGGTCTCCTGAGAATGTTCAAAAAATTTGATATGTTGGGCGGACATTATCAGCGTCGTCGACGACTATTACGAGGAGGCCGCAATGGGCCGTGTCAGTACCTACCTAAATTTCATGGGAAATACCGAAGAGGCGTTCAATTTCTATCGAGAAGTGTTCGGCACTGAATTCCATGAGGGGATGATGCGCATGGGCGACGTACCGTCTGACCCCAGCATGCCTGCCATGTCGGACGCCGAGAAGAACATGATCATGCACATCGAGTTGCCGATTCTGGCCGGCCACGTGATCATGGCCACCGACATGATCGAATCCATGGGTCATAGCCTCACGGTGGGCAACAACACCACCATCAATCTTGAGCCTGACACTCGTGAAGAAACCGACCGGTTGTACAACGCCTTGTCGGCTGGCGGATCAGATGGCTCCGGGATGATCGACATGTTTTGGGGCGCCTATTGGGGCTCGTGCCTCGACCGATTTGGCATCCGCTGGATGTTTAACTACGCCGAGACAAACGCGGGCCTATAAGCCGTATTTCACGGCCGTTTACGTCGTCACCGGTGGCGGCTGACAACCGCCACTACCGCCGGGCCACCCTGAGATTCAATGGCGAGCGAGCCACTATCGCCGGTAGCCACCACGGCATCGAGATAGCCCAACTCGTGCGCCGATTCAGTGACACACCCGTCGACCACCACCAATGCCGCCACGTTATCGATACGTACCGTCAGCCCGGTACCTATCGCCACGAACTGCAAGGACATCGCTGCGCTCGACTGATGCACCATCAGATTGAGATCCTGCACCGGTCCATCGACCAGGTCGCAGTGCGTGGTTGCCGCTCCATCAAACTCGTTCGGTACATACGGCTCCCGCAAACGAAAAATTGTGCAACTTCCGTGGGCAAGATCAAACCCGTTTCCACGCAAAAGAGCAATGGTGCGATCCACGTTGTGGAACGTCGAAAACGGTCCCGATGCTGCGACGTCGGCCACGCTTAATCGCCACGCCCAGTCGGGAGGCGCAGTCGGATGCGACAGCTCATCGGCAAATGGCGCCACCACGATTTCAGAGGTCCATCCGCCGTTGTTTGCCCACCGAACCCGTCGATGCCCAGAAGCTGGCCTGAGCTCGAACCCATTCACGGGCTATGGCAATACGTGAGCGGCGAAGGTGGCCGCATCAGTATTGCCGCCGCACACGACAATGCCGACCGATTTGCCATCGAGGCGGTGGCGAAGCGGGTACATCAGCCCCGCCAAAGCCGTGGCACCAGCTGGCTCCACCACCAGTTTCGCGGCCCGAAAAATAAGCCGCATCCCGTTGCGAATTTGCTCATCATCGACAAGCACAACCTCGTCGACGACCTGACGGTTGAGAGCGTATGAATAGGGTTCGCAACGGGGCGCCCCCAGCGAGTCGGCAATGGTGTGAACCGAATCCAAAGCCTGCGGTGAACCGGCTGCGAAACTGCGATACATCGAGTCGGCGCCTGTTGGCTCCACCACGAAGACCTCGGTCTCGGGACTGAGTTGTTTGACTGCACACGCCACACCGCTCGACAATCCTCCGCCACCAGAGGCCACAATCACGGCATCGAGCCGGGCGCCAAGCGCCGAAATCTGGTCAATGAATTCCATACCCACCGACGCCGTACCAAGCGTGGTTTTGGGTCCTTCAAAAGGATGCACAAAAGTACGTTGCTCTTCGGCCGCGATGACCAGTACACGAGCAAACGCGGCGTGAACGTCGTCGACGAGTTCAACCGTGGCGCCGTAGTCGCGACACACCTGTACCCGGAAAGGGTTCGCAGATCGTGGCATGACAACAGTGGCCGTAGTGCCCAGCAACCGGGCAGAATAGGCCAACGAAATGGCATGGTTTCCAGCCGACACACCGACCACGCCACGCTGAAGTTCTTCGGGTGATAAGTCGAGCATCACCGACAACGCACCCCGAGGTTTGAAACTTCCGGTGCGTTGAAAGAGCTCTTCTTTTAACCACACCGCGGTCGTCGCACCGACCGCATCGGCCACCACGTCGTCGACGAGTCTGCGGACCGGCGTGGTCACCACAAAGTCACCCAGCCGAGCTCGATTGGCGCGAATCTCGGCGACGGTTGGTATCGAAATTTCCATGACTGGGAACGATACTTCACCCACCTAATTGGCCACCGTGAGCGCAGAGACGCCAGAGCTCGACAGCGAGCAAACTGCCAGAAGTAAGGTGTGGTCACTATCGAGGAAGATTGCGACCCGTGACTGACATTTTGATCCACGACATTTCTGGTTCGACACAGCGACTACTGGCCGTGGCCACCGCGCTAACCGACCACGATGTTCGCCAGTCATCGAATCTGTCGGGCTGGACCGTAGGGCATGTGCTGAGCCACATTGCGTTCAATGCCGAAGCGTTTGTGCAGTGCGCGGCCGACCTTCGGGCGGGGCGGACAGGAACCATGTACCCGGAAGGGTTTGCCGGGCGCGCCCAAGCCATCGAGACCGGATCATTGCGATCAGCCAACGACATCGTCACCCACCTCCGGGAATCGGCGAACGCTTTTGAACTTTCGTGGTCTGACGCGCCTCCCGCCGGGCTGTGCATCACCGCCTCGGGGTTCCCCGAATTTTCGTCGGATACCGTACTGCTGCGCCGGTTGCGCGAAGTAGAAGTGCACGGCGCCGATACTGGTCTGGCCAGCCTTGGCTATGCCCATTGGTCTCAACCATTTGTGGCGGCCGACCTTCCAACTCAATGGGACACAGTGCCGAAACGTACCGACGAGCCCTTCGCCGCTATCGACGACGTCAATCAAGAGTGGCGGTACGGGGACACGAACGATGAGCTGGTGTCGGTCACTCGCCAAGAGCTTTTGGCATGGGTGCTCGACCGACACTCGGTGGTCGGTTTGCCGTCCTTGTTGGGCTGGGGCGATCAAAGTCAATGGAGGACTCCTTGACGACGGCCTGTACAAATTGTCACCAAGCACTTTCGGCCTCTGGGAAATTTTGCCCCAACTGCGGCACGCCGCGTTCGCCCGTCGACGTGATCGATCTCACGGTTCCGCCATCGCCGTCGGCTCCGGAACGACGGCACGTTTCGGTCGTTTTTTGTGACTTGGTGGGCTCCACCGAACTCTCCACACGGATCGACGCCGAGGAATTCAGCGACCTGATTGGGGCGTATCACGAATGCGCAGTGACCGTTGCCCACCGGTACGGAGGCCAGGTCGATCACTATGCCGGCGATGGCATCAACATCGTGTTTGGTTGGCCCCACGCCCACGAAGATGACGCCGAACGGGCCGTCCGGTGCGCGCTCGACATCATTGCTGATATGCGAACGCCAACTGCGGCCACTGCTGAGGCGTCCGTGCGCCTGGGGGTACACAGCGGCATCGTGGTTGTCGGCGAAATGGGTGCCACTTCGTCACGATCGACAATGGCGCTGGGCGAAACAATGAACGTGGCGGCCCGCCTACAAAATGAGGCCGCTACAGGGACGGTGGTGGTCAGCGCTACCACGTTGTCAGCCATCCGGGGAACGTTCATCACCGAGCCATTGGGGTTCCGACACCTCAAAGGAATCGCCGAACCCGTCGAAGCATTTCGAGTAGTCCGTCACTCTCGGGCACGCAGCCGATTTGATGGGGCGCGTTCCCAACTCGCCGAGTTTGTGGGCAGGGCCCGAGAACAGTCGATTGTCGACGATCTATGGGCCGAGACAACAAACGGTCGCGGAAGTGCTCTTCTCATTGTGGGCGAAGCTGGCGTCGGCAAATCGAGACTTGCATATCAGCTCCGCCAAAAACTATTGAGTACCAGGGGCGCTTGGCTGGAATGCAATGCCTCATCGTTTACTCAAGGCAGCGTGTTGCGGCCTGCAATTGACCTCATCGCGGATGCGTTCGGAGTGCAACCCGATGATTCGGCTGATACCCGATCCGCCGCAGTAGCCAAAGGCCTGGCCGCTTCAGGGCTCCCACAATCCGACGTCGACACTATTTCGTCGTTGTTTCGTTCCACTGCCCACGGCGAATTGTCATCTATGAGCCACGAGCGACGGGCCCAACAAATGATTGACGCACTTGCCACGTGGTTGATATCAATTGCCCGTGATCGGCCAACGGTATTGCTCGTCGAGGACCTCCATTGGTGCGACGACGTCAGTATTCAATTGTTGCACGAATTGGCGCATAGGTGTTGGGAGACGGGGCTCCTACTCGTAGCTACAGCTCGCCCAGAATTCGACGGGTGGCCGGCCACCGTTCCCGCTCATCGACTCGACCTCGAGGCTTTCACCGCCGCTGAGAGCCGACAGTTGATTTCCAACATGGCGGGAGCCCATCATGTGCCAGAGGCAATCATCGAACGCATCGTGAACGACACCGGAGGCGTTCCCCTATTTGTGGAAGAAATAAGCCGCACCACCTTCGATATCGGTGCCAAACACAACAGTTCAAACCAGCCGGCGAGCGCCGTTTCGTTCGAGATCCCGTCGTCGTTACAAGCGTCTCTCATGGCACGTCTAGATCGCCTCGGTTCAGCGAAATCTGTAGCCCAATTCGCGTCGGTAATTGGTCGGGAATTTACCGTAGACCTGCTGGCACGAGTTGCCGCACAATCGCCAAAAACACTCACTTCAGCGCTGGCTACTTTGGTGGCCAGCGATCTCGTTTTCCAGGACGTTTCCCGATCGGCGCCCACTTTCGTGTTTAAGCACGCCCTGGTCCAAGAGGCAGCGTACGAATCGATGTTGCGCCGAACCCGACGGACTGTGCACGGCGAGATTGCCAACTACCTTCGCCAGCAATCCGACGTTGGCGCCGCCATCGCCCAGGAAATTCTGGCTCGCCACTACGACGCTGCTGGTGAGATCGCAGACGCGCTTGAGTATTACACCAGAGCGGGCCACGAAGCCGCTGAACGATCAGGGTTTCGCGAGGCCATCACCCATCTCAAACGAAGTATCGAACTCGTTCAACAGCTTCCAAACAGCATCGAACGCGACAACCGAGAGGTCGAACTGCAACTGGCATTTGGCTCGGCAATCATGGACGCCCAGGGATACAGCGACCCAGCCACGGAAGCGGCATATTCGCGGATGTTGGAGCTTTGCGAACGCCTTGGCGACGACCGCCGAGCAGCCCAGGCTATGGCCGGCTTGGCCATTTTTTCGACCAACCGCGGCATGAACAACAAAGGCATCGAACTGGGCCGGAAAATTCTCGAAATCGGAGAGAAAACCGAAGACGATTCGATCGAATTGCTCGGCCTTGTGGAGTTGGCTCACCCATCAATGTATGCCGGACTCGCTGAGCAGTCTTTGGCTCTCACCCAAAGGGCGTTGGCGATCTATCACCCTGAACGCCACCGTCACATCGCGCTGCAATTCGGTACTGATCACGGAATTGCCGCCCACATGTTCAATGGATGGTCGCTCTACTGTCTAGGACGACTCGACCAATCGCTGGATCAGCTCGAGAGGGCAGAAGTTCTCGCCGCAACACTGGGGCAGCCGTTCAACTCGGTGTACGCCACATTTTTCAAATCAACTATTCACTGGGCACGAGGCGAGACGGAGCTGAGCCTGGCCGCTGCCTCGGCAGCTCGGATCGAAGCGTCGGCACAAGGATTTGGCTTCATGGCCGAGCTCGGACGCGTATTCGAGCTGTCGGCAAAAATTCGGCTGACGAGCGACGCCACGTTGGTGCCCGAGCTTCTTGATGCCAGCCTGGTGTGCAGTGCAGCAGGCAACCCCGGAGGGTCGACCCCACTGGTGGCATGCGTTGCGGAGGCCGTGCAAGCGTCTGGTGATTTGGGTACCGCTGTATTCCTCATCGACACCGGATTGGCATTGTCGGTCGAGCTCTCACAGCCATACTGGGACAGCGATTTGTGGCGTCGACGAGCCGAGTTCACGTTGGCAACTTTCGACCAATCACAACCTGGCGTAACCCCCGACGATGCCACGAGAGCCTCGGTATTGGGTGACCTTACGTTGGCTATCGACCACGCATCCGCTCACGGATTTGTCGTGCATGAGTTGTTGGCCAGGGCAGCTTTGGTGAGATTTTACCGAAGAGTCAATGACCCTGAACTAGGGCGTTCACACAATGCTTTGCTTACGGTCTCCCAACGAGTAACCGAAGGTCGAAACACACCCGTGGTGGCCGGGGCATTGACTGCTCTCACGCTGGTTTCGTAAAGCCCACCGTTGGGTATGACTGCTCAATAAGTTGCACCACTGCGCTCATTTGGTCGTCCAAAAAAGCGGGATCTGAGCCAACGCCAGCGGTACCACCAAACACCAATGTGTGGTAGGCAGCATCGTCTTCCCAGTAGGTCATATTGAGACCGGCAATGAGCTTTGTAGGGATGAAACTCACGGGAAATTCTGGGCGCGGACACGGCAGCCCGAATGTGGATTCCCAGATCGCTTCGGCGTCGGTATTCTCCACCAATTTCGAGGCACCGGGAACGTTCGATTCGTAACAGCTCGCAACCTCGATGCCCGACATCGTGACCGAATGCCATTCGCTTGAGCCGATGGTTTTCGTCTCTGTGGCGGAGAATGAAATTGTGGATAGGTCGACGGTGCTGTATTTCGTGCACACGCTGGCCGGCACCCCATACATGTAGTTCGAAAACCAGTTCCAATCCGATTTGCCAAGCCGCACAATATCTTCGCCGTGAATTGCCGACTGCACGCCGTCGGCCGTCTCGTATCCGAACGGACGCTTCCATCCATCGGCTTTGCCAGCGTCGAGTTGATAGATGCCAAAGAACACGTTGAACCAAATCGACGTAGGGTCGCTATACACCCCAGGCTGTCCCTCTGGTACTTGGCCACAGCATGCCAAGGTGTTGAACGTAAATGGAGGGTGGTCAGCGAAGAGCAGGTTCTTCACCATGCGGCCCACATCGGTGAGTTGACGATGTTGTTCGTCGACATGAATTCGAGTGACGCCAGGCGCTGACGTGCCCGATGGTCCCCATTTCTGGTCGACCTTCGGCGCGGCGGCAAATGGAGAATCCTTGACGAGCCCCACACATGGATCGAACCACGCGACCGTCGTTGTTTTCACGTCAGCGACGTTGATCCAAGGATCAGTTGGCGCCGCTCCTGGCGTCGCCACGGTCAGCGCCACGGTCATCTCGCCGACAAAGAAATCAACGTCGATCTGACTGTGCGACTTCATCAATGCGTTGGCCATGTCGGTACTTTGGCTGGCATTGCCGGGACTCAACACGGCGTCGGCCAACGGCTGGCCACTCCACCACAATCGGCCTTCCACCGAATTGTCGGCTGGAAAACTGCACTGGGCTGTGACATTGTGGCCGAGGTTTACAACTGGTTCCGGTTCGCCGCTCATGGCGGGGCAACCTAACCGGAATTTTCTGGCTGTGCACGATGAGGAGCCCAAAGAATGTCGAGCGAAAATTCACCCACCGCCGAATGCGATCTCATCATGAAAGGCGGCCTCACTAGTGGCATCGTGTATCCCCGTGCTGTGGTGGAACTGGCCAAGAAATATCGGTTTCGCCAAATAGGTGGCGCATCTGCCGGAGCTATTGCCGCCACCATGGCCGCAGCTGCGGAACTCGGCCGCCAACGGGCGATCGACAATGGCACAGATCCCATGGTTTCATTCACGGCGCTCAATGCCATTCCCACTGAACTCGGCTCAACACTCGCATCGCTGTTTCAGCCATCGCAAGCAACAGCTGCCGCCTACGACGCGTTGATGATCTGGGTCGACACTCATAAGACCACCCGGTCCAAACTCGCTGGCTCAGCAGCTTTGATTGTGCGCAACGCGAAAGCCGTCTTTGCGGCCTCGTTCGCATTCCTCATGATCGCGGCGGCAGCATTTGATGTGGCACTCATCGGCGTGCCGCGATCTGGTCATCGGATTGTGCTGCTGCTGATCGCCTTGGCGTTTTGGGCACCCTTTGCCTCAGCGGGTGCCATATTGTTGAGTGCCATGGTGTTGGCCAGCCGAGCCAACAAGGCAATAGGTACCAACGGGTTCGGAATATGCGACGGGCACAGTCGGCGCACCGGCTCGAGCCCGGTGCCTCTGACCGATTGGATGGAAAACGCCCTACGCAAGCTGGCCGGAACCACCGATTCGAATACACCGGTATGTTTCGGCGATCTATGGGGCGCGCCGGCCGCCACGGCGTATCGAGAAGCGTTTGTGGAAGAGCACGGTCACGCGGTGCCGCTCGTCAGCCACAACAAAGGCGAGGGAGGTCTGTCGCCGACCACCCGACGTCGGCTGCGCTCGATGCGGATCACCGATTGCTTGGTGATGACCACCAATCTGAGTCACCGCCGCCCGTACCGTTTTCCATTCGACACCGCTGAATTTATGTGGTGCGAACATTGCCTCACGACGTACTTTCCGGCTTCGGTCGTTCGCCATATGAAGGCCGGTACTATTGCCGTCGGAGAGATCGATGTGGGCACAAAAGAAGCCCCACGTTCGATTTCCGGGACGTGTACGGTGCACGCCAATTCGCCCTTGTACTCCTTGCCACTGGCCCCCGATATCCCCCTCGTCGTGGCCGCCAGAATCAGCCTCAGTTTTCCGGGTTTGATCAGTGCCGTGCCCTTCTACAGCGTGGACAGGACCCGCACCGCTGAACATCAGAATGTGGTTCAAGTGTGGTTTTCTGACGGCGGAATTGCCAGCAATTTTCCCATGCGCTTCTTCGACTCCATGTGGCCGTCTCGCCCCACCTTTGGCATCAATCTTTCCAGCGTCAATCCGGACACCCCCGAGATGGTGTGGCGCCCGAAACCCGGCTCGGGCGGACGACTTCCGAAATACACTGCTATGGCATCGATGGGCGGCTTCGTGGGCGCAATCTTGGACACCATGCAAAATTGGAACGACAACATCCAAATCACCATGCCAGGATTTCGGGACCGAATTGTGGTCGTACGTCAGACCGATCAAGAGGGCGGGATGAACCTCAACATGCCATCAGCCACAATCGAACGGTTGGCCGATCGAGGCGGGGAAGCTGGCCGCAATATCGTGAACGGCAATCCCACCACCGACCTTGGTCCCTTCGATTTCGATATGCACCAGTGGATCCGTTACCGCTCGGCAATGGCCGCTCTTGACGAGACGCTTTCCGACATGCGTGATCACTGGGCGAACGACATGGAGGCGCACGTCGAAAATCACGAATCGGCCGCCAAGACAAGATATCCATCGGGATCCGGCGACCTGAACGCCACCCGTCAGATAATGGTGCTAGCCGATTCGTTGGCCGATTTGGGTCACCCGGCAACTCAAGGCACGGTGCCACGCCCCGAGGCGACCGTACGCCTCACTCCGCCGCTGTAAACGATTCGCCACAGTAAAAATTTGCGGCAATAGTGTCGCCTATGACGAATAAACGAGTTGCCATCATTGCCGGATCCAACGTCTACGTAGGGCCTGCTTTGGCTCGCGTGTTGGCCAGTCGCAACCACGATGTAGTGCTTGAAAATCCAGAGCCGGAACTCGTCGATGAACTTAGGGCCAATGGCACAAAAGTTGCGGCGGTCAACAACCCACGAGATGTCGAGGCAGATGCCCAATTCGCCAATTTGGCCGCCGCTGCGCTTGACACTTTTGGGCGTATCGACTCTGCCACTGCGTTTTCGGGTGCGATTATCACTGGTCGTTTCATGAACTCCACTGCGGCCGATTTCGATCGGGCAATCGTCGGTTGCATGCTTTCTCCGTATCACTTTTTGCAGGCAATGCTTCCCTCTATGGTCGAGGCCCGCAGTGGTCAAATTCTGGTGATCACCAGTGCGTCAGCCGCTCGCGCCACGCCCGGCGCACCCCTGTATTCGGCGGCTCGGGCAGGTGCCACCCATCTGGTGCGAAACGTGGCCCATGAGGTCGCGCCGACTGGTGTGCAGGTCAACGCTGTCGGCACCAACTTCATGGATTTCGACGGATTCATCAACGCCACCGGCGCCCACGACCCTGCGGTACGAGCCAAGATTGAAGCGCAAGTGCCCATGGGACGCCTTGGCTCAATGGAAGAATTTGCCTACTTCTGCTCACCATTTGTCGATGGCACGAGCACGTTTACGACGGGCCAATTCGTGAGCTATGCCGGCGGTTGGGCGTGAGCAATTCCCGCTGACTGATAGGCCATCTCAACGACCCGGAGCGCTTCGAGCCCCACGGATCCCGATGCCCGGGGCGTTTCACCGGTGGCGCAGCAATGGAAAAAGTCTGCCATCTGTGCGGTGTACATCGGCAGCGAACAATGTACGTAGTCGGCAGGGGCGGGCGTTGCCGGAGTGAATTGGGGCCAGATTCGGGAATACCCATGACTGCCGTAGAGCTCAGTGTCGGCCTCCACACCATCGAGCCTCGGCTGCCACCATCCACACTCGACCACGCTTCGCACGCCGTTTGACCAATCGATAGTTACGACGCCATCGTCATCGACGTCATAGTCACCGTATGCCGTACCGATTGAGGCAGACACCCGCTCTGCTGTGGGATCGCCCAACAGGTAGCGGGCAGTGTCGATGGCGTGAATACCCATGTCGATCAATGCTCCTCCGCCCGCCAGCTTCGGATCGACAAACCATCCCGATGGGCCCCACCCGGCGTGCACGCCATAGCCCCGGGTGCGAACAACTCGGCCGATACCTCCCGCCGAAATACGGTTGCGCATGGCCACGACTTCGTCTCGGTAACGCCACATATGGCCTACGAGCAACGTGACGCCGGCCCGATTCGCAGCGTCCACGATTTGTGTTGCTTGGTCGACGTTCATCGCCATTGGCTTGTCGATCAACACATGTTTGCCACACGATATGGCGGCCATGGCCTGCGGAAAATGCAGGGCGTTTGGTGTGCCGATGACCACCACGTCTATCGCGGGATCGGTTACCACGGACTGCCATTCAGTTGTGCAATTTTTGATGCCATGACGGTCGGCAAACGCCCGCGCTCGATCGTGATGATGCCCACTCACGACGTCGACATCGAACCCGTTGGCCTGAACCGCACGGGTGTGCATATCGCCGATAAATCCGTAGCCCAGCACGGCGATGCGTGGTGGTCGTGTCATGTGGGCCGTGTCATATGGGCCGTGTCATGCGGGCCGTGTCATGTGGGCCGTGTCATATCGCGGCCACGATTGCCGATGCATGCGATTGAATCCGTTCGACGGCACGGGCTACATCGAGGACGTCATCAAGCGATCCCAACAGCATTCGGTGTTGGAGCCACACCGTTGAGTTTGCTGCCTGCTCGGCGAGCGGGAGTCGCAATGCGGAGTAGTCATTAGCAGGCCGATTCGTCCGATGGCGAGGCGCAAAATTGGCGTTGCGAAACACGGCCAGCTCGCTGAGCGCAGGGTACGAAACGCCCATAGGAATGCCTTCGGCTCCCAACGCTTTCTCCAAATGACGCAACGACATACCACCGAACTCTCGCTCGTCGTAGTGGAACACGAAGCAATAATTTCCTTGGGACTCCATTCGAGCATCACGGGTCGGGGGACGTACACCAGGGATGAGATTGAGAGCTTCGTTCAGCGCAACCGCGTTCGCGTTTCGGATCGAATTTTGAGCGGGAAACCGATCCAGTTGGGCTTGCAGAATCGCCCCTTGCCACTCGGTCATCCGGAGGTTCGACCCCACTGTTGCG
Organism: Acidimicrobiales bacterium; assembly: GCA_038231795.1. Taxonomy (GTDB): domain Bacteria; phylum Actinomycetota; class Acidimicrobiia; order Acidimicrobiales; family JBBRKR01; genus JBBRKR01. Next base: position 89,598 of record JBBRKR010000007.1, read on the forward strand.
TGGTGATAAAACCACTCGCCGCTCTCGCGCCCGCAATCGGCATACGCCCACGCCCGGTTACGCAATTGTTCGTCATTGCAGATCAGCACGCCCCCTTCTCCGGCGGTCATGAGCTTGGATTGTTGCATCGAAAAGCTGCCAAAATCTCCCCACGATCCAACACCTCGGCCACGCCATGTCGTGCCGTGGGCGTGGGCGCAGTCTTCGATCAATCGCAGATTATGGCGGCGGCATAAATCAACAAGCTCGTCCAGATCGGCAGCCGCTCCCGCCACGTGCACCGCAATGATGGCCCTCGTGCGCGGCGTGATGGCGGCTTGAGCGGCAGCCACGTCGATGCACAACGTGTCGGCGTCAATATCGACCAACACCGGCACGGCGTTCACCGCCAGCACCGCCGACGCTGAGGCCACGAATGTCATTCCCGGCACGATCACTTCGTCGCCTTCGCCAATGTCGCATGCAATCAAGGCTGCTTCCAACGTGTGGGTTCCGTTGGTGAGGGCCATGCCAAACCTGGCGCCGTGGTACTCGGCAAAGTTTGATGCGAACGTGCTCGCCACGTCGCCGTTGCCATGCCACCAACCGCCACTGTCGAGCACGTCGAGGAGGCGATGGCGTTCATCGCTGTCCCACACGGGCCACGAGGGATAGTCAGCGCTGCGGATTGGCGCGCCTCCCAATATGGCTGGACGATTGTTCGCTGCCGTCATAGCTGGAGTGTAAACCGCGCCGTCGGCGTCATTGGTGTCTCGGACGCCGCCGGCGTCATTGGTGTCTCGGACGCCGCCGGCGTCATTGGCGAAGTTGGGCGTACTCAATCACTCTTGTCACGACGACGTCACTGGCCTTGGCCACCGAACCGCAATCAAATGGTGGTTGGGGGTCATATTCCACCATCAGTTGGGCAGCCATCGCCGCCGTGTCGTCCACAAGCAGTTCCACGAGACGTATCGCCATATCGATGCCGCTCGATACGCCGGCTGCCGTGAGGAGCCGAAGGTCGAGATGCTCGACAACCCGTTGAGCGGTCGGCGAGGCTCCCAGCGCTTCGAGCTCGGGATAGCACGCCCAATGGGTCGTCGCCGTCAAGCCTGTCAGAAGGCCGGCTGCGGCCAACACCAGCGACCCCGTGCACACCGATGTGGTGAAGATCGTGGTCTTGTGAGCGTTGCGTACCCATTCGAGCACCCGCTGATCGTGAGCCAAAGGGCGGGTACCTACACCACCGGGGAACACGATCACATCGGGCGTTGGAAGCTCTTCAAATGTGGCATCTCGTGTGATCCCCAGAAAGCCATTTTCACTGCGAACCTCTCCCCGTTCGTGACCAATAAACGTCACGTCGACATGCGGAATCCGTTGCAAAATTTCATAGGGTCCAATGGCATCAAGGGCAGTGACTTTGTCGAAAAGAGGAATTGCTACTTGGATATTGGTGCTCATAATTTCTCCGATCATTGGGTTGGGTAGAACTTCGAGGTTGCACGTGCCGAAGCACCAGGTGGCGCGTCGGAGCGCTAGGTCGTTGGGCCGAATCGCTGCCGGTACGAATCTGGGGCCACGCCGACATGGCGATGGAATACTCTGCGCAACGTTTCCGATGTACCCAGGCCACACCGCCGTGCGATCACATCAAGAGTGTCGGTGGTGGCCTCCAGCTCGCTGCGTGCCGCTTGCGTACGAACGAGCTCCACAAACTGTCCGGGCGGCTGGCCCACCTCCTTGGCGAACACCCTGGCGAATTGGCGCACGCTCATTGCGGCGCTGGCCGCCATTGCCGTCACAGAATGATCGGCGCCAGGGTGGGCCTCGACGCGCTCTTGAACAGCGCGGATAGGTGACCGTTCGGCACGAGGCACCCACACCGGCGCCGCAAATTGTGATTGCCCACCGGGCCGATGCAAAAACATCACCAGCCATCGCGCAACGACCTGGGCTACTTCAACACCCAAGTCGTCCTGCACGAGCGCTAAAGCCAAGTCGATTCCCGCCGTGACCCCTGCGCTTGACCAGTACTTTCCATCATGCACATACAGGGCATCAGGGTCGACATGTACTTTCGGAAATTCAGTAGCCAACCGATCCGCCCGAGCCCAATGGGTTGCCACCCGACGGCCATTAACTACGCCCATTTCGGCCAACATAAAAGCACCAGTACACACCGAGGCCACCCGCCTGCTGCGCCCGGCTGCCGACCGCAAAGACCGAACGATCTCGGCGTCTCGGCGCGCATCGTGAATTCCATTTCCACCGGGAATGATCAACGTGTCGATTCGTTCGTCTTCGTCGGGAAAATCACTCGCGCCGAGACACAAGCCGCTTTCGGTGGGCACCATGCCAGCTCCGTGGGAAACGATCGAGATCTTGTACGGATCGATGCCCGTGTTACGAGGGCCGGATTGGTGCGGCGACCCAAGGAGGCGAACCACCGAATTGGCGGCCGCAAATACTTCAAACGGCCCCACTGCATCGAGTGACTGCATGCCTGGGAAAGCCAGGATCACAATTCGGCGTTGTTTCACACACCCATCATGAACGGAGTCGCGAGTGGCGTCAATGCCATGTATCCCACGATTTCGGCCATCCCCGCGACGCGGCTATCCCGCTAGTTTCGCCACGGCTTTTTCAATTCGGGCCGTGCGCGTTTCTGGTTTCTGGGCATCTTCGATAGCGCGCACGTGCTCCTTGCGATGGGAATACGCCAACTTGTCGAATGCCTCGCGAGCGCCCGCAACACTGTCAAGAGCTGCGCCGAAATCTGCGGGCACAACAACCTCGCGCTGTGCTGTCAATAGTTCGATATCGACAGTAATGGTGTCGCCACCTTCAATTCCTGCTGCCGCACGTCGATCGGCACTCACGCCAACCATGTATTTCCCGCCCATGACCGCCACCGTTGATTGATAGCTGAAGCCATTGATACTGACCGTTACGGCCGGTTTTTTGCCAGCTCCGAATGAGTCAATGACGTGATCCGGAATTTCAAATCCGGTGGCTGATTTACCTGCTCGTAGAAGTTCGGTGGTGAATCTCATGGCGGAATCGTAGCGAGCCGAGCGGGCACGGCGAGTTCGAAAACCCGGTGCTAAGTTTCCAGTCCAACGCAACTAACAACAGGAGTATCTATGAATCCCCAAGTTCTCAGCCAAGCAGTGTCGATTAGCAGGGGCGTGCTTGTCAATGTGACCCCCGATCAACTCGGCAACTCCACCCCATGCGCGTCGTGGACCGTCTCGGGCCTTATCAATCACATGGTCGGCGCGCTCGACTTTTTCGCGGCCGGTCTCACGGGAGCCGCTCCCAGTGGCGAAACCGACTACGCCGCAGGCGACTTTCTGGCTTCCTTCGATACCGCCAGCACGAATTGCATCAACGAGTTCAGCGGCGAAGGTGTGATGGAAAAGATGTACACCCTCCCCTTCGGCCAGATGCCAGGATCAGCATTCATTGGCTTGGCAATTACCGACACGTTCACCCACGCCTGGGACCTGGCTAAGGCGCTCGGTCAATCGACTGACCTGGCGCCCGAGTTGGCAGAAGGTCTCCTAGCCGGAGCCAAAATGGCGATTCCTGACGCCATGCGTGGCCCTGAGCCCATGCCATTTGCCGCTCAACAAACAGCACCAGAAGACGCCTCCAACGCCGACAAGTTGGCCGCATTTTTGGGACGTACGGTCTAACTCATAACTGTTCGGCAAGCTCAGCGGCACATCGAGCTACTGCCGTACCAGCCGTGGTCAACTCGGCCGGGTTCAACATGGAAAACGCCATGCGTACGAACCCGGTCGAGGTGCCCGAGGCAAAGAACTTTGATCCATGGGTGCACCGCACCCCGGCTCCCAGTGTGGCGGCGCACAGCGAGTCCGCTGTCATGCCGGATGGCAATTCTGCCCACACGAAAAAGCCACCTGTGGGCCGACGTACATGCAGCGGGGAGCCAACCAACGCATCCACCAAAGCCGTGCATCGAGCGGCATAGCTGGCCACGGCAGCATCGCAGTTTCGCCGGTATTCGCCTGAGCGCAGAACCTCGCCCACGATGCACGCCGACAGGTAGCTCAGCCCGCCTCCAGAGTCCACGATGCCGCTGCTCTGCACCTGCGAAACCAAAGCTGGCGAGGCCGTGAGATAGCCGACACGAATCCCCGGTGAGAGCGATTTCGAAAAGGAACCCATCCGGGCCACCACTCCACGGTCGTCCAGGCTCCACAAGGATTCTGTGGCTTTGCCGTCGAATGAAATCTCACGGTAAACGTCGTCTTCGATGATGGTGATCGAATGGCGAGCGGCAGCGTCGAGCAGTTCCCGGCGACGGGCTATCGGCATGCTGACGCCGGTTGGATTGTTGTGCGTCGGTACCGTATACAACGCCGCACACCGACCTCCAGAGGCAGTCACAGCGAGCGCCTTTTCGTCAAGATCCTCGGGGATCGGGCCGAACTCGTCGCCCGAAATCCCCACCACTCGCACGGGATGGTCTGCGAATATTTTTAGCGCCAAAAAGTACGTTGGCTCCTCCACAAAGACCACATCACCTGGTCGCGTGAGTAGCGCTGTCAGATGGTCAAGTGTGGCGCTGTTGCCAGCGGTGATAATGAGTTCCTCGTGGGCAGGCGTTCGTTCACCAAGCGATGTGAGTAGCGAGCTCACCTCTTCTCGCAGCACCGATGGCCCGCCGCCGTGCCCATAGCTCAACGCCTTCCACCCGTTCGTGCCGAGCACCGTCGCGGCGGCGTTGCTCACGGCTTCGGATGGCAACAAGGTGGGATCGGGATGGCCCCACGTGAGATCGGCGATGCCATCGACATATTCAAATTGGACGTCCAGCTCACCGTTGCGCAAAAGCCAATCGTTCCGCAACAACTCCATTCCGCTTGTATGCACACGGCCGCTCAATAGCTTCTCGCCACCGGGATCACTCATGCCTGGATCTTCAAATTTGTGGGGTCATACATTGGGCGCAACGACAATCGAATCGGCCAACGGGCACCAGCAACGTCGATATCCCATGTGCCGGAATCGAGGTACGCCTGCGTCACTGGTTCGTCGTCATTGATCATCACCAGGCCAACCGCTCCGCCCAATGTGTGACCGTACGAACATGCTCTGGTGTACCCAGCTGTGCGGCCATTGCGGCGGACTACTTCACCATGAAAGAGCAATGGGTCGGGGTCAAGCACCAACACTTGTGCGAGTTTGCTGTACTGCGCAAGAGTCACTCCCGCTGCGCGTTCAGAGCGCCGCTTGACGAGCACTTCACGACCAATGAATCCGTCGGGCTTGCCGAGATTGGCCGTGAATCCGAGACCCACATCATCAAGGGCATCGGTGTTGTCGATGTCGTGGCCGTAATCGCGGTAACCCTTTTCCATTCGCAAACTGGCCAACGCCTTGAGCCCAGCGTGCTGCAATCCGCAAGCCGCACCAGCCTCAACGAGCACGTCGTACACATGTATTGCCTGTTCAGCGGGAATGTAGAGCTCGAAACCGAGCTCCCCGAGATAGGTGATCCGCACGCACAATGCCCGAGCGAATCCGAGATCAATCTCTCGTGCCGCCCGAAACGGGACCGCCTCTTTGGACATGTCGACAAACGTGACCGATTGCAGCAGCTCCCGTGACCGCGGTCCCTGCACATTGAGTTGGGCGTAGCCCGACGTGTGATCGCTCACATGCACGCGCTCGGCGTCGCCAATGTGACGACGCATCCACGCCTCTACATGCCGATGGGCGGTGTCGGTGGCCACAATCCAAAAGCGGTCGGCCGCCAATTTCGTGACCGTGAGGTCAGCTTCCAAACGACCAAGTTCGTTGAGCCATTGGGTGTACACAATTGTGCCCACCGCACCGTCCACATCGGCCGTCGAAAGTCGATTCAAAAAGGTGCCTGCATCGCGACCGCTGACCACGAATTTCGACATGAAACTCATGTCCATCAAGATCACGCCGTTGCGCGCCGCATGGTGCTCCGCTTGCCATTGCGGCCACCAATTTTCGCGGCCCCAGCTCAGAGCAGAGACGACGGGGGTCTTGCCCGCACCGGCGTACCAATCGGCGCCCTCCCAACCACTCACGTCCTTGAAATAGGCGCCTTGGGCCACGAGCCGTTCATGCAAAGGTGAGCGCTTGGCTCCTCTGGCCGTTTGCATCGAACGGTTGGGGTAGTGGCTCTGGTACACCATGCCGAGCGACTCCACCGTGCGCGTGCGTCGATACTCAGGATTGGCTTGATACGTATGCAGGCGCTCGATATTGAACCCCGTCACATCCACGTCGGGGCGGCCGTTCAGCACCCAATGAGCGATCACCCGGCCGAGCCCGCCGCCGGTCAAAATACCGATCGAGTTCAACCCTGCGGCCACGAAATAGTTCTTGATTTCTGGTGCTTCACCCACCACAGGCGACAGATCGGGAGTGAAGCTTTCTGGGCCACAGAAAAATTTACGAATACCGGCATCGGCGCTGATCGGTACGCGACTCATAGCTTGTTCGACATACGGCCCCATACGATCCCAATCGGGAACGATTTCGCCGAACGAGAACTCCTGAGGAATGCGCTCCACATTCCACGGCGCGCACTTGGTTTCAAAGAGACCAATCATGAGCCCGCCGACCTCTTCGCGGTAGTACCCAAACGATGCCGGATCCTCAATCACCGGCAAATCGCTCGACATCCCGGCGATCTGTTCGGTGATCAAGTAGTAATGCTCTGCCGCTTGCAACGGGATATTGACACCATTTCGCCCACCGAGTTGCCGAGCCCACATGCCAGCGCAATTAACCACCACGTCGCACTCGATATCGCCCATGTCGGTACGTACCGCTCGCACCTGCGGCACCACTCCCGTGGTGGTGAGCACATCGAGAACCGACACGTTTTGCACCATTGTCACGCCCAGTTGCCGTGCCCCTTTGGCCAACGACATGGTGACGTCGACGGGATTTACGCGGCCGTCCTTCTCCACGTAGAAGCCAGCCAGAACGTCGTCAACGCGCGCCAACGGGAACAGCTCACCTACCTCCTTTGCCCCGATCTCGTGCACGTCCACGCCGCAGTAACGGTTGAATTCAGCCACTCGTCGGAACTCAATCAAGCGGTCAGGGGTGGTGGCTAGTTCGATAAAGCCCACTGGTTTAAACCCCGTCGCCAAACCAGTTTCAGCTTCCAATCGGCTGTACAAATCGGCCGTGTACTTGCGCATCTCGGTTGAAGTTTCCGACATCGAACCGAATGTCACCATCAGTCCTGCGGCATGCCATGTGGTGCCACTGGTGAGCTGATCTCGTTCCAGTAGCACCACATCGCTACACCCCATATGGGCCAGGTGGTAGGCCACAGAGCACCCAATCACTCCCCCACCGATGACGACTACGCGGGCTCTGCTCGGCACAGAGCCCGTGCGGGGATCGGCCTGAATCGGCGGTTGTTCCGTATTGCTCGACTGCACGATGTTTCCTTCACTTCGACGCCACTTTTGGCGTCGAATCAAAGACGAACACTAAATGGTCTCGACAGCCTTGCGGGACTTGTGATGGCGACGCCATGCCACGAAGGCGAATGGCAAGAAGATGGCGATAAAGGTCAAGCCATAGGCCAACCCAACAGCTATCACTCGCAACACCACCCACGCTGCTCGCCCGCCTGCCGCCAATGCATGGCCAACGCCCGGTATGCGAGCTACAAACCCCTTGGTGGGCTTCGCTGCCGGGAGCGACTTGGGCGCAGCGGGAGTCTCCTCAACGGAGACCGTCAACGTGGCCAAGCCCACTTGATTGGCGAGGGACTGTTGTTGGGCAATCATCGATTCGAGATCTGCTTGACGACGGGTCAACTCACCTTCTATCTGCGAGAGTTCCGAGAGGTTTTGGGTCCTTGTCATGAAGTCGCGAGTGCGAGCCACGCTCTCTTGTTGAGTCTTGATTCGGGAACCAAGATCCACAACTTGGAGCGTGACATCTTGAGCCTTCTGGGTTCGTTCGGCGACGGTGCCAAGCGCCGCGATGTCGTCCTGCAGCGCCCTGAGTTCCCGGGGCGGCGACTTGATTGTGAGACGCCCGCGAGGATTGGCGCCCAGCTTCGATGATTCGTCGCTCACACTTGCTTGGTGGGTGGCGGCGACGTCTCGAATCTTGGAAAGCACACCAGGCACATCATTGGTGTCGATGGTCATGGCTGCATTCCAAACGAGCGCACGGAATGCCTCCGCGGCAACGGGCGGGCTACCGGCAACGGGCGGGCTACCGGCCACCGGCGTGCTGGTCGTTACTGCGGCGCCTGCGGGTGCTGTCGTCGTCATCTCCGCCCCTGTGATCGTCGCAACCTCCTGAATGGCGACTCCGCCACTCGACCCCGGCGACGTCGACTGTGTAGTCGATACCGCCGCACGCTTACTCTCGCTGCCACTGCAACCAGTCATTCCCGATGCTGTAAGCACGGCTACAACGACCATGCCCCCAAGACGTTTGATCATATTTGGCTCCCCTACCATCCGGTCAGGCGTTTGTCCGACGCCACTACGACGAGCCGGTTGACCAGGGAGTTCCTCGTTCGAACAATCGTCACCAATTCGTATTCAAACAGTCACGCCTGAAATGTTGACTAAAGTTGTCGTGTATTTCACATTGTGGGAAATACGACTGATATAGTCATCTTTCTCAGGAGGCGTTGAATGTCGGTCCCCCGCCCACGAATATTGCAAAAGATATCGATCGCTGTGGCCCTCGCCGCGGCCATCGGAGCGTGTGCTTCCGCTACAGCATCGACGCCTTCGTCATCATCGCCACTTACGCTCCGCCTTGGCTACTTCGCCAACATCACCCACGCCCCGGCCCTCGTCGGCATTGAATCGGGCATCCTCGCTACCGCCCTTGGCCCCGACGTGACATTGAAGTCGATCACTTTTTCGGCCGGGCCGGCCGCGGTGGAAGCGCTATTTTCTGAATCCGTCGATGCTGCCTACATCGGCCCCAATCCAGCGATCAATGCGTACGCCAAATCGCACGGCGAAGCTATTCGCATAGTGTCGGGAGTGACGTCAGGCGGAGCATTCTTGGTGGTGCGCGACGCGATGAGAACAATTGGTGATCTTCATGGCGCTCGCCTTGCGACGCCGCAACTGGGCGGCACCCAAGACGTGGCTTTGCGGAGTTGGTTGCGGTCCAACAATCTCGCCGCCGACACCAACGGCGGCGGCGATGTTTCTGTGCTTCCCCAAGACAATTCACGCACCCTCGAGGCCATGAAATCAGGGGCTATCGATGGCGCATGGGTGCCAGAACCGTGGGCCACGCGCCTCGTCCAGGAAGCCAACGCCCACGTGTTGATCGACGAGCGCGACCTGTGGCCAAACGGTCAGTACCCAACGACGTTGCTCGCCGTGCGGACAGACTTTCTGGTTCGCCATCCCGAAGCAGTTCGACGTCTGATCGAAGGCAACCTGGCCTCCATCGATTACATAGACGACCACCCCGCAGAGGCGCAAAAATCCGCCAACAATCAGATCAAACGAATCACCCAGAAAACCATCAAGCCGTCAATACTGGCCAGCGCATGGCCGCACATGACCTTTACCGTTGACCCCACTGCTGGGTCGCTGCAACGGGCAGCAAATGATGAAGTCGCACTGGGATTCATCACTCCCGTCGATCTACAGGGGATCATGGATCTCACGTTGCTCAACGAGGTCCTCGCAACTCACGGGCGACCGCCAATTGCCCAGCCATGAACACTGCTGTCTCCCTCGACCGGGTTACCAAAAGTTTCGGCGAGTCCCACAATCACGTCGTCGCCCTCGACCGGCTCACTCTGCACGCGTCGCCCGGCGAGTTCGTGTGCATGGTGGGCGCTTCGGGGTGCGGAAAAACTACGCTCCTCAACCTCATTGCCAACCTCGACTCGCCAACGTCAGGGACTGTGGAAGTAGCCGGCAAGGTCGGATTGATGTTTCAAGAGTCTGCTCTTTTCCCGTGGCTCACCGTTCGAGAAAATATTGACTTGGCCCTCAAGCTGCAACGCGTCCCGCGCCGCGACCGGGCGGCGAGAGTGGACGACCTACTCGACCTCGTACACCTCGACACATTTGGAGACCGTCGGCCCCACGAGCTCTCCGGCGGCATGCGACAGCGAGTCGCATTGGCTCGAGCAATAGCCCAAAATGCCGACGTGCTTCTCATGGATGAACCATTCGCCGCATTGGACGCCATGACTCGCGACATCATGCACGACGAGCTGGAACGCATCTGGGCCCGCACCGGCGCCACGGTCATCTTTGTCACTCACAACGTGCGCGAAGCGGTTCGATTGGCCGATCGTGTGGTCCTCCTGTCGAGTCGCCCGGGGCGCGTGGCCAACGAATTCATCATCGATGTACCTCGGCCCCGGCGGATCGATTCAGCAGAAGTAGCAACCGTGGCCCATGCGATCACCGACCAACTCAGAGCGGAAGTGGCACGTCATGCGAGGTAACGAAACCGTCGACGAAGGCACTCTTCGTAGCGAGATGGCAGGACTTGATGCCCTCGAGCAGACACCATCAAATGACACAACGCGGGTCGCCGCGCTATGGCAATCAAGCTGGCCGAAATTGGCAGCGCTGACGCTAGCTCTCGGACTCTGGCAACTGATCGTCGAGTCGGGCTGGAAAAAACGGTACGTACTGCCCGGCCCCAATGAGGTGCTGCCCCGGCTGTGGTACGAACTCGGTCGGTCAACCACATGGGACGCCATCGGCACCACGCTTCGACGCGGTGTTGTGGGATTCTCGATGGCTATGGCGGTGGGGTTGGCTCTTGGTCTTGCCGTATCACGGTGGAGGTTGCTTCGCACCGCCGTGGGGTCACTCATTAGTGGCCTGCAAACAATGCCATCGATTGCCTGGTTTCCGTTGGCGTTGGTGTTGTTTAGCCAAAGCGAGCGGGCCATCTATTTCGTTGTAATTATCGGCGCCGCACCGTCGATTGCCAACGGGCTGATCACCGGCATCGACCACATTCCCCCCTTGTTGCTCAGGGCTGGACGGGTGTTGGGAGCCACTGGTTTTGCTCGTTACCGCCACATCGTGATCCCTGCCGACACGCCCACATTTATTGCCGGCATCAAGCAAGGATGGGCGTTTTGCTGGCGCAGTTTGATGGCCGGCGAGTTGTTGGTGATCATCGCCAACAAGCCGTCGATAGGTGCCCGCTTGCAGTACGAACGCGACTTCGCCGACTACCCGGGAATGATGGCGTGGATGCTCATCATTTTGGTCATTGGCATCACCATCGACACGTTGTGTTTCGCGGCAGTCGATCGCAGAATACGAACCCGTCGAGGTCTCGGGATCGCGTAACTATTCCGCCTATACGATCGGCAACACCACCTAGGCGACAGACAGCGCCGAACCAATTTGCTGGGCCGAAGCGCGCAATTCGATGAGCAAAGCGGCTTGGCGTTCAGCCGCAAAGTGGTCGCTGGGGCCGTGCGCCACCAGAGCCGCTTGCACACGCCGATCGTGATCAAACACAGGTACTGACACACCTGAAGCGCCAGCGCGACGTTCCTGATTGTTGGTAGCGAATCCACACGAGCGCACTGCAGCCAACTCCGCCATCAGGGCGGCGGGGTCGGTGATGGTCGTTGGCGTAAAGGCGACCATGTCACCGAGTTGATCGACGAGTTCCGCGGGGTGTGGCGAGTAGGCCAACAGCACCTTGCCCATGGCCGACGCGTGGGCAAATTCCCGCGCTCCTGGACGTCGATCAAAGGTCAGAGGATCGTTGGCCTCCGCCCGAAAAGCGACCACCACTTCACTACCCTGTAAAAACCCCAAACTCACCGAATCGCCGACCGTGTTCGCCAGTGTGCTCAACAACGAAGCGACCTCTGTCATGCCCAAGTTGTGCGCCGCGATCTGGCCCGTTACCACTGCTCGGTGACCCAATCGATAGCGATCAGAATGAACGCCTTGCTCAAGCATTCCGCCAGCCACCAATGCTCGCACCATGCGGTGAGCAGTAGAGGTGCTCAAGCCAACACGATGGGCGAGTTCGGAAATTCCGAGGTCGGGATCAGCAGCAGTAAAAGCATTCAAAATTGCAAGCGCTCGCTCAATGGCTTGGGAGCCGGTGCGGGCCTGCGTCATGGGCGCAACGTAGCAGGGCGCTCTTTGATCGGGTGGTCCGGTTGCCTACCAGTTGCCCGGTTGGCATATCATCACGGCACTACACCCCGGAGGCTTTCCTGATGTCAACCCAGATCCCGTTGGTCGATTACCTCGTGCTGGGTGAACAACCGCACCTCGTGGCCAACGAATGCACTTCGTGCAATGCCCGATTCTTTGATCGACGCAACGCCTGCGCCAATTGCTTCGCTCTCGAATTCCGAAAAGTCGACATCGCCACCACGGGCACCGTACGTACCTTTACCATCGTGGCTTTTGCCGCTCCCGGCGTGCCCGTGCCGTTCGTGTCGGCCGTGGTCGACGCCAATGGCACCAGCGTGCGCACCAACCTCATCAACGTGGATCCCACCCCCGAGGCTGTCACCACGGGCATGAATGTTCGTCTTGCCACATACGTGGCAGGCACTGATGAAAACGGCGTCGAAGCCATTGGTTTCGGCTACGAGCCAGCCCTCTAACTCCCCCCTCATTTTCGCGATCGAAAGGCACCAAAATCATGGCAAGTGACGACATCTGGATCCTCGGAATTCACATGACCAAGTTCGGCAAGCATGCCGACAAAGACGTTGTAGATCTCGCGTCGCAAGCAGCAATAGCGGCCCTCAAAGATGCCGGCGTCACCATGCGCGACATCGGCGTGTTGGCAGCAGGCAACCTCATGGGTGGCGGAGGCGTGGCACAACAAATTCAGAAGCAAATCGGCCAGACCGGCATCCCCGCCTACAACGTGTCCAACGCCTGTGCCACCGGCGCTACGGCACTGCGCACGGCCATCATGGCCATCAAGGCCGGCGAGTGCGACATGGGCCTAGCGGTAGGCGTCGAGAAGTTGTCGGGTGCTGGCTTGCTCGCTGGCGGGCAATCGAAAAAGGCCGGCAACACTTACGAGCCCCACGGACGCTACGGCGCTGTGCTCCCCACCGACGGGCGTATCGGCACCGACACCATGCCGGGTGTGTTCGCCCAAGTGGGCATGGAGTACGGCCACCGCTACGGCGGGGCAACGTTTGAACTTTTCGCTCGCATCAGCGAGAAGAATCATTCGCACTCCACGCTCAATCCGCTTGCTGCATACACCAAGAAAATGTCGCTTGAAGAGATCATGGGCGACATGATGATTTCGTATCCCAACACCCGCCCGATGTGCTCAGCTAACTGTGATGGCGCCGCGGCAGCAGTGGTGGTGAGCGGCACCAAGCTCAAGACATTGTCGCTCGAGCAACAACGTCGTGCTGTAAAAGTGACAGCGTCAATTCTCACCTCAGATCCATATCAAGAGGCATGCCAGGTATTGCCCGACATCAACACGCTCACCAAATCGGCGGCCCGTCAGGCGTACGCGCAGGCCGGTGTCGGTCCTGAAGACCTTGACCTGGTGGAGTTGCACGACTGCTTCGCCACTGCCGAGCTCGTGCACTACGACAACCTTGGTTTGTGCGCTGAAGGCGATGCCGTCAACTTCTTCAATTCGGGTGCCACATGGCGCGACGGCTCCATGCCAGTGAACGTGTCAGGCGGCTTGCAATCAAAAGGCCACCCCATTGCGGCGACCGGCATTGCCAACATCTGGGAAGTGTGCCATCACCTGCGCGGCGAGGCTGGCGACCGTCAGATTGCCGACGCCAAGGTGGGCCTGGCCCACGTGATCGGACTCGGTTCTGCATGCGGCGTCCACATCCTGGAGCGCTCCGGGCTGTAAAGCTCGGGCAGCGCTCTAGGCGTTGGTGAGTTCGACGGCCAACGCCACGAAAGCATCGACCTCCTGCGCAGTGGTATCCCACGAGCACATCAAACGAGCCTCGCCGGTAGCGGGGTTCCACAGGTAAAACGGATACGCCGTTTGTAGCCCTTTCAGGATCGGCCGCGGCATTTCTACGAACACTCCGTTTGCTTGCACGGTTTGGGTAATCCGGAGGTTGCTCATCTCACGCAGCCCGGCTGCCAAGCGTTGTGCCATCTCGTTGGCGCGGGTGGCATTGCGACGCCACAAATCGTTGGTGAGCAATGCCTTGAGCTGCGCCGCAAGGTACCGATGCTTGCTCGCCAGCTGCATCGATGACTTGCGAATCCACAACGCTTGCGATGCCAATTCGGGGTTCAAAAACACCACGGCTTCGGCACCCATCAGACCATTTTTGGTGCCCCCAAAACTGAGCACATCCACGCCGGCATCTGTGGTGAAATCGCGGAATCGCGCACCGAGGGATACTGCCGCGTTGGAGATCCGGGCGCCGTCCATGTGTACTTTCATTCCCAGCGTGTGGCTCGCGTCCACGATGGCACGTACTTCTTCGACCGTGTACACCGTGCCCAATTCCGTGGACTGGGTGATTGATACCACCTTGGGCTGGGTGTGGTGCTGGTCTCCGGCACCGGTGTAGGCGGCCCGAATCATCGCGGGCGTGAGCTTTCCATCGGGGGTTGGTACGGCTACCAATTTGCTACCGGTGAGCCGCTCTGGCGCTCCGGACTCGTCGACGTTGATATGAGCCATCTGTGAGCAGATCACGTTTTCCCATGGCCGCAGAGCTGATTGCAGCGCAATCACATTCGCACCGGTTCCGTTAAACACAATGAACATTTCGGCGTTGGCACCGAACTCGGCTTTGATGAGTTCGCGCACATAAGCGGTAGTCGGGTCATCGCCATATGCGACGGCATGGTCATCGTTAACGGCAGCCATAGCGGCCATCACCTCGGGATGGACACCGGCGTAATTGTCACTGGCAAAACTCTTCAAAATTTCAACCTTCAAACAGGAGCGACCAACGGCAATCGTGGCGATTTAACGGGCGGTTGATGGTCCCACAAATCGGCCACCAAATCGCTCTTCATCGCCGAGCTCGCCGGATCGTTCCACAGGTTGACGAATTGATGAGGATCGCTGCGGAGGTCGTACAACTCGCCTTCGGTACCGTCGTGAACCGTGCCCGGCTTGTAGGCAGTGCACACCCAATCGTCGCGAGTGATCGTGCGCAAGTGCACGGCCACTCCAAAGAGTTCGCTGTCCCATTCGGTGAGCGCTCGCTCGAAGCCTCGGGTGTCGGCGTCGGCATTGTCTTTCGGCAGTGCCGCACCCTGCATCCATTCCTTCGGTGCCACTCCCGCGATTTCACAAAACGTGGGGGCCAGGTCGACGAGTCCTACCGGTCGATCAACGACCGCGGCACCGACCGCAGCCGATGGTGCAGGACGCCAAATCAACGGCAATCGCATCAACCCATCAGTGTGGTACGGACCCTTAAACAGCAGGCCAAAATCGCCCTGCAACTCGCCGTGGTCTGTGGTGAAAATCACGTCAACATCATCATCCCAACCACGCGCCGAGATAGCCCGCATCACCCGGCCGAGCGCTTCATCAATCAGCTCGCACTCGACGGCATTGCGAGCCCACACTTCCCGCAATTGATCGGCGGTGAGCGTGGCTGGAACCCATCGCGACGGTGCCTCGTAGTTGGAAACAAGCGTGCCGTCGTACCACATGCGCCAATGACGCGGCTTCGCATCAAGGATGCGTTCCCGCTCGGCAGCAGTCTGCGGGTAACTCTCGGGCAGGTCCACATCGCGCCAATTCACGCGACCCACTTCTGACTCCGGTGGGTCCCACGGATGATGAGGATCGGGGAAACTCATCCAACAAAACCAGTCGTCGCGCGCATCAAGTGAATCAAGCCAACTGATAGTGCGATCGGCCACCCAATCGGTGTGGTACCAGTCTTTGGAGATGTTGTTGACGTGCGCCTGCGGAGCGCCAGTGGCCCCGCCGCCCAGAGAATTCACCTGCAAGGAACCATCCAGAACTGGATAAAACATGCCAACCGCTTCTGGATGATTTGCCGCCAACCACCGTGCATAATGCAGCGGTCCAGCGGCGCCATGGGTGGCGAATTCCAGATGATCGAAACCGCGGTGAGGCCCGGTTGTGCCATCGGCCCATGGCTGGTCAAGACGTGTTGCTTCGCCGTTGCGGGCCAAAACATTTTCGGTGAACTTGGCGAACGGATCCAGGAATGGTTCGAAGTGCGCTTTACCTATCAACGCCGTGCAATAGCCATTCTGGTGTAACACCGCAGCCACACTAGGGGCGTCGACGGGAAGAGCAACGCCGTTCATCCATACGCCATGAGTGCTCGGATGTTGACCGGTGATCATGGTGGACCGGCTCGGCATGCACACCACCGATTGGGGCACCGCACGTTCATAGCGGATGCCCTGCGCCGCCAGCCCATCGATGACCGGCGTGCGGCTGAGCGTGCCTCCATTGCATCCAAGTGTGTTGTAACGCTGTTGATCGGTGGTCACGAACAGGATTTTCCGGCCCATTATTTGTGAGCACTCACAGCTTCGATTGCCGGGCCGTGGTTGGCTTCACATTGGCGTTTCAGTTCTTCAAGCGCGCCGAGCGTTGCGCCCCCGATCATGAGCGCCATCGCCGCCGGATCAGCATCGGTGCTGTACATCACAAGACACACGTCGTCGTCGAGCGCTACTACGTCAATGGTCGCTAAATGTTCTTTGAATACCGGTGAAGTGATGCGATATTGGAAACGCTTCTGCAGCGCGTCGTTGGTGAGAATCGTCTCTGGCATGGTCATTCCCGAGCCGAGGGTAATTACCCGCGTATCGCCATCGACAACGCAAACTGTGATGCCAGGAAACCACAGATGCAAGATCTCTGGCCGACTCACAATTTGCCACGCGAAATCGGCCGACTTGCCGATCCGCAGATGATGACGGATCGACGCCCGAGACGGTGTTGCTGCCATTCGCCGACACTATCCACTAGTTCATACAGGGAGCACGGTCGTGCGCATCGTGAGACGTTCAGCAATCGGGCGTAGGCTGATGGCATGTCGACTCCGCACAATCGCCAGGCCGAATGGGATGATCTCAAGGCCCGGTACATGCGGCCCCGAAGTGAGCTAGTCAGCACGGCCCGAGGAGTTCACCACACGGCGCACATATCCAGCGATGTGGAGCGAACGATCAAGTTTTATCAAGAGATACTTGGATTTCCGCTGGCTGAACTCTTCGAAAATCGGGACTACGCGGGGTCCACCCATTTCTTCTTCGATATCGGCAACGGGAATTATTTGGCGTACTTCGACCTGCCGGGCCTTGATCTCGAGCCATACAAAGAGGTTCTCGGCGGTCATCACCATTTGGCTATTTCGATGGAACGGTCCAACTGGGAAATGGTGAAGAGCCGGCTCGACGAACACGGCATTCCGTACGCTCATATCGACGGCTCATCCATATATTTCAACGGCCCCGACGGCGAGCGATTGGAGCTCATCAGCGACCCACTCGGCAACATGTACGGCAAAGATATCGGTGAATTTTGACGACCGATTTCGAGCGCGATGGCGTTGTCGTCATACGCGGATTGCTTCGGGATTCGCAAATTGTTGCCGCCGCTCAGGCGATTGCCGACGCCGTAGAATCGCCCACGTGGCGCGCCGTTTCCACTCCGCCTGAGCAACCCGGTCGGTTCTTCGAAGACTTCTGCCTGTGGTCGGCTAACTCAACAATTTCCGAGATCGCTCACTCGGAGCACATTGCTGAATTAGCAGCCGAACTCATGGCGTCGGCCACCGTACGATTGCATCATGACCACGTGCTGGTTAAGGAACCTGGCACCACGATGCGGACTCCGTGGCACCAAGACCAGCCGTACTACAACCTCGACGGCACGCAGACGGTGAGCTTCTGGATTCCTGTCGACCCCGTGCCGGCGACGGCCAGCTTGGAAGTAGTCGCCGGATCACATCTCGGGCCGTGGCTGATGCCGCGCACCTTTATCGACAAGGAAGCGAAATGGTTCGCCGACGGCACGCTGGCCGATGTGCCCGACATCGAAGCCGACCGCGCCACATTCGATATCCGATCATTCGACATGCAACCGGGAGACGCGGTGGCGTTCAACATGTTGAGCCTCCACGGAGCTGCCGGGTTCGTCGGTCCCGGCCGCCGGCGAGTGCTCAGCCTGCGATACATCGGCGACGATGTGCGTCACGCTCCACGCCCATGGACCACATCACCAGAGTTCCCCGGCCTCGCTGACGAGCTCCTAGCGGGCGCTCCATTCGACCATCCCGCCTTCCCCGTCGTGTGGCCCCGCCGTTAGCCGTCGGGCAGCGCGACGTTGTGGGAATGGCGGTCAATCGGTGAGGCATCCCTGACTTGCGCCAACGAGTATCAACCCAGCCCGATCTCCTGGCCCGTAATCAGTGAGTCGGGAAATTTGGGGGTACATCACTTGGCCGACGTCATTCACGTGATTGAGTCCGACCATATGACCGAGTTCGTGAAGCAGCACTTCGCCGAGCGAATTGATTGTTCCGTACCCCGCCATAAGGGGTGCTTGGGCGTTTACTCCCACTTCGCCGGCAAATATTCGACCGTTGGCAGTACGCCATGACGCACTACCAAAGCCCGCAGACCCCATGGCGAATTTCGGGTATTCGTTTGCCGTCTTCCACGAGATTATGGCATCAACATCGCTTGACTTCGTGAAGGTCGCAATCTCCCGCACTTTCACAAACTGGAGCCCGCTGGCCTGGGTCATCTTGGCAAGAGCAGACGCAAGATCGGCGCGAGCTGACGGCTGGGATCCGTTGAAGTTGACTTCATAACGAATTGGCACGCATGGGTTCCAACGAGCTGCCCCGCCTTGTGGATTTTTCCCAAAGAAGTTGTATTGATCGCTGGTGACACCCGCACCAGTCGTGCCACCGGCAGGCGGCGTATTTTGGTCGAACGAAAAGGCCTTGCCGGAGCTAGCCACCATGAGGTATCCCGTTTGGTTGGCGTCGATACCCACGAACGGCGTTGGATCAAGACCTATCGCAGATCCATACGCTTGAGCGGTGCCGAACGGCCATGTCTGTCCGGCCGTCGAAGCCACGTAATACCCTCCACCGGATGGGTTTGTCGCCATATCTACAATCGGGTTCGCTAGGGCGGTGCCGCCCAGGGAACCAAGGAATGGTGCATCGCCAAAGGCGAAAACGCCCCCGTCTGATGCCACCATGAAGTAGCCCTGACCAGTTGGTGTAGCGCTCAATCCAATGACCGGTTTGTTAGGAAATGTACGACCAATTTTCGCGAGTTCGGCGGGCAACGAGCCCTTGAATGCGGCGTCACCGAAGGAGAAAATTCCGCCATCGGATGCCACCAACCAGTACCCGAGACCGGTTGGGGTCGGAGCCATTGACACCACTGGTGCATTGAGTTTCGTGGCGCCCATCGACCCAAAGAACGGTGCCCCGCCCACAGCAAACACGCCTCCATCCGCGGACACCACGTACACGCCTGCCACCGGAGAGGCGACAACCCGGGCAGGCGGAGAGTTGAGAGTCAGTCCGGCCAAATCAGCGAAGTCGGGCGCGCCACCGAACCCATGGACGATCTGGTCGACTCCAAGAATCCAATACCCGCCAGCAGCCCGCAGCGCTACATCGCGAGCTCCCTTGCCTGCCAAGTCGCCGCTCAAAACGAGACCGCCAGCCGAGTCGGTGAACGGAATCGTGTCGTTTTGGGTTGCTACGCCAATTGGCGTCGGTGTGTCAGACGACGCTTGTGGAGCTGCCACCGATCTCACAGCTCCAGGTCCAATGCTGATCACGAGAAAGGCCACGGCTCCGAGGTGGCAGGCAATACCTCGCACTTGGCCGGTTCTACGCCGTCGACTGCCACCCGTTGTTGCGATCATGTCGACATCCCTTGCCAGCCAGAAAAAATTGCGTCCCTTGCTGTTTCGGCAAAATCGTCAAAATACTTGCGCTTTTGACGGGTGACACCGGGACCAAATTTTGCTCAGACCCAACCGTCTTGCGACGATTTCTCAATCACGTCATCAAATAATCGGAAGGCTTCTCCGCTACGGGTAGTAGCCGCTGGCGTCGGCCAGAATGTTGGTGGTGGTGCTCGTGAATATGCACACCTGCCCGCCGGCGCCGACTTTCGTGATCACCAAGTTCGGGATTGTCTGCCCGGCACCGAAATTCAGATTCGACGCATTCGGTCTCGACGCGCCGCACGGATAGACAGTGATGAACCCGCCACCTTGCGCTGACGTTGCGGTCACATTCAACACCACCGTGGATGCGATAGCAGGGACACCGCCACGACCCAACACCGTGAGCATCACTTCCGTGCCAGCAGCTAACGGACCGGAGTTTTGGAACACTCCGTCAATAGTGCTACCACCAAGACGAGTATCCAAAACTCGTGCCGGTTCAAGCGACACGAACGACGACGCTGGCGGATAATAGCCGTTGATATCCGCAATCAGATTCGTGCCTGCCGACGACTTCAAACACACCTTGCCAAACGGACCAAGCTTCGCGATCACCAAATTGGCGATCGTTTGCCCGGCCACAAAATTGAGATTCGACGCATTCGGCGTACTGGCCGTGCACGGATACACCGTCACAAACCCACCGCCAGAAGCACCAGTCACCGTCACGTTCAAAACAACCGCCGCACCATCAGCAGGAACGCCAGCACGGCCCGACACATCAAGCTGCACAAATCCCCCAGCAGCCAACGGGCCAGACCCTGCGAACAAGCCGTCACCTGTCGACCCGCCGAGGCGCGTATCCAACAAACGCGCCGGCGCCATCGAGACAAACCGAGTAGTTCCCGGATAGAAACCCTCCACATCCGCTATCAGATTCGTTGCGCCGTCCGTGTAGATACACACTTTGCCGTTCGAACCAACCTTCGCGACCACAAGGTTTGCGACCGTGTCACCAGCCACATAATTCAGATTCGACGCGTTCGGTTTCGCAGCGTCGCAGGGATACACGGTTATAAACCCCGAACCAGTCGCCCCAGTTACCGTTACATTCAAAGCCACCGCCGCAGCATCCAACGCCACACCACCACGACCTGCAACATCCAACTGCACAACACCCTGAGCTGGTTGCAAACCAAGCCCACCAAACAAACCATCAACCGTCACACCACCAACCCGCGAATCCAACAACCGCGCAGGAACCAACGACACAAAATCCGCAAACCCCGCTACACCAGACAAACCCACCACCGTAACTGGCACTGTCCCGCCCCCCGTAAAACCACTACCGTATTGACCGAATTGGTTGCTTCCCCAACATTTCATCGCGCCACCAGACACGATGGCACACGTGTGGTGCCAGCCAGTCGTGATCTGAGTCACGCCCGCCACGAAGGGCACCACAACTGGCGCCGAAATGCCGGAGAGCGTAGCGCCACCGCCTACCTGCCCATCAGGGTTGTAACCCCAACACTTCATAGAGCCCCCTGCTGCAAGGGCACAAGTGTGATATTCGCCAGCCGCTATTTGGGTCGCGCCGGACAGTCCCGCCACTATCACCGGCGCAGAACGATCCGTACCCGGCAACCCCAAACCTTCACCCAACTGCCCGGAAAGGTTACGACCCCAACACTTCACAGCTCCACCCGACAACAGACCACATGTATGAAATTTGCCCGCCGTGATCTGGGAAACACCCGCCAAACCTGTCACCACCACCGGCCTATTCCTGTCTGCAGCCGTCCCCAACGAACCATTACCCAACTGCCCATAAAGGTTGTAGCCCCAACACTTCACGGTGCCATCCAACAACAAAGCACACGTGTGGTATCCGCCGGCAGTGATCTGGGTAACGCCCGACAAACCGACCACCAAAGTCGGCGTCGACTGCGATGCACCCGGCACCTGCAACCCGGAGCCCAACTGCCCTTGGTAATCGAGACCCCAACATTTCACCGTGCCACCTTGTACCAACGCGCACGTATGACCTCCACCGGCAGTGATCTGTGTCACACCCGACAAGCCGAACACGGTCACCGGAATCAAACTATCGGTACCCGGCACCGCCAAACCTTGGCCCAACTGCCCTTCGTTGTTGTTACCCCAACATTTCACCGTGCCAACCGACAATACGGCACACGAATGGTTCTCCCCAGCAGTGATCGTCTCACCCGTCAACGACGGCGCGGCCTGCGCCCCGCCGGCACCCCCACCACGCCAACTAACAACGCGGCAAACAACGCCAGCACAACAACGACCCGACTGCCGACTTTCCGCCTGTTCATGAGCGAACCATAGACCACCAAAAACTGGCCGTCCACAAACAGGCTGCCAGGTTGATCGCTACGGGTAGTAGCCGTTGATGTCGGCGAGGATATTGGTCGTGGCGTCGGTGTAGATACAGACTTGGCCGTTGGTGCCAACTTTGGTGATGACGAGGTTGGGGATGGTTTGCCCGGCGTTGTAGTTCAGGTTCGACGCGTTCGGTCGTGAAGAACCGCACGGATAAACGGTGATGAATCCACCGCCCGACGCCGAGGTGGCCGTGACATTCAAAACCACCGTACTCGCCAACGCTGGCACGCCACCACGACTGAGGACTGTGAGCGCAACCTCCGTGCCACCGGCTTGCGGCCCAGAGTTTTGGAACATGCCATCAACAGTCAGGCCACCCATGCGGGTATCAAGCATTCGGGCCGGATCAAGCGACACGTACGTTGAAGTGGGCGGATAGTAGCCGTTGATATCGGCTATCAGGTTCGTGCCGGCAGAAGCGTTGAGACACACTTTGCCCAGGGGGCTGAGTTTCGTGATCACAAGATTCGCGATCGTTTGCCCCGCCACAAAATTCAGATTCGACGCGTTCGGCACTGTGCCAGTGCAGGGATACACCGTCAAAAACCCGCCGCCCGTCGCACCCGTCACTGTCACGTTCAACACCACGGCCGCTGTTCCGCCCGGCACGCCAGCTCGACTAGCAACGTCCAACACAACCTCACCTCCGGGAGCAACGGGACCGCCGCCCACGAAAAGGCCGTCGCCTGTCGAACCACCGATCCGTGTATCCAACAAGCGGAACGGCGCCATCGGCAGGAACTGCGTTGTGTTTGGGTAATAGCTCTCAACGTCGGCAATGAGATTCGTGGGCCCATCGGTATAGATACATACCTTGCCACTCGAATCAACCTTTGCTACAACCAGATTGGCGACCGTGTCACCAGCCACATAGTTCAAATTCGACGCGTTCGGTCTCGCAGTCAAACATGGGTACACCGTCACGAAACCCGATCCAGTCGCGCCTGTCACAGTGATATTCAACGCCACGGCAACCGCATCTACGGGCACCCCACCACGACCAGCGACATCCAATTGGAGAATACCTCCTGCCAGCCGTAAACCAATTCCGGCAAACAACCCGTCGGCCGTGATACCACCGAATCGCGAATCCAGCAACCGGCCCGGGAATAAGGAAACAGTGTCTGGTAATTGGGCAACGCCCGACAAACCAAACACCAAAACGGGCGTCGAACTCGTGGCAGTCGGAGAGCCGAGACCATCGCCCAACTGACCGGATTGGTTGGAGCCCCAACACTTCACCGTGCCCGCCAACAACGATGCGCACGCGTGAGCTACACCAGCCGCTATTTGCGTCACACCCGACAAACTCACCACATCATGTGGCGACGAAGTATCCGTACCAGGAACCATTTGACCATCGCCTAGCTGGCCGTAATCATCTTTTCCCCAACACTTCACCGTGCCACCCGACACCAAAGCACACGTGAAAAACCCACCGCCAGCAATCTGGGTCACACCGACCAAACCCACCACATCAACCGGCGACGGAACTGCCTTGAGAGGCAAACCCGGCAATACGAAACCATCACCCAATTGCCCCCACTGGTCGAAGCCCCAACACTTCACCGTGCCACCCACTATCAAAGCGCACGTGTGAAAATTGCCGCCAACAATCTGGGTGACTCCAGACAAACCCGCCACCGACACCGGCACCGAACTATTCGTTCCTGGCAATCCCGACCCGTCACCTAACTGCCCGTAATTATTTATGCCCCAACATTTCACCGTGCCACCCACTATCAAAGCGCACGTGTGAAAAGAGCCGCCAACAATCTGGGTGACGCCAGACAAACCCGCCACCGACACCGGCACCGGGCTATTGGTTCCTGGTAACAACACACCATTACCTAACTGACCATCGAGGTCGTAGCCCCAACATTTCACCGTGCCACCTTGCACCAAGGCGCACGTGTGATACCAGCCAGTAGCGACTTGGGTTACGCCAGACAAACCAGTGACGTCGACGGGTGTCGACCGATTCACTCCCGGCACACCCGAACCTTCACCCAACTCGCCCTTGGAGTTATAACCCCAACACTTCACCGTGCCACCCACTACTAGGGCGCACGTGTGAGACCCGCCAGCAGCAATCTGAGTCGCACCAGACACAACTGCCACCACCGGCTTCACCTGATTTGTGCCCGGCAACGGCGAACCGTCACCCAACGCGCCGTATTGGTTGGCGCCCCAACATTTCACCGTGCCACCCGACAACAACGCGCACGAGTGAGCAATGCCTGCTGAAAGCGTCTCGCCCGTCAACGACGGAGCGGCGTTTACCGGGCTTGCACCCCCCACCACATCGACCAATGACGCACCCAACAGCGCCAAAACGACAACCATCCGACTGAAATATTTCCGCCTGCTCATGATCGCACCATAACCCAGTTTGATCCAGCAATAGGCTGGCGGCGAATAGCATGAGGGACTCCATAAGAAAGGCCACACGCCCGTGCCGGGAAATTCAAAATTGCAGCGACGAATCAAGACCATTCCAGCAGTATTCGCGGTAGCAATTTTGTTGCTCATACTGGCGCCATTCTGGCTTGTTCTAGCGACAATCGTCGACTTGGCTCGGCTCCGCAAACGCCTACCGACAACTCGTCTCCTCTGCTTCGCCGTGTGGTGGGCGTGGCTCGAAGTGGCTGGCATTGCCAGCTTCGTGATGCTGTCCGTTACCGGCCAGCATCGCAATCAGCCGTTGCACTATCGATTTCAACGGTGGTGGGCCAAGCAACTGGTCGTGGCCCTAAAAGTCACCACTGGGCTCACGATCGTGAGCGAAAATAGCGACATCCTCAAATCAGGACCCGTCGTTCTGTTAACTCGCCACGCCAGCCTCGCTGATTCCGTCGTGACAGCTACGACGATTTTAGAAGCGGGATGTGAGCCCAGATTCGTGCTGAAGCGAGACCTCATTTCTGACCCCTGCCTCGACCTTTTTGGCCATCGGCTGCCCAACTATTTCTTAGATCGCGAAGCCACCGATACCGCTAAAGAATTGGAAGCCATCAAAGCTCTATCCGGTGGCATGTCGCCGAACAATGTGGCGGTGATCTTCCCGGAAGGCACCCGCGCTAATGATAAAAAACGCCGACGTGCGCTCGAGAAAATTGCCGAGCGCGACCCAGCCCGGGCCGCAAAATTGCAGTCTCTACAACACCTCATTCCTCCTCGCCCCGCCGGTTCTCTTGCCCTTCTCCAAGGAGCCCCCGACGCCGACGTAGTGGTCGCCTGGCACATCGGATTCGACGGTCTCGATACGTTTGGCGGCATTCTCAACCACTTGAAAAAGACGCCACCTCCCGTGCGATTTGTACTCCGCCGAATCGAGCGGTCAACCGTTCCCACGGAACCCGAGGCACTCGCTAGCTGGCTTGACGATGTCTGGCTCGACAGCGACCAATTCGTGCACCAAGCTCTCACCAACCAAGCACACAACAAGGACAAAGAATGATCGCACTCGCAGGAGCACCGCTGGCCATGGTCTCATCGGCCATCGCCATCATCGCCCTCATGCTCACCACCTGGCTGATCAGCGTGAAGCTCAAAAACGCCTCGATCGTCGACATCATTTGGGGCTTCGGATTCGTGGTCGTGGCGTGGACCGTGCGTCTCACCGTCGACGGCAATCACGCCCGCCAAAACTTGCTCGTAGCGTTGGCCACGATCTGGGGCCTGCGACTCGCCATCTATCTGTGGTGGCGCAACCACGGCAAGGGCGAAGACTTTCGTTACAAGGCCATGCGCCGCAAACACGGTGACCGATTCCCGATCGTGAGTCTGTACACCGTGTATGCAACGCAAGGCGCTCTGATGTGGATCGTGTCGTTGCCGCTGCAACTCGGCGGCGTGCGAGCCACCCCAAAACTGGGAGCACTCGCCATCATCGGCGCTGTGTTGTGGGCCATTGGCTTGGCCTTCGAAGGCGTCGGCGATGCCCAGCTCACCAAGTTCAAAGCCGATGCCGCCAACAAGGGCGTCGTGATGAACAAGGGTCTGTGGCGCTACACGCGGCACCCCAATTATTTCGGTGATTGCTGTGTGTGGTGGGGCCTCGGCCTCATTGCCGCCGAGACCCGATTGGGTATGTGGGGGCTCATCGGCTCGGCAGCGATGAACGTGCTGCTGCGCCGTGTTTCAGGCGTCACTCTGCTCGAGAAAAGTCTCAAAAAACGACGCGTTGGCTACGACGAATACATCAAAGTCACCAGCCCGTTCATCCCTCGGCCACCACGCAAGGCGTAGGTCCCGGCGCCCCGCTGGTCACACTTTTCGAAGCTGCCAGATCAATAGGAATGGCATGCCGATGAACGCCTGTACTACCGACTCGGGCGCGAACTGATACGCCGGAGTAGTGCGCTGTAAAAGGGCTTCGTCGAACACGACTTCCTCGCACACCTCGATCGCTAGACCGGCGGCCACGAACGCCATCACGTACTCGCTGACCGGGTGATACAAGTTGTCGACGTAGCTGAATTGCAAGCCAGTGGCCCCAGGATGTTTGAACATGGCCACCCCAGAAAGCGCTGACTGATGGGGATGAATATCGCTGAGTACAACGATTCCGCCCGGCTTCAACACTCGTGCCATCTCGCGAATCGCTGGTGCTAGTTCCGGAATGTGTGTCAATGCCAACGAGCATGTGATCACGTCAACTGTGGCGTCGGCCACCGGAAGTGCCACGAACTCTCCCATCCGAAATTCTGCCCTGGGAACCTTGGCCCGTGCGACGTCCAACATGCTGGCGTTGGCGTCGACGCCGATCACACTGTGCCCACACGAATCAAGGAACGCCACGTGACGCCCCGTTCCACAGGCCACATCGAGCGCCACCCCAGGCTGAATGTGCGACAACAATCGATGAACGATTGGTTCCTCCGCTTCAATAGCGGGATTGGGCCCGTCGTAACTCTGGGACCAAATATCGTAACCGTCGTTTATCTCATAGCTATCCAGTTCGATCATCACGTTCGATGGAAATTCGTCACGCCCCCCAGCAATAAACGCCAGGTCGTCCATGCGACCGAGACCGGCCGCCGGATCTCGAAAGAGTGTGCGGTACATCGCCAAGCCATGTACCGCCGACAGGTATTGGCCGAACGTGAAAGTGAGGTGCGACGGAGTGGCGGATTCGCTCATCGCCAGATCGTAGGATCAACGCTATGACAGACCGCTTGTATTTTCGCCAACTGCTCTCCGGCCGTGATTTCGCCACCACCAATAACATCGCCAAACAGATGGTGAATTTCGTGTACCTCATCGGCGACCGTGAGACGAAAGAGGCGATGATTATCGACCCCGCGTGGAGCACCCAGGATCTCGTCGACATCATCGAAGCCGACGGCATGAACCTGGTCGGCGCTCTTGCCACCCACTATCACGCCGATCATGTGGGCGGCACCATGATGGGTCACACCATCGATGGCATCAGCAATCTTCTGGCCATCAAGGACGTGCCGATTCACCTTCAAGCCGCCGAGGTGCCGTGGGTCACTCGCACCACAGGCGTCACCACCGATCACATCGTGGAGCATCAATCTGGCGACGTAGTCATGGTCGGTGAGATTCCAATCCAACTGATTCACACGCCGGGCCACACGCCGGGCAGCCAGTGTTTTTTCGTGGACAACTGCTTGCTGGCCGGCGACACCTTGTTTTTAGAGGGCTGCGGGCGCACCGACTTGCCGGGGAGCGACCCTGCCGCGATGTACGAGAGCCTCACCCAAAAGTTGGCCCAGATTCCGGACACGGCGACGCTATTTCCCGGCCACTTGTACTCGCCGGAAGGATCACAATCGATGGGTGAAACACGCGAATACAACTACGTGTTCAAACCCAAATCGGCTCAACAATGGATGGCTATGTTCGGCGGCTAGCCCCGCTCGCTACTGATACGCAGCAGCCTGAAGTTCGAACAATTCGCGATACAACCCGTTGGCTTCAATGAGCGCATCATGGCTACCGACTTCGACCACTTTGGCGCCGTTCATCACCACGATCAAATCAGCCATGCGCACTGTCGAGAACCGATGCGAAATCAAAACGGTGATTCGGCCCGACGTGGTGGCTGCTCGGGACGCTGCCGCAAAACGCTCGAAAAGAGCGTGTTCTGTTTCGGCGTCCAACGCTGCTGTCGGCTCGTCCAAAATCAACAACAACGGGTCGTCGCGCATGAAGCCACGAGCCAATGCCAACTTCTGCCACTGCCCAAAACTCACCTCGGCGCCGCCATCCCAACTGGCCCCCAATTGGGTGTCGAGCCCGTACGCCAGCCGTTCGATCACGTCATCGGCACCTGCCCGATCGATCGCTGACTCTGCGGCTTCCCGGTCGTCCAGGCGGGGAACATCGCCGACGCCAACCGAACGTTGAGCCGGAAATTCGAATCTATAAAAATCCTGAAACGCTCCGCCCAATCGTTCCCGCCATACGGCCGTGTCCATGGCCGCCAGATCACTTCCATCGACCAAGATTCGCCCGCTGGTGGGGCGGTACATGCGAGCAAGCAGCTTCACGAGCGTGGTCTTTCCTGCCCCGTTTTCTCCGACGATGGCCACCACCGTGCCCGCTGGAAGTGTGAGATCGACGTCGTCCAAAACCACGCGATCGGTCCCCGGGTAGGTGAACGAAACACCTTCGAACCTGATGCCATCCACGATCGTGGCGGGCACCGCACCGGTATGGCCCGCATCGGCCGCCGCCGCGTAATCTTCGAGCCACACCAAGCGGCGCGAAGCGTCCAACCAAAACCCTCGCAGGAAGCCCAGTTCGCCCGCCGTGGCCCCAACATACGATGCCAGCCGCGTACCGGCGGCCACCACAAGCACCACATCCCCAACCCCCCGCTTGAGGCCCGACGCCACAAAGACAATTGCTCCCACATACGCCAATCCAAACACCGCCCACACCAAGGAATGCCACGCCGCCGTGGCCGCACGCACTCTGGCCACTGGGCCGTAACTCTTCTCCCATGTCGCTCGACGCTGCGCCACCAACCATGCTTGAGTCTCGGTAACCCGCACCTCTTTTCCAGGAGGAGCAGTAGTGCCGAGTACGAAAAGGTGGCGAGCCAAACGAGTGTGAGAAATCACGGATTCCTCGACGCGTCGCTCCACAGCTGGACGCCACGTCGAGGTGTAGAAGGCAGGTAGCGCAAACAGAAACAACAGGATGAGAGCCGGATGAATAGATGCCAACAGCACGGCCGTGATCACTAGGCGAAACATCCAACCCAGCGTCGACATCAACGACATAAACATATGGTCGAGGGCGAAAACCTGATCGCGGAGCATTGCCAATCGATCTAGATATTCCGGCCGTTCGTGGTGCTCGATCGTAGGAACCGACGCCTGTAACCCGGCCACATGAGACTCCAAAGCAATCGCCACCCGGTCCCGAAACCGGCGCTGAACGCGTTGTGATGCCACGCTCAATATCCAAGTTGCCGACACTGATACGGCCAACCCAATAGCCGCAATTCTGACGTCTCGACTTCGAGAATGCTCGTCTTGAGACAGCACCCCAGTCACTAAGAATTTCAACCACAAAGCCAACAGCGCATCGGGCAACATCATGAGTAGGGCCAAGGCCAATGACGATGCCAACAGCTTGGGTTCTGCCCGGTAGCCCAAACGAAACGTACGTGCCAGTGACGTGAACGCCCCCGGCAAATCATCCACGTCGTGATTCTTCTGACGGCCGTTAGAGCGACTCATGGACTACCTCCTGGCCGGCATCGTCGACTTCGGTAAATCGCGACGCTTGGAGTTCGAACATCGTTTTGTACAACCCGCCAGCAGCCACCAATTCGTCGTGGCTGCCAAGTTCGACAACGCGCCCGTCGTCCATCACCGCAATTTGATCGGCCAATCGGACAGTCGAAAATCGATGCGAGATCAGGATGGTGGTGCATTCGCCAGTGGCCGCCAACACTCGTTGGAAGATCTCCGATTCACCACGTACATCGAGCTGGGCAGTGGGTTCGTCGAGGAGGACCACATTGGCCCCCAACCGCACTGCGCATAACGCACGAGCGAGAGCTACTCGTTGCCACTGGCCACCAGACAGGTCGGTTCCTCCGGGGTATCCCTTTGACAGCGTGGTGTCAAGATTTCCGTTGGCAATGCTAGATCCGCCGGCATCGGCCAGGGCGGCTAGGAGCACCTCATCATTGGCGCCGAGTGGAGCTATGTTGACTCGCAGCGGGAGTTCAAACCGAATGAAGTCTTGGAACACGGCAGTGACCTTGCGCCGCCACGCCGCCACATCCAATTCGGTCAATGGTGCCCCATCAATTTCGATCGTGCCAGAGGTGGGATCGTAAAGCCGGCAGATGAGTTTCGCCAACGTGGTTTTGCCAGCTCCGTTGTGCCCCACAATGGCCATTGAACTACCCGCAGGAATCACCAAATCGAAACCATTCAGCACGTTGCGTCCACTGGATTCATAGGCGAACGAGACGTCCCGAAAACGAATCGTTGGTGGCCCAGAAGGTGGGTCGGCGGCGCCGGCAACCAGCGACTCTGAACCGCCCACTGCGGCTTCCAATCGGCCGAGAGCTGCGATCGGCGCACACGCTCCATCGAGCGCCCAGTTCAAGCCTCCGAACGCGATCAAGGACACGCCGATCGTGGCTTGGACAAACACCACAAGTTTCGCTGTCGTAAGGTGGTTACCGATCGCGCTCGACGCCAATACCCAGAACACAAACCCGTTGGCCGCCAACACGATCAGCACACATAAAGCGATCGATTTCTCGCGCAGCCGGGTGGCCTCATACTGCAAGTCGTACAACCGTCGACGAGTGTCCACAAACCGTTCAATCACCCATCCGCCCAAGCCAAAAAAACGGAGCTCTTTGGCCGGTGTGGCGTCGACCGCCAGACGGTACGAGTACTCGGCGTGGCGTTGCGCTGTTCGCACTTCGTCGGTGTTGCGATCCTTCCAAATGCCACTCTCCCGCAAAAGCCAATGCGTCGATCCCCACGCCAGTAGAAGCAGCAGCGGCGCCCACCAGGCGTATCCGAAAAGCAACAGCGCTGACGCCGTCCCGACAACGAGATCCATCAATCCGCCGGCAATGAAGTCCATCGAAATGCTGAGTGGCGGCCCCATCATGCCGAGATCAAAATCACGGGCCATTGTGAGATCGTTGGTGAGGTCGGGGCGCTCAAGGTGACTCATGCCATCCGGTGTTACGCATACGGCCATCAGCCTGTCGTACAGGTGAGCCGAGAGCCGTTGACCTGCGTTGGCGCTCACTAATTGGTGCAACGGCTGAACCACCAATA
This sequence comes from Acidimicrobiales bacterium, assembly GCA_038231795.1. Taxonomy (GTDB): domain Bacteria; phylum Actinomycetota; class Acidimicrobiia; order Acidimicrobiales; family JBBRKR01; genus JBBRKR01. The sequence goes on from JBBRKR010000007.1 coordinate 121,214, forward strand.
GTGCAGTAAATGTGGCGCCGACTGTTACCAGAGGAGCAGTGAGCGACACGCCCCTCGTGACATTCGAAACGAGCCATCCGAATCCCACAGATGTTGCAGCTGGCAGCACGCCACGGAGCAGAATGAGCGCCCACCACGACCACGCCAGCGGACGCGAGCTCCTCATCAACGTGCGACAAAAAAGAATCTCCTGCCGCTGCGTCAACTTCATGAGACGTCCAACTCTGCCTGTTTCGCCCATCGGCACACTCTAAATCGTTTCGATCGCGCAGCGGGGCCAGCACTCCGGCGATCGACACCGTCAAGAATTTTTAGGCGAACTGCACGGCATAGATGGGCGGGAAACTGGTGCCGAGGCACTTCCAGGAATCGCCGCGGTCGTCGCTGAGATACACGTTTCCAGTCGTCGAACCAAAGGCCAGAGAGTTGCGCGAATAGGCCAGGCCATGGCGGAACACGATGTCGAAACAGCCCGATTGAGGAAGACCGTTGCGGAGGTGCTGCCACGTTTTGCCGCCGTCGTTGGTGCGGGAAACGCACATCGCGAATCCCACAGCACGGCGGTCGTCGTCGCCCTGAGCGGGCACCACCCACGCCGTGTCGGGATCGTCGTCGGCTACCGCAATCGGGAAACCAAAATGCGCTACGCGGTCAGAACCCTCTGGCTCAGAAACGATTTGCCATGAATCGCCACCGTCGCCGGAGCGGTAGATACCGCAATGATGCTGCGACCACAACACATCAGGATTCGTAGGGCTCTGCACCACCAAATGGGGATCCTGAGGCACATTCACCGTGGGATCTGGCATGTACTCGGCATCCATCCCCGAGGTGATTACATCCCACGTTTCTCCGTCATCGTGAGTAACAAATACTCCGGCTACCGAAGAGCCGACACGCACAGTCTTCGAGTCGCGAGGGTCGACGCAAATCGAATGCAACGCCGGATCGTCGGTGCCAGCACCAAACCACATCGGCCGGTGATCCTGATCCCAGAAGGACTGCACGAAGTCAAATGTCTCGCCACCATCGTCGCTACGAAATAGGCCTCCTGGTAGGGTACCGATCCAGATCCGTTTGGGCTCGGAATCAAGCCCTGGCTGAATCGTGAAAATCTCGGTAAGGGCAGCTGGCTGTCCCGACGGCATGGTGGCCGACGCCGGATACGTGATCGTGGAATGGTCGTGCCACGTGGCGCCCTCATCGTGACTGTGCATCAGCTTGGGGCCGAAGTGGCCGTGCTTCTGACCTACCCACCACACGCCGGTGCGGGGGTCAACTACCGCACACGAGACGCCCACCCCGTTGAATTCGTGGCGCTCGATCGCCCAATCGCTGTCGCGGTTGAGCACGATCAAACCCTTGCGGGTGCTGAGCAGAACACGGCTGTTGGTCACTGGAATCCTCCTGAGAGTGCTGGTATGACATCGATGGTGCTGGAGTCGTCGATGGGGTCGCTGAGCTGCCGATCGCTCACGAGATCTTGGCCTACGAAAATGTTGACGTGATGGCGAAGAGTCTTGTGTTCGTCGACAATATAGAACCCCAATCCAGGATGCCGGGCGTCGATCATTTCAACGGCCGCCGCTACGGTTATGACGTCGACCACTTCGCCCTTGTCGGGATAGGCAGGAAAGAACCTACGCAGGTGCCTGCTAATGCGAACGAGGGCCACGAACGGTCACACTATCCGCGTCAATTGGTACGCGCTAGTGGTCTCGCCATCAGGAGTGGCGACCACATCCGTGATCCGCCATCCGGCGGCGAAAAGCTCGGGAAGAGTTATCCGGTAATGGTTCTGCCAGGTCATTGCTTCGGCGGGATCGGCCAATCGTAAACCTGCAATGTCGTTTGGGATCGCCATGTAGCGAACTTCCGCGCTCGTCGGCCGATCACCACGGTCGCCACGGTCGAGCACCCAATCGACCATCAGCCGATCGGTCATCACCATTGCGCCGTCAGTTGCTTCCTCGCCATAGTGGTTCTCCAAATAACGATTCGCGATGGCCCCAAGACGGTGAATATTCAACCGAGCGTTGGTGGCGCGCAACGGATCAAACGTCCACCGGACGCCGGTGATCCCTCTCGCCAAGCACCAGTCGCGTTGAGCCAACTTCAGTGCCTCGGCAATGCCAAACCCGCGCCATTCTGCAACCACACCCATACGGTGAGAGTGTTGCCATTTGGCGTCACTCGTCGGGAACGCAAACAGCATTCCAATGAACTCGCCGGGGATCGATTCGGCGGCCAAGATCAGGCCACCTTCATCTTGAATTGCCCGCAACAGATGCGTGTTGTCAACCTCCTCGTCGGGCCCCCACACCAACTGGGCGACATCACACACCTGCCTCAATTCCTCGATGGCGAACACCTCGCGAATGCGGAACCGATCGCTGGCGTTCATGGGCGAATAGTGATCACACGGCTGGTGAAACGATCGAGCACATCGGGCAGCGGAACCCGACCAATACCGGGGCCGACAGGTACTCGCAGATGCCCCTCCTCGAGCACGAATTTCTCGGTGAGGTCCTGGTGAAAATATCGATCGCTGGCCGACAAATCGCCCGGCAATGTAAAGCCCGGCAACGACGCCAACGCCACGTTGGCCGCACGACCGATGCCGGTCTCCAACATGCCTCCGTGCCACAACGGAATCCCCTCGGCCACGCATCGATCATGAATGCGTTTTGACGCCATCCACCCACCAATCCTGCCGGGCTTAATGTTCACGATGTCGACGGCGCCAAGGGCCAGTGCTGTTTCCAAAATCTGCAACGACTCAATCGATTCGTCGAGGCACACCGGCGTGCTGCTCGCCTTGCGCAACTCGGCGTGGGTCACGAGATCGTCCTTCTCGAACGGTTGCTCGATAAGCAAAAGGTCGAACTCGTCGAATTGGCAAAGGTGCGCGATGTCGGCACGCGTATATGCACAATTGGCGTCAACTTGGAGCCGGACCTTGCCGCCTACCAGAGCATGCACTGCTCGTACATGTTCGATGTCGTTACCCGGCTCAACCTTCAACTTGATGCGCGAATAGCCATCTTCGACGTATCCGGAAACAGTGGCCAGGAGCGCATCAATAGTGTCGTGAATGCCTACCGACACGCCAGTTTCAACCCGGTCCCGGGTGCCGCCCAGGAACTCGCTCAGCGACTGACCGGCGGCCCGCGTCTGGGCGTCGAGCACAGCACTTTCGACGCACGCTTTCGACATCCGATGTCCATCGATTGGTTTGAGAATCTGCTCCACGGTGTAACCATCAATCGCGCCGGCGCCGGCCGCTAGGAACATGGGGATGATGTGCTTTTCAAGCACATCCCAGGAGCCATTGGCATACTCGGAGCAATACAACGGCTCGCTGCCCGACACACACTCGCCCCACCCTTCTGCCTCATCGGCAATCACTCGCACCAGTACCGCATCCCGGTCCGGCTCTACACCAAATGATGTACGAAATGGCGTTTTTAAGGGAACGCTGACATGGCGAAGTTCGATGGCCTGAATTTTCACTTCCCCATCGTGCCAGACACACCGAACCCACCCCGCTGCCGTGCTAAAACCGGGTGATGTCTGACCAACCAACCTCAGCCAAGGCCGTCATTATCGGGGGAGGCATTGTGGGCTGTTCCACGGCCTATCACCTCGCCCGGCTGGGCTGGACCGACACCGTGCTCATCGAACGCCACAAGCTCACGTCTGGCTCCACGTTCCACGCCGCAGGTCTCGTGGGCCAATTGCGATCAAGCGCCAACATCACCCAGCTACTCGGCTACTCCGTGGACCTCTACAAAAAACTAGAAGCCGAAACCGGCCTTGGCACCGGATGGAAAATGAATGGCGGGCTTCGCCTTGCCTGTAACGACGAACGGTGGAGCGAAGTCAAACGGCAAGCCACCACCGCAAAATCCTTTGGCCTGGAAATGCATTTACTGTCGCCAAAGGAAGCTCAAGATCTGTGGCCACTCATGCAAGTCGATGATGTGATTGGCGCCGCGTTTTTGCCGACCGACGGGCAGGCCAGCCCGTCTGACATCACGATGGCATTGGCCAAAGGAGCCCGTGATGCAGGCGCACGAATCTTGGAAGACACAGATGTGTTGACTATCAACGTGGTCGACGGCGTGATCAAGGGCGTCACCACGAATCACGGGTATATCGAATGCGGGATCGTGATCTGCTGTGCGGGGCAATGGACTCGGGCGTTGGCGGCCACGGTGGGGGTCAATGTACCGCTGGTGTCGGTCGAACATCAGTACATCATCACGTCGCAGATCGAGGGCGTGACCCGAGATTTGCCGACGCTGCGCGACCCCGACCGCCTCACCTACTACAAAGAAGAAGTCGGCGCATTGGTGATGGGGGGCTACGAACCGAATCCCATTCCGTGGGCTGTGGGCGGCATTCCCGAGGGCTTCAATTTCAAGCTTCTGAAATCTGACTACGACCATTTCAATCCCATCATGGAACTGGCTATGGCGCGAGTTCCAGCCCTACAGACGGCTGGCGTAAACGAGTTGGTGAACGGTCCCGAGAGCTTCACTCCAGACGGCAATTTCATTCTCGGCGAGGCACCCGAATTGGCAAACTTTTTTGTGGGCGCGGGATTCAACGCATTTGGTATCGCGGCCGGGGGCGGAGCTGGCATGGCGTTAGCCGAATGGGTGCAACAAGGCGTGGCGCCGTACGACTTGTGGAACGTGGATATTCGGCGATTCGGGCGTCCACATCGCGACACCGAATGGGTGCGCACTCGCACGCTTGAGGCATACGGCAAGCACTACACAATGGCGTGGCCACACGAGGAGCACGACAGTGGCCGGCCGTGTCGTACATCGCCTCTGTACTCACGACTCTCTGCGGCCGGAGCGTGCTTCGGCGAGAAGCTCGGGTGGGAGCGGCCTAACTGGTTTGCGTCTGCTGCACACGGCGAAACCCCCCACGATGTGTATAGCTACGGTCGCCAAAACTGGTTCGATGCCGTCGGCCGCGAACACAAAGCCATCCGCGAAGTAGCCGGCCTCATCGACCAAACATCGTTCGCCAAATTCATCCTCAAAGGCACCGATGCATTGGCTGCGCTCAATGTGATCTGCGCCAACAATGTCGACAAGCCAGTGGGTTCACTCACCTACACCCAAATGCTCGACAATCGGGGCGGGATTCAGTGCGACCTCACAGTGTGCCGCACGGCCGTCAACGAGTTTTACATCGTGACTGGGACCGGATTCGCCACCCACGATTTCGACTGGATCCAACGGTCGATTCCCGCTGGAATGAATGCGGTGCTCGTAGATGTGACGTCGGCGTACAGCGTGCTGGCGTTGATGGGCCCACGGTCGCGAGACATTCTGGGCGCAGTCACCACCTCTGCGCTGAGCAACGAATCCTTCCCCTTCGGCACCATGCAGACAATCGGCATTGCCGGTTGCCCGGTAATGTCCCTACGGGTCACGTACGTGGGTGAGTTGGGCTGGGAGTTGCATGTGCCTGTGGAATACGCCACTGGGGTGTACGACGCCCTCATGGCCGCTGGCGCACCGTTTGGATTAGCGAACGCTGGCTACCGGGCGATCGAAAGTTGCCGGCTCGAAAAGGGGTACCGAGCATGGGGCAGCGACATTGGGCCTGACCACACCCCTCACGAATCGGGTTTGGGGTGGGCCACAAAATTGCGCACCGCCATACAATTCACAGGCCGGGCGGCCGTTGAAAATCAGGCCGCCAACGGCGTGCGAAAGATGCTGGCGTGCTTCACAGTCGACCCTGCAGTGGTGTTGCTCGGGCGGGAGACGATCTTCCGCAACGGCGAGCGAGTGGGCTGGCTCACCAGCGGTGGCTACGGCTACACGGTTGGCAAGTCGATTGGCTATGGGTACATACGCAATGCCAATGGAGTTGACGAGCGATACGTCACAAACGGATCGTACGAGCTTGAAGTGGCCGGCGAACGGGTACCCGCCGCCGTGTCACTCAAGCCGTTGTACGATCCGTTGATGAGTCGAACGAAGAGTTAGCTCCCCGTAGCTTTTGATAGCTGTTGCTGATCGTTTCTTCAAACTCATTACCCAACTGTTCCGAGGCAAAATTCGCCTGTTAGCGGCCGATGTGACACCCAGTTTCTACACTGCCATGCATGCGGATTTTGCACACGAGCGACTGGCACATTGGCCGCTCCATGGGCGAGTTCTCGCTTCTCGATCAGCAAGCCGAGTTTTTCGATTGGCTCATTGGTGCCGTAGCCACCGAACGCATCGATCTCGTCGTTGTGGCTGGCGACATTTTTGATCGCACCAATCCAAGCGTGGAGGCCACAGAACTGTGGAGCTCCACACTTCGCCGGATCACTGCGATCGGGGTGTGCGTCGCCGCGATTTCCGGCAACCACGATGAAGCGATTCGAATCGATGCCTTCTCCGAAATCACCGACAAATCGGGGGTGTTCATGCGCGGTGGGTTTCGGTCGGCCGGGCAAGTCACTCGCGTCGATTTGACGGCGGGGTCGATCGATTTAGTGCTTCTGCCCTATATGGCGCCGACGCGCGTGAGCACGTCATTGACGGAGTCCATCGAAGCCGCAGAAATCGGCAACCGAGTGACTCACCAGTCGGTGCTGAAATATTTTGCCGACATCGCCCGACTATCGCTATCGGGAGCCCGTCCATCGCTGGCGGTGGCACACGCCTTTGTGCGAGGAGGATTGCCTTCTGAATCTGAACGCGAACTCTCGATAGGTGGAGTCGACCTTGTCGACGCCGCCATCTTCGACGGGTTCGACTACGTGGCGTTGGGCCACCTGCATCGGCCCCAAATCGTCGGCGGTCGGGAGTTACTGCGGTACTCCGGGTCTCCGCTCCCCTATTCGTTTTCTGAGACGCATGCAAAGTCGGTTGCAGTCGTTGAATTCGAGAACGGCGTCACAACGGTGGAGGCAATCGAGATTCATCCTGGCCGGCGGGTGACCACCATTGAGGCACCGTTCGAAGCCGTGATGACGTCGCCCGAATACTCCGGTGCTGTTGATTCGTGGACGCGGGTTGTGCTCACCGACGCCATTCCCATGCTCGATAGCCATCGACGGATTCGAGAACGATTCCCTTTCTTAGTGGAGTTGAGCCGATCACCAGTTGCCCAATCTGAAAGCTCCACCTCCCGACTCACCAGCGAGCGCGCTCGGAGCACACAAGCCGTCGACGTTCTCGAGATGTTTTGGGCCGACGTCACCCAGACTCCATACGACGACACCGTGCGCAATCTCGTGGCTACATCGCTTTTGCAACTTCAAGAAGATAGTGACGACCAATGAATCCACTGTCGCTCACCATGGGCGCGTATGGCCCATTTGCCGACGAGCAGTCAGTTGATTTTCGGGCACTTGCCGATCATCAAATTTTCCTGATCTGGGGACCGACGGGCTCTGGAAAGACCAGCATGTTTGATGCCATGACGTACGCCCTCTACGGCAAGCTTCCCGGCAATCGGAGTGCGGTAACAGAGTTGAGAAGCGATCATGCTCAAGCATCCAAGGTCACCTTCGTGAGCTTTGAATTCGATTCGCCAGCCGGGCAGTTCCGAGTGACCCGAAAGCCCAAACAACTTCGCCCCTCGGCTCGCGGCACAGGCTTCACGGAAGATGGAGCCAAGGCAATACTTGAGCGCTTCAACGGCAGCTCCTATGAGCCAATCGCTGACCGGCCGCCTGACGTGACCAAGCGATGCGAGGACATCGTAGGACTCAACGCCCACCAGTTTCAGCGAGTGGTGCTGTTGCCGCAGGGCCAATTTCAACGCGTACTTTTGGCCGACACCACCGAACGAAAGGAATTGCTGCGGACGTTATTCGACACCGCCATGTACCAACGCCTCGAAGATCATCTCAAAGCACAATCGGTTGTAGTCGGCGAGCGGATTCGGGCCGACCAGGCCGTCCGTGAACGGCTCACTGAGCAGGTCCATAACGATCACCAGCTTTTCTTCGCCGCAGCCAGCCACGCCCTAGGTCGTGTGGTTTCTCTCGATGAGAAAGACGAAGCCGTCGTCGAGCTGGAACGGAGCGCAGCTCACTTTCGCGACGGCGAACGCGTCGCTCGGGCGCAACTCGTACGAGCCGAGTCGATCGCCAGCGACATTGCCACGCTGATCGATCGACGAAGACAACTCGCTCAATATGAACTCGAGGCGCCCGCTCGCACCGCGGAACAAGTCGCGCTGGATCGTGCCCAATTGGCAGTGCCGCTCATGCACGCCGCTCAGCAGTGCGACGCAATCAGCGATGCGGTCGCAACGTTGGGTATCTCAGCGGAGCACATGGCCGCCGAGTTGCAGTCAACAGTGGTAGCTGTCGACGTAACTCACTTCGATTTGGAGACTCCGTTAGATTCGTGGCTGAGCGACCTCGTTGTCGCGTTGCGAGCCCGGCAGGCCGAACTCAACACGATCGCTGAAATTCGACGTTCTATGAGCGGCATCGATGTTCGCCTGACCAATATCGGAAATCTTCGTGTTCAGCTCGGCACTCAGCGTGCTTCGACAGAAGCCGATCTCTCCCGAACTCGCGCAGAGTTGGTGGCGGTTCAATCGAAAGTTGCGTCATACTCATCGGAACTATCGGAACTGGTTCTGGCCCCGCAGCAATTGGAGGTGTTCACCGAACTTGTTGCGCTCCATATCGAGTTGCAATCCGTCTCGGATGGCTCGACTGCGTTGGGCAGGGCCGTTGAAGTGAACAGCCAAATGGTGGCCGAATTCGAAGCACAACTTGCACTTCTTGAAGCACAGCTCGATGCCGAGCTCAATGTTGCCAATGAACGTCAAACGGCGCTCGCACGTATCGCCGACATCACAAGGCTGAGCGAAATACGCGACCGGTTTGAGACACTCACCGAAGATTTAGTGAGATACACAACCGAGCTTGAGACAGCGCGGAATCGTTCGACTGAAGTGCTCCGCGCATACATGACGGTGAGTGCTCCACGCCTCGCGGCAGAGTTGGTCGACGGCCAACCATGTTCGGTGTGCGGCTCACTCGACCACCCCAATCCGGCACAAGCTTCCGGTGCGATCACCGCCGACCTCGCCCACGTCGACGCAGCCAACGCCTCGGCAGCTCATGCCCAAGAACTCGTCACCCAATGCATCACCTCGCTGGGCGAGCTCGACAAGCAACACACCGATGTGGCTTTGATCGATCGCATCGAGTTTGATCGAGCACTCAGCGAAGCACATGCAGCACTGGCCAAAATCACCGAATCTGAGCTGGCAACTGTTGCCTGCCGTACCAAGATCATGGCCACCGAATCATCTCTGGCCGCCGCGAAACTCGACGCTCAGCGCCTGCACGGCCAAGTTGTAGTTGCCAACAACGAGACCATCCGCCTACGAGCACTCCTAGGCAATTGGGCTATGGCAACCCCAGCTGCTGTCCGAGCTCACTTTGGCGATTTGAACGCCGCCGAGCATCGGCGCCAAGCGATCGAGACGCAATTCACCACTCAGTCTGCGTTGGTCGTCCAAACGGAGCAATACATTGCGCGCCTCGAAGGAGTAACCACCGCTCAGCTACTCGACCAACGCCAACTCGACGCACAGCTCAGCGCGGCATCCGACGAACGTCGACGATTGGAGACCGATCTCGGCTCCGCAAATCACGAGGTCGACGTCGACGCCGAACTTGTCGCGTTGGCTTCGTCGATCCAAACGGCAGCTCGCCTACACGACACCCAACTGCGGCTCGATGAAAAGGTGAGTCAATCCAGCGAAGCTATAGCTCGATTCGAAGTTGACCTAACGGCCTCGCCATTTGTCAGCAGAGTCGACCTTGAAGCGAGCGTCATCGAACAGTCGCAACTCGCTTCGCGAACAGGCGCAGCCGAAATTTGGACTCAGGCCCACAACCGATGCCGGATCGAAGTCGAAGTTCTCGCGGCCAAGGGACTCCCCGGTGATCTGCCCGACACTGCTCACCTGGTCTCTGAAGTCGAACGCATAACCGCGCTCGTTGACGTCGCAAATCAACACCAGCGTGCGGTGCTTGGCGCAATCGAATCGATGTCAGTAGCACAGACCAATCTCGCCGCCCATGAGGCCGCTGCCACGGAGGCGCTCGAACAGGCCCGCCATATTTCGGCTGTTGCTGAGATCTGCATTGGCAAGAACGATGCCAAGGCATCCATCGAGTCGTGGGTGTTGAGCGCCTACCTCGCTGACGTTGTCGTACACGCCAACCATCACCTGTTTACGATGAGCTACGGGCGATACCAGTTGGTGCTCACGTCCGATGTGGCCGATCGTCGTCGCCAGTCCGGACTCGATCTTGTTGTGCTTGACGAACACACCGGTGCGCAACGACCAGTGAACACATTGTCGGGCGGAGAGACTTTTCAGGCGTCGTTGGCGCTGGCCCTGGGGCTCGCCGACATCGTGGCCGGAGTCGGCGGAAAACATATCGATGCTCTGTTTATCGACGAAGGTTTCGGATCCCTCGATGCCGATGCTCTGCAACAGACCATTGATGTACTGACACACCTGGGAGGCCACGGCGCCATGGTGGGCGTGATCACCCATGTGCCCGCCATGCGTGACCAAATTCCGGTAGGCATCGAAATTCGGCCCGGCCGGAACCGGCGCGGTTCACACATTGTGCAATTGAACAATTCTGTCCCCCAGCACGTTGAGTAATGGGTACTCACGACTGTGGTCGCGATGCAGTCGATAGTGGAAACGTCGACAATCGGCGAACCCACATCCGGAGGATCATGATGACCGAAGTACTCACAGAGCAGGCCTGGCTCCTGCAAAACAAGATCAATCCATTTCCCGTCGGCGGCGCTCTCCGCCTCGAAGGGGGCACCATCACGTTCGTGTTGAGCACAATCGCCTCTCACGCCGTTTTGGGTTGGGTCGAAAAACGAGCCGGGCTCGCAAATCTTGGCGACCGTTTGAAGGCAGGCGAGACGATCGAACTCTTCCGATTCACGAAGGACGAATTCGTTGTCAATTGGCCAAAAATGTATGCCGGATCAGCATGCGAAATCACTGGACCTCAAGGCGCTCCGTGGGTCATTGCACTCGACTACCCAAGCGGCGGCTCCATCTCCCAAACCATCAGCCTCTTCACGGGCCGCAAGAAGGGCAAGCTCTGGAAAGCGGCCTTGGCTAGCTAACTATCGCGGATGAAAACGTGGCTGATCGCTTGACGCGATTGGCGCGTTTGGGGCGTGGCGCGAAAAGATGCGCCAATGCTTACTTTGGTCTGTCGCGAATATGGCCCGCTCGACAATTTACGGTTCGAAGACGTGCCTCCCACACCGTGCCGCGATCACGAGGCGAGAGTCACCATTTCGGCCGCCGGCGTGAATTTCGTAGATGGCCTGACGCTTCAGGGCCTCTATCAAATAAAGCCACCTCTGCCGTTCTATCCAGGTAGCGAGGCATCGGGCGTGGTTTCCGAAATTGGCAGCGCAGTCACCAACGTGAAGGTAGGCGACCGAGTCATCACCATGGCGCCGGGTTGCTTCGCACAGGAAGTAGTCGTGGCCGCTGCCCGACTCATAGCGACACCGCCGCAACTCACAGACGGCCAAGCCGCAACCTTTTTCCAAAGCTACGCCACAGCATGGTTCGCCCTCCATCAACGCGCCAACGTCCGCGCCGGGCAATCCGTCTTGGTGTTGGGGGCAGGAAGCGGAGTGGGTCTGGCAGCAGTCGATGTGGCCACAGCCGCCGGGCTCACCGTCATCGCTGCTGCGTCGAGCGATGAGAAATGTCAAGCCGCCGCTGCCGCCGGAGCCATCGCCACGGTCAACACCACAACTGGCAACGTGAAAGAGGAAGCGAAAGCATTCTCGGCCGGCGGGGTCGATTATGTCTACGACCCGGTGGGCGGTGAACTCGCCGAACAGGGTTTGCGAAGCCTTCGGGACGACGGCCAATTTATCGTGATCGGTTTCGCGGCAGGAGCCATCCCCATGCTGCCTGCCAATCAGATCCTGTTGCGCAACCGACGGGTCACCGGTGTCGACTTCGGAGGATGGATTTCGAAACACCCCGAAGACTTGACGGTCACGATGGCAGGCATCATGGACGGAATTGCCTCTGGCGCCCTGAACCCGGTCGAGCCCATTGCCTACCCGATGACCGAGGCAGTGCAGGCGTTGAAAGACCTCCGAGACCGCAAGATCGTGGGGAAATTGGCGCTGATGAACAACGCAGCACACCAAATGTAAGTTCTGGGTGAGCGTGGCAGGCTCTCTGAGCGAATTCTGAGGAAGCCATGATTAAGTGCCTGTATGCACACAACTCCCTCGCACGTTTCGCGTCGACTTCTCCTTTCCGCAACAGTCCTGGCACTCGGTCTGTCGGCATGCGGAAGCTCGTCGAGCACCTCGCCGGTGGCCAACAACAGCACCGTTGGCTCAACTGTTGCTGGCGCGGCGGATGGGAATGGTGTGAGCGGCAACGTCGACCAGACCGCTCGGCGAGCAGCGACGCAGGCCTTCCGCGATTGCATGGCAACCAACGGAGTGACGCTGCCACAACGTCAGCGGCCAAACCAGAATCCCCAAAGCGACAATGCGTCGGGGTCGACTACCACTTCCGCCGGTGGATCCAATGACGGCAGTGGAGACAACGGCGGCCAACCTCCTTTTGACCCCAATGGTCCACCGCCTGTTGGAGGAAACAACGCAAGCCCGGGTGGGTTCCAACTCGGCGGTGCCACAGCGCCAACGGGAATTGACCAAGCGGTATACACCAAGGCTTTGGCAGCATGTAAGGACAAGATTCCGGCCGGTGGGTTCGGCCGTGGCAACGGTGGCGGTGGGCGCAACAACAATCCCGTTTACGTGGCGTGTATGAAAGACAACGGAATCGTGATCCCCGTTCGCCCCTCCTCGACTACAACCGCCGTCGGCGCGACAACCTCGTCGACCGACTCCACCACCATCTCGAGCCAACCAAGACTCGATCGCACTAGCCCGGCATACAAAGCGGCCAACGACAAATGCAAGGCGCTCCTCCCGGCCAATCAACAAGGTGGAAACCAACAAGATCCCAACGCCTCAACAACGACGACGACAAGCGCCTAGACCGATGGTTTCCAAAAAATCCATCGTCAGTTCGATGCTTGGCGTGGGGATTGCAGCCGTTGGATTCGGCGCCTACTCGTCGTATCACACCTCGGTTGCCACCGCTAACACGGTCGTCACCACGGCAACGGTGAAGAAGGGCATCGTGGTCCAATCGGTTTCGGCTTCGGGCAACGTCATCGCCCCCAGCCAGGTGAACGCTTCCTTTGCCCAAACCGGCACAGTGTTGGAGATCTTGGTAAAACAAGGAGACGTCGTCACGCTTGGTCAACCAATCGCCCGAATCGACAGCACGTCACAAAAGACTGCGCTTACATTGGCCAAAACGTCACTGGTATCCACTCAGGCCGCAATCGACAAGGTCAACGCTGGGCTCACGGCCGCTGACAAAGCCCAACTCGACGCTGGCGCAAAGCAATCATCAAACGGTGTGGCGAGTGCGCAGGGTGCACTTGATTCGGCGAACAGTTCGTTGAACGCCGACTCAATAGCGCTGCAAACATCGGTCGACAATGCCCAATCAACGCTCGACAAGGCCGTCGCCCAATTGGCCACCGACGTTGCAACTCAAATCGAGGACCGCAACGCCTACAACGCTGCCCAGTTGATCAACGATCCCAACAAACCCGTCGGAGAATCAACCAATGGCACCACAATTCGGTTGCAAGCGGATCAAGATATCTGTACAGCCAAAAGCATTCCGAGTGACGGCGTGTTGTGTTCCGGTCTGACCGCGACGTTGCGATTGTTCCAAGCAGCAAACTCCCAGGATCGCGCAGTCACGGCTTCACAAACTGCCGTCAATCAAGCTTCAACCAGCGTCGCCACGGCCAAGGCCAATCAGACCAGCGGGCTCAGCAAAGACAACCTCAGCGTGTCCAACTCTGCCCGTGCACTTGATGGCGCCAAGTTGAGCAACACTGCCACTGTGGCCGCCAACGCAGCAAAAGTCTCGGGTCCCACAGCTGACGTGTTAGCTCAACAGAAGAACCAGCTTTTGCAGGCCCAAAACGCCATCGACAATGCCCAAAAGAACCTCGATGACACCACGCTCAAGGCACCGATTCCTGGCACCATCATCGCCCTCAACGGAACGGTTGGTTTGAGCTCGGCGTCAACGAGTTCGAGCTCATCTAGTGGATCTGGCGGCGGCAGCGGATCGACAAGTCCATCAGGATTTGTAACGATCATCGACCTCACAAAGCTGCAAGTGAAGGGCGGCTTCGCCGAAGCCGACGCCGCCAAAGTGAAGCTCGGCCTCAACGCCAAGGTCACCTTCGATGCCCTTCCCAATGTGAGCGCCACAGGCACCGTGACCCTTATCGACACTCTGGCCACCGTTTCGTCAAACGTCGTTACATACAACGTGACTCTCACTCTCGACAGCGCTCCACCTTCTGTGAAACCAGGTATGACGTCCACCATGGCTGTCGGCGTCGATCATCGCGACGGAGTCCTGCTCCTGCCCACGGGAGCTGTATCGGCACGGGGCACGAATGCCAACGTGACGGTACGCGCTAAGAATGGCAAAGAATCGATCGTTCGAGCGACAGTCGGTCTACGTGGTAACGACGTCGTCGAGATCACTGGCGGACTCAATGAAGGCGATGTCGTCGTGACACGCACCACGACATCTGGCGGCGGTGCGACAGTGAGAGCTGGCCAAACCGGCACCGGCACTGGCACTGGCCAAGGCGGCGGTTTCGGCCCTCCCCCCGGCGGCTGATCATGACCACTCTCGAAAACATCTCAGCGCCACCGCTCCCCGCCAAGAAGCAGTGGCCCGTACTTTTGCTCCACAACATCGAAAAAACATACGGCATGGGCGACATTGCCGTGCACGCCTTGGATGACGTGAGCGTGACAATCGAACCCGGCGAATTTGTGGCCATTATGGGCGCATCAGGATCTGGAAAATCGACGTTAATGAACATCATCGGCTGTCTCGACATCCCTACTCGCGGTCGATATTTCCTCGACGGTATCGACGTCCGTACATTGGACGATTTTCAACTCAGCCAGGTGCGAAATCGCAAGATTGGTTTCGTATTTCAATCGTTCAATCTGATTCCCCGCACCAACGCACTCGGCAATGTCGAGCTTCCGTTGATCTACGCCAAAGTCGGCAAAGTGCAGCGGCGAAAGATTGCCCTCGACGCCCTCAAGCGAGTCGGGTTGAGTGACAGAACCCATCACACGCCATCGCAACTTTCCGGCGGTCAGCAACAGCGTGTAGCGATAGCCCGCGCCATTGCCACAAACCCGTCACTCATCCTGGCCGACGAACCCACAGGCGCCCTCGATTCCGTTTCCACCCAAGAAGTCATGGACATCCTCAACGAGCTACACGACGAAGGTCGCACCATCGTGATCATCACCCATGAAGATGAAGTGGCCCGCCACGCACATCGGATCATCAGGTTGATGGACGGACGCGTGATCTCCGATGTTTCGGCACCACCCTCTGGACCGCGTTCAGTGGGGGCGATCACCGCATGAATTTCGAAAGCGTCCGGATCGCTGTGCAAGGCATACTTTCCAACAAATTGCGATCAGCCCTCACGATGCTCGGCATCTTGATCGGCGTCGGTTCGGTCATCGTTCTGGTCGCCGTCGGCACCGGTTCGCGAGAGGCTGTGGCCCGTCAATTTGAAAGTCTCGGCGCCAACACGATCACCGTCAACAACGCTCGCGGGCAAGGCGGGCGGGGAGGCAATCGCGGTACCCAGTCCCGAGCAGTTCAACTCAAACAGAGCGACGTCGATGCGTTGCTGAAAATAGGCAACTGCCCGAGCTGCAAGGCGATCGTGCCCATTGTGACAGCAGCGAGCACCACAGGAACGTACGACGGAAATACCTACACGCCACAACAGTTTGTGGGCACTACGGAGGAATTTGGTTCAGTCAAGAACTACCCCGTCAGCGCCGGCACATTTCTGGCCAAAGCCGACATTGACGATCGAGCAAAAGTCGTCGTGCTCGGAAAAACAGTTGTCGACAACCTATTTGGAGTGGGCACTGATTCACGATCGGTGATTGGCCAGACGGTCAAATTCGGCAACTCCAACTGGATTGTGGTGGGCGTCTTCGCGCCAAAGGGCACAAACGGAAATCAGGACCAAGACGACATTGCTGTGGCACCCCACACTGCTGTGCAAGACAACCTCACTGGCGGCGGCGTCTTCAACAGTCTCACTATTCAAGCCATATCCCGCAACGCCACGGGCTCGGCGCAAGCTGAAGTCACTGCCGTGCTCACGCAGCTTCATCCCACGTCGAATGGGTCGTCACCATTCACCGTGCAAAACCAAGCCACATTGCAATCCAGTCAAGAGAAGTCCGCGAAAACGTTAACAGTGCTTCTCGGTGCCGTGGCCGCCATTTCTTTGATCGTGGGCGGTATCGGCGTCATGAACATCATGCTCGTCACCGTCACCGAACGCACCCGAGAAATCGGAATCCGTCGGGCCATCGGCGCCCAGAAAAGCCATGTACTTTCCCAGTTCCTGATTGAAGCGGTAATGGTGTCGATGTTCGGTGGATTCTTGGGCATTGCGGGCGGAATTCTTGGCAGTCAATTCAAAATAATTGGGATACAACCGTCTGTAGCGCCATATTCGGTGGTGTTGGCGTTTGCTGTTTCGCTCCTCACGGGCTTGTTCTTCGGCCTGTACCCGGCCAATAGAGCGGCCTCCCTGCGGCCCATCGACGCTCTTCGCTACGAATAAGAGAGATACATATGTCATCGCTTGAACCGTCGGCTATCGACACCACAAATGCACTAGAGCCCGTCGCCAATGAAATTGACGTGCTCCGCGCCGATACCGGTGTGCTGCCTTTTAGTCTCGACGACTACGAATCGCCTGATGTACCTCCCCGCAAACCACGCGTGATGACGCCACTCACCTGGTCGTTGGCTCTCGTGCTCACACTCGGTGCCGGATTCTTCGGCGGCATATGGGTCCAGAAACGCAACGCGCCTGCCGCCACTCCCCCGTCGGCCTTCGGAAACCGCAATCGAGTCGGTGGCACAGGACAAAGCACCGGCCAAGGTACGAACGCTCAGAACTCTGGCGGCCAGACCGGCGCAGGCAATCAAACAGCTGCCGGCGGGAATACCTCGGGAACGATCGTGTTAGTCGACGCCGAGCACAACGC
Source organism: Acidimicrobiales bacterium (assembly GCA_038231795.1). Lineage (GTDB taxonomy): Bacteria > Actinomycetota > Acidimicrobiia > Acidimicrobiales > JBBRKR01 > JBBRKR01. The sequence continues at coordinate 138,457 of JBBRKR010000007.1, forward strand.
CATCTATCTCACGGACAGCCAAGGTAACAACATCAAGGTGACAGTATCGGCAGGCACCATCATGAAGGTCTCCAAGGGAACCACCACGATTGGTGATTACGCCACTGGAGCCTCAATCGTTGTCGCCGGCACCGTCGATGCGGAGGGCACAATTACCGCCACTTCGGTGACCGAAGGCGTGGCCAGAGGCAACCGCGCCGCCGGCTAGGCCGGTTCGTGACATGCAAACCGGCTAGGCCGGTTCGTGACATGCAAACCGGCTAGGCCGGTTCGTGACATGCAAACCGGCTAGGCCGGTTCGACGAAGCTCCCGCTCGGTTCGAAGCGCACGCCCACGTCGCCGCCGGCGAACCGCTCGGCACTGGCGCCGGCCACGTCGGCCAACACCGAAACCCCGCCCCGAATGTCGATCGACACCCGCGTAACGGCCCCTCGGAACGACAGGCCGGTGACAGATCCCGTCAACGTTCCCTCGGCTCCCACATGCTCGATCATCACGGCCTCCGGGCGCACAAGCAATTTCACAGGCGCACCAGCGACCAGTCCATCAACGGGCACGGTCACAAAACCAGAGCTGGTGTTCACGCCGCCATGAACGACGGTGCCTTCAATGGTGTTCACCGTGCCCACGAAGCGAGCCACGAACGCCGACGTTGGCTTGCGGTACACATCGACCGGAGCGCCGATTTGCTCGAGCCGACCGTTTGACATCACGCCGACGCGATCAGAGATCGACATCGCTTCTTCTTGATCGTGGGTCACGAACAGCGTGGTGATGCCGAGCGTTCGTTGAATGCGGCGAATTTCGTCGCGAAGTCCGACGCGCACCTTTGCATCCAGCGCACTCAGGGGCTCATCGAGCAGCAACACGCGCGGGCTGATCGCCAACGCTCTGGCCAAGGCGACTCGTTGTTGCTGACCACCAGAAAGCTGATGGGCGTAACGATCCGACTGTGCCGATAAGCCAACGAGCTCAAGCATCTCGCCGGCCGTCGACCGACGGACAGTTGCCGATTGGCCACGCATGCGCAAACCAAAAGCCACATTGTCGATCACCGTCAAATGGGGAAAAAGGCTGTAGCTCTGAAACACCATGCCCATATCGCGTTTCGAGGCGGGCATATCGGAGACATCGTGACCGGCGACAAATATTGAACCAGCATCTGGCCGTTCGAAGCCAGCAACTGCGCGCAGCGCTGTGGTCTTCCCACAACCTGATGGACCCAACAAACTGACGAACTCACCAGCCTCCAGCGTCAGATCGAGTGCCTCGAGAGCCACCGTCTGGCCAAAGGTTTTTCGAACTCCACGGAGCTCCAAACCAGGGTTAATTTCGGTGCTCACAATTTTCCTCTTTCGATCATCGGCCGAATGCCGAAAAAGTCACGCGTCCGCCCTTGCGTCGTCTGCTGAGACTGGAAACCAGACCCAACGTCAGACACGTGAACAAGATTGATAACAGACCCATTGCCGTAGCTCCACGAGGATTTTCGTTGGCCTGGCGAACCACAAATGCACTGAACGTTTGATGAAGCAAAAGCGACGCAATGGTGTACTCACCGAATGCAATGGCAATGTTCAAAAACGCAGCACCAAGCAACGACGTCGAGATATTGGGCACGATAACTGCGAACAGCGTTTTGGGCCAGCTGGCACCCAACCCACGTGCCGCCTCAGACAATGTCTTGACGTCGATGGCGCGCAAACCGTTGTCGATCGATCGATACGTAAACGGCAGCGCCACGATGGCATACAACGGAATCATCCCGATCGATTCAATGAGGATGAACGGCCACGGTTTGCGAAACGCGGTGGCCGCTCCAGACACCAACGCCACGGCGGGGATCGCATACGGCAACACGCTGACTACCTCGAACGCAGGTAACAGTTTCGGCATTTTCAAGTGAAGCCACGCCAACGTTGGAACCATCAACAACAGTGAAAAAAAAGTGGTTCCAAACGCCAGCCGGGCACTCAGCCACAGCGCAGTCCCGAACCCGTCAGCGTGAACCATTCTGGTAATGGCTTTGAACGTATAACCGCCACCTAAGGGCTTGGCGAAGCCGAACCGGATCGTGGCGATAAATGGCACGATGAAAAAGACGGCGCATGCCACCACGATGAGCGCCAAACCAATTTGAGGGCGTCGACGGGTTGTCATTGCAGCCACCGAGACGTGCGTTTGCGAAGCACGTTGTACACCACGATTGCCATTGTCACTACGAGGATCATCCACACGGCAATGGCGTTACCAAGTGCTGGCTCATTGATGGTGTTGCCTCGCAAATAAAACCCAATTTTCAGTGCCATAAGGTTGGCGCCGCCACCCGTCAAGGCATCAGCGGTAGCAAACGCACTGAAAGCGTTCGCAAACAACAGAATCACACCCGAAAGCACAGCGGGCATCAGCACCGGAATGCCAACGTGCAACCAATATTTGGTGGTGCTGGCACCCAAATTTGACGCTGCTTCACGCCATTGAGATTTCATTCCTTCAACAGCCGGCAACATCACGATCACCATCAGCGGAATCTGAAAGAACATGTAGACAATTTGAATACCTCGGTACGAAAAGATGTCGAAGCCGTGGTCCGCCAGTTTGACGCCGAACCAGTCGTTGAGTGTGGTCGTCACCAAGCCGCGCAACCCAAGGGTGGCAATAAACATGAATGCCAGCGCAGAGCCACCCATCTGTGACGCCACGCCTGAAAAGGTCGAGACGGCCGTCTTGAGAAATTTAGGATGCCGCAATGTGACTATTGCGTAGGCCAACATTGTGCCTACCAATCCGCCGGCCAAAGCGGTCACGATCGACAGGCTCGAGGTGGTCTTGAAAGCCCGGAAAAACTCTCCAGACATCGCGTGGCCGATGTAATAGAAACCACGTTTTCCGTCCCGGTCTTTTAGTGCCTCTGAGAACACTATGACCGTGGGGAACAAAAGAAATACGGCAATAAACGCGGCAAACGGCGTGAGCCCGAGCCAGCCATACGACCGTCGTTTACGAACTACTGATGTTGAAGAGGGCCGATCCACAACGGACCGACCCTCCTCCACAATTACTGTCATTACGTCGAATATCCGGACGCTATTAGTTGCCGGAAACTTTCGGGCCCCATTGGGCAGCAATAATTTCCTTGGCCTTCTTCACCTGGTCGGGGGTGGGGAACTTGACCTTGGCCACGATGTCGGCCGAAGGCAACTTGGCCTTCAATTCGGCAGGGATCTTGCCGGCTTTGTCCATTGCCACATAACGGGCTGGGAAAGCTCCACCCTTGATGTATTCGGTGGCGCCACCATCAGATACGAGCCACTCCAGCCACAGCTTGGCGGCATTTTGGTTTGGTGAGCCCTTCACGACGCCTTGCGCGTAGAAGCCGCCGTAAACGCCATCGGTGGGCACGTTGGTGACCAATATGATGCCGTTTTCCTTCATCTTGTCGACGGTGCTCACATAGTTGTACGACCAGTCAATACCGATTGCGGCTTCACCGTTGATATACAGCGCTTCGGTCAGGTCGACGGGCTTGAGAATGCCGTCGTTCTTGAGCTTGGCGAAGTAATCAATGCCGGGCGTGATGTCGTCAAGAGAGCCGCCGTTGGCAAGTGCTGCGGCGATGACGCCAGCCAGGCCAGAGCCCGACTTACGTGGATCGCCGTTGAGAGCAAGCATGCCCTTGTACTTCTTGTCGGCTAGCTCAGCGAAGCTCTTGGGAGCAGCGCCGGCAATTTTTTCGTTGCATGCAATCGAGATGATGCCGTAGTACGCAGCAACCCAGTTGCCATCTGCGTCACGCATGTTCTCGGGGATCTCGTCAAACGAGGACACCTTGTATGGCTCGAATAGTCCGCTCTTGGCGCCGTCGTAGGCGAATGCGGGGCCGACGTCGATGGAGTCGGGTTGCGTTGGTTGACCCTTAAGGGTTTCGACAGCCTTCACTTCGTCGGCAGACGAGCCATCGGGGTTATCAACCTTGAAATTGATGCCGTAGGTCGACTTGTAGCCGGCCAAAACGCCTTTGTAGTTAGCCCAGCCATCGGGCAGAGCAATCAAATTGATCTTGCCTTCCTTCTTGGCGGCGTCGATGAGGTCTTTCGGAATTTCCTTGACAGCCGTAGCTGCGCCAGAGGTGGTGGTCTCGCCGGCAGGTGCAGCCGTCGTTGTAGCTTCGGCAGGCTTGCCCGTAGTTGTAGTGGCGGCAGCAGGTTTGTCAGAGCCACATGCAGCAAGTACAGCGGGCGCAGCAGCTGCGGCACCCATGGCTACGAGGAACTTGCGACGGTTCATCTCTGTGGGTTGTTCGGTATTCGACATTCGATGGAACTCCTTCAGGTTTGGGTGTTGGCCGCAACCTACCGCAACCAATATGAACGTAAGGTGTCGAAGAGGTTACAAACAGGCGGCCATCGAGTGAACTGAGCCAGTCGGCCATTTCACCTGGGATCGAGCAAATCGAGATCAGCCACGAAGCCCACCACAATCGTTGAAGGAGCCTCGATTCCCGCCGCCGCCACCGTGGCCAATGTGGCCCTCACAACTTGCTGACGAGGCGTTGACGCCCACCTGATAGCCGCCACGGGGGTCTCAGCCGCCAGCCCTCCGGCCATCAAACGCGTGGCAATTTCTTCGACGTGCGCCGCACCCATGAGGATCACGATCGTGCCTCCCGCGGCTGCGATCGCTTCCCAATTGGCGGCCGACAAACCGGAGTCGCTCTGATGCCCCGTGACCACTGTGAAATTGAACACCTCGTTGCGCACCGTCACCGGAATTCCGGCTAGCGCGGGTGCAGCAAGCGCAGAAGTAATACCGGGTACCACTTCGTACCGTATGCCGGCTCGGCCAAGGGCCATGGCCTCCTCTGCCCCACGCGCAAAAACAAACGGGTCGCCGCCCTTGAGACGCACAACCACGTCATGCGATCGTCCATATGACACAAGCAAATCGTTGATGGCATCTTGGGACACGGGCACTGCTCCAGGCGCCTTACCCACATTGATGCGCACGGCTTCGACGGGCGCCATATCAAGAATGGCATTGCCACTCAGGCGGTCATGGATCACCACGTCGCAGCGCTGCAAAAGCTCCGCCGCCCGCACTGTCAAAAGGTCAGGCGCACCAGGCCCCGCGCCGACAAGGTACACCGTCACGTTTGACCAACGGGATCACTAGTTGAGAGCGATGCCTTCGACACATCGCCACCCTACCGGTCGGCGGAATTTCGAGCTGTAACATGCGCGTCGAGACCAATCGGGAGCCAATCATGAAGACACGAATCGTGAGCCACCATGCGTCCACTCTTCCTGCCGACGATTCACACCCCTACCGCACCGGCGCCTGGCAGCCCACCATGACTGAATACGACGCGTGGGACCTTGACGTCGTCGGAACGCTGCCTGCCGATCTATGTGGCACATACCTTCGCAACACCGAAAACCCGGTACACGATTCGCTTGGTCGGTACCACCCATTCGACGGCGACGGCATGGTGCATTCCATTACCTTCGCCAACGGTTCAGCGCGGTATTGCAATCGGTTCATCGACACGACTGGCCTGCGAGCAGAAGATGAAGCAGGGCACGCGTTGTGGCCAGGCCTGGCCGAGAACCCCGCCAAAGCACAACGCTCCGACGGCTGGGGCGCCCGCACCCGCATGAAAGATGCCTCGAGCACCGACATTGTGGTGCACGGAGGAGTAGCCAAAACCAGCTTCTATCAATGCGGCGATCTGTACCGCCACGACCCTGTCACGTTGGCCAATCTAGGCAAGGAATCCTGGGGCGGAACCTTTCCCCCTGAAGGTGTTTCGGCTCACACCAAGGTCGACGTGCACACCGGCGAGATGTTGTTTTTCAACTACAGCAAACAAGCTCCGTACATGCACTACGGCGTGGTCGATAGCGGTCACCAACTCGTTCACTACACCCCTATTCCGCTGCCCGGGCCTCGCCTGCCACACGACATGGCCTTCACCACCAACTACGCAATCCTGAATGACTGCCCTATGTTTTGGGATCCGGTGCTTCTCGAACGCGACGTTCACGCCGTGCGTTTCTTTCCCGAATTGTCGACGCGATTCGGCATTATTCCCCGGCGCGGTCACGCCACGGATGTGCGTTGGTTTGATGCTGCGCCCACCTACGTATTGCATTGGATCAATGCCTTCGAGGACGGCGACGAGATTGTTCTCGATGGCTTCTTTCAGGATCAGCCATCGCCACCGGCCCGCGAGAACGATGGGCCATTCGAGCACACGTACCGGTTCCTTGCGCTGGACCGCATGGAGACACATCCCCACCGGTGGCGCTTCAATCTTCGCACTGGACAAACCACAGAACAGCGCTTAAGTAGTCGGGTGTTGGAGTTCGGCATGATCAATCAACGCCATGCCGGATTGCCATACCGCTACAGCTATTGCATGACGGCACCACCCGGCTGGTTCCTATTTAACGGTATTGTCAAGTTCGACGCCACGCTCGGCCAAGCGATAGACGAATACCGATTTCCGCCTGGCGTCTTCGCCAGCGAATCGCCGTTCGCTCCTCGAGCCGGAGCGAACGTTGAAGACGATGGCTACGTCGTCACCTTCACCACCGACATGAACAACGACTGCTCCGACTGCCTTGTTTTCGACGCCCGTAATTTGGCAGCGGGACCATTGGCATCGATCCGTCTTCCAACTCGAATCTCCAGTGGCACGCACGCGTGGTGGGAGCCCACCAATGCTTGATTTCGTTCCTTACCGAGTTGTCACTAGAACCAAAGATGCACTTAACAACCGTGGCCGATACTTATGTCACGAAGCAACACCCGGTTGGTTCGAATTTGAAAGTAATACCACAAGAGTGACATCAAATCAAAGCGTTCGTGGCTCGTAGCTAGAGCCGCCGGAGCCGTCGGGCTCGTCATTGGATTCGCCGGCATTTCGTCAGCGTCGCCGAGTGTTGCTGCGCCGAAAGCGGCAGTAGTCGTTGCCGCTGATACTTCGGTCACCACGACCGACCCGGTACTGCCTACGCCGCCGACCAACATCGATGGCTCGACACCAGCACCTGGCGACGAAGCAACGGAATCGGCAGATCGAGTGGCCGCCGAAGCCGCAGAGCAGACCGCATTGCTCGCACAGGCCAAGGTCTCAGACGCTGACGCCCGTGCCGCCGCCCTCGTGGCCAAGCCCGGCACTGTTACAGAGTCACGCCTCGACGATCGCCACGGCACCCTCGTGTGGCACATCGAAATCAAGACGGCAACGGCATTTGCCGACGTCAACGTGGACGCCATCACCGGAAAGGTTATTGATTCTCATGACGAAACCGCTGAGCATCAAGGCGGCGGCATGGGCGAACACGGCCCTCGTGGAGATCACCGCGGCAAAGGTGGCCCCCGTGGCGAACATGGCGGACGAGATGGCCGCGGCGATAACAAGGATCCTCAGCATGAAGCTGACGAAGTGAAGAACGGCACTGTGGAAGCACCAGCTGATACGACCACAACTGCACCTGCTGCCAACGCCTAATCCCCTCATAGCGTTTGGTAGTACCAACGAACCCCAGATCGGCTTCTCCCGCTGGTCTGGGGTTCGTTCGCGTCTGCCCTCAAACGCACAACAACGTAGGATTGAAGCCAATGACGTCGAAATGGCAATTTTCATCAAACGGATGGCGCAACGCGTCCAATCCATGGTTCCGGCTAGGCACTTTTGAAGTAACCACAACTGTGCTCGTCACGGCAATCGGCGTGGCCACTATGTTTTTGCACGCTGCTAACCCCACTGCTTTCAACGCCTTCTATTTCAGTTCCACAAAAGTTCGCCACGGCGACATTTGGCGCGTTGTGTCGTGGCCGCTGTACAACCCGCCCAGTTTTCAAAGTGCTCTCAACCTTCTCTTCTTTTTCATTTTCGGTCGCGAGATCGAAGGGCTCGTCGGACGGAACCGATTTTTGGGATTGTTGGCCACTGTCGTGATATTGCCAAGCGTGGTCATGGTGATCATTAGCGCTTTATCGGATTACAGACTCGGAGCGACGGGTGTCGGTTTGCGGCTCGTCGGTTTCGCGGTATTCGCCGCCTCGGTCGCTGAGCGCCCCCAGAGCCGCACCTTTTTTGGCATCCAGCTTTGGGTCCTTGGTGCCGTATTTCTGGGCATTGATATTTTGCAATTGCTGTCGATTCGGGAGTTTGGTCAAATCCTGTTCGAGCTTCTCATCATCGCCACTGCTTTGTTCATCGTGCGCGGGTGGGGATTCGCAGACAACGTCGACTTCATCCCCCGGATACCAATCCCCGGTAGGACTGTGAGCACGTCCACAAAAACGAAGCGACCGAAACGCGTGTGGGGGGCCAAGGGAACGGCCACCGTCACCACTGGCCCATGGACCAACGCTGAATCGAGCCGGTGGGCCGATCAAGCCCACCTCGACTCACTGCTCGACAAGGTCGGTGAGGTCGGGTTGGCCGGCCTCACCCCCGCCGAACGACAGCAACTCGATGACCTCAGCCGCAGAATGCGAGGCAACACATGACCAACACTGTGCCATCAATATCGATCGCCCTACCGCCTACTCCACAAACTCCGGAGCTAGCCGTTCTCAGCGAGCAGCTCGGCTACGACCGTGTGTGGCTCTACGACACGCCTGCCCTCCAACTTGATGTGTGGATGGCGTTGGTGTTGTGCGCCGCACGGACGTCCACCATTGGTTTGGGGCCAGCGGTATTGGTGCCCAGTTTGCGTCACCCTCTGGCTACCGCAAGCGCCATTGCGACGCTCGAACAACTGGCAAGCGGACGTACCGCCTATGCAGTCGGATCTGGTTTTACTGGGCGTCGAGCATTGGGCCTCAAACCCATGAAGTGGGCAGACGTCGTGACCTACGTGAGGCAAGTACAGGCGCTGCTGCGTGGCGAGACGATCGCATACGACGGAGCGCAGATCGCCATGATCCACTCATCTGGTCAAGCGCCAGATCGCCCTATCGAGGTACCATGGCTGTTGGGTACTAGCGGCCCCAAAGGCTTGGCGGCGGCCGCCGAATTAGGCACCGGCGTGTTTTCTACGTCGCCGACGCCAGGGTTTGAGTGGTCAGCCCTATTGGCGTTTGGCACCGTGATTGATGCCAATGAAGCGGTTGAATCGACACGAGTTCTGGAAGCAGCTGGCCCTGGCGCGGCGGTGGTGTATCACGCTATGTACGAACAATCGAATGCTTTCCTGGCCCAGTTGCCAGGCGCCCAAGCGTGGATCGATGCGGTCGAATCAGTGCCCGCCGACGTGCGTCATCTCGACATTCATCGCGGCCATCTCACAGTGCTCAATCCCGTCGACCGACTGGTGATGACAGGTGGATTGGCCGCTGGGCTAACGAGCAGCGGCGATGCTGCTGCTATGCGAGATCGTATTGCCGCCGCTGCGGCCGCGGGCACAACCGAGTTTGTGTACCAGCCCGCCGGCCCCGACCCCCGACGAGAAGTCGAAGCGTTCATGGCGGCCGTCCGGCCTTAGCGCCGCAGCGATCTAGCGATTGTAGGAGTGGAAGCCTCGCCCTGTTTTGCGGCCCAGTAGACGGGCTTCCACCATGCGGCTCAACAACGGCGGCGGAGCGTACAACTGCTCTTTAAATTCTGCGTACATCGAATCGGCGACGGCCATTGTGGTGTCGAGACCAATGAGGTCAGCCAACGCTAGAGGGCCCATGGGGTGCGCACATCCGTGCATCATGCCGGCGTCGATATCTTCGGCAGTGGCGAACCCCGACTCCAGCATTCTGATGGCCGACAACAGGTACGGAATCAACAAGGCGTTAACTACGAAGCCAGCGCGGTCCTTGGAATGAATCACATTCTTACCCAACACATCGGTAGCGAAACTGGCTGCCATCGCTGTAGTTTCCGGGCTCGTCATCAACGACGGAACAAGTTCCACTAACGGCAAGACCGGAACTGGATTGAAGAAATGCAAGCCGATCACGTTGGCCGGCCGATCGGTGGCGATGGCCAATTTCATGATCGGAATCGACGACGTATTGGACGCCAAAATCGCATCGGGTGACTGCACAATTTTGTTGAGCGCCACGAAAGCATCGTGCTTCACGACGGGGTCTTCCATCACGGCCTCAATCACCAGATCGCGGTCCGCCACGGCGTCCCAATCGCACGTGAATTCCAGATTTTTCACGGCCTTTTCGTGGTCCTCAGACGTCAACTTTCCACGGGCCGCGGCGGTGTCAAGTGACTTGAGCACTTTGGTGCGGCCTCGTTCGGCGGACGCTGCGTCGGCTTCCACTACAACGACCTGCCGCTCGTTGCGGGCGCATACTTCGGCAATGCCAGACCCCATCAACCCGCACCCAATGACGCCGACTTTTTCAATGTCTTTTCCGTTCACATCCCCAGCGTACCCAAGTGCCGCAACCGGGTGGCGCGTACGGCAGGTAAAGTCGCTCGGCACCAACTTCCACGCAAACAACGCATTCGAATGAGGCATCGATGACGAACACGAATGACCAAGGTAATTCAAGCGAACCTCACAACGAGTACGCGACACTCCGTCTTGTTGTCGACGAGATAGCGGCCGATGTTGGATTGTCGGGAGTGATCCGCATCGACATCGATGCCGCTCCGGCAGTGCAGCACGCGTACGGCCTCGCCCATCGCGGGCTGAACGTCCCGAACACCGTCGACACCCAGTTCGCTACCGCCAGCGGAACGAAAAGTTTCACCGCCCTCACCATCATGAGCCTCGTCGAACACGGCGCGTTGCGGTTAGACACCACCGCCCGCTCATTGCTCGGCAAGGATCTCCCGCTCATCGACGACCGGGTCACCATCGAGCAACTTCTCTCGCACCGCTCAGGAATCGGCGACTACCGCGACGAGGATTTCGACAACGACTACAACGACTATCTGATGCCCGTGTCGGTGCACGAGCTTACGACCACCGAGCAGTTCCTGGCGGTGCTGGGCGGGCACGCAAACAAGTTTGAACCAGGCACAAAATTCAGTTACTCCAACGGCGGATACGTGGTGCTTGCCTTGATCGCCGAACGGGCCACCGGTATGTCGTTTCACGATCTCGTCGACCAACGCGTTTTGCAGCCTGCTGGCATGATCGATAGCGCGTTTCTTCGATCCGACGAGCTTCCTGGACGCGCCGCAATCGGGTATCTCGATGACGACGGATTGCGGTCAAACGTCTTCCACCTTCCGATTCGAGGAAACGGGGACGGGGGCATGTACACCACGGCTGCCGACGTCGTTCGCTTCTGGGATGCGTTGTTCATCGGCAGAATTGTCTCGCCCGCAACAGTCGCCGAAATGGTTCGCACCCGCAGTGAAGCTCCAGATTTGGGCATGACCTACGGCCTTGGCTTCTGGCTCGACGACGCCAATCATTCAGTGTTCATGCACGGATTCGACGCAGGCGTAGGTTTCGTATCCACCTACCGATCCGAGCAGCGAACCACTACGTCCGTGTTGTGCAACCAAAGCCGAGGAGCATGGCCCACGAGTCAACGAATTAGCGCCCTACTACTTGACCAAACGCAGCCACCTACTGGGTGAATTATGGCGCGCGCACCGGGTCTGCTTCCCGGCTTTATTGACTCAACCCGTCGGTCTCATCAACCGGAGTCGAACTCACCGCCAAGATGACCACGACTCAACCAAACTCTATGGCGGTGCCAGTACTCCTTGCGACTGACTTCATCGGCCCAGCTTTGGCACACTTCGAGCCGAGTGCTGCACGCCCGAACGAACCCGTACAACTCATTCTTTCCGTGCCCGCCGAGTCCGAATGCGCATTTCTGTTGGCGGTATTCGCACCCGGCGCCGGAACGAGCGTGCAAGTCCTCGGCCTCATGCGCTTGGAGAAGAACAACGGGATTGGATCGCTCCCGCACCACCTACCGTCCTGGCCTGCTACCCCGGCCCACCATCGAATCAAACCAGCAAATACCGAACACCACAGCTCCCGCCCGGCCGTTACCTTGCGTGCATGACGAACCAGGCATCGCCCGAAGGTTGTGCGTAGCTCGAGATCACCGGGACCTAAACCGTTCAGAGAAGACGGGGACGACTCGCTAGTCCTCGATGACGTCGAGACCCTGCTCCCGGAGTCGAGCGATGTTGTCGAGCATCCCCTGCAGTGCTCCGGGGGTATGGCCCTCCCAAGTCGTCACCTCGTCGATTACAACCATCGGATGACGAGTTCGGTATGACCGCGTAACGTTGCCGGGGAACTTCTTGTTCGTGACATTCGGGTCGTCTTCAAAGGGGCCGGTGGGTTCGACGACATAGATACCACCCTTCCCTTCGCTCCCCGCAAGTGCCAGCGCCAGTTCCGCCGCCCAAACCGCTGGTTCAAGCAACGCTGTGAAGTACACGTGATTGGAGATGCGTCCCTCGTGGAAGTTGGAGAGCTTGCCGGGAACGACAAGTTCGCCGACAGCGAGCAGGGCACCGGTGCCGTGAAAGAAGGGCCCGACGATGTGATCGCAACCGTCGAACGTGACCGGAATGTGATTCGTTTCGCTTGCGGCCTGGATCGATTCGGCGATCGACATCGTTCCTGTGAAGTTTTCGGGTTTCAATGAGGTCTCCTCCACGAGATTGCAACGCCGGTACTAAGTGGAGGAATATACTCCGCTTTGTGGCAGACCCCCAATTGAACTCAATTGACCAGCCAATGCGAACCGACGCCCGGAAAAATCGTCGGCGTCTCCTTGACGCCACAATCGAACTGATCCTCGAGATCGGCGGCGAACCAACTCGGGACGCAGTCGCCCAGCGAGCCGGCATCGGAATAGCCACTCTGTATCGACACTTCCCGGACCAACAAACGCTTCTGCGTGCAGTGGTTCTTGATGTGCTCGACCGCACGATCGAACAGGGCACCACCGCGCTCGCCACATCAGCCACCGGCGGTGAAGCGTTGCGCCGATACATGCATGCTGCCATCGACACCAACCTCGGGGTGGTCAACGTCGTCCATGCGCTTCTCGACTCCACGGATTGGCCAGAACAACAGAACGCCGCCCAAAGGGTGCTCAAAAAATTGATCAACGCTGCGCGACGCGACGGTTCAGTCCACAAGAACGTCACGACGACCGATATCGCCCTCGCCACCATCCGCTTCTGCCGGCCCCTGGCGATCGGGCTCGATGCAACAGCCGAGAGAGCGATCGCCCACCGACAGCTCACTTTCTATCTCGACGGATTGATTCCAAACGTTCAATAAGTCGGGGCGTACGCCACCACGATTTGACCCGGCGACTCTGCCTGAGGAATCTAGATTTTCGATAGTATTCCGTCTGAACTGACCACTACCCGCGACCGAGGTACATCAATGAACAACTTGCAGTCCGACGCTTCACTCGGCTGTTCGGCGGCGGGCATGGTGAGCACGCCGAGCACGATGATCACCTTCGGACCGCACGAGTGCAGCGACCTCGATCGCAGCGCTGAACGCGAGTGGCTGGTCACCGACGCACTGGGCGGGTATGCAATGGGGACGGTCTCAGGCCTTCGCACCCGGCGATATCACGGACTGCTCGTGGTTGCCGCTGACAGCGGTGCATCGCGCCAATTGGGCCTCGCCGCGCTGGATCCAGTCCTCGTCGTCAACGGTCAACGCATCCGTCTGGCGACTCACGAATGGGCCAACGGTTCGATCGATCCGCACGGCCATGAACTGCTCGCCCGCTTCGATCTGCTCGACGGTGTGCCCCGATGGACCTGGTCTGTCGGGGCAACGGTTGTGCAGCGCGAGATAGCGATGGACCACGGCCATGCGACTGTCGCGGTGACCCATCGGCTCCTGGCGAGCAATGGCCCGGTACGTCTCGAGCTAACTCCGCTGTGCACTTGGCGCAACGCTCATGGCGAACGACACGCCAATGGTGAGCCCGCCGTCGAGCACCACTCGTGGGGGTTTCACTTCGAGAGCGCGTATCGCGTGTTCGGCGCTGGGTGGATACCGGGCGGCCAGTGGTATCGCGGCGCTCACCTGCGCGAGGAAGCGGCTCGAGGGCTCAGCGCCACAGAAGATCTGTGGGCAGCCGGTGCGTTCGAACTCGATCTCGACATCGGCGAGTCACACCTATTGACTGCTACGGCTGATCGCGCCAACCCGGCGTATACGGCTGACGACATCGTGCGTCGAGCTCGTTCTCGGGCCCGAGGACTCGTTGCAACAGCGGAAGCCACCGATGCGGAGACATCGCTGCTGGTGTTGGCCGCCGACCAGTTCATTACCAACGTTGATGGCGTACCGGGCGTGATCGCTGGCTATCCGTGGTTTGGAGCGTGGTCACGCGACACGATGACGGCGTACGACGGGTTGTTCATTTGCACACGTCGCTTCGACGAGGGTCGATCACTACTGATTCGTGCCGCAAAGACTGTCTCGGAAGGCATGTTGGCCAACACGGCCGACACGGGAATGCTTGAGTACAACACCGCCGATGCAAGCCTGTGGTTTCTCCATGCAGTCGGTCGGCACCTCGCCACAACCGATGATGACAGTCTCGCCGTGTCGGTCGTCGATGCTGTCGACGAGATCATCGAGCGTCACATCGCCGGCACCCGTTACGGCATCGGCATGGACCCATTCGACTCGCTACTTATGCAGGGTGCCGACGGCGTGGCACTCACATGGATGGACGCCCGCATCGACGGTCAAGCAGTGACCCCACGTTCTGGCAAGCCCGTCGAGATCAATGCGTTGTGGATCAACGGCCTGCGGGTCGTAGCCGACTTGCATCGCCGAACCGGTCGACCAACCCAGTGGTTGTACGACCTCGCCGACGCGGCATCATTGTCGTTCACGGAACGCTTCGTACGGCCAGATGGCCTCGGCCTGTTCGACGTCGTCGATGGAGTTCACGTCGACTGGTCCATCCGGCCGAACCAGCTGCTCGCCGCGTCGTTGCCTCACGGCCCCGGCGCACCACGATCGGCGGTCGAGGTATGCCGGGATCATCTCCTCACACCGATCGGGATGCGATCACTGAGTCCCGACGACGACTCGTACGTTGGAGTTCATCGTGGCGGTCCGCACGAGCGCGACGCCGCATACCACCAAGGCACCGTATGGCCATGGCTGGTCGGATCGTACGTTGACGCTGCGCTCAAAAATGGGGTCCCAGTCGACGGCCTCGACGAAGTGGACGGGCTCGGATTGCACCTGCGTGAATGGGGGTTGGGATCAGTTTCAGAGACGGCCGATGGCGACGCCCCGCATCGGGCGACGGGCTGTCCATTCCAGGCGTGGTCCGTGGCCGAAGCACTGCGCATACAGCGCCGCACGCGCTGACTCGAACGACTCAGTCATCGCCGACGCCGTCCCCAACGTCCCCAGCGCTTTCAAGCCCTACAAAATTTGCGACGCTCAGAGCTGGATTTTTTTGGCGCCCCGGGCAGGAATCGAACCTGCGACCTTCGGATTAGAAGTCCGCTGCTCTATCCAACTGAGCTACCGGGGCGAGATGCCGACACTTTAGTTCAGCAATACTGGCGAACATGTTTGAAACTCTTCTCGTCGATGCGTCGACGCCCATTGGCACTCTCACCCTCAATCGGCCAGCCCGGCTCAACGCGCTCAGCCGTTTGACGCTCACCGAACTCGCCCAAGCCGCAGCATTCTTCGACGCCGAACGACACGTCAAGGTCGTGATTGTGCGCGCCGAAGGCAGAGCGTTTAGCGCCGGCTTCGACCTCAACGACTTCACCGCCCCAGCCGACGATATGTCACCCCGAGAAGCCGCCGACCTCGGCCGAGTGATGGCCGAATCGATCACCAACATGCGGGCCATGACAATCGCTCGCATACACGGACATTGCGTCGGCGGTGGCGTCGTCCTTGCGGGATCGTGCGACTTGCGCTACGCCACCGTCGACGCAAGATTCTCGATCCCCGAACTTGCACTCGGCATTCCCCTGGCGTGGGGTGGCATCCCTCGCCTCGTGCGTGAACTCGGCCCCGCCGTCACCAAAGACATCGTGATGACGTGTCGACCGTTCACGCCACAAGAGGCCTTGGCCTTGCGATTCGTCAACGGAATCGGCACGGCTGATGAAGTTGACGCACTCGTCAAGTCAGCTGCCGAAGCACTGGCGGCCCGGTCGGCGCTCACCCTCGAACTAACCAAACGACAAATAAACGCGTGCGCAGAAGAGCTCGTATCGGTAGGGCGAAGCGTCAGTGATGCCGACACTTTGGTGGCAGCACAACGCGACCCGGAGAGCCGGGCCGCGTCGCTTGCTTACCTTGCCTCGCGAGGCAAATAGACGTTCGTTTACGCAGTGAGTGCTTCGGCAAAACCAGCAAACACATCGGTGTGGTGAGCCACATCCAAGTCGGTGTGCTGTACCGAAATTAGCCACTGCTCATCAAGACCTGGCGGCAACAAGATGCCCCGGTTGATGCCCCAAATCCACTGCGCATACGCAATTGTCAGATCAGTGTTTTTGTAGTCACGGTAATTCTTGACCTTTTCACGTGACCACGTGATGCAGCCCTTGGCGCCCATCTCGACAGTGTGCGCAGGCAGGTCGTACTGATCAATGACGGCCTGGCAACCGGCCAGCATCAACTTGTTACGAGCAAACGCTTCGTCGATCACGAGTGGGGTGAGAATTTCGCCCAACACGGCTTGGCAGGCAGCCATCACCAACGGGTTGCCGTTGTACGTACCAAGGTGCAGCACCGAGCCGTCGCCGACGAGATTCATCACTTCTTTTCGGCCACCGAAAGCACCGACTGGCAAGCCGCCGCCGATTGATTTCGCCAAACACACGAGATCTGGTTCGACGCCGAATCGACGCGTGGCGCCACCCCAACCGGCAGTGATACCCGTCTTCACTTCGTCGAAAATCAGCATGACGCCGTGCTTGCGAGTGATACGGCGTACCTCTTCGAGGTAGCCAGGCTGCGGCAAACAGATGCCGATGTTTTCCATTACCGGCTCCACGATGAACGCCGCAATATCGCCGCGGCCCAACATGCGATCGAGCGCCTCTGGATCGTTGTAGGGAATCACCAACGTGTCTTCCAAGATGTGCACGGTGAGACCCTTGGTGGCTGGCACGCCTTGGGGACGGTTGGCGGGGCCAGCTTTGTCCAACGGTGGCTTCATGGAGACCATCACTTCGTCGTGATGGCCGTGATAGCCGCCTTCGACCTTTACCAACTTGTTGCGGCCCGTAAAGGCACGAGCAACGCGGATGGCGTCCATGGTGGCCTCAGTGCCAGAGTTGGTAAACCGCCACGACGGAAGGCCGAATCGGGCGGCGAGATTTTCAGCGACGTCGGCGTTGGACTCGCACGGGGTCACGAACAGTGTGCCCTCCTCGAGCTGGCGGGTAACCGCCGCAACTACGAGTGGGTGAAGGTGACCGACAAACAATGCGCCGTAGCCCATGTTGAAGTCGATGTATTGGTTGCCATCGATGTCTTCGAGTCGGGATCCGCGGGCCCTTTTGGCAACCACAGGATGTGGGTCGTAGAACTGAAAGGAGCTCGGCACCCCCATCGGAAGTGACTTCTCAGCCCGGTGATACTGGGCTTGTGATACCGGGGTGCGGGCAGAGTATTTCTCTGTCTCGGCGGCGGTAATTTCCTTCGCTCGTTGCACGAGCCTGGTGCTAACAACGGATTTCGTTGCCATCATGGCACTTCCTTGTGGAATTCGTTGTCCAAAGCATACATGACAATGGATTCTGTGTCGAGTGCAAATTGTTTTGAGCTACGGAGCGCTCGTTGTGCGAGAATGACCGACGTAATTTGCAGTTGGTCGTGGTGGCCGTAGCTCAGTTGGCAGAGCGCCAGGTTGTGGTCCTGGAAGTCGCGGGTTCAAACCCCGTCGGTCACCCCAACTACAGTTCACAAGTCACAGATATAGGCGCCTCTAGCTCAATGGCAGAGCAATGGACTCTTAATCCACAGGTTCTGGGTTCGAATCCCAGGGGGCGCACTACATAACACCAGGTAAACGGCACAATAGCCGCCCGCCTTTGCAGTCTATCAGCCTAAGGTAGGCGCACCCTTGGCGCGATAGACTCCCCGATAGACTTCGTGATAGACTCGCCCACATGGCAGTCGATGGCGATCGCTTCGAGTCGAAGGTGGACCGCACGGGCCCGCATCACCTGTGGACCGGCGCCCGATCAGCGCGGGGAGTCGGCCAGATCCGCATCGACGGCAGACTTCTTACGGCGCCACGCGTGGCGTGGACTCGAGCCTTCGGCGAACCACCCCCGCGCGCCAAGGTGCTCACCTGCCCTCACGACCCGGCGTGCGTTCGCGCAGACCACCTCCGACTCGACGTGAACAACTCGAAGGCGACCGGTGCCAAGGCAAGAGCCCGCCCCGGGGCCGGTTCGATGAGCGAGGTCGGTGATGGATCGTGGAAACTCGTGGTGTCTGCCGGCCGCGACGACACCGGAGCCCGCCGACGCGTGGTGCGGACCGTGCACGGCTCTCGCCAGACCGCTACCAAAGCACTGGCAGGAGTCGTCACCGAGATCGGCGATGGGTCGCGTCTGGCGCGGCGGACGAACCAGGCCGTGACGGTGAGCGAACTCGTGGCGTGGTACCTCGACTTCGCGCGCAACGATCGCGGCCTCGAGCACTCGACTCTCACGGGATACTCCGAGGTCTACGACAACTGGATCCACCCTTCTCTGGGCCAGAAGCGCGCGAGCTCGGTGCAGCCCGGCGACATCGACAAGGTCTTCGGCAAGATGCGACGCGCCGAGCTCTCACGGAGCAGGATGAACAACGCCCGCGCAGTGCTGAGCGGGGCGTACAAGTGGGGCAAGCGTCACCGCATGGTCGCCGACAACCCGGTCGACGGTTTCGAGTTGCCCACGAGCCTGCGGTCCCCCCGCACCACGACGGCACCCGAGATCGAGGAGTTGGTCGGCATCCTCGACGCCGCCGACGAGCATGATCCGATCCTGGCACCCGTGCTCAAACTCGGAGCAACGACGGGCATGCGCCGCGGCGAGCTCGCCGGCCTGCGTCGCGACCGGTTGCACCTCGACCGCCTCGAGCTCGTCGTCGACACCGCCATCAACGACGCCGGTGGCGTGGTTGTCGAGAAACCGACCAAGACACACCGCCGGCGAACCGTGAGCATCGACGGCGGCACCGTCGAAATGCTCAGAGACCACCTCGCCCAGATGGATCAGCGTGCCGCGACCTGTGGAGCTGCCGTTGGCCATGATGCCTTCGTGTTCAGCCTCGACGTGAGATGTGAGACGCCGCTGCGACCCGAGTTCCTGACTCGCCGAATGCGTGTGCTGCGAGGAACTCTGCCCAACGGGCCGGCCGACTTCGACGCCACCATCTTGGCGCTGCGGAAGTGGACGAGCAGCGAACTGATGGATGCCGGATTCAATCCGTCGGCCGTGAGCGACCGTCAAGGGCACACCGTGCAGGTCATGCTCCAGCACTACTCGAGCCGGCGACGCTCCGCCGACCGCGCCGCGGCGGACCATCTCGGTGCCCGCGTCTATGGCTCCACCACAAATCCCCCCGGATTGGACACGTAACTGCCAGAAAACCGCCCGACAAGTGCTGCGCCCCGACGGAATCGCCCTCTGTAAGAGGGTATGCGACGCGCCACCATCCTCAGGCCAGAACCGACGGGCCCGCTGACACTCACGATCTCGGAAACGGCGAACGTGCTGCGGATCAGCCGGTCGAGTGCCTACGAAGCAGTACGCGTCGGCGATATCCCCGCGCTCCGCATCGGCCATCGCGTCGTCGTGCCCACCGTTTGGGTCGCTGATCAACTCGGAGTGTCGATCCAGATGATCCGAGTCAGCGACACTCGGCCGACCGGCGAACGCAGGCGTCCAGGCGCGGCATCGCCCAAACGAATCGGCGGAACGTCCGAGCTTGACAATCCGCTCGGCGTGCCGACAAAGCCAGATCCGTAGTTCCTGTCTTCCAAGCTGGCCAGGCGGGTTCGATTCCCGTCACCCGCTCAATTGTTTGCCCAGTTCAGTGACCATACGTACGTTCTCTAAACTAAAGCGGCTCTACGCGGCGAACGCTGGTTGGCGGCCTCGGATTCTGTAGGTGGTGACGGTAGTCCATTGGATGCCGCAGCCGAGGAGGAGCCGGCGTCTGTAGTTGTCGAAGTTGCGGTAGCCGTGGCCGATCCTTCGGATCTTCTCGATCAGAAGGTTCACGGCTTCGGTCGGTCCGTTCGACGCGCCGCCGGTGGTGTGGAACGCGAGGACTTGATCGCGCCAGCGGCCGATGGTGTTGGCGAGGCGGGTCAGCTCGGCCACGTCGGCGTCGGCGGCGTGTTGGAAGAACACGATCAACCGCCGCTTCGCGTGAGCGAGACCGTTCGCGTTGTAGACCTCGCACAGCAACTCGCGGGCGAGCCAGACCGCAGCGATCTCACCGTCGCGATCACCCGCAGCGAGAACGGCACGCAAGCGTTCCCAGCCGCGGTCGTTCAAGTTCTTCCATGTCATCAACAGCAGCCGGCGGATCCCGTAGAGCGGATCTCCTTTGCGACCGCGATGACCTGTCGTGTCTTGCTGCACGCGCCGGCGGACATCGTTCACGGCCTCTGATGCGAGACGGATCGCGTGGAAGTGATCGAGGACCAACGTCGCGTCGGGCAGGGTGTCGCGGATCGCTGAGGCGTAGCCGGCGAACGCGTCGATCGCGGCGACGGTGATCTGATCTGGGAACCAGAACGGACGAGACCGAACCCAGTCTCTGACCACGTCACCAGAACGACCTGGGACGGCGTCCAGCAGCCGGCCGCGGTCGATGTCGACGAACGTCGTGACCATCTGCGTGCGCCGTCGGGCGTTGGCGTGTTGGAAGGTGTGCTCATCGACACCAAGCCCGGTCACATGCTCGAGCCGTCGATCTGCGGCGATCAACTCGTCGCCGTAGACGATCACGGCCTGATGCGCGCAGAACCAGCCGACACCAAACTCACGGGCCAGCCCCGCGACGGTGTCGAGATCGGCGCCGACACGACGGCACACCTCCCGTCGGGCACGTTCGGTCAACGATGCGCGAACCCCGATCTGATCGCTGGTCTCGGACCACGACCCGCGCTCACACAGGGTCTCGCGGCAGCGCCAGGTGCGCTTGGCCCACACCAACACCACGGGCGTCCCAGCGACCGGCAGATCACGTACGAGCACCCGTCGGCGGCCGTTGCCGACACCGAACACACCACACGACGGACACCCAGCCCGAGTGCGGTCGGTCTCGACGGCGAGCCACCACTCGCCGTCGCGCATCGTCTGAGCGCGCACCTTGAACGCGCCGAGATTGAACAACACCGACGCGTCCGCGTCGCCACTACCGTTTCCCACGTCGGGGGCCTCCTGGTCTCCATGAATGTCGCAATTCACAGAATGCCAAGGCCCCCGACACCCAACGCGGACCCCTATGCCACCGGGACCCGCCTCACACGCCCCCAGCCTTCAACTGAACGTGACCCGAATTCCTGGACACGGGGTTATGGCAGATCGGGCTGTCTATGGCCGTGCCGCCACTTGTCAGCGTACTCAGCTGGGGTGAGGTGGCCGAGGCCGGGTTGGTGGCGTTGGCGGTTGTAGAAGACCTCGATGAACTCGAACAGGTAGGCGTGAGCGGCGGTGCGGGTCTCGAACCAGATCGAGCCGCGGATCCAGGCGATCTCGACTTTCAGCCTCGCCCAGAACGTCTCCATCGCGGCGTTGTCGTACGCGTCACCGGTCGATCCGAACGACAACTGCATGTCCGCGTTGCCGGCGGCGAACGCGAAGTCCAACGACGTGTATTGAGTGCCCTTGTCCGCGTGGTGGATCACGTTGGCGGGGTGGCCGGTGCGGGCCAACGCCATCGTGAACGCGGACACAACCAGCGCGGCGTCCTGCCGGCCAGCGGTGTCCCAACCAACGATCCCGCGATGGAACAGGTCACGTACCGCAGCGAGGTAGAGCTTGCCGTCGCCGGTCGGGAACTCGGTGATGTCCGCGACCCACCGCTGGTTCGGGGCGTCGGCACTGAAGTCGCGACGCAACAGGTCCGGCACACCACCAGCGTCAGGGCGATTGCGTCGCCACTTCTTCGACGCGTGGGCCCCGACCAGCCCGTTCGCGCGCATCAGCCGGGCGACGCGTGAGCGGGCGACACGATGCCCGCGACGACGCAACTGGCCAACCATGCGCGGCACCCCGTACGTGTTGCGCGACCGGGCGTAGATGTCGTAGATCACCTCGAGCAGCACGGCGTCGGCGAGGTCTCGAGCTGACGGTTTGCGGGTCAGCCATGCGTAGAACGACGACCGAGGGATTTCGGTCAGATCGCACATCCGCTTGACCGGCAGCTCGGTCATGTTGTCCTGGACGAATCGGAAGCGGATCACCTCATCGTCTCGCGAGCGAAATATGCGGCGGCCCGCTTCAAGATCTCCTTGTCGGTGCGGAGCTCCACGTTCTCCTTGCGGAGCCGGCGCAACTCGTCGCGCTCAGACTCGGTCAACGCGTCCGGATCGGCGGCACGCTCAGTCGCATCACGAGTCGCACGGACCCAGTTCCACAACGTGCCCTCAGCAATCCCGAGCGACCGGGCGACCTCCGCGATCGGACGACCCGACGACGCCACAAGCGCCAACGCGTCCTTTCGGAACTGATCCGGGTACTTCGCTGGACGACCCATCCGGGTCTCCTTCCTACACGGTCTCCCGCGTAATCAGGTGTCCAAGAAACCGGGTCACGTTCAAGTCCAACGCTCCCGAAGCCTTCAACGACTCCGCGATCTCCTGTTGCTGCCGGCGGCGCTCCTCACGCTCCGGATCTGTCTTCGTCATAGTCATCAGTGTTCTCCAATCAGTTCGTGACCTGACCCCTTACACACACCATCTGACACCCCCAACGGCCAGCACCGATCCGTTCGGACGCTTCGGCCTCGATCAACTGCTGCATTCCCCACTCGGCGAGATGGCGGATCAGATCACCCCCTTGGCCGACATCGATCGCAGCGCGCAGCTCGGACAAGGCAGACTCGGATAGAGCCATCGGTGTGTTCTCCTTCGTGGGTTCTTGGCGGAACACACCAAGAATCACGCCGATGGCTCACCTCACGGTGGACCCCCCAAACCCCACCACTCCACGGGACTCATACCTCGCCGGAGTACGAAAGCGGCGGACTACGGCCCGAACCTGCCTCATACGCCGACTCCAGGGCGCCGATATTGCGCGATGATCGACGAGTGAGCTCAGGCACCGCTAACACGAACGAGCCGCACGAACTCTCCGGCTCTGAGATTGAGATGCTGAAGGAGCTGCGCAGAACGTTTGAACCACTCGACCGTTGGCGAACAGTCATTGCGAGTCGACCGGAGCCAACGCCTGACAGCGAACTCGCAAAGGACGACCGAGTCTGGCCGTGGACACCTCCGACCTCACTCTGCATCGCCAGCCTCGGCAGCGCGCGTGAACACCTGCACGGTATTCGTCGTCTGATTGAGACTCGCGAACTGTTCCCGTCGGTCACAAGCACCCTGGCGCGAAGGCGGACAGCGTCGGTGGCGACGAGGTCGCTGTAGACGAGTTCGCGACCCGACAACTCCGCCGGACGTGACCCGACCGTGGGGGCGGCAGCAGTGCTGCTGGTCCGAAGGACGGCTTCGCCGGCGGGGTCGGACTTGCCCTCGGGGACGGCGATGATCGGGAACGAACCCGAACCCGCCGTGACGATCACGTCGTATCGCTCGCCCATCCCGAGTACCACGGTGTCGACCTCCACCGGGTTCACCGGGAACCCATCAGCATGCGTGACCGTCAAACGATGACCGCCGATGGCGACTCGGTAGGCGGTGTCGGAGCCGGCGTTAATCAACCGGATTCGCACCCGTTGACCAGGCTTGGCGTCGATCGTCTCGCGGTCCGACGGCGCGCGACCGTTGATCACGTGCAGCGGATAGACAACATCGCCGTTCAGCCCGCCCATCATCGAACCCATGTTGCCCATGTCACCTGAGCCCATGTTGCCCATGTTGCCCATGTGTCCGGAGTGGCCGCCGCCGCTCTGCAGCTCCGCAAGCACGTCCTCTTGCGTGCGGCCGTAGCCGTCGAGCCAGTCGTCGAGCAGCAGCGTCACATCGACATCGGACGCGACCGGATCGTTCGGGTCCTCCACGATCAAGGGTGCGTACAATCCTCGATCCAGTTCGAGGCCCATGTGGGGATGGAACCAGTAGGTACCGGCGTCGGGCACAGTGAAGCGGTACGTGAACTTCCCAGACGGCTCCACCATCGACTGAGTCAAGTCGTGCACACCGTCCATGTCATTACGCAACGCGATGCCGTGCCAGTGCAGCGTGTTCCCCGATGGGAGATCGTTCACGAACGTCGCCTCGATCAGGTCACCGACCTTCGCTCTGATCCCGCCGGCGCCGGGGCGGTCGCCGAATGCCCATGTCGACACTTCGCGGCCGCCGATGTTCACCGTGACCGGCGCCGCCGTGACCGTCGACGCAACAGTCGCCGCGCCCGGCGTGCGTCGACGCGCGTCTCGACGCTCGATTGCCGGGTCGGCCGCCTCCACCAGCCGACCACCAGCCCCCGAACTCGCCGTCGTCCCAGAGCCGCAGGCGACGAGGACCAGCGCACTGCCCCCGGCGATCAACAGCTCCCGTCGCGACAATATGCGCATCTCAGATCCCTTCCAGGCGCACGCCAGCAGTTGCCGCGATCGACCGCCGACACGATGCCGGGCCCATGTGGAGATCGTGTGGAGACAGCGTGGAGACAATCCGCTGTTCCAGCCATCGCCGAACGCGACCCCGTCAACGTCCGTACCGTGAATGGCAGGACAACTCACGGAGGTGCACCATGCACAACGGAAACTGGAACGAAGCAATGCACAACGGCAACTGGGGATGGATCCCGATGATGATCATGATGGTCGCCTTCTGGGGCGGCCTCATCTGGCTGGGTGTGACACTGCTCAAGCGCAACCACGCCACCCAACTCCACGCACCCGCAGCGTCACCAATGGCGGTCGGGCACCTAGCGACAGCCTTGAGGCCGACCGCTCAGGAAATCCTGGCCGAGCGCCTCGCGCGTGGCGAAATCGAAACCGACGACTACATCAAGCGCCTCGAGGCGCTGCGCACCCCGCCCACAACGTGACCACACGGGATCCGCCCGATGCAGTCGAGTTCGCCGGACTGCCCCCAGAGCGAAGCTTCCCGTCGCCGATTTCAGCTCTTGGGTTGCTCCATTCTCGTCCTTCTTCTGGCATCCAAGTGACACGGAGGGGAACTCTCCATTCGGATTCGGCGACGGTCCGCACTCCGTGGCTGGAAGAACGCGTCACGCACACGGCTTCTCCACACAATCTCCATACGACGGGTCCATCCTGGGGATGGCGACAGGGAGACGACGAAACATGGCATACCGGCCCGGCATGACATGACTCGTCAGGCCCCGGTCACCCTCGTACCGGTCAAACCCGCCGACGACACCACCGACACCCTCGAATCAATCCATCCAACCCGGAGACACGATGAACACCCGACGAATCTCAGTCCTGGCAGCTGCAACTATCGCGACACTTGTGCTCGCCGCCTGCGGCACACAAGGATCGACCGACAACACTGCACCACCTTCTGGTGACGGCAAGAAGGTCATCGAAGTGACCATGACCGACATGGCATTCACGCCCACCACCATCGCTGTCAAGGCCGGCGAGACCGTGACGTTGCGCTTCCGCAACGACGGTCAGATAGTTCACGAAGCAGTCGTCGGCGACGCCGCCCTTCAACAGGAACACGCCGATGAGATGGCCGCCATGGGAACTTCGGACACCATGAACCACGGCAGCTCTGACGAAGCCGCCCCTCTTGTCGTGAAGCCCGGACAGACAGGCGAGCTGACCTTCACCGCCGTCGCGGCGGGCGGTCTCCTCATCGGCTGCCACCAGCCAGGCCACTGGGAAGCCGGCATGAAAGCATCGATCGACGTCACCTGACCCGCGCCCATGCGCATCCAAAAAGCCACCACTATCGACGGTGGACGAGCATCACCCGGCCTCCTTTGTGCCGCAAACACGCGTGACTCGCAATGCAACTGTCATATTGGTAATCTTTCCGTCATGATTCAATCCCGCCGGTTAACGGCCCGCCTTGTGGTGGCGGCCATTGCGATCACCAGCGTTTTCGCAGGGGTCCCCACCATCAAGGCCGACGGCGTGAGCGACCAGAAGCAGGTCGTCGAGCGGCTGGCAGCGGAGCTGGACTCGCTCAACGAGCGAATCGCCACACTGGATGAGGAATACGGCGCCGCTCAGGACAAGCAGGTAGAAGTCAACGGCCAGATCGTCGAGAGCCAGGCCAAGGTCGCCAGCGAGAACGCAAAGCTCGTGGTGTTACAGGACACGATGACCCAGATCGCGGTGAGTCGCTTCGTTGGTGGCGATTCGCTGAGCCTCAGTCCACTGTTCTCATCCGCGGCAAGCTACAACGAAGCCCAACAGCTCGACGCTCTCGCATCCATTGCGCTCGACACAGGCGCAGGCACCGCTGACGAACTCGATTCGGTGGTGCGCACCCTCGATGCCGACGTTGCCACGCTGCAACAGCAGGAAAAGGCTGCTGCCGACCTGATCACGTACCTCGACGCCAAGCTCGCCGAGGGCCAAAAGCTGATCACCGAGTACACCACGAAGTCTGCTGACGCAAAGGCCAAGTACGGCGAGCTCGTTCAGCAAGAGGCCGACCGACAAATGACACTTCGGGCCGAAAAGGCCGCAAAGGCTGTCGCAGCCGAGCAGGCACGCGCTGCCGATGCAGTATCGGCTGCTGCAGCGTCATCCCGTGCTGCGGCCTCCCCTGCAGCGTCTTCGGCCCCCGCAGCCCCTTCAGTCCCGTCGTCCCCTGCCGCAACGCCACCCCCGAGCACCCCGGTCGCAGCGCCCCGTGGCGGCGGCAATTCGGGTGTTGCCACCAGCGGCGGGGACGTGACCTCCGTACCTGAGCCCACCACTCCAGTTGCCGCACCCACCCCGGCAATCCCACAGCCACCGCCCGCGTCCGGCCGTGCGGGCGCCGCTGTCGCAGCCGCGTACAGCCAAATAGGCGTCCCGTACGTGGCGTTCAAGTCGACGCCGAAAGACGGCTTCGACTGCTCCGGGCTCACAATGTGGGCCTGGGCACAGGCAGGCGTGTCACTTCCACATCAGTCCGGCCAGCAGTACGCGTCCACCCCGAAAGTCCCCAAGGGCGATGCCCAGCCCGGCGACTTGCTCGTCTTCTACTCACCCATCAGCCACATCGGCATGTACGTCGGCGACGGAATGATGATCGACTCCCCGCACACCGGCGCCTTCGTCAGACTCAAGGCAGTCAACTGGAACGCAGTCGTAGGCGTCAGCCGCCCCGGCTGACCTGTGCAGGCTTGCTGCTCGGCAGTTCTGTCGGACAGGCAGATACGGGTTCACCGCGACGCCGCCTCCAAGCCGAATTTCGAAGTGCAAGTAATTGGCAGTTGTCTGGCCAGTCGAACCGACATAGCCAATCACAAGGGTCGAACTGATCAGCACGCAGCACGAACCCTGACGGTCAAGACATCGCCGTCCCCCAGGAAGGCGATCCGCGCGAGGTAGGGATTGCATGTGCAGCCGCATCGTGGGGGCGGCGTCCATGTGCCGCCCGAGCTCACCCAACTGAATCCGCTGATGGTGGTCGATGGGCAAAGCGGAGGGCGCGGCCGGTGCCCGCAAGTACCAAAGTGCACTGCCGAGAAGGTGCTGCCCGACCAGTTTGGATTGCTGACCAACGGGGTAGGTACAGGCGTCGATCCGGCCGTGAATGCGGAGAACTTGGTCGGCCGAAAGGACCCGTTATGAGCGTCGCAGATGTGCCAGGTGCATCAAAGGTGTCCCCACCGGACCGTGCTGCTGGGATCGACGAGTCGATGTCGGCAGGCACAGCGTTGTCAAGCCACGGCCAGCGTGCTGAGGACGGTTCACGGGACCCCTCCAATCCCGTCCACACGCCTATGGTGGACACTTCGGAGGCCCAGCCCGACGCGTCGGGACCAACAGTGCTCGTCGCGGTCGAGGACACTGACGAGTCCGTGAACGCAGTCCGCACGGCACATCGGCTCTTCGGCGATGCAGCGCACTACTTCGTGATCAATGTCGGCACGGCTCGCTACCCAACAATGGAGCGAGCATACGCCTACCAGATCGATGCGCCGATGAGCTGGTACCCGCCCACATCGGTCGTCTCTCCGGGAGCGAATTCGACTACACGCGAGGTCGCTGAGGAAACTGCCGACGAGGTCGCCGCCCGAGCAGGGTTGGACGACGTGACCTCAGTCGGAGATCTCGGTGACCCGGCGGCTGCGATCATCCACGCTGCCGATGTCAATCAAGTCGATGTAGTCGTGGTCGCTTCGCACGACCGGGGCTGGTTCGCCCGTCTGTTCACTGGCTCAGTCGAGGATGATCTGCTGCGCTCTGCTCAGTTCTCGGTGCTGGTGGTCAGGTAGCGGCGGCGTCTTGGTCATAGGACCATTTCGTCTGCGGTCGAAAGCGGGTAGGCGACGATCTCGCGCCAAACACCCCACCGGCGTACCGACGCGATACGCAGGCCAGCCGCGACGACGTTGTCCTCAGTGCGACGATTGATCTCGGCTCCCATGAAACGGCGAGTCACGGGATTGAGTCGGTCGGCGAGCCCACCGAGCAACGCAGTGCGAGGACGCACGTGCTCGAGCAACAAGACCTGACCGTCCGATCGGACCACGCGCGCCACCTCCCGCAGCCCGGCAACCGGGCCGGCGACCGAGCAGAACACGCAGGTCCCTGTCACCGTGTCGAACGAATCGTCACCGTATGACAGATGCAGTACATCCCCCACTTCAAGTGTGATCTCGCCGCCACGCGCTGCGGATGAGCGCTGCGCAACGGCCAGCATCTTCCTCGACACGTCGATCCCGGTGAGCCGGACACCTTGGGGATAGAAACTCAGGTTGCGTCCGGTTCCGACGCCAACTTCGAGCGTGCGGCCACGCGCCATGCTGAGGAGCCGTTGACGGCGACGACGGACACCGAACAGGTCCATTGGCTTGTCGATCAGATCGTAGAACCGAGCGATGCGGTCGTACCGGCGGGTCACTGCGTCCTGTTCGATGTCGGGCGAAGCTGACACAGTCATTGCAACTCGTTGACCCGCTCCCGATACTCCTCGGGCGATAGTTCGCCCTTCGCCAACCGTTCATCGAGTATCTCGCGAGCCCGATCGCTGCGACCGCGACGAGCAAGCCCGGTCATACCGGAGGATCTCCTGCTCGCCGAACGGCCAAGCCATACGATCAGAACCACAAACAGGGCCATCATCACGCCACCCCACAGCCACATCCAGCCGCCACCCCCACCATTCATGTGGCCCCATCCGTTGGTGTCGGCAAGAATTTCGTTTCCAAACACTTCATCCTCCTCGACTTCGTCGTGCTGAACCCTCGGCGTTGAACGGTCCGCATTCCATTGCGTGTATCGCAGAACTACTGGGGTGCGTCGGCATCGTGTGTGCGCACGAGCTTCCAGTTGACGAACTCCTGGATGCCCATGTTGCCGAGCTCTCGGCCGTAGCCCGAGCTCTTGATCCCGCCGAAGGGCAGGTCGGCATCAGACCAGTCGATGGAGTTGATGAACATCATTCCCGCGTTGACGCGACTGGCGACGCGCTTGGCCCGTTCGACGTCGCGGGTGAACACCGAACCACCGAGGCCGAAGTCGGAGTCATTGGCGAGGGCGACGGCCTCGTCCTCGTTGGCGACCCGGTAGAACGACACAACCGGGCCGAAGAACTCTTCGCGATACGCCGGGTTGTCCGGGGCAATGTCGGTGAGGATCGTCGTCTCCATGAACCAACCGGGACGATCGATTCGCTTGCCACCCATGAGCAGCGTTGCGCCGTGAGCGACTGCAGCGTCGACCTGGTCAATCAGCTTGAGGAGTGCTGTTTCGCTGGACAATGGGCCGTGAGTGGTCGTTGGATCCATCGGGTCACCGACCTTCAAGGCCGAGAGCCCCTCGGTGAACTTGGCGAGGAACTCATCCGCGATCGAATCGACGGCGATGAACCGCTTGGCCGCAACGCACGTCTGCCCAGCGTTGTACATCCGGCCCCAAACCGCCCACGGTCCGCCAGGTCACCTCCTGGATCATGACCCACCCCGACCACCTCGACCGGCGCGACGCCGCAAACTGCGGGGCATCCGCGACCGCGACAACGACCTGGACCGGCTCACCGCCCATGTCCGGGCCTTCGCCGCGATGATGACCGGCCGCCACGGCGACCGCCTCAACACCTGGATCACCAGCGCCGAAGACGACACC
>JBBRKR010000008.1:0-153999 GCA_038231795.1 Acidimicrobiales bacterium
GCAACGTCATTTCGGGCCCACCGACCCGACCACTCGGCCGGATCGACCTCGAAGTCCGTGACGACGGCATGATCTGGGCGCTCGGCAGGCACACATGAGAGCCTCTGAGAGTGCCCGCCGCACATCGTCGGCAGTCGTCCTCTACGTCATCATTCTGCTCGCGTTCCAAGTGTTCCTGATCACGGTCGCCATGGAGGCTTTCCAGACCGACACAGAATCACTCGCGTGGGCCACTGCAGCAGTGTCTGTCACCCTCTTTGGCGCCGCAGCGGCCTTCCTGCGTTATCTACGACCATGACCAATACCCCGTCGTCCCAACCAACCGAAACGATCAACCCGATCGCAATGCTGTTCCCCGGCTATTTCGCGTTTGTGATGGCCACCGGCATCATCGCCATCGCCGCCAAACAACAGAAGATCGGCTGGCTCGCCAACAGCCTCTACGCCATGGCAGCTGGCGCATTTAGCGTGCTCGTGGTGCTGTTCATTGCTCGACTCACCCTCTACCCAAAGCGTTTCGTCGCCGACCTCACCAGCCACGCCAAAGGATTCGCGTTTCTCACCATCGTGGCCGGCACAAACGTGCTCGCTAGCGCATCCGCCATTATTCACGGCTGGTGGAACCTCGCCGAGTTCCTGTGGTGGTGCTCACTCCCGCTCTACGTCATTCTGCTCTACACCACGTTGATCTCCAACGTGATCCGTCACGACAAACCCGGGCTCAGCGCCGGTATCAACGGCTCCTGGTTTCTAACCACTGTCGCCACTGAATCAGTTGCCGTGTTCGGCGCTTTGCTTCTCGGCCACCGAACCAACGACTTCCTCGCATTCATGTGCCTCGCTACATTCTGCCTCGGGCTTGTGCTCTACCTCATTGTTATGACCATGGTCTTCCTGCGCTGGACATTCCAGCCACTCGAACCATCCGAAGCCGACCCACCCGCATGGATCGCTGCCGGCGCAGTCGCGATCACCGTGCTCGCCGGCTCCAACCTCCTCGCCACCCGCACCATCTCACCTAGAATCGATCGGCTCGGCCCGCTCATCGAGGGACTCGTCACACTCGCCTGGGCCACGGCAACGTTCTGGTTCCCTGTCATGGTTGCGATTGGCGTGTGGCGCCACATCGTCCGCCACGTTCCGCTGCGCTACCACCCCTCCTACTGGGCGCTCGTGTTCCCGCTGGGTATGTACGGCGTCGCCACGTTCAGGATGCGCGCCGTTATCCAACTCGGCCAACTCGAATGGGCACCCAAGATCGCACTCGCTGTCGCCCTCACCGCGTGGACCGCCGCGTTCATCGGACTCCTCTTCCAAGGCGGCCGCGCCGCCCTCAAGCGGAACAAACCGGCGATTGTCGTCACCGCTTCAAGGTGAGGCCGAGGTAGTACATGAACGGCTGGTTCTCCACCATCGATTCGTCGCCATTCAAAAACATGTCCGCAATATTTTCACCATCGATCACGCCTTCGGACGGTTCAGCGGGATCGGCACACTGCCGAGCCAAGTTTTCGGTTCGCCCGGCTCGTCAAAGAGATATCAGTTTCGGTGACGTCGAGGAGCCCCTAACCTTTCTTTGGCTCCGGCGTCCGATCGGACGCGGAGCATCACGATCTCTGATGGCCTCAGCCATGCGTGGCCCGCAGCGCCCGTCATCACACGGTAGGTCGTGATCCCAGGCTGCTGCGTGGCGACCGCGTCGATGGCCAGCAATATCCTCGGAACTTGGAAACGACCGCACGTCGACGCTCAGCTTGGTGCAGGCAACAGCTGAACGGGAACGGCATTCGATTATGACCGCAGTAATAACCAACCGGGCTTTGGACACCCATCAAGCGTTTCATATGACTCACGACATCCCTTGTATATGTCTTGAGACAACACACTGCCGTGGGCGCTACGTGACTCTGATAGGTGGGTAACGGTTTCGGGACGCGACTTGTGTGTCGGTAGTCGTGGCGGATACCGGTCTAACCACCGCCTTTGAGTCGAAGTGCTCTATTCGCTGGTTTGTTTTTTACGTATGGTCTCTTGCAGTGGCGGCTTCCGGTTGTCGGGCAGCGGAGCCGTCCGCTGCCCGACAGCGAGAGATCCGAGACCCCATGACCGTCAACGAAGTAACCGAGGAACCAAGCGACGTGGTCGGCCACTTCTCGTCGCACCTGAACGAATCCGATTCTGCGCTGTGGAGCATTGAGCGCGACCCGATCCTTCGCACCACCATCGTGGCCGTCTCGATGCTCGATCGAAGCCCGAACTGGGAGCGGCTGCGCGAGCGGATGAAGGAGGCGTGCAGCCAGGTACCACGTCTGCGTCAGCGGGTTGTGCCGACACCGATGCGCGTCGGACCGCCGCGCTGGCAGGATGACGACCACTTCGACATGGACTATCACCTGCGCCGGCTCGTGTGCCAAGCCCCGGGTGACTTGCGCGCCGTTCTGGACATGGCAGGCCTGTCCGCGATGGCCGCGTTCGACAAGGACAGGCCACTCTGGGAGTTCACGCTGGTCGAGGGACTACGCGATGGTCGCGCGGCCTTCATCCAGAAGGTGCATCACGCTTTCACGGACGGGGTCGGCGGAGTCAAGATGGCCAAGATGCTGCTGGACGAGTCGCGCTCCCCACGTACCCGAAAGACGTTCACTCTGGCCGCAGGGTCGAAGAAGGTCACGCCGCTCGAGGCGATAGTAGAACCACTGGCGTCCAATGCCCGTACCGCAATGGCACTGTCATGGCGCACCTTGCAAGCGTTTCCGTCGTTCGCGATGACAGCGGCCCTACGGCCCGACCGTGTTGTCAAGTCGGGGGTGGCAAGGGCTCGATCGATTGCGAAGTTGCTGGCACCGGCCATGACTCCTCTATCGCCGGTGATGGTGGGACGCGGCCTGTCGCGACGCTTCGATGCTTTCGACGTGCCTTTGGCCGATCTGCTCGCGGCCGCACACGCCGCCGACAGCACTTTGAACGATGCGTTTCTGGCCGGCATCACCGACGGTTTGCGCCGCTATCACGAGCTTCGCGGTGCGCCCGTGAGCGCATTGCGGGTGACGATGCCGATCAACCTGCGACAGCCCGGCGACGAGTTGGGCAACAACCGGTTCGTGCCCGCCCGCCTGACGATTCCCATCGATGAGGTGGATGCAACGAAGCGGATGCAGCGAATGGGCACGTTGTCGCGACGGTGGCGCGCCGAGCCGGCGCTGCCGCTGACCAATGTGATCGCCGGCGCACTGAACCGGCTACCGATCGTGATGACCACGTCAATCTTCGGTGGCATGTTGAAGGCCATTGACTTCGTCGCCACCAACGTTCCTGGTCTGACCAATCGGGTGTACCTGGCGGGTGCCGAGGTCACTCATGAATACGCCTTCGCTCCGTCGTCGGGTTCAGCATTCAGCGTTGCGCTGCTGTCGCACAACGACCAGTGTTGCATCGGGATCAACATCGATACCGCTGCGGTCTCCGATGCCGACGAGTTGGTCGCCTGCCTGCGGAATGGCTTCGCAGATGTTCTCGCCGTTGGCTCGCAATGAACAAGATGAGCGCACTCGATGCGCTGTTCCTGCACGCCGAGGACGGCACAACTCACATGCATATCGGGTCGTGCGGGGTGTTCAACGGGAAGGCGCCGTCGATGGACGAGTTGACTGCGCTGATCAGCAGCAAGCTGCACCTGGTCCACCGATTTCGACAAAAGGTGCGACTGGTGCCAGGCGGCGTCGGTCGGCCGGTGTGAGTGGATGACCCCGCCTTCAAACTGGATTTCCACGTGCGCCACTCGGCGTTGCCGCCACGCAGCACGGCACAGGACCTCGACAACCTGATGGGCCGCCTGATGTCGCAAGAGCTGGACCGCAACCGGCCATTGTGGGAGATGTGGTTGGTGGAGGGGCTGCCCGGCAAGCACTGGGCGCTGATCTCCAAGATTCACCACTGCATGGTCGACGGTGTGTCGGGTACGGACATGATGACGGTCCTGTTGGATGCAACACCAAATGCACCGGCTGTTATCGCACCGGCGTGGACACCGAACCGTGAGCCGAGCGACGGTCGGTTACTGGCCGATGCCGTCGGAGGTCTGGTGCTCGCCCCCGCGCGCTTGGCCGTGTCGGTCGTCCGTGGCGCCAGTTCGCCACGCGAGTCGTTGCGCCAGCTGAACAACACGTTCGCGGGACTGCGCTCGTTTGGGCGCCGGCTCAGGCCGCAATCCGCACCGCTTTCCATCGAGGGATCTATCGGGAGCCACCGGCGCTGGGCCGTAGCGCGTTGCACTCTGGCCGAGGCGAAGGCAATTCGCGGGGTGTACGGCGGGTCTGTCAATGACGTCGTGCTCGCCGCCATTACGGCCGCTTTCCGCGACCTGTTGGCGCAGCGCGGCGACGTGGTAGACCATGCAACCATTTCGACTCTGGTGCCGGTGTCAATCCGTTCTGGCGACGATCACACCTACAACAATCAGGTGTCGATGATGATCGCTGAGCTTCCCATCGGTATCGATGACCCTCTGGAGCGGTTGCGCTCGGTCACGACCGGAATGGTCGAGCTGAAGCAATCGAATCAGGCAACCGCCGGAGCCGCAGCGTTCGAGGTCGTGGATCTGATGCCACCGGCGCTATTCGCCGCCGCCGTCCGGACAGCGATGGGCATCATGCATCGCACATCCCAGCGAACCATCAACACCGTGACCACGAACGTGTTCGGCCCTCCGTACCCGCTGTACGCGCTGGGTCGCGAGATGGTTGAGTATCTACCGTTTGTGCCGCTGAGCCCGGGAATACGTGTCGGGGTGGCGATTTTGTCCTACAACGGACTGCTCGCGTTTGGCGTTACCGGCGACTACGACTCGGCGCCGGATGTACAGACCATGGCCGTGGGAATCGAAGCCGCGATCGTCGAGCTCAGCAAGCTCGCCGCACACACGAAAGCATCGCCGAAATGACAAGCAACACGCGGTGGCGTGCGATAGGCCACGTGCTCAGTCGGCGCACGGGCCGCACACTTGCCGCGGTATTGGTAGTCACCGCGGTGCTAATGATCGGCCTAAAGAAACTCGACTTCGCCACGGGTCAAAACAGCTATATCGACCCGTCGTCGCAGGTGGCAATTGACAACGAGCACTATCAGACATTGTTCGGTGGCGAGAACATGGTCGTACTGTTCACGGCCGCGCCGGACAAGTCGATCGTAGATCTGTTCGGGCCCAACAATGTCGCTCAGTTCACCGAGGTTGAACAGCAGTTGGGAACCAGTCCGGCCGTGCGATCGGTGGTGTCGCCTGTGACGCTGCTCACCTGGACGCAAGACCTGGTTCTTAAGGGCGTCGCCAGCCAGATCTTGGCTCGCGCTAGCGGGCGCGATCTCAGCCCTGGTGCGGCCGACCTGCGCCAGCGCGACGGCCAGATCACCATCCAGCGACTGGGCGCCGCAAGTGCGCAGTCGTTCGACAATCCGGAGTGGGTCAAGTTCCTCCTGTTCGGCAACGACGGATTCACGATCTCGACCGACGGCAAGTTGGTGGCACCTCTCGACGTCGCGCTCAAGATCCGCAAGCCGCTTCGGGCCTTCATACCCGACGCGCACCACGCGATCCTGGCTGCCGTATTGGTCGGCAATGCACAGCTCGATGAGCTGGCCGTCGGTTCCGACGCGGTGAAGACCGCCTTCAAGGGGCGCACCTTCGACAATGCGTCGGTGACCATCACGGGCACACCGACTTTCCTGACCGACATCAACGACTACCTGCAGGGCGGAATGCTGACTCTCGGTGGCATCGCTGTGTTGGTGATGATCGTCATCCTGCTGGTCGCCTTCCGGGTGCGGTGGCGGTTGCTGCCGCTGATGGGGATGGTGGCGGGTGTGGCATGGGGGTTCGGTGCGTTCGGTTTCACTGGCACGAAGCTGTCGTTGGTCACCATCGCTGGGCTACCGATCCTGATCGGTCTCGGTATCGAGTTCGCTATCCAGGTGCAAAACCGCCTAGAGGAGGAACGCACGGTCACCGGCCCGCACGATCCGTTCGGCGAGACGCTAGCCACTATGGGGCCGCCGTTGTTGGCTGCGACCATCGCTGCCGTGATCGCCTTCCTCACGGTTAAGATTTCACGAGTGCCGATGGTGCAGGATTTCGGTGTTCTGCTCGCGATCGGCATCGTAGCCCTCTTGATTGCGGGCATCGTACTACCGACCACCGTCGTTGGCGCACGCGAACGTCACTCGCCGACAATCGTCGACCCCGGCGAGAGCTGGGTCGAGAAGACCGTCGATCTGCTCGGCAGCCTGCCGCGCCGTGCGGTAATGCCGCTGGTGTTGATAGCTGTCGCATTACCGATCGCCGGCCTGTTCCTGGAGACGGGTTCAAATATCGAGAGCGACCCGGTGAACTGGGCCGATCAGTCCAGCGAGTCGATTGTCAACGCGCGCATCCTGGAGCGCGAGACCGGCTTTGCCACCACGTTGGGTGTGTTCATCGAGACTACAGGCAACAAGAGCAACGGTGCCTTCACTGATCAGAGCGGGGCGTTTGTCTTCGATTTGGTGAAGCGTTCGCTGGGTGAGAACGCCGAGCTGGCGCAGGCGTCCAGCCTGTCGACCACCGCCGGATGGTTGGCCGAGGTGCCGGGCGCCACTGCGCTGCCGCCGACCGGACTCGACATGTTGCAGGCCTACCAAGTTGCGCCCGCATCGTTGCAGGCGCTGCTTGTCGCCGACAACGGCAACTCAACACAGGTGCTGTTCCAGGTGGGGCCATCATCGCTGGACGAGCGCTCAGTCGTGCTCAAAAAGGTTCAGGCGGCCATCGTCAACCCGGGTAGTGGTGCTCGGTTGCCGGCCAACGCGTCGGCGACCACCGGCGGTCTTGCCGTCGTGGGCGTCGGCCTGCTCGAAAACATCACCGCCAACCGTGCGGAGCTGACCATTGTTGCGCTGATCCTGGTCGGTGCGTTCGTCACCCTGCGTTACCGAGACCTGGCAAGAGGATTGCTGACCATGATCCCGGTGCTACTGGCGGTCGGTACCTCGACGGTGTTAGTGCGAGTGCTGGGCATCACGCTGAGCCCACTCACGACTGTCGGCGGTCCACTCGTGGTGGCGACGTGCGCAGAGTTCGCGGTGCTTCTCGTGGCGCGGTATGCAGAAGAACGTTCGCGAGGTCTCGACCCCGAACGCAGCACGCACGTAGCCGCGCAGCGGACGGGCCGCGCGTTCTTCACTTCTGCGCTAACCACCCTGGGCGGCTTCGCCGTGCTGATGTTCTCGACGCTGCCGTTGTTGCGCGACTTCGGGATCGTGGTCACCATCAACATCGGTGTCGCTCTGTTGTCAGCGCTTGTTGTCGTGCCGCCGTTAGTGAAGGAGGCTGACCGGCGTGGCCTACTGAGCATGGGCGCCAATGGGGGCCACGACGGTGCGCACACTCGCGGTCGTCGTCGCACCGTGACGGGCCTCGTCGCCGGGACCGCGCTTGCCGTGTTGGGCCTCACGATGGCGATCGTCGCTGTCAACCGTGACGAGCCTGCGGTCGCGACACCATTGACCGCTGCCGCGCAAGCGCCCGCCACGTTGCCGCCGCCAACCACCGTCGCACCCACAACCGCGCCGCCGAACACCATCCCCGGCCAGACGACCCTGCCGCCCGACACACTGCCACCCGGCGCTGCCGAGCGACCCAGCGGTTTGGTGGCGGGCATCTTCTGGGACGGTCTGGTTGCCGTGGGAGTGGACAAGGGCGTTGCCCGGTGCGCTGCAGACGAGCTGATCGCCAAGACCAGCGAAGCCCAACTAATCGCGATGGGAATCGCGAATACTCCGCGCCCTGCCAACGTGAACGCGTTACTTGATGGTGCTGCAAAGCGCTGCGGCGTGACCCAAGAACAACTGGACGCTGCTGCTGCGGCTAAAGCCGGGTGAATGACCGAATAGGAACGATGGACTAGGTGGGAGGAACGTCATGAATGAGCCCGTGTACCACCGCACTATTGCTACTGATATCGCAGAGTCAATTGGAGGATTCGAAGTTGAGCTGTCGCTGGGTCAAACTGTCGTGATGCCGACAAAAGTGATCTTGGACGTTGACACAGGTACGGATGATGCGATTGCGCTCATGGTTGCTGCGCTATAGCCTGACATTGAACTGATCGGTGCGACGAGTGTCAACGGCAACACCGGGGTCGAGTACACGACGGAGAACACGTTGCGGGTGTTTGACTGGATTGGCATGCCGGAGATTCCGGTGTTTCGGGGTATGGCTCGGCCGATGGTTCGGCCTCAGGCAGCCTTGGGGATGGCGGCGATAATTCATAAAAACTTGCTCGACCTTCCACCGGTGTCGAATGGTGTCACACTGCGACCAGAGCATGCCGTCGATTGGCTTATCGACACCTACTTGGCTTCCGACGGCGACATCGTGCTGTGCCCGGTCGGGCCGCTGACCAACATCGCTATGGCGATTCAGAAGGAACCGCGCATCCTTGAGTTCATTCCCGAAGCGGCCAAGGTTGTTGTTAGCTGTGGTCGGCCGATTCGGATGGTGTCGCTGGATGCGACCCACTGCGCCTTGTTGTCGACCCAAGACGCGCAGCACCTGCGCGATCTGGACACGCCGGCAGGAATCGCAGCGGCAGCCTTCGTGATGCAGCGCATCGTCGGGTACCAAGCGACGCAGCCAATTCTGGAACATCCGGACTCGGCGCCTATCCGCTATGCACCCGCAGTGTGCGACTCCCGTTCGTGCCCGGACAAGCCTGCAAACATTCAATTCGCTACCGTCTCCGAAGCTGTGAATTCAGGCGGTTTCGAAAGTTAATTTGATGCCACCGAAGAGTTCTGTCGGCATGTCTAGGTAGGCAGCCTCGTTGTCGAATGAATCGAGGTCAAGAACTCGGTCGTGTCACCCAAATTGACGCTTGGTTCGTCTATAAATACATGAGACCAATCAGGTCAACACCCCTCGTGCGGCATGGTACGTTCATGCCCGTGCACGCCGGCAACCTGGTCGGGACCGACTGATCCGATGCTCGCAGCCGCGATCCCGACCCCTAAACCATTTGGAGCTCACCTGCTGTCGGCTATCTCCGCGGCGAGATCACAGGGCGAGCCGATTTCGGTCGGCGCCGAAGCTCTCGTGGTTCGGCTATTCGAAACCGAAGGGCGATCGCTAGTCC
Organism: Acidimicrobiales bacterium; assembly: GCA_038231795.1. Taxonomy (GTDB): domain Bacteria; phylum Actinomycetota; class Acidimicrobiia; order Acidimicrobiales; family JBBRKR01; genus JBBRKR01. The sequence continues at coordinate 9,162 of JBBRKR010000008.1, forward strand.
GACTGGCACGGCTTTTCGTCGATGACAAGAATGCAGCCGAAGACATTGTCCAGGAGGCATTCCTGCGTTTCGCCCGCAATGCCGAAAAGGTCGACAGAGTTGACCGGGCGCCGGCGTATTTGCGGTCAATCGTTTTGAACCTCGCCCGCGACCACAATCGTCGAGGCCTCGTGTCGTTACGTCACCACGCGACAGCCATCCAGGAGGCCGCAAAACCTGACCCTATCGTTGACGAGCTAGTTCGGTCCGAGGAGAACCGACGTGTGCTTAACGCCGTACGAACACTGCCGATCCGTCAACGGGATTGCATCACACTGCGGTACTTCGAGGAGCTCTCAATCGACGCGATCGCTTCGGCTCTCGGCCTTTCGAGAAACTCCGTCAAGACTCACATCCGTCGGGCGATGGATGCTCTCAATAAATCATTGACCGAACTATGAACGATTCCCACATAGAGCAACGGCTTCTCGATGCGTTCGCCGACGCCCGTGCCACGGTATATGAGAATCCCGATCTTTTTGCCAGGGTGTCCCGGTCGCTCCACGACGCCCGCGCTCGGCGTCGATACCGCTGGCACCTTGCCGGCGTTTTGCTCGGCTTCGTCGCCGTCAATTTCGTGCTCACTCTTTTCATTTCCGAAATCAAATATGGGAGGTTCACCATGGACTGGTGGGTCATCGAACTAATCACCAATATCACGCTCGTGGCAATTGCTGTGGGGCTCGGACCGTTCATCAAGCGTTTCGGCCGTTCGTATGCGGCGGATGTCTTTCGCTCGAATCCCAACACTGGCAAGAGCTACCTCGTGCTGACCGACGTCGCCTATTACCTGATCTTCACGTCGTTCGTGTTGTTCACTGTGACGTTCGTCGAACCAGCCAATTGGAAGCAACTGACTGGTGCCCAACTCAAGCACGAAGTCGGCCGCATCGGCGGCATTTTGTTGATTATGGGAGTGCTCCACGCCGCCAACGTCGTGGCACTTCCGGCGATCGGGCGCCTGTTGTCCAGCAACAAACGAGCAGAGGAAGCCAAGCCCAATCCGGCGCCCTCTGTCGTGCCATTTTCGTCGGTACCCCCACTCGGGCCGGGGACGTGGCTGGTGCGCATCGAACCATTCCCGGAGGCCGAGGAATGAATACTCGCGCAAACGTCAGTGAGGTCGGATTCGAGGCGCAAGGCAGCCACGCGACCTCGACCATGCCCCGTGCCTCAAGGGTTCACGACGCGGCTTTGGTCGCTGCCTGCACAATGGGCGCGCTGGCACTCGGCGTCGTAGCTCGTCTATGGATGCGGCTGATATCCGACAACCCCGAGTTCACATGGTCGGGAACAATCGGGATAGTTACCGGGTTCGCGATCTTCGGCCTTAGCCAATCTCTCAGCGCGCTGTCTCACCGTCGACGGTGGCGACCATGGCCGGCCCGTTTGACGCGATTCTTCGGGTTCGTCGGCATGATGCCCTTGTTCATCGCAGCCGGTGGGCAGATGATGCCCACAGTCGTATTCGGAGGACTCGGCTCTTGGCGGGTTAGACAACCACGGGCCGCCCAAATTGTTTGCCTAGTTGTGGCCGCGGTGCCGGTGGTCTTAGTCGGCAGAGGCATTGTCGACGACTTCGGATGGTCACTTCGATCACTGGCCGGCATGAGCGGACTCGTCGCCATTTACAGCATCATCGTGGGAGCAACTCGAGCCACCATGAGCCGACCGGCAATGGAGTGGCGGACACCGCTCAACCACTCCTGATTTCGCTCACAGCGAGTAGCCGCTCATGCGGCTCGACTAGGCCACTGTGGCCAGCCCCTCGAACGTCCAACCAAACGGCTCAGGCTCTTTGGGATGTGAATACGTCGACATCGAATCAATGACGAACCCAGCACCGATCAGGAGAGCGGGAATGTCTCGAGTGAGGTGGCATCCTCCGAAAATGGGTTTTGAGAACGGCTCAATTCGAGCCTGCCGACGAGCTACTTTCGCTGCGGGCGAGATCCCGTGCTCCACAAAGTGGAGGGTCCCACCGGGCTTCAACACTCGTCGAATTTCGGCGAGAGCCGCATCAACGTTTGGGATAGAACACAGCGTCCACGTAGATAACACGGCATCGGCCATATCGCTCGGAAGGTCGAGAGTCTCGCCGTTCAGGCCAGCATGCTCGACGTGAGCATGCCCCGCCTCTATCCGTTCGGCAGCGATGGCGAAGGAGCGGGAAAGCGGTTCAACAGCATGAACAGTATGAACATCGACTGGGTAATACGGCACGTTCAGCCCAGACCCAAACCCGATTTCAACGACGGTTCCTGCCAAGCCGGCGCAGACTCGAGACCGAATGACACGGTTCTCGGCAGAGGACATCATGGCGTTCATAAATCGAGGCAGAACTCGAGCACGATAGAAGCTGATCTTGGGAGTCTTCATGATCTACTTTACCGTCTCAGTAATTCTGGCTACGGCTGCGGCAACCACGCCGCGTCGAGTCAGTCTCGCGGGCGCACCAAACGAACGGCATCGCCGACCCGAATTGTTCCGGGACGAAGTACCGACGCGTTGAGGGCCAGCTTCCCATCGAAGCGATGAATGATGTCGGTGAGGACAGCGCGATCACGAACGAGCGTGTCCGGATCGACAGTGGTCATTGGGCACCGTCCCCGGCGGGAATCGATCGCTATTACAACTTCACCAATGTGCAGCTCAGCGTCTGGCCAGTCGATTTCATCCATTCCCTCAACTCCACCGATGACGATATTCGGCCGTAGGCGACGCACGTCGCGCCCGAATTCGGCAATCGCTCCGTCGGTAGCCACAAGCAACGGAAGCACGTCGAATCGTTCCGGTCCGTCATAGGCAGCCAATCCGGCGTCGTCACCGGCCGCTTCGCGCACATGGGCCAACACTTCCGGATCGGTCCACACACGTCCATCCACAAGCGGGATCCCGTCGGCACCAAGTGTCGCATGCAACCCAAGCAAGCGATGATGGCGACGCGATGTTCGAATGCCTTCAGGCCCTCGGACATGCACGATGCGGTCGCCCACGATCCCGTTAGTCGTAACGTCGGCGAAGTCGAGAGCCTCCCCGGCAAGTGTCTTTACGGGGTAGCGCCACAGGGCGTCGACGGTGAGTGTCATTGAACTTGTCCAATCAAAGAGGTCGCCGCGGCTCTGGCCGCGACGAGGGGTGTAGTGGTGTTGAAGATGGCTGACTGAACTATTGCGCCGTCGATCAGCACGCCCATGGCGTCTGGCAACCATGGTGGCGATCCCGGATGTGCAGCCTCGACAAGCCCCGCCACGTACGCGATCAATTCGCGTTTGTGGTCGGAGATGATCGCACGGTGGGAGTCGTCGATTTCGGCAGACTCTGCGATCGAATTTATAAACGCGCAGCCGCGATACTCCGGCGACGACACCCACTCCTCGAGTGCGTCGAACGTGGCGAGCACTGCGTCGGTGCCGTGCCACACGTGACGGTCAACCGCCTCGGTGAACCATGTCATCCACCGAAGGTGTCGGTCGCTCAGCCAGGCGGCAACGAGAACGCGTTTCGACGGATACAACATATACAGGCGTCGCATCGACACGTCAGCTGAATCTCGAATCTCGCTCATCGAAACAGCGGCGATTCCACGTTCATAAAACAGGCGGTCGGCGGCATCCAGCACTGATCGCTCTGGTGAGATCGTGTCGATTTCGGCAACCGATCTCATTGGAGAGGGATGCCAGATTGATCGCCGTTGGCCCGCGGTCCGAACCACCGCCGGTCGGCTTCATCAATCGGCATGTCGTTGATGCTGGCCTCGCGTCGCCGCATGTAGCCGGACTCGTCGAACTCCCAGTTTTCGTTGCCGTAGGAGCGGAACCAGTTGCCATCAACGTCGTGCCATTCGTATTGGAATCGAACGGCAATCCGGTTGGCCGAAAATGACCACAGATCCTTGCGAAGCACGTAATCCAATTCGCGGGCCCACTTGGCATTCAGGAAGTCGACGATCTGATCAGTCCCGACGATGAATTGGTCCCTGTTGCGCCATTCAGAATCGGCCGTGTAAGCGCCAGCCACCCGGAGCGGATCACGAGAGTTCCACGCTGCTTCGGCGGCGAGGACTTTTGCCCGCGCCGATGCTTCATTGAAGGGGGGCAGAGGTGGACGTGGCACGGCAGACATCAAATCTCGCTTCTACTTCCGTGAGAACGATCGTTCTCACTACTGGCACTATACGAGAACGATCGTTCTCTCACAACCTTTGACTCTCAAATAGCGAAGATCGCTGTACCCTTACGGCGACAAAAGGAGCCGCAATGCCGTACGAGGTTGAAAACGAAGAAACTGTCTGGCGGGCCAAACTCAACCCGATCGAATACGCAGTGCTTCGAGAGGCCGCCACTGAGCGGCCCTTCACCGGCGCCTTGCTCGACGAACATCGAGCAGGTCGTTTCGACTGCAAGGCGTGCGGCAACGAACTGTTCCTTGCCGGCACAAAATTCGACTCCGGTTGTGGCTGGCCCAGCTTTTACCAGTCAGTGCGACCTGAGGCCGTCGAACTTTTGGAAGACGCCACGCTCGGCGCTGTCCGCACCGAAGTTCGGTGCGCCCGATGCGGATCGCACCTTGGCCACGTCTTCCCCGATGGCTACGGCACCCCCACCGGTGAGAGATTTTGCATGAACTCAGTCTCACTCGAGTTCACACCAGAGACCTAAACCGCCAATGGCGCCGAAACGCGGTTCATGATCGCATCGCGCACCACCCGGGGGCTCTCGATCATCATCGAATGACCAACATCAGCGAGCTCCATAACCGTCACGTGACGGAGCGCAGCAGCGATTAGTCGCCCACCCTTTGGCGGCGTCATTTTGTCGCCTAACCCGATAATCACGGTTGCAGGGCATACCGCCGCCGCGGCCGCCAACACTGCGTTGGCGTAGGCCATGCAGGCTCGGAAATCGGTAGCTAATACACCGGGTCGAGAAAGTTCCACAAGCGCACGCGCTCCGCCCAACATCCACATTCCCGGCGTCGGATTCAGCCCTATATGAGCGGGCCGAGCATGGCCCCAAGCCGCCATCAACGCGCTCGCATGTTCGAGATCATTCGTGGCCGCGCCAAGAAGGTCCGGGTGCACGGCCATTGACGTCGAGGTACCGCACAACGTGATCGAACACGTGCGATCGGCATGGCGGTTGGCCATTTCAAGGGCAATAAATGAACCCATCGAATGCCCCACCATATGAGCTTGAGTGACTCCTGCTGCATCCAAAAATCTGACCAACCAATCGGCCATTTCCTCCACGGATCCAAGCGCTTCGCCGCCACTTCGCCCGTGGCCGGGCAGATCTACGGCCAACGCTCGTATCCCCCGGTACGCCAGGTAACGCGTTTGCAATTGCCACACCGTGGAATCCATTCCCGCCCCGTGAATGAGCATCACCACCGGCTCAACTACCGTCGACGCAACGCCGCCCGTCGACGCGTGAACCTCGATGCCTTCCACCGACACAATCATCGTTGGCTCGCCTTCAACGCCCGCTCGAGATCCTCAATGATGTCTTCAGGATCCTCAAGGCCAACTGATAAACGAATGAGATCTTCACTCACGCCAGTGGCCGCCAGTTGCTCAGTAGTCAGCTGGCTGTGAGTCGTCGAGCCGGGATGAATCACCAACGTTTTGGCGTCGCCCACATTGGCAAGATGGGTGGCGAGTTGCACAGCTTCGATGAATTTGCGCCCCGCAATTCGGCCGCCCTTTACGCCGAAACTCAGAATAGATCCGCACCCTTTGGGGTACAGCTCTTTGGCCAATTCGAAGTCAGGATGGGTCGAAACTCGCGGGTGTTTCACCCAACTCACGACGTCGTTGCGTTGCAACATTTCCAACACCCGGTCGGTGTTCGATACGTGGCGGGCCATACGCAGCGAGAGCGTCTCCACGCCTTGCAAAAGAGCAAACGCGTTGTGCGGACTCATGCATGCCCCGAAGTCGCGAAGTCCTTCGGCACGGGCGCGCATGCCAAGAGCTGAGGGCCCGAACTCCTCGGCGAACACGATTCCGTGGTACCCCGCATATGGCTCTGTGAGGGTGGGAAATTTCCCAGACGCTGTCCAATCGAATCGCCCGCCATCCACAATCACCCCACCCAGCGCCGTGCCGTGGCCGCCCAAAAACTTGGTGACAGAGTGCATCACAATGTCGGCGCCGTGTTCGATTGGACGGATCAGGTACGGCGTCGAAAATGTGGAGTCGACCATCAATGGAATATTGAACGAATGGGCCACGTCGGCAATGGCCCGAATGTTGAGCACCTCGATGCCTGGATTGCCGAGCGTCTCGCCGAATATCAATTTGGTATTGGGCCGTATTGCCGCCGCGAATGCCTCTGGATCTCGAGGGTCCACGAACGTGGTGGTGAGACCGAAGCGAGGCAGCGTAAGTCCCAGCATGTTTACCGATCCGCCGTACAAATTTTTGGACGCCACTATGTGGTCGCCGGCGCTCAACAACGTAGCTACGGCAAGGTGCAACGCTGCCGTACCACTGGCGGTGCACACCGCACCCACTCCCCCATCGAGCGCCGCAATTCGTTCCTCGAGCACCGCTACCGTCGGGTTGGAGATGCGGCTGTAGATGTGCCCTGGAGCTTCCAAATTGAAAAGGGCGGCTGCCTGATCAGTATCGGGAAACGCATACGACGTCGTGAAATAGATGGGAACCGCTCGCGCTCCGGTGGTGGGGTCTGGCCGGTGGCCGGCATGCAAACTCAACGTATCGAATCGAAAAAAGTCGGGTTCAACCATGCCGTGTACCCTAATCATCAACGGCGTTTGATTGCCGTCCAACCCAAGATTGTGAGCCGACGCGTTCCAAGCCTCGGAGGCGTAATCTCTGGCGATTAGGGTAACGATCGTTTCATTTTGAGTTTTCTTTTCGACACATCAACATTTGCGCCCACGGAGGCCGAAAAATGACAGAAACCAGAAACGTGGGATTCATCGGCCTCGGGAACCTTGGTTTCCACCTGGCCAGCAGCCTCGTCCGGGCCGGCCATTCCGTGATCGTGAATGACCTCGACCGTGCTGCAGCACAGGGCCTCGAATCCCAAGGCGCCACATGGGCGGCGACCGTTGCCGAGCTGGGTGCGGCATGCGATGTGGTTTTCACCTGTCTTCCATCGCCCGCAATCATCAACAAAGTCGTCGCCGGTCCCGGCGGGCTCTTGGATTCGATGAAGCCGCGCAGCACGTGGATCGAGATGAGCACCCAAGAACACTCAGAAATCCTGCGCATGGAGGCCCTCGCCCACGAGCACGGGTTGCGCATGCTCGAATGCCCGGTCACGGGTGGCGTCCACAAGGCAGCGGCCGGCGAGATCACCGTATTAGTCGGCGGCGATGAAGTGCTCTTCAACGAGCATCACAAATTGCTCGAGGCTGTTGGCAGCCCGGTGTTACACATGGGTCCGCTCGGAAGCGCCGCAGTGATCAAAGTGATCACCAACATGTTGGCATTCATCCATCTCGTCGCCGCTGGCGAGGCGCTGATGTTGGCCAAGCAAGGCGGGCTTGATCTCACAAAATCGTTCGAGGCAATCTTGAACAGCTCAGGCAACAGTTTCGTGCACGAAACCGAAAGCCAAGTGATCCTCAACGGCAGCTATAACATCGGCTTCACTATGGATCTTGCGTGCAAGGATCTCGGCTTCGCTACCCAAATGGGCCGTCAGTTCGGCGTGCCCCTCAATGTGGCAGGCCTCGTGGAGCAAACCTTCATCCAGGCACGTTCCCAATACGGCGGCGGCGCATGGTCGTCACAAGTCGTCAAACTGTTGGAAGACGCACTGCACACCGACCTGCGGGCCCCCGGATTTCCGGCGGTGTTGCAATGAGTTCCGAACTCGCCACTCGTCAAGATCTGGCTGCCGCCTTCAGGTGGGCAGCTCGGCTCGGGTACCACGAGGCAACGGCTAACCACTTCAGTGCCGCCGTTTCGGACGACGGTTCTCAGTTCCTTCTCAACCCGGTAGGCCGTCACTTTTCCCAGATGCGAGCGAGTGAACTACTGCTACTCGACGCCAACCACACGGGTCCTAGGGCTCACCCATTGGCCGACCCCACGGCGTGGTATCTGCACGCCCACATTCATCAGAATGTGCCTCGGGCCAGGGTGATGTTGCACACCCACATGCCCTACGCCACTGCCCTGTGTTGCCTGGCCGATTTTGAGTTTCTGATGCTGGACCAGAACGCATGCCGATTCTTCAATCGCATCGGCTACGACCGCCACTATTCGGGAATGGCACTCGACAATTCTGAAGGTCAACGAGTGGCAAGCCTGCTCGGTGACCACAACAGTGTGTTGTTCCTTGGCAATCACGGTGTGATTGTGGTCGGCGAGACCGTTGCCGACGCCTTCGACGAGTTGTATTACCTCGAAAAAGCGTCACAACTACAAGTCTTGGCATTGTCGACAGGTCGCGAATTGGCGATCATTCCCGACGACGTAGCGGAGCTGGCCGGCAAGCAATGGTTGTCGTACCCAGGCGTCGGTGAGCTTCATTTCAACGAGTTGCGCGCCATTCTCAATCTTGAAGATCCGGAGTACGCATCATGACCGTCTCACTCGCATCAGCCATCGATGGTGGCAACTCGGTTCGTGTCACATGGGCCAATGGAGTCACTAGCTCCTACCTGTATCTGTGGTTGCGCGACAACGCACCAGAACTTCTTCACGCATCAACACATCACAGAGTTATCGAAACGTCCAGCATCCCTGCCGACGTTGGCGCCGAGTCGCTCTCGGTGGACGCCGACGGTCTCCATATCGTGTGGGCCCACGACGGGCATCACAGCACGTTCACCAGCGATTGGCTCCGCCAACACGACTACACGAATGGGGCACGCCACACGCCCCAGCCGCTCACGTTGTGGGATGCGTCAAACTCCGCAGAGATTTATCATGCCAGCTATCCGCAGCTGCTCGAAGACGACCACATCCGTGTCGCATTTTTGGAAGGGTTTTGCGAATACGGGTTGGCTATTTTGCATGACGTCCCCAACGAGCCAGGCACCGTTCTCGACGTCGCCGAACAGTTTGGCGAGTTGCGCACCACGAGCTGGGGCACCGTCTTTGATGTGCGGTCAATGATCGACGCCAACTCGGTGGCCTACACCAATCTGCCGCTCGTTGTGCATACCGACGAGGGCTACCGGGACCCCGCGCCAACCGTGCAATTGCAACACTTCTTGCAATCGGAAACCAGTGGCGGTATGGCCACGCTCACTGATGGATTCAAAGTGGCAACGGACCTCAAAGCCGAGGACCCTGAAGCATTTGCATTGCTGCGCGACACAGTGCTCCGGTTTCATTTCGCCGACGCCGACAATGAACATCAATCAGACGCTCCCGTCATTACCGCCAACGGTGACGGATCATTGCGAGCCATCAAATATTCGAACCATTCTGCTCAACCGTTTCTCTTACCTCCCGATGTGATGGAGCGGTACTACGCGGCGTACACCATCTTTGGTCGCATGCGGGAGAGCGAGAAGTATCGCTTCAACATCAATATGGGCGCTGGCGACTTGTACATGGTGGATAACCACCGAGTGATGCACGGCCGCACCGGGTTTTCTGGAGGTGGCGCCCGTCATCTCCAGAGCTGTTACATCGAGCGCGACGAGCTCGTCAACCGGCTCACCGTGGCCCGCCGTCGCCTCGCCGCTCGCTCCGGTTCCGATACGAAAGTTTCAGTGCAATGACCATCACAAATTTCGCCATGAACTACTTCGATCTGACTGGTCAAAACGCGATTGTGACGGGTGGAAACACGGGCCTCGGCCAAGCATTTTCGTTGGCTCTTGCCACGGCTGGCGCCAATGTCTTCGTGCCCAGCTTGCTCGACGATGACGGCACCACGATGTCGTTGGTCCAAGCCACAGGAGCGCGCTACGAATTCATGCAAGCCGACATCACCCAACCCGGAGTGCCAGCCAACATCATCAACGAGTGCGTGAGCCGTTTGGGCAGTATCGACATTTTGATTAACAGTGCTGGCATTTGCCCGTTGGGCGACGTGCTCGAATTTGGTCGAGAGAAATGGGATGCCACGGTGGCGGTCAATCTCAATGCGGCGTTCGAAATGAGTTTCGAAGCTGCCCAAAAGATGGTGCCCCAACGAAGCGGCAAGATTATCAATATCTGTTCAATGTTCAGTTTCTTGGGCGGAAGGATGTCGGCAGCGTATTCGGCAACGAAGCACGGAATTGCCGGGCTTACTAAGGCGTATTGCGACGAACTTGCCGAGCACAACATTCAGGTCAACGGCATTGCCCCCGGCTATTACGCCACTGCCATCACTGCCAATACTCGTAGCATTCCCGAGCTGAACCAACGGGTGCTCGATCACATTCCCGCTAATCGGTGGGGCGAGACCGTCGACCTCATGGGCACCGTCGTTTTCTTGGCCAGTCGGGCTTCGGAATACGTCAACGGACACGTGTTGACCGTCGACGGCGGATACCTCGTCCGTTAATTTGCGCCGGTGACAACTCCCGCCTACCTCGTTGGCATCGACTGCGGAACGCAAAGTGCCAAGGTCGTCATTTTCGACGCCCACGGTACCGCTATCTCCAGCGGCCAACAAGCCTTGCGCCCAATGAGTCGACCTGCGCCCGGGGTAGTTGTGCATCCCGACGACGACCTGTGGGATGCCATTACTGGTGCCAGCCGCCAAGCCATTGCCGCCTTCCCCCACGACGCCGATCACATCGTCGCAATCGGGCTTTGCCCCATCAGATGTTGCAAAACTTTTCTGGATGCTAATGGATCATTAATCGAACCGGTTATTAGCTGGATGGACGACCGCGCCTACCAGCCGTACGTACCGTCGACGCCCGGATTGGCTTATGTCACAACGGCTTCGGGCTATTTGGCCCACAAACTTACAGGCCGATTTACCGATTCTGTTGCCAACAACATCGCGTTGCAATGGCCAGTTGATCCCACTACGTGGAAGTGGAGCGATGACCCCAAAGCGTACCTGGACCTCGGTGTCCCTAAAGACCGTCTTGTAGACCTCACCTTGCCCGGCGAGGTTGTTGGATCACTCACTCCCGATGCGGCGACAGCCATGGGTTTGCCCGCCCGTATACCGGTCGTGTCGACTGCCAACGACAAGGCAGTGGAGATGCTGGGATCGGGATTGGTCGGCCCCACCACCGCCCTGATTTCTCTTGGAACATACATCGCAGCGATGGTACCCGGCCATGTGAACGTCGCCGATCCGCAGAACTTCTGGACCAACTTTGCGTGTATCCCCCATCAATATTTGTACGAGAGCAATGGCGTTCGTCGAGGCATGTGGACGTTGTCGTGGTTCCTAGATTTGCTCGGCCCGGAGGTGGCCGCCGCGGCGGCCAATTCAGGCATGTCACGCGAGTCGTATCTCGAACGCGAGGCTGTCGAGGTGCCGGCCGGCAGCGATGGTCTCATGACTGTTTTGGATTGGCTTGCCCCCACCGATAAACCATTTCGCAAGGGCTCGATTTTGGGTTTCGACGCCCGACATACCCGCGGTCACATGTACCGATCGATTCTCGAAGCGATTTCTTTGTCGATGAAATTTCACGTCGATGCGATGTGTTCGGAACTTGGAATCGAGCTCACCGATATTGTGATTTCCGGAGGCGGAGCCAACAGCGAACTCTTCATGGGCATCTTCGCCGATATGTTCGGAGTGCCTGCCATTCGGAGCACTGCCACTGCGGGAGCAAGCCTCGGTGCCGCCATGTGCGCAGCGGCTGGCGCAGGCTTGTACGAGAGCGTCGAAAGCGCCGCTGCGCACATGGCGCCCGGCCGCCAGACCTTCACTCCGACAACCGCAAACACAGCGATATACCAACAAATTGCCAACGGCGCCTATCACCACATTCGTTCGGCAACCGACCCGCTGTTCGAGCAATCATTCCCTCTCTTCCACTGACCCTCAACCACTTCAGGACCATTCACATGACTCTCACCCGCGACGCAATCGTTGAACATCTCCAAGCCCTTGTAGGGCCAGAAAACGTGGTGACTGACCACCACACGTTGCAACAACGCAGCATCGACAATTTTCGAAAGTTGCAAAACATTTTTGGCGTGTACACCATGCCTCTTCCGGCCGCCGTGGTGATGGTACACAGCACCCAAGACGCTGCAAACGTGTTGAGGTTTGCCAATGAAAATTTGGTGAACATTGTGTCCCGAACAGGCGGCACCGCTACTGAGGGCGGGCTGGAAACACCCGTTGAGAATTCAATCGTGATGGATGCCTCGGGGATGAACAAGATCCTTAGGATCGACGCCTACAACATGCAAGCCACCGTGGAATGCGGCGTCCCTTTGCAAGCACTCGAAGATGAAGTTCGCAAACTCGGCCTCACCACTGGCCACTCGCCACAATCCAAGCCCGTCGCCCAATTCGGTGGCCTCACAGCCACCCGCAGCATCGGACAATTTTCGACGCTGTACGGAGGCATCGAAGACATGCTTGTCGGCGCGGAAGTGGTGTTCGCCGGCGGCCACATTTCGCGTATCAAGAACGTGCCGCGCCGGGCCGCCGGCCCCGATATTCGTCACCTTGTGATCGGCAACGAAGGCGCCCTATGTTTTATTTCCGAAGTCACCGTGAAACTGTTTCCCTACATGCCCGAAAACAACACCTTCCTAGGGTGGACGACCAAGAGCATGAAAACAGGATTCGCCATCCTGCGCGAGGTCATGGTCGCTGGCTACAAGCCGTCTGTTGCTCGCCTATACGACCCGGAAGACGGCCAGTTGCACTTCTCGAATTTCGCAGCGCCCGACGACTGTGTTGTGCTGTTTATGGCTGAAGGCGCTGCCGGCATCACCAAAGCCACTGCGGCCGCTATCGAAGAAATTGTGGCGCGCCATGAGGGCATGGCGCTGGTCGAAAGCAAGTTGGTGGCCGAATGGTTCGCTGACTTGGTGTGGGGCCCTGAAAAGATCACTCGTGAAGACGATCGGATTCGCAACACCCGAAACGTCAACCGAACCACAGAAGTGTCAGCCGACTGGAGCACCATCAACGATATTTACGATGCCGTACTCCCCCGCATTCGTAGCGAGATCAATGGAATCACGTTGCTTGGCGGCCACTCTTCACACAGCTATATCAACGGCACCAACATGTACTTCAACTATTTCTACGACCTCATTGACTGTGAGCCAGAAGAAGAAACCGACAAGTACTACCTACCGATTATCAAAATCATCGTCGAAGAAACGTTGCGATTTGGTGGCTCAATTGTGCATCATCACGGCATCGGAAAAGCTCGTGCCCCATGGGTGCGCGAGGAGTACGGCTCGTCGTATTTCATGCTCGAGACGCTCAAGAAGGCCTTTGATCCCAACGGCATTATGAACGCCGGCACAATCATCCCGCTGGCCCGGTAGCGCAGGCAAGCACGAACGTCATGCAGTCGCCCGGGGCGTGATAGTTGCCGACCGGGGGGCCGCTACCGAATGGCGCTATTGGGAATAAAATTGCCGGGATTCATGATGCCGAGAGGGTCCACAGCACCGGCAATTGTGCGCAAAAGTTCGACACCTGCCGCTCCAAGATCAAGGGCCAGATATGGCTTTCGCAATCGGCCCGCTCCGTGGTGATGAGCAATGCCGCCACCATTGCGCGCCGTCGATTCCATGACCTTGCGCCAACACTCAAAGTAGGCCGCTTCCATGTCCGCAGATGGAACGGCAGCAGCAAACGAGAAGTACAGATTGATACCCGATCGGTACACATGGGAGCTGTGAGCCGACGCGCTCACCACGCCAGGCACGGATCGCAACGCAGCGATTGATTCGCTATACACAGCGCCAATTTTTGACCACGGCGCGGAGATTTCGATCGTGTCGACAACCAACCCCTGGTCGAAAAGGTCCGCCCACGATGGCACGTGATTTCGCCGCTGCATCCAGTTGTTTGTAGCTCCCGGATCTGCCACTTCCAACCCGGCTGCTAGAGCGACTTTCGTGACGTCGGCCACCTCGGCATCGACCCGCGAGGTCGGGCCTTCGTGGACCATGATCAACATCGGCGAGCGCTCTCGTTGGAAATCGCCGAAGTTGCGCTTGGTCTCGGTTCCGTCGTACAGGCGCATGACAGGTGGCCGCCAGTCGGCACGCAGAATCCGTCGCTGTGCTTCAAAACCCTGGTCAACTGTGTCGACATGAAACGCAGTGAATCTCTGGCATTCTGGGAGTGCCCGCAACGACAGCGTGACGGCGGTGACCACGCCCATCGTGCCCTCAGCCCCCATCAGGATGTGGCGCAAATCGGGCCCTGCCGCTGCTCTGGGTGCCTTGCCCAACGTGACCAATTCGCCCGTCGGCAAAACCGCTTCGATCGAGTACACGATGTCTTCGATGTTGCCGTGTGCCGTCGAAAATTGCCCTGATGCCCTCGTGGAAACCCAACCACCGACGCTGCTCACAGCTATCGATTGGGGCCAGTGGCCAATGGTGAGCCCGAGCTCAGCCACTTCGTTTTCGGCGGCCATCCCGTTTTTTCCGGCCTCAAAAGTGGCCAACATATCGTGCTCATGTATCGACAGCGTTCTGTTCATAGCGCTCAGGTCAAGCAAAACACAATCGCTCGTCGGCATGATCCCGCCAACCACGCCGCTTCCCAATCCGAAGGGAACTATCGGCACTCGATGATGCGCTGCCAAACGCACAATGGCTTGCACCTGGGACGTGTCGGTGGGTTGCACGACACAGCCAGCGCTCGGCATTTGGTGGCCTTGCCAATTGCGCAAATGACTTGCCGCCCAGTAGTCGAATCGTCTAGCTGCCAACACCTCGACGTCGGTCACCACGTTCGTTACAAGAGCAACATCTCGGATGAAATCGTCGATCATGCCGATGCCCCATTGCTCACACGGGTGCCCAGAGGGCCGGCCGAGTCGCGGGCCACGGTTCGAAGGTCGTCGGCAAATACCGGATCGGTCGAATCACGACGAGGTTGCACGTAGCGCTCGGGCCTGACCCACCCACGCTCCGGGATTGGATCGGTGCGAGACCAATCGATCGTGCACACCCGCGTGCGAATCGCCCACCCACCTTCGCGCCGTTCGAAATCGTCGACGTAGCGAAGCCCCACCACAAAATCATTGGCCGGACGGTCACCAACGGCACGCCGCCGATGATTCGCCACGCAATACGTTTCTACCCGTGCCCGATGGCGATTCCCTGCCCAATCGAGTTCGATAAGCATGTTGCCAACGAAATGACTCGTAGATTCAAAACTCGGCAACAATGCCGTCACGTAATCCACGAAATCATCCACACCGCCCACGAAATCGCCATGGTCATCGATGCCGTCAGGGTGGTAGCACGAGCGCACCAGATCGAACTGCATGCGATCGATCCCCCTGCAGTACTTGTAGATCACCGACCGAATTTCTTCCCTATCAATCACTCGCTGCAAACGATCGATTCGATCATCGTCATTCTGCTCAGGAAGGAGATTTGTCATGGCCGAACAGTAGCCAAGTCCTCAAGCGACACTCGACCGATGGGAGGTCTCGTTTCCTGGTACCTTGCAACATGTTCCAAAAGATTTCAATCGTGGCTACATGCCTAATAGCGGTCGTGGGCTGCACCTCATCTACGACTAAAGCAGCGACCACTTCGACAACCCCCTCGACATCGAGCACGGCGCCACTCAAGAGCGTCACTACTTCCACATCAGCCCCTGACGGAGCGACGAAAACGACTACTAAATCGGTGGTCTCGTCAGCTGCATCCTCTTCATCAGCTGTCACGGCCTCGACTACCCCGCAAACCCCGACGTCTTCGATCGCTAAGCCAGCAAACAACACTACAGCTCCCGGCGCTGGCCCGGTATTTGTCAATTTGTCCTTAGTCAATGTGAACGCAAATTGTGCAGCCGTTGAGGCACCCAATGCCCCACCGGGCCCAGCCACTGAAGTCACGATCACTTGGAGTTTTCGTCAGGTCGATGATGTGTACGTCGCCATCGATAATCCCGATGGCCCGTACCAAACAGGGCTAGCAGCGACAGGCTCGCTGACAATTCCGTACGCATGCCCCGGACCGCACACCTTTTACGTGGTGGCCACTGGCAACGGAATCAAGGTCGTTAAATCAACCAAGCAATGACCCCTGGCGGCAACGTCATGCCCACACTTGCCCGCCGACTCGTGTAAGAGTAGGCATCAATGTTGTCTCCCCGCAGAATACTTTTGGCCGTCTCGACAGCAACACTGATGGTGCTCACGACAGCCACCTCGCAGGCATACGCCTTGCCGAAGCCGCCGCCTTCGCTTGTGCCCATGCCCACAATTGCTGACGACTTTCCGGACCCCGTTGTACGTGAATACAACGGCACGTACTACGCGTTTGCCACGGGGTCGTCGGCGATTCACATTCAATCGACCACCTCCCCAGACGGCGTCACGTGGACGCCGATTGTCGAAGCGTTACCCACCATGGCAACGTGGGCAGACCCCAAGCCGTCCTACACGTGGGCGCCTTATGTATGGCGATTCGGCTCTGCCTACGTCATGTATTACGCCACTCGCGACAAGGCCACGAAACACCAATGCATTTCCTATGCCGTCGCTAGCTCGCCAGGAGGTCCGTACAGCGACACAACCACTGGACCACTGGTATGTCCACACAATCTTGCCGGCGCCATAGACCCGAGCATTTTCATCGCCGTCGACGCTGTACCCTACCTGCTCTATAAGGCAGACGTTCCAACGAAAATCCCGTCGACACTGTGGTCAATCAAACTCACCCCCGATGGACGCAGCACTGTTGGGTCTCCGAGCCTTTTGATGACAGCCGAGCCGGGCTGGGAAGACAACATCATCGAAGCGCCGTCGATGGTTTTTGATGGTCAGCGATACGAACTTTTCTACTCTGCGAATCACTGGGACACAGCCGCCTACGCGTCGGGCATCGCTCGATGTGACTCTCCAGTCGGCCCATGTTTCCGCACCACTAATGGCCCCATTCTCACCGACGCCGACGGCAAATTCGGCCCCGGCGGCGTGGAAACTTTTCGGGACGAAAACAAATTTTTGGGCATCGTGTATCACGCATGGACGCCAGGCCGAATTGGATATGGGCTTACCTTCGGCGCTCGCCAAATGTGGATCGAATCGCTCACCTTCCAATTCGGTATACCCATCGTGGGCGGGCGTACGAGTAACCCGCCGAGCGAAAATCGGGTGGCGGCAATTATTGCCTCGCCGACGGGGGCCGGTTACGAGCGAATTTACGCCTCCGGTCGAGTTCTCAACTCGGGAGATTTCACGTCCCAAAGTTTTGACGGACCCTACGTTTTAGTTAAGCCCATCGTGGGCGCGGCGCGCTCTGCGAGTGGCCAAGGAGCATGGTATGTGGCGGCCGACGGAGGAGTCTTCGCTGTCAACGGTGCCGGTTTCTTTGGCTCCACTGGCGGCATCTCACTCAATCAACCAATCGTTGGCATGGCATCAACACCAACCGGAAATGGGTACTGGCTCGTAGCCGCCGACGGCGGCATATTCAGCTTCGGCGACGCCAAATTCTACGGCTCCATGGGCGCCACGCCACTCAATAAACCGGTCGTTGGCCTGGCATCAACACCAACCGGAAATGGGTACTGGCTCGTAGCCGCCGACGGCGGCATATTCAGCTTCGGCGACGCCAAATTCTTCGGCTCCATGGGCGCCACGCCACTTAACAAACCCATCGTCGGCATGGCATCCAGCGCCCAGGGAAATGGCTATGTGATGGTTGCTTCAGATGGCGGCCTTTTCACGTTTGGTGATGCAGTATTCGCTGGGTCTACCGGCGGCGTGAATGTGCCAAGTCCAATTGTTGGTATGGCCCCTACCCCGTCGGGTAACGGCTACTGGTTGGCTGCCGCTTCAGGCCGGGTATACGCGTTTGGGGACGCCCCAAATTTACCGTGATTTATCTATCAAGCAGGTGGACTCATCGGGTTAGGGCCACTGCGTCGCCTGACTAGCAAACTCTTGCGAAAAATTTGGTACCACGCAAAATGGCAAACCGGCAGGATCGGTCATCACAACCCAGTCCTGGTGACGTTCCAGCTCGTTGGCGCCGAGGGTCATTAGTCGTGCCACTTCGGCCTCAATGTCATCTGACTCAATGTCGAGATGTACTCGGGCTGAGCCGCCGATACTTTGCATCAACATGTGAATTCCGGGCACTACCCAGCCCAACACCCGGTACTCGTCAGCATCACCATGGGGCTGCTCGACACGAGTGCCAAGGGCCCCGCTCCAAAATGTTGTAGTGGCTTCAAAGTCGCTTTTGGGGACGTCAACAAGGATCTGGCAAAGGCGGCTGCGATGGGTCATTTGGCCACTATAGGTTCTCGTTTTTACATAATGTAAACGTCGCTTGCCACCGTGACCGGACCATAGGTAGGGTGCCAGTATGGCTCGTTCGGGACAGGTGTGGCAGCCCCACTAAGGCTCACCCTCACGCCTCTTGGCGCCGACGGGCATTCGACCACCCTCCTACATGACACGACCGCCCTTGGCCACATAGGCGTGTGGAGCATTCAAGAATCACGACTGCTGCTTTTCCATGACGGGCTTCCACAATCGGTTCAATCGGTATTGCTTGGCGTGTTGGCCGACCCGTTGCTCGAGACGGGTGCATTCAGTCATGAGGTCGCTGTCCGCCCTCCACAACATTTCGTGGACGTCGTCCTCCATGCTGGCGTCACCGACCCCACAGCCATAGCGCTGCACGAGGCCACTCGCCTCCTTGGCTTCGACGTGGGCCACGTATCGACGGGCCGGCACTACACCATCGATGGGCACATCGACCCTACGAATTTGAGTCGATTGGTTACCCAACTACTCGGCAACCCGGTCATCGAAAGATGGTCGATCAATACTCCGATTGCAGCGCAGGACGCAACGCTCGGGGCCGTAACCACCGAGGCTGAATTCGTGGCCATCATCGACGCTTCGTTTGACGATTTGGAGCTCGTCAATAAACAACGCTCTCTGCACCTCGATCCCGCCGAACTTCAAGCCATTCAATCGCACTATCGGGCGCTGGGCCGCGAGCCACGCGATCTCGAATTGGAGACGTTGGCCCAGACGTGGAGCGAGCATTGCGCCCACAAAACTTTTCGGGCTGCAATCACGGATCAACACGGAAAAGCCATCACCCCGTTACTGCGCCAGCTTCGTGATTGTACTGATGCCATCAACGCTCCCTTCGTCATCTCATCGTTCGTGGGCAACGCCGGCATCGTGCAATTTTCGCCTCACCGCACACTGGCGTTGAAGGCCGAGACGCATAACCACCCGTCGGCCATCGAGCCGTTCGGCGGGGCGAATACCGGCGTTGGTGGCGTGATCCGCGACATTCTGGGAGCCAACGCTCATCGCCCCATTGCGTGCACCAACATTTTGTGTTTCGGCCCTGCCGACCTCGACCCGGCATTGGTGCCCGACGGCACTTTGCATCCACTGCGAATCCGGTCGGGCGTGGTGGCGGGCATTGCCGACTATGGCAACAAGATCGGCCTGCCCACCGTGGCCGGAGCCGTGTTGTACGACTCTGCGTATACCGCCAATCCCTTGGTGTTCGCGGGCTGCATTGGCGAGGCGGCGGCCGACGCGCCGCCGCTCACCGGCCCTCACATCGGGGACCGCGTCATCGTGTTGGGTGGTCGCACCGGTCGAGATGGCATCAGGGGCGCCACATTCTCATCGGGCACCATGGACGCCACCACTGGTGAGGTGGCAGGAGCCAGCGTGCAGATCGGCGACCCCATAACCGAAAAACTTTTGATCGACGCCCTGGCCGAGCGCCACGATCTGTTCACCGCTATCACCGACTGCGGTGCTGGCGGTCTATCGTCAGCCATCGGCGAAATGGCAGAGCTGCTAGGAGCCGATGTGGAGCTCATGCGTGTTCCGCTGAAATACCCGGGACTGGCGCCATGGGAGGTCTGGCTCTCGGAGGCTCAAGAGCGCATGGTGGTGGCGTGTGCGTCGCACGCGTTGGCAGCTCTGAAGCAGGTGTGTGATCGCCATGGCGTCGAGCTCACGGATGTTGGCGAATTCACCGGCACAGGGCGCTTAGTGGTCCGCCACAACGGAGTCGAATTGCTCGATATGGAGACCGCGTTTTTGCACGACGGTCGCCCACAACGATATATGACCGCCGAGTTGCCATCGCCGAATCGCGCCTCCGCGAATGTCGATGAGTTGGGCGCAATTGATGTAGGCGCGATCACCTTGCGATTGTTGGCCCATCCCAATCTGGCGTCGAAGGCCAACATCATTCGTCGTTACGATCACGAAATTTTGGGCACGTCGGTGGTGCGCCCCCTCACCGGGATCGATGGCAACAGTCCATCCGATGGTGTCGTGTTAGCCCGCCCGTTGGCTCAGACCGGGATTGCCATCGGCATCGGTGTAAACCCGTGGTACGGCATCACTGATCCGGAATTCATGGCCCACGCCGTAGTCGATGAAGCAATCCGCAGCGTGGTGGCTGTGGGTGCCGATCCATCGCAGGTGGCATTGCTCGACAACTTCTCGTGGGGCGATCCTCGCCGGCCCGAAACTCTCGGCGCGCTAGTGGCCGCCGTCGCAGGATGTTGCACCGCTGCATCGGCGCATGGCGCTCCGTACGTGAGCGGCAAAGACTCGCTCAATAACGAATATTTGGGCACCGACGGTCAACGGCATTCTGTACCTCCCACGTTGGTTATCACTGCGGTGGCGTGCGTGCCGAGTGTCGAATCGTGCGTCACTACCGATCTTAAATCGGCAGGGAATTTCATTGTGATGGTCGGGCGAACCTTGCCGGAATTAGGGGGCAGTCATGTGGCGAAGGTGCTCGGCGCAACCGTCAACGGAGCTGTTCCGTCGCCAGATGCCGACGCCCCTGTTCGCTACCAACGGCTGCACCAAGCAATTCGCTCGGGGCTCGTAGCATCGTGCCACGACGTGGCCGAGGGTGGAATTGCCGTTGCCGTTTGTGAAATGGCGCTCGGAGGCGGCCTCGGTGTGGAGCTCACACATACGAGCCACGCCGACGCCGCCATCGGCCTTTTTAGCGAGTCGCAATCTCGGTTGCTGTGCGAAATATCTCCCCAAAATTTGGACCTGTTCTTGACCACCACCCATGGCGATGGCGTCGTACTCGGCACTGTCACAGCCGAGCCATTCGTCACGTTGACACCTGGCTCCACGATCAACCTTGAAGAAATTCACGAGGCTCACCACGGGGCCTCGGCCATGAAATCGCTCGCATAATGCAACCTCTCGCCCTGATCATTTCTGGCCCTGGGAGCAATCGCGACAACGACGTTGCCTTCGCTCTCACTCGGGCTGGAGCAACCCCCGCCATCGCGCTTATTGAAGAGGCCGTGAATGATGCCTCACTGGTGAGCTCTGCTGATCTGATCGTGATCCCCGGCGGATTCTCGTTCGCTGATGCGTTGGGTGCCGGTCGCCTTTTCGGCATGCACCTCGAACTTCGCCTCGGCGACGCGTTGCGAAATCATGTGGAACGGGGCCGCCCTATCCTCGGCATTTGCAACGGCTTCCAGACACTCGTACGCACTTCGCTATTGCCGGGTTCCTTGGGGCACAACAACGGCGGCTCGTTCATTTGCGATTGGACACAACTGGTGCCCGTGTCCCAGAAATGTATTTTCACCGCCGGACTCACAGAAGAAATCCACTGCCCCATCGCCCATGGTGAAGGTCGATACGTGGTGGCGCCGAGTGAGCTCGTTGTATTAGAAGCCAATGACCAAATCGCGCTGCGCTACGCGGGCGACAACCCCAACGGCTCTGTGGGAAACATCGCTGGCGTCTGCGATTCCACGGGGCTTGTGCTTGGCATGATGCCCCACCCCGAGAACTATGTCGTACCCCGCCAGCATCCTCGTCATTTCCGGGGCCATGTCGGAAATTTAGGCCTCACCCTTTTTACCAATGCCATCTCGCAAATTTCAGGAGCTTGAAATGCAGTCGACCATCACACCGTTCTCTGATGTCGAGCTCGACCTTCCCGATCGTCGTGTCGGCAAAGTGCGAGTCAGCTACGCGTTGGAAGGTAATCGTCGGTTGTTTGTCACGACCGACCGGCTGAGCGCGTTCGACCGTATCGTGGCCCACGTGCCGTACAAGGGCCAGGTGCTGAATCAACTGGCTGCGTGGTGGTTCAATCACGTGAGCGACATCGTCGACAATCACGTCATCTCGCTTCCCGATCCGAATGCTTTGATCGCCCACGCCGCCGATCCGCTGCCAGTTGAAGTGGTCGTGCGCGGCTACATCACCGGCGTCACATCCACATCGTTGTGGCGAAAATACACAGATGGCGCCCGCACTATTTACGGGTACGAATTTCCCGACGGCCTCGAGAAAAACACCGCCCTTCCCCACGCCATCATCACACCCACAACCAAGGCAGATCACGGTACTCACGACGAGGCACTCACCTGTGCAGACGTCGTGAACCATGGGTTGGTGGATGCCAAATTGTGGGACCGTGTCCAAACTGCTGCGCTGGCGATCTTTGCTCGGGGCCAAAAGATTGCTAACCAAGCGGGGCTCATTTTGGCCGACACCAAATACGAATTTGGCCTCGGACCCCACGGCCAATTGATGATCATTGACGAAATGCACACGCCAGACTCTTCCCGATTCTGGGTCGCCGAAACATACGACCAACGGTTGGCTGCCAGGCGCGACCCAGAGAGTTTCGACAAAGAACCCATTCGACAGGCCCTGGCCGCCATTGGCTATTCCGGCGATGGCACGCCACCCGACTTGGGCCCTGATGTGTGGGCTGAGACCTCGCGGCGCTACATCACGGCGTTCGAAATGCTGACCGGAAATGCATTTGAACCAGGCGAATACCCTGTTGGCCCCCGACTCGCAGCCAACGTCGCGGGGTGCGGTAACCATGGGTGAGTTCAATTTCGACGACAATCCTCGCGAGGAATGCGGCGTCATCGGGGTGTCCACGCCAAACGGCGATGGCATTGCCCAACTCGCCTTTTTCGGCCTGTTTGCGTTGCAACATCGCGGGCAAGAAGCGGCCGGTATTGCGGTCTCCGACGGCCAACGGATCCGGAACCACAAGGATGCTGGATTGGTGAGCAATGTATTCAACGCCGAGACGCTGCGCCCTCTTACGGGGTATAACGCGATTGGCCACACGCGCTACTCAACAACAGGGTCTTCGAACCTCAAGAACGTGCAGCCGTTTTTGGTGGAGACCATGCACGGTCCGCTCGCCGTGGCTCACAATGGCAACATCGTGAACGCCCCTGAACTACGTGACGAGCTTCTGCAACGGGGCTTTGGCCTTACCGCATCCAGCGATTCCGAAGTGATGACACTGATGCTTGCCGCGGCAGGGGGACGCACATGGACCGAGCGTGTGGAACGCACTTTGCCAGCATGGAAAGGCGCCTACTCCATGGTGATGTTGGCGGCAGATCGAGTGGTGGCTGTACGCGACCCATGGGGATTCCGCCCCCTCTCCGTTGGACGTCTGCCCCACGGCGGCCATGCGGTGGCCTCGGAAACCTGTGCTCTCAACACGTTGGGATGCGTCGACATTTCCGAAGTGGAACCTGGCGAAATCATCACCCTGTCAGGAGGCGAAATCGAACGCCACCGGGCACTTGCCGCCGCTCCAAAATCTGCCCATTGCACCTTCGAGTTCGTGTACTTTTCTCGTCCCGATTCAGTGTGGGATGGCCGCAACGTGCATCACGTACGTCAACGACTTGGCGAGGAACTCGCCGCGCTGGCACCTGTCGAAGCCGATGTGGTAATCCCCGTACCTGACTCATCAATTCCGGCCGCCATTGGGTACGCCAGGGCCACCGGTATTCCCTTCAACGACGGCCTCATCAAGAATCGATACATCGGTCGCACGTTCATCGAGCCCGTTCAAGAATTACGCGAGCGAGGCGTAGCCATGAAGTTTAACGCGTTGAGTGAAAACCTGGCCGGGAAAAGGGTCATCATGATCGACGACTCACTCGTACGAGGCACGACCGCCGGGCCGCTCGTGAAGTTGCTGCGCGACGCCGGAGCCGCAGAAGTTCACGTGCGCATCACTTGTCCTCCGATCACTGACCCGTGCCATTTTGGTGTCGATATGGGCCACGATGGTGATCTCATTGCTGCCAAGTACACCGTTGATCAAATCCGCGAATTGATCAACGCCGATTCGCTCGCCTTTCTGAGTATGGAGGCCATGATGCGTGCCATTGGCCGCGACAGCGGATATTGCAACGCATGCTTCACTGGCGAATACCCCATAGAAGTGCGGCACGCCCAACCAAAGCTCAGCTTCGAACGAGCCTCGGCATGACTGCGGCTACAAAAGCCTTGCATATTTTGGTGGTCGGCGGAGGCGGACGCGAACACGCATTGGCCGACAAACTCGCCCAGTCGCCGCTATGCGGGATGCTGTCCGTAGCGCCGGGAAACGCCGGCACGCCCGGTACACGTGTCGAAATCGCCGCCGATGATGTTGGCTCATTGGTTGATTATTGCGTTTCGAGCAACGTGGATCTGGTGATCATCGGGCCAGACGCGGCCATTGCCGCCGGGCTTGCTGATGCTCTTCACGCCAAAGGAATCAAGGCATTCGGGCCGACAATGGCCGCTGGGCGGCTGGAGTCTTCCAAGACCTACACCCGCGAGATCGCCGCCTCGCTTGGGATTCCATCTCCTGTCTTCGCCCAATTTGCCGCCGGCGATACCGCTGGTGCGCAGGCCTGGGCCGACGCATTCGGCCAACCAGTAGTGGTGAAGCAAGATGGATTGGCGGCCGGCAAGGGCGTCATCGTGCCCTCATCGGCGACCGAGCTTGCCGACGCCATCAACGCCATCTCAATCACGGGGCCGTTCATTGTGGAAGAGCGCCTCTCGGGCCCGGAGTGCTCCCTGATCGCATTTTGCGATGGCGTCACCGCCGTTGCCTTGCCGTTGGTACAGGACCATAAGCGCCTCAACGACGGCGACCTCGGCCCCAACACAGGCGGCATGGGCGCCTACGCGCCAGCACCCGTGAACGTGGCCACCGCCGACCTTATGGCCGCCTTCATACAACCAGTGGTGGACCATCTCGCCACCAACGGCACGCCGTATGTGGGCGTCCTCTTCGCAGGCATCATGCTGTGCGTAGATGGTCCCAAATTGTTGGAGTACAACTGTCGATTCGGCGATCCCGAGACCCAGGTTTTGATGCCCTTGTTGGAATCCGATCTCGTGGAATTGGCGCTCGCATGCGTCGATGGCAACCTCACCGCTACCCCCGTGCGATGCTTGCCACAATCGGCGTTGACGGTCGTGCTCTGCGCACCTGGATACCCCGGCGAACCAGTACGGGGTTCGAGCATCAGCGGCCTGGATAGCGCGGCCCTCACGGCCACGGTGTTCCATGCCGGCACCGCGCTCGACGCCAGCGGATCGTTGATGAGCACCGGCGGTCGAGTCCTGAGCGTCACGGGAGTCGGCGACACGTTGGCCGACGCTCGGGCAAATGCGTATCGCGCCGCGGAACACATCCAGTTCGATGGTGCCCATCATCGCCGCGACATTGGCTGGCGAGCGAGCGGGGCTTCGATCACCACATACGCGGCGGCGGGAGTCAATATTGACGAAGGCAATCGAGCGGTGAGCGCCATGAAGGCGGCCGTCGAAGCAACGCACGGCCCAGAAGTATTGCGAGGCGTCGGCTCCTTCGGCGGGGTGTTCGACCTAGCAAGTATCAAGGATATGAACCACCCCGTGCTTGTGGCCTCCACCGATGGCGTCGGCACCAAAGTCGAACTTTCGGCTCGAGCGAATCGACACTGGGTTTCAGGCCACGACATCGTGAATCACTGCATCAACGACGTATTGGTTCAAGGCGCCAAGCCATTGTTTTTCTTGGACTATTTCGCCAGCGGTGTGATCGATGCCACCCAAGTGGCCTCCATCGTGACCGGCATGGCCGAGGCGTGTGCAGCTAGCGGTTGTGCACTGCTGGGTGGCGAAACCGCCGAGATGCCGGGTGTGTATCGGCCAGGCGCATTCGATGTGGCCGGCACGCTGGTGGGCGTGGCCGAACGCGACCAGCTGCTGCCCCGCAATGTGGCCGTTGGCGACGTACTCATCGGTGTGGCTTCTAACGGACCGCACACCAACGGCTATTCGCTGCTCCGGAAAGTATTCGAATGGCTCCCGTTCGACGCCCAACCAGCGCCGCTCGACATGCCCATCATCGACGCTCTGCTGCAACCGCATCGCAGTTACTTGAATGTGTTGATGCCCGCGCTGGCCACCGGCAAGGTAAATGCGTTGGCCCATATCACCGGTGGCGGACTCGTGGAAAACGTGCCCCGGGCCCTTCCCGACGACGTGGATGCCATCATCCACCTGGGCTCATTCCCCATTTTGCCGTTGTTCCAACTGGTACAAGAACTCACTACGGGCATGGACCTGGTGGAGCTGTACCGCACCGTCAACATGGGTATTGGCATGGTGGTCATTGTGCGCCCCGATGACGTCGCCGCCGTGCAAGCATCCATTCCCGAACCTACGTGGGTCATTGGCGAACTGGTCCCCGGTCACAAAGTGGTGCACTTGCAATGACGGCCAAGCTTGTGGTGTTGGCGTCGGGAAACGGCAGCAATCTGCAGGCAATTCTGGACGCCACGGGTGATGGCACACTCGACGCACGTGTGGCCGCTGTCATAAGTGACAACCCCGATGCATTCGCCCTGGAACGGGCCAGGGCGCTCGCCATTCCCGCCGTTGCCATGGCCCGTCAACCAGGCGAGGATCGGGCTGCGTACGACACCCGGCTCGCCGAGGCAGTGAAACTCTTCGATCCGGCGGTGGTGGTTTTGGCTGGGTTCATGCGTCTGCTGTCTATGCATTTCTTGAAAGACATGAACGCCCCAGTGGTGAACGTGCACCCAGCGTTGCCCGGAGCGTTTCCTGGGCTTCATGCCATTGAACGAGCCCACGCCGCCTCGCTCGAAGACGGGCTCACGCACACCGGTGTAATGATCCATCTTGTACCCGACGAAGGTGTCGACGACGGCCCTGTACTAGCGACCGCCACAGTCCCCATCGTGTTCGGCGACACGGTCGATACATTGTCCCTACGAATCCATCACACAGAACACTTACTACTCGTGTTGGCACTACGAAACCTTGTTGACTCACTTTCCCTATCCACAATTCCGGCCACTTATTCAGGACAACCATGAACAAAAACGATGAACTTTTCAACCGCTTCGAAGCCCTCACGTTTGATGACGTGGTCATCATTCCCGGCTACTCCGAAGTGCTCCCAGATTCTGTCGACACGTCGACCGTTTTCGCAGCCGACATCCGGCTGGCCGTGCCGCTCGTTTCGGCCGCCATGGACAAAGTCACAGAGGCCGCTATGGCCATCGCTATGGCACGCGCCGGTGGCATCGGCGTGATCCATCGCAATCTCACCATCGCCGACCAAGCGGCCGAGGTGCAGAAGGTGAAACGCAGCCAATCGGGCATGATTACCGACCCAGTGTCGCTACCGCCGACGGCACTTTTGGCTGACGCAGAAGACCTCATGAACCGATTCAAATTTTCGGGAGTCCCTATCGTGGACGCCGATCGCCGCTTAGTGGGCATTCTCACCAACCGCGATATCCGGTTCTGCGAGCCGAGTGACTACCGAAAATCGGTCACCGAATTCATGCAATCACGCGATCTCGTGACGGCCTCCGTTGGTACAACGCTGGACCAAGCCAAAGCGTTGCTCCAAGCGCACCGAATTGAAAAGCTTCCACTCCTCGACGAAGACGGCCGCCTGGCCGGTTTGATCACGGTGAAAGACATCCTCAAGCGCCAAGAATTCCCCAACGCCACACGCGACAATCAGGGTCGCCTTCGATGTGCGGCCGCCGTCGGCGTAGGCGACGATGTCGAGCAACGGGCGGAAGCGCTGGCCGCCATGGGCGTCGATGCCATCGTGATCGACACTGCTCACGGTCATTCTGCTGGCGTTATCAAAACAATCGAGCGCCTCAAAGCAGGCTGGCCTTCGTTGGCTGTTGTAGCTGGCAATGTGGTCACAGAAGAGGGCGTCGAGGCGCTGCACAGGGCTGGGGCCGACGCCGTGAAAGTGGGCGTCGGCGCAGGCTCCATTTGTACAACTCGAGTGATCTCCGGAGCTGGCATGCCGCAGCTTTCGGCGGTCTACCACACGGCAGTCGCGGCACGAGCGCTTGGTGTACCGATCATCGCCGATGGTGGCGTCACGTACTCTGGCGACGTGGTGAAGGCCATTGCTGCGGGAGCCCACTCGGTGATGCTCGGCAGCCTCTTGGCCGGCGCAGATGAGGCACCTGGCGATCAAGAAATTTTCGAAGGTCGACGGTATAAGACGTATCGCGGAATGGGCTCGCTCGGAGCGATGAAGGGCCACGGTGCAGACCGTTACGCTTCTGGCCAGTCGGTCGGTACTGGTACCAAAAAATTGGTTCCAGAAGGTGTCGAGGGCCGTGTGCCGTATGCCGGAAAATTGCAAGACGTTGCCCATCAATTGGTGGGCGGCCTCCGTAGCGGAATGGGTTACGCGGGAGCAGCCACGCTCGACGCGTTGCGGGCAGATGCCCGCTTCATGCGTGTCACCACCGCAGGACGCGAAGAGAGCCACCCTCACGACATCACCATCACCCACGAGGCCCCCAACTACCAACGCGGGTAACTCGAATGGACTCGGAGTGGTACCATTTCAAGTACCATCCAGCAACGGAGCAACGACATGGCGATTTCCGCAACAGAAGCGCGCAAGCGGCTCTTCCCGTTGATCGAACAGGTCAATGACGACCATCAACCCATCGAAATTACGTCGAAACACGGCGCTGCAGTGTTGATATCGCGCGACGATTTCGACGCGCTGGAGGCAACTGCATATCTATTGCGATCACCCGCCAACGCCAAGCGGCTACTGAGTAGCCTCGAACAAGCTCGTTCCGGAACGGTCACGGAGCACGACCTGCTCTCGTGAGAATCGTGTTCACTGACATTGGCTGGGACGACTACGTCTATTGGCAAACTGCAGATCGATCCACACTCAAACGAATCAATCGATTGTTGATTGAAACCACACGAGACCCGTTTGCCGGAATTGGAAAACCAGAACAGTTGCGCCACGCGTTGGCGGGAGCGTGGTCGCGGCGAATCGACGATGAACACCGATTGGTGTACCTCGTCGACGGCAACGACCTCGTGGTGCTGCAAGCCAGGTACCACTACTCGTAGAGGCGATATCAGCGAGCAGTTGCAATGTGGACGTAAACGGTGTCTGATTGTCAGATGCGTTTGAACCACGTCAATGTCCGTTGCACCGATATCGAAGTCACCCGTGAATTCTTCGAGACGACTGTTGGATTGAAGCCCGGCTTGAGACCCCAGTTTCCCTTTCCCGGTTATTGGATGGTCGACGATGAAGATCGCCCGGTCGTGCATCTGATGGCATCGCGCCGGGAGCTCGGTGAAGCAGGCGCCATCGACCACTTCGCGTTTAGCTTCGATGATTTCGAATCACGCGTCGACCGACTACGTGAGATGGGCCATGAGTTCAAACTACGGCAAGTACCCGGGACCAACGTCCATCAGTTCGCCATAAATGGCCCCGACGGCGTACGAATCGAGTTCCAAGGATCGCTCTGAACGCTGCGCTCCCTGTCACGCGCGAGCGGCGAGCCATTGCTGCCACTGCGGCTCATATGTGGCCACCATCTCGGCCCGGTCAGCGCCGTACAGATACGACCAAATCGAAACCGAGACATGATCGCTGCCGCCCTCGGCAGCTATGAGGGCAGTGCCGGCGCACGGTGAATCGAGGAGCATGCTCAAGCGTCCCATATCTGATTTCACAACCGTGCCTGCTAGCGGCTGAGCCTCGTTCGCGATCACCACAACTCGATCACCAACGGCCACGTTCTCATCAGTTCCGAGATCGCCCAACAGTTCGCGCCATACCGATTCCCGGCCACCAGGAAGCATGGTCATGGGCAACATCGAGGATGCCTGTTGGCCCATAAAATGCTCCAAGTGCATTTGAAGGTTGGTCATGAAGAGCTTCCAACCGCCAACCATGTCGGCGTATTGATCGTCCCACGGGCCGCCCTCGCCGAATCCGCCGTTGATCAACCGCACCACGCATGTGCCATTGGCGCCAGGCTCGACCAACCAGTCGAACGTCAAGCCACCAACGCCCTCACCTCCGTCGAACAAGATGCGGCGAGGCGGGTCCCATAAAGCCACCCGACCCGGCACCTGCATTTCCGGGCCAGACCCAAACGAAGCCGTAGCGACACCACCGGCATACTCCTCCACGACATGAGGTACGTACCACGCCGAAATTCCAGGCCCGGTCGCCACCGCTGTCCACACGTCGGATGCTGTTCCGACCACTTCGACGGACATGTCAATTGAACGGGGAATTTCAGATTCAGCGGTCATACTCGTGACACTGTCCAACTCTGCTGTGCCCGTACCTGGGGATGCCACCATGGTCCCGAAGGTCAGCCGAGGGCGTCGAAAAGCGCCAACGCGGCGAAGGTCAGGAACACGATGGCCGCTCCCCTCTTCAGCATTTTGGGATTCACCCGCGAGACCAATCGGCTCCCCAAGAACGCGGCCAGCGCAGCCACGCTGGCCTCCGCCAAAAACGCACCTGCGCCAGTCATAATCGGATCCCCCGTCGAGGCGGCCAAGGACGCCCCGGTGAGCTGGGTGAGGTCGCCCCATTCGGCCACAAACACCAACCCAAATGTCAACCACATGATCCCCCGAAACGTCACTGGCAATCGGGAACCGACCGGCACGCCGTCGGCGTCGTTCTCGGCATCGCTCAAAGAGTCTCGCCACAGCACGACGGCACCAATTACGAACAACACGCCAACCACACCGCGCACTGGTCGCCGCGGCAAGCGGTGCACTAACCCGCCAGCGGCTGCTGCAAACGACGCATGAAACGCAAACGCCATTGCCGCTCCACAAAATACCGCCGCTGGCCGCTTTGTTCGTGTGGTCAACACCAAAGACGTGAACATGGTTTTGTCGGGTAGTTCGGCTAAAAATACGGCTCCAAACGCGGCCGCCGCATGCGACACATTCATAGTTCAGCCAACAATGGCACTAGCACCCAACAACACCGACAATTCGGCAAACAACGGCGATGTAGCGGTGACGCAAAACTTGTCCGGCAAACGCAGTACTTTGCCCCCCAGACCACCGGCACCGACGCCCACATGCAAGAACACTTGCGACTGGCCGGGATACCGCAACAACAAGGTCTTCAGCTTTGCCACCATCACCTCAGACAATCCCTCGGCAGGCACGCTCACCCGTATAGGCGGTACTCCATCTTGGATCACCTCGATCACTTGGACGTCCATGCCCATCAGTTTGGGTTCGTCTTCTCGGCCATCGAGACGGCCCCTGATCACCACGACCGCATCGGGCTTGAGCTTGTGCCCGTGCTCCATCATGGCCTTGGGGAAAATCATCACCTCGATCGACGACTGCAAATCTTCAAGAGTGAAGATCGCCATCAAATCACCCTTCTTGGTGTACTTGCGTTGCAGCGCTGTGACCACTCCGCCGAGCGTCAATATTTCGCCGTCTTGGCGCTCACGGGCGTCGGCGATGGTGAGCTCAGCTTTACGCCGTAGAGACGCCTCTGCGCCCAACAGCGGATGGTCACTTACATACAGACCAAGCATTTCTTTTTCATGCGCCAGACGTTCAGATTTATCGAATTCGACATCGGGGATTGGCGTGCGTTCATCAAATGCCTTTGGCCCTGCGGAGCCGCCGTCGCCCATATCACCGAACAGTGACATGATCCCCGAGTCGCGTTCACGACGCCGGGCCAACGTCTGCTCGATGACGGCTTCGTGCACCATCAGGACGCCTTTGCGGGTGTGATTCAACGAGTCGAATGCACCCGATTTTGCCAACGATTCAATGGCCCGTTTGTTGAGTGCGGATTCCGGCACTCGTTCGCAGAAGTCATAGAAATCTCTGAATGGACCGTTAGCGATTCGCTCATCGATGATCTTGCCCACGACGCCCTCGCCCACGTTTCGCACCGCGCTCAGACCAAACCTGATGGCGCCTCCACGGGGAGCGAAATCCATGCTGGACGCATTGACGCACGGCACCATCACGTCGATTTTCATGCCCCGACATTCGGCCAAATACACCGCAGCCTTGTCTTGACTGGTCTTGACGCTGGTGAGCAATGCTGCCAAATACTCAACGGGATAGTGCGCCTTGAGATACGCCGTCTGGAACGACACCAACCCATAGCCATACGAGTGACTCTTGTTAAATGCATAGTCGGCAAAGGGTTCAATGATGTCAAACCATGCAGTGCCCAGGTCGCGACCATACCCAGTGGCATCGCAACCTTCCACGAATTTCTCGCGCTCTTTCTTGATGAGAAGGCGATCCTTTTTGCCGCACGCCTTACGTAGGTTGTCGGCCTCGGCCAAGGTGTAGCCGGCGAATTTCTGCGCGATACGCATGATCGACTCTTGATAAATCGGCAGCCCGTACGTGCTCTCCAAAAGACTCTTAGCGTCCTCGTGCAAATACACGATTGGTTGCCGGCCGTTCTTGCGATCGGCGTAGTCGTTGTGCATGTTGGCCGCCATGGGCCCAGGGCGATACAGCGCCACTAATGCCGCCACATCGTCAAATGACGTGGGAGCCAGGGACCGCATCAACGTGCGCATGGCGCCACCTTCAAGCTGAAACACGCCAATTGAATCGCCGCGCCGCAAAAGCTCCAACGTGAGTTCGTCGCCAAGGGGCACATTGTCGATATCCAGATCGATGCCGTGACTTTCCTTAATGAGCACCAACGATTCTTGGATCACCGACAAGTTGCGCAGTCCCAAAAAGTCCATCTTCAAAAGCCCGAGATCTTCAACTCCGTGCATTTCGTACTGGGTAACCACTGGTGACTCTTCGAGGGTCATGCCTGCTTCTGGCTTACGCTGAATCGGCAGATATTCGGTGAGCGGCTCTTTGGTAATCACCACCGCGGCAGCGTGAATACCGTCGCCACGCCGCAACCCTTCTAGGCCTTTGGCCACGTCTACGACGCGCTTCACATCGGGATCTGTGGCGTACATTTCGCGCAGCTCGGCCGCCATCTTGTAGCCGTCTTCGTATTTGGGTTGCAGCTCCAAACATGCTCGCAGCGGTGTGTCGCGGCCCATCACCAGAGGCGGCATGGCCTTGGCCACCTTGTCGCCCACCACGTACGGCAGGCCGAGCACTCGAGCAGCATCACGCACTGCGGCACGGGCCTTGATCGTCGAAAACGTGACGATCTGAGCCACATGGTCGCGGCCGTAGCGTTCGGCGGCGTAGCGGATCATTTCATCGCGATACCGATCGTCGAAGTCCATATCGATGTCGGGCATGGAAATACGGCTGGGGTTCAGGAATCGCTCAAACAGGAGGTCGTATTTGATTGGATCAAGATCGGTGATCCACAGGCAATACGCAACTGCACAACCAGCCGCGCTGCCGCGGCCCGGACCCACGCGAATGTTGTTGTCGCGCGCGTGTTTGATGAGGTCCCACACGATGAGAAAGTACGACGAGAATCCCATGTCCTTGATGACTCGCAACTCGTACACCAAGCGTTCAGTGACCACGTCGGGCAGGAACTGGCCCCACCGTTTCCTAGCCCCTTCAAACGTGAGATGCTGCAGGTAACTTGAATCATCCTCGAATCCGGCCAGGCTGGGGAAGTCGGGCAGTTTCGGTTTGCCGAACTCGATTTCAACCTTGGCCCGCTCCGCGATCCACAGTGAGTTATCGCACGATGACGGCTGCTCACGAAACAGGTATCGCATCTCGGCCGCACTCTTGAGGTAGTGCTCATCGGAATTAAATTTGAAGCGCTTTTCATCACTTAACAGCGACCCGGTTTGCACGCACAACAGAGCGTCGTGCGCCTCGGCATCGTGGCGATGCACATAGTGGCTATCGTTCGTTGCGAGCAGCGGAGCGTTGATTTTCCTGGCGATTTCGAGCAAGCCCGCCATCGTGTCGCGCTGTTCTTTGATGCCATGATCTTGCAACTCGACAAACAAATTGTCGCGCCCAAAGATGTCTTGCAAGCGGGCCGCTTTGGCAAGGGCGCCTGCCGTATCGCCATGCATGAGCGACTGCAGCACATGTCCACCCAAACAACCGGTGGTGGCAATCACACCCTCGTGGTGTTCTTCGAGCAATTCCCAATCCAGCCGGGGCTTGTAGTAATACCCCTCCATAAACGCCCGACTCGATAGCTGAATGAGATTCTTATATCCCTTATTGTTTTCGGCAAGCAGAGTCAGGTGGTAATAGAGCTTCTTACCACCCTCGGTGTCGCCTCCAGAGTCGTCCAGTTTGCCTCGGCGGCTGGGCCGTTCAAAGCGAGTCTCTCCCGCCATGTACGCCTCGGTGCCAATGACCGGAGTGATGCCCTGCTTGTTGCATTCGGCGTAGAAATCAAGCACGCCGTACATGTTGCCGTGGTCGGTAATACCAATAGCCGGCTGGCCATCTTCGACGGCGGCCTTAATGACTTCATCGACGCGGGCGGCACCATCGAGCATCGAGAACTCGGTGTGCAAATGCAGATGGGTGAAAGATTCCCCCACGACCCGTGACCTTTCATGCTCAATCGACGCCCGAACCGGCCATCTACGTTTACGAATCCCCCGCGAACTACAACGGTGGGATTTGGACTCTAGCTGTTGCGGGTCACGACTGCGCCCAGAGAACGCAATCGCTCGTCGAATTGCGCATGACCTCGGTCGATCATGCGACCATTCTTGATGATTGTCTGCCCATCGGCCATCAACCCGGCGATAACCAACGAAGAACCAGCCCGCAGATCGTGAGCGAACACCCGCGCTCCGTGCAATTTCGCAGGGCCATGTACCACAGCGACACCATCGGCAGCCTGTACATCGGCACCCATTTTCGACAACTCTTCTGCCAACGCGAATCGTTTTTCGAAGATAGTGTCGCGGATATAACTCGTGCCATGGGCACCGCAGGCGAGAGCCAAAATCGGCGGCTGCAAGTCGGTGGCGAAGCCAGGAAACGGCCATGTAACAACGTTGATTGGGCGCAGGTGGGGCCGCACGCAACGAACTCGCACCACTGCCCCGTCGGCCACCATCTCGACGCCCATCTGCTCCAGCTTGTGATGCACCACACCGAAGTGACTGAACTCTGTGCCGACCAGCGTGGCATCTCCACCAGTGGCAGCCACGGCCATGGCAAACACGCCAGCATCAAGCCGATCGCTCATCACCGTATGCTCCACAGCTACCAACTTTTCGACGCCTTCGACCGTGATGCAACCCGTGCCACAGCCGGTGATGCGAGCTCCCATTTTGTTGAGAAATTCGGCCACGGCACCAATTTCAGGCTCCAGCGCCGGATTCTCGATCGTGCTTACACCCGAGGCTCCAGCAGCGGCGGCAATGAGGTTTTCGGTTCCCGTGTGCGATGGCATATCGAGGTACATGCCAGCACCCTTCAACCGCGAGGCCTTCACCCGAATCGACTCGCCCTCTTCGGTGACGCTGGCGCCCAAACGAGCGAAGCCTCTGTAATGGAAATCGAGGCCGCGCCCACCCAAATCGCACCCACCAACGCCTTCCAAAAGCACTTCACCCATGCGGTGCAACACCGGCGGAATAAACAACACTGATCCGCGAATGAGCGATGTGAGATGGGCGGGCAAAACCGACGACGTCAGATTCGAAGCGTCGATCACCAACGACCGTTCGGCTTCGTGAATTTCCACTTTGGCGCCCACAGCTCGCGCTAATTCGACGGCCACCAAAACGTCGCCAATGAGAGGCACATTTCGCAACACCGTCTGGCCCGTCTCAGCCATCAGCGCAGCGGCAATCATGGGCAGCGCCGCATTCTTGGCCCCTTGAATAAACACTGTGCCTTCGAGACGATGTCCGCCTTCGATCACATAGTTGACATCGGATCCAATCTTGGGCGTTCTGACAAGATCTGTCATAGGTACGTTCCCGGCCGAGTTTCGATTGGCGAATCCGACGACGCCAATCCTGCGGGAAGCTGGCGCCGCATGTCGGCCAACTGCTGTTGGGCAGCCATCTGTTGGGCAAAAAGCGTTGCTTGAATTCCGTGGAACAGACCTTCGAGCCACCCCAAAAGTTGCGCTTGAGCAACACGCAATTCTGCATCGCTTGGCGTCGAATCGTCATCGAAAGGTTTGGCCAGACGGGTGAGTTCACTGGCCAAATCAGGCGACAGACCATCGGCCAATTCGTGCACACTGATCTCGTGAATTTCGCGCAACCGGTTTCGGCTGGCTTCATCGAGCGGGGCGCTGCGCACTTCTTCGAGGAGCTGCTTCATCATGGCCCCAATCCGCATGACTTTGGCGGGTTGGCTCACTGTTTCGGTTTCGCTGTGTTGCGATGCCATTGCCATGGCAGCCATCACTTCGGGCGAGATCACTTCGGACGCGGCGGTTTGGGTTCCGTTGTCGCTCATTCCGACAGTTTTACAAACCCCAGTACCTAGGCGCGCATCGCGAACAGCGGTACAAGCATCTCTGCCGACGTCATAGATCCG
Organism: Acidimicrobiales bacterium; assembly: GCA_038231795.1. GTDB lineage: Bacteria > Actinomycetota > Acidimicrobiia > Acidimicrobiales > JBBRKR01 > JBBRKR01. The sequence continues at coordinate 45,897 of JBBRKR010000008.1, forward strand.
TGACGGGCGATCAATTCAAACGGCCCGCTATCGGCCGGGTCATGAAACGCGTGTGACCCCGTAGCGACCAAACACACATCGCCAAGCCGATTCGCCATCGCGTCGGACATGCGGGGGCCAAACAGGTGGGCATCGCGGGCATCACTGCGGGAATACACCCACGCCTCATCCGAGTGATGGGCAGTGACGGCCTGCATGAGGGCCCCCGATCGGCCGGGCTTTGCGTGCAGCCATCGCAACCGACCTTCACCAGATTGGAATGCCACATGATTCATAGCGTCGGGATGAATGTGACGCACATCGGCGCCGGTTTCGATCTGGCCATGATCGGCTGTGATCACCAGTGCCGTGTCGCTGGGAAGCACTCGGATGATGGCCGCTACTAGTTCGTCGGCGGCGGCCAATTCGGCCCGGTAGTGCTCGCCCAAGCCGTACTCGTGGGCCACTTTATCGATGCCGTCGTAGTACGCGTACACAAAGGTCTCGTCGGCTCGCAACGCTTGGGCGACATTGGTAATAAGCGCCGAAGGCACCCGCCAGCCCCTGTGGCGGACGCCCGAAAGGTGAGCAAGGGTGAATCCACTATTGGCGAACTCGCCCTTTGTGATCACGATTGGTTTGCGACCCGAAAATGGAATGCGGGGTTGCACTTCAGCAGGCGGCATTTTCTTTCGCGAGTCACCTGCCGCGCTTGTCCACCGCAGGGTGTTCATCACCTCACCGTTAACGAGCATGCGGTAGCCCAAAATGCCGTGCTCGCCGGGCGCAACGCCCGTCGAGATCGACGTGAGTGCACTGGCCGTGGTCGATGGCACCACCGACGTGATCGTGCTGTACTCCAGCGCCGCCAACGTGGGCATGCAATCGCGGTTGGCCTCGTACTGCTCGACGCCCAGCCCATCGAGCACTAAGAGAACTGTCTGCTTGGCCCCCGTGCCTGGTGCAGGTACAAAAGAGTCGTCCCGCAATCCGAATAGGGCCGGAACCACATTGGCGATACAAGCATTGTCATAGTCGGCGAGAATCTGGGGCGTAACGGGTGATGCCATACCAAGCCAGTGTGACAGGAACGGACCCTGAACGTCCCAGGCGGCTCAGCAACGCCAATTGCGCGTGAAGATCCCATCCAAGGCACCTAGGCCCCTGCTACGGCCTCTAGAGTATGAAACGTGAGGGTATCGACTCGTGGCGACTACGCATGTCGCGCACTTTTGAGCTTGGCGTTGCACGCCGCCACGTCTGGCCCCACATCGGTTCGCGACATCGCCGACCGGACCGGTTTGCCTCAGCCGTACCTTGAACAAATCTTGCTGGCGCTTAAAGGCGCTGGGCTGGTGAAGTCAAAAAGGGGTGTGGGCGGTGGCTACATCTTGGCCCGCGAACCACATCTGATTTCCCTCGGCCAGGTGGTGAGCGCCGTTGATGGGCCCATCTCTTTGGGTTCATTTGGCGAGCCCCACACCAACGGAGCGTGCGATCACGAAGGCGAATGTGTACTGCTCAACGTGTGGCACATCGTTGGTGACGAGATGCGCTTGCGACTCGATGCCTTTTCGTTGGCCGACCTGGCCCTGCAATCTCAGGGTCTAGCGCCTTGGCCCGCCGTAGAGTCGACGGACGTGTCATCCAGCCTGTAACACATCACGACAGGGTGGCTAATACCGCCAGGAAATCGTCGGGGAGTTCGCACGAAAACGACATGTCGTCGCCAGTTACCGGGTGCACAAATCCCAACGACCGAGCGTGCAACATCGGCCGGGTTACAGGCACATCGCGCCGCACACCGGCGTAACGATCATCGCCTACAACGGCATGGCCAATAGCCGACATGTGGACACGTATTTGATGAGTACGACCTGTCTCAAGACGACATGTCACGAGGGACAATTTTTCAGGCACCGAATAGTGCTGCACCAATTCGTAGTTAGTAATCGCCTCACGGCCTCTTGGAGACAACGACATCTTTGTGGGCTCACGTTGGCTACGACCGATTGGAGCGTCGATCGAGCCGCCAGGGGCGGTATGGCCAGCAACCAAGGCGCTGTATTCGCGGTGCACGGTACGATCACCAAGTTGCGCCACAAGTTCTTCGAACGCTTCTTGTGTGCGTGCTACCACCATCAGGCCGGTGGTGGATTTGTCGAGGCGATGCACGATGCCAGGGCGTTCTGGGTCGCCTACTTCAGCCATGTCGGGATACTGATGGGCGAGGGCTTGGGACAACGTGCCAGAAGCCTGGCCGTTGCCAGGATGGACCACGAGCCCAGCCGGTTTGTTGATCACCAACACCGATTCGTCGCTGTACACCACGTCGAATGGCACACTCGGAATTGCAGAGGGCGTCTCGGCGACGCTGGAGTCAATCGACACCACAACCGATTGGCCGCCGATAAGCCGTAACGCCGGTTTGGTGATGACCTTTCCCCCGATTTTCACATGGCCGTCGGCGATCAGGCTGACGCATTGGGATCGACTCATGCCCGTCATGAGGGCAACAAGGCGGTCGAGACGGTCGCCACCGAGGGCGCCGGGTACGAGATCGATTAAGTCAGTTCTGGACACGTGGTGAGGCTTCTTTCAATGATCCTGCAAACATCAATATGCCGCCCACCACGATGCCGATATCGGCAACGTTAAAAACGGGCCACCATTGCAAATCGATGAAGTCGACAACATATCCAGTAAATATTCCGTGCGGCTCGCGCAACACCCGATCAAGCACATTGCCAATTGCGCCACCCAAAATCATGCCAATGGCAACGGCCAACAACGGGGAATGAATGGTGCGCACAAATCGGATCAACATTATCGAAACCGCAATTGCCACGATGCTCAATATCCAGCCCTTGCCTCTGGCCAAGCTGAACGCACTTCCACTGTTGAAGGCCAGGTGAAAACGCAACGACCCAACAATCGCAATGTCGCGGCCACCCAGCGTGTGTGCGGCCCACAGCTTTGTGATTTGGTCAACGACAAGGAGTACACCAGCCACAGTGAGGCCGCGTTGTAGGCCGTTGGGGGAGGACACAGGTTGTATGCCGTTAGGCGACAACACGGCTACGGGATCAGCGGCACCAACAGACTCGACGGCATCGAGCAATTCGTTGCTATCGGCCAAGACCGCCGGCTTTGCATCGGACACAAAGTGCTGCCCACGGGATGGCTTTGAGCCGTTCCTTGATGATTTGGGTATTGCACTTTTGGCAAATGCCATACGAACCATCATAGATCCGGGCTACAGCGGCATCGATGTCAACTACGGCGTTAAGTGCCTGCGCGCTCATCACCAGATCCCGTTCACGTTCGAAACTGATGGTGTCGCCTTCGCCACCCTCATCATCGAATTGGGTGTCACCGTTGTCTTTGTCGAACACGAGCGCATCGGCTTCGGCTTTGAGCACCTTGGCTTGGTGGGTGTAGATCGAGCGCTCGTCGGCCAACAATTTGAGTTGGCTCTCCAAAAACTTATCGATGACCACGGGACCGGCCGGCTTTACAGGAGCCTTAACAGGAGCCTTAGCAGGTGCCTTCACTGGCGCCTTTGTGGCGACGGGAGCAGCAACCTTCACGGCGGCCTTAACGGCCACTGGTGCCGCTGCTTTTGCGACGGCTTTCGCTGGCGTAGGGGCCTTGCCAGCTGCAGCCGCTTTGGCGGGAGCGGTAGCTCGGACTACTGGCTTGGCTACTACGGGCGACTTCTTGGTGACAGCCGGTGCAGCCTTAGCTGCCTTAACGGGTGTGGCAGGAGAATTTTTCACAGGGGGATGAATTTCTTTCGTTGGGGTCACCGCCTTTGCCTTTGAAGCGACTCTCGCCGACGTCTTGGCAGGTTGAGGGACAACCTTGGACACTTTTGGCGCCGGAGCTACTACGGGAGCAGCTTTCGACACAGATTTCTTTACGACCTTGACTGCAGGTGGAACGGCTACAGGCTTGGTAGCTGATTTCTTGGCCGGAACCGCAACCTTCGCCGCCGTAGCGACACGTTTCTTTGGGGCAACGACTTTCTTTTGAAGGGCGACCGATTTGGCAGCCGAAACTTTGGCCGCGGCCGCAGTTTTCTTCGGTGCTGGTGTTGGCGATGCCTTACGCGCTGTGGCCATGAATGCTCCCCACTAAAAGATGGTAGATATTACGGTGCCAGCGACACAAACGCAACGCGTCCAGCGATTATTTGCGTCGACAACCGAATTGGCGTGTGGCAACTGCCTGGTTATCGACGAGCAGCCCGGGCCGCCTTAGCCAAAACATCGTCGATCACGGTAGAGGCCTGCTTATAGTCGATCTCGATCAAAAACCGCTTCGACCGAGATGTAGCACCCGACACCAGCGATACAGAAGCTCGCTTGACACCGAACTCCTCGGCCAGCAGCGACGCCAACGCCTCGTTAGCACGGTTTGCCTCAGGAGGCGCTGCCACGTTGACCTTTAGTGCATTGCCGTGCTTGCCAATTACCGCCGAGCGCCCTGCGCCTGGGTGTGCATGAACATTGAGCATGACACCGTCTCCGGTGGACTCAAAAAGCCGTTCTGCCATTTACGCCCTCTCCCCTCGGTTACTCAAGGATTGGCAGTCTACGCGACATGCTGAATTTGAATTCAAACGACGTTCAACAGACCACCAGCCCACAGAGACATCCGATTCCAGAATCATGCCGCACTCACCGTGACAATCGGCTCGCCAGAGCCTGGCAAGGTAACCACGTTGATAGCAAGTGTTTCGGCAGTCACAAAGGTTTGATGGTGGTCAAGAGCTTCGAGCCATTCATCGCTCGCCTCGACGGTCAGATTGATACGGTCGCTCACTTGTAAGCCGGCATCGCGTCGAGCTTGCTGGATAGACCGCACAAGGTCACGAGCACGACCCTCGCGTTCAAGCTCGGGGGTCATGGTGGTGTCGAGAACCACTACACCGTCGTTGCCGCCAAGAGCAGCGCTCCGTTCAGGGTCCAGCGGTACCAGCTTGAGTTCAAACTCACCTGGCAACAATTCGACTCCGCCGGCCACCACTGAGTCGCCCACGATGGACCAATCGGCAGCCTTCACAGCTTTGATGACTCGCTGCACATCCGGGCCCAGACGGGGGCCGAGCTCCTTCGGTGACACCTGCAATACCTGCGAGCCGGCGCTGCCGACGTCGGTGACCAAACGCACAGACTTCACATTGAGTTCATCCATCATCAACGATACAAACGGCTGCAGCGATTCGGCGTCAGCACTGGCATAGACGAGCTCGGCTAAGGGCAACCGGACGCGCAACCGCTGCACCTTGCGCACGCTCAGGGCCGCAGAACACACGTCGCGGACTTTGTCCATGGCAACAACCAGAGCCGTATCGTGAGGAAGTTCGTCAGCTGACGGCCAGTCAGTGAGGTGCACCGAATTGCCGTTGGTCAACCCGCCATAAATCTCTTCGGTCACCAACGGCAACAACGGAGCGGCAAGGCGGGTAACAACCTCGAGCACGGTGTACAAGGTATCGAAAGCATCCTGATCGCCGTCCCAAAAACGGTCGCGGCTGCGTCGGATATACCAGTTGTTCAGGGCGTCGAGAAATTCGCGGATAGCTGAGCACGACGCAAACATGTCGTACACGTCCATGCTGGAGGTGACGTCGTCAACCAACACTGCAGCTTTAGCCAAAATGTATTGATCGAGCACGTTCGTTTGGTCGTGACGCGATACCGCCTGAATGTCATCGGCATTGGCGTACAGAGTAAAGAAATACCACGCATTCCACAGCGGCAAAATGCTCTGCCGCACAGACTCTCGGATGCCTTGTTCTGTTACCACTAGGTCGGCGCCTCGCAGAATCGAGGAACTCAACAAAAACCACCGCATGGCATCAGAGCCATAGGTGTTGAACATCTCGTAGGGGTCTGGGTAGTTGCGCAACGACTTAGACATTTTGAGACCGTCGTTACCCAACACGATCCCGTGAGAAACACATGACCGGAACGCCGGCCGGTCAAAAAGCGCAGTGGCTAACACGTGCAACGTGTAGAACCAACCACGTGTTTGGCCGATGTACTCCACGATGAAATCGCCTGGATAATGTTCGTCGAACCATTCCCGATTATCAAACGGGTAATGCACCTGAGCGAACGGCATGGAGCCAGATTCGAACCAGCAGTCGAGTACTTCTGGCACCCGGCGCATCATCGAGTTGCCGCTCGGATCATCGGGGTTTGGCCGAACTAAGTCATCGACGAACGGCCGATGAAGGTCGGTGGGGCGCACGCCGAAATCGCGCTCGATATCGTCGAGGCTGCCGTACACGTCGATGCGGGGAAAATCGGCATTGTCGCTACGCCACACAGGGATCGGCGAACCCCAAAAACGGTTCCGGGAAATCGACCAATCGCGGGCGTTGCCAATCCACTTTCCGAAGCTTCCCTCTTTGATGTGGGCGGGCACCCACGTGATGCTCTGGTTAAGTTCGACCATCCGGTCCCGGACCTTGGTGACCTCCACAAACCACGAGGAGATACCGCGGTACACGAGTGGGTTACTGCACCGCCAACAATGAGGGTACGAGTGGTCGTACGTCTCGTGACGTACGACCACGCCAGCGTCTTTCAATACACGAATGACGAGTGGATTGGCTTCGAAAACATGAATGCCAACCCATGGTTTCACGTCTGCTGTATAACGGCCGCTGGAGTCCATGGGGACCACGGTGGCAATACCGACAGCGGCGCAAGCCAATTGGTCGTCCTCACCAAAGCCGGGGGCCATGTGCACCACACCGGTGCCGTCTTCCGTCGACACGAAGTCTGCGCCCAAGATGGTGAAGGCATTCGGCTGATCGCTGAAAAAATCAAACATAGGCGTGTACCTACGGCCGACAAGTTCGGCGCCAACTATCGAGTCAACGTGCGCGTAGCCATCGAGTTCTCTTTCGTATGCCGCCAATCGTGACTTCGCCAAAATCAGACGTTGACCGTCACGTTCCATCACCGCGTAATCGATCGCGGGCCCCACGGCTAAAGCCAGGTTGGCGGGCAGGGTCCACGGGGTGGTGGTCCACGCCAAAATCTTCGTGCCATCATCGAGAGCGAAAGCAACTGTCAGAGCAGGGTCTTGACGTTGGCGATACACGTCGTCCATACGCGTCTCGGTGTTCGACAGCGGGGTTTCACATCGCCAGCAATAGGGCAACACCTTGAAACCCTCATAGACCAAACCCTTGTCCCACAAAGTCTTAAACGCCCACATGACCGATTCCATGTACGGCAGGTCGAGCGTTTTGTAATCGTTTCGGAAATCGACCCACCTGGCCGCCCGGTCCACGTACGATTCCCATTCCTGGGTGTACTCAAGCACGCTTGAGCGACAGGCGTCGTTGAACTTGTCGATGCCCAATTCCAAAATGTCTTTGCGAGTCTTGAGCCCTAGGCGTCGCTCCGCTTCGACCTCGGCGGGAAGGCCGTGACAATCCCATCCGAATCGACGTTCGACCCGACGACCCTTCATGGTCTGATAGCGCGGCACAGCATCTTTTACGTAACTGGTAAGCAGATGACCGTAGTGCGGAAGCCCGTTGGCGAACGGTGGTCCGTCATAGAAGACGAACTCGTTACTCCCATTTTCGCCCGCCGGGCGTTGTTCTACCGATTGGCGAAAAGTGTTGTTGGCACTCCACCCAGCAAGTACACGATTTTCAAGATCCGGAAAACTGGGCTGTGACTCGACAGCTGGATACGTCATGCTCGACGGCGAAACATTCCGCGGCGTTGTTCATCGTCGTCGACTTCGGCATCCACATCCACGATTACGTCTGCGTCGGTTACTTCGCTTGGCCCAAGCCCTGTCACTAAGGCCGCCAAGCTGGCGCGGCCATCTCCGTTTACAGACCCATTCGCCATTGAGCCGCCGATGACCGAAGGCACTGAATTCGGTGGCGGAGTAATAGTGGCGGAAGAAACGGGCACTGAATCAACAGATGAATCGTTGTGCGCCGATTGAGCTTTTATCTCAGCAAGGAACGCTTCTTCACTCCGAATAGCGCCGAGAGCACTTGTGCCATTGGCAGTCGACCCGTTACCGCCTGGAGTGCCGCTCATGTCGGTGCCGGCAGTCTCTGGCGCGACGGCCTGAATCGGTTCCGATGCGGAAATGGCCACGGGCGGTCCGGTGATCACGTCTGGCCCCGCGTTGAGCGGCTTCGTCATCCAGCCCCGCTCTTCATCAGATAAGGGCTGGGCAGCCAACGCCGGAAACTCTTCGATACGCAGGTGGTCGGGATCGTCGAGAGCGACCTGCAACCGGTCAATGGTTCGCCGCAATCCTTCGCGACGGATCTCCACGAAATGCTCAAGCGCCTCGACATCGGTTATGAGGGCTGCTCTACGTTCGTCGAGGGTAACGACTTCCTTTTGTAAGCGTTCATGAGTAGACCCAAAACGAACTGCTGCTTCCTGCTGAGCCGACGCCAACTTGCTCGCTGCTTGATACTCGGCATCGGCCACAGTGGACGCAGCTCGGCGATCGGCTTCACCTGAAACCGTTAACGCCCGAACCTCTGCGTCAGCCAGAACGCGTGCGCCACGATCGTTGGCCTTGGCGGTAATCATGGCCGCTTCATCTTCGGCTTGTTGCAGGCGCGTGCGGGCTTGCTCTTCGGCCTCTGCGATTGCTTGGTCGGCCGTGCGTTGGGCCAACAAAAGAGTTCGCCGCAACGACTCATCTATGTCGGCGCCAGAGGCGGCTTTTACTTCGGCCGCATCGGCACGATCATTGGCTTCTTTGAGGCGAGTCTGCAGTTGTTCAACCGCTTTGGCTACGCGTTCAAGAAAGTCATCTACTTCGTCGGGGTCATAGCCGCGGAACCGTTCCCGGAATTCCACGTCATGAAGCATCTTTGCGCTGACGTCCATGCGACAAGCGTAACCGGCTTGGCTATACCAAAGTGTGAACCATTACCGAATCTAAAATATTCGGTACGTTTTGCCTACCGGTCGTTGTTGCTTGGGCGCTCGCGCAGACGGCGACGATCTTCAGCTGAGACATCGGAATTAGCAGGTGTGAGCAAGTACACCTTTTCGGTGACTCGTTCCATTTTGGCGCTCAACACGTAGACAACGCCTGACGAAAAATCTATGATCCGGCGCAACAATTCTTTATCGACGCCAGCCACGTTGATGATTACTGGTTGGCCAGACTTCATGCGGTCGCCGATGAGTTGCGCGTCATTGAACGATTCGACATTGATGGTGGTCACTTTGCCCGGCTGGGTCTGCGCGAATGGTCGAACCGCCGACGTGCCAGACGTAGTGGGCCCCTCGCTACGGGTGCCCCGGTTGCGGTCTTCGCGGTGCCGATCTTCCGACGTGCGTTCGTGACGATCTCGTTCTGGTGGCACGTCGCGCCTGGTTGGCTGGCGTGACGCACCTGCAGGCCCTGTACGTCCCTGCGGCACCGGTACCTGGCGCACGGTGCCGGTCGTGGAGTGGCTTTGGGACACGATCGGGCGGGTGACTAACGCCGGCTCATTGAGTCCTTCGTCTTCCCATTGCTGTTCGTAGTCGTCGTCGTACTCCGAATCGTCGCCCAGCCCTAGGTATTGCGTCAACCGCCGGAATGTAGACATAGGAGCAGCCTAGTTCGAAGAATCCCGCTATTAGTGACGTTTGCCAAACAAGGCCGAACCAATGCGAATCATCGTGGCCCCTTCGCACACCGCGATCTCCAGATCATCGCTCATTCCCATCGAGCACACGGCCAAGCCGAGACGGTCGACAGCAGCGCGCACGGCGCGAAATCCCCTGCCTATGTCGTCGGTAAGTGGCCCGACGGTCATGAGGCCTCGCACATTAAGTCCCACCATTCGGCAACTGTCGACTAAGGCATCAACATCGCTCAGCCGGCAACCTCCCCGAGCGTCATCGTCGGTGAGGTTGATCTGCACAAGCACATCGGCCCCCGGAGCATGTTGAGCAACAGTGGCGGCCAACGATTGGCGATCAATAGTTTGCCATAGCGAAATATATGGAGCGATCAGCTTCACCTTGTTGCGTTGCATCTGACCTATTGCATGCCAGGCAATATCGACGGAATTCAACGCCTTAGCCTTGGCCGCCAGTTCCTGCGGGTAATTTTCGCCGATTGCATGAAACCCGGCCTGTAGCGCCACAGGAATCACCTCAATGGGAAAAGTCTTGGTGACGGCCACGATTTCGATGCCAATCGGATCCACGCCGCATGAGGCGATGCGCTCAGTGATCTCGTGGCGCCGGGCGATCAACTCATTTACGGTCACGATTTCGGGGGCCAGGCTCATTCGCCGAGTCGCTCACCGGTGGGAGCCATCGACGCCTCACGCCATGCTGCAAGCATCATGCGACCAGTATCGCCTCGTGCTCGATGAGAAAAGAATCGCTGGTCGCCGGCAGTGCACAAATTGATGTCGTGTATGTCCGTCACACCTGCACGTTCTAGAGCAATACGGGCTACGTGTCGCATGTCGAGTGACGGAGCCCCCCACTCAGTTTGCCCTTGTACCGATGGCCCAAAATGGCCCGCCATAGCCGTCAAATCCGCTACGCCAAACTCGTAACGCTCCGCTGAAATGCACGGCCCGATAACCGCCGTCACCTGGCCGTTGGTATCCGCCTTCAGGTATCGCACCGCTCGCTCGATGACTCCCAATGAGGCTCCCCGCCAACCAGCGTGGATCACGGCAAATGAACCGCTCTGCGTCACGACAACTACGGGAACACAATCGGCCGTTTGCACACACAAACCAACGCGCTCATCAGCGGTGAACAGAGCATCGCCATTGGAGCCCACCACGGCAGTGGTCGCGGTCACACGGTGCACATCGCTGCTGTGCGTTTGATGTAGCCACACAACTGGCCATGGGCACACCAAATGCCGTCGGACGCTGAGTGCTGCCGTGTCGCCATCAATAGGCCGCACGGCGAAATCGCCAGCAGCTCTTGTGGTGAAACGGGAACGCACGACGCCGCCGTCAGTGGCGATTTCGCATTCGATCCACCGCTCGTTTGAATGGTCGATCGAGACCGTCATGGTCACGTCAGCGGCGAACTATTTCAAGAACGATGGCACATCGAAATCGTCGTCGTCGTCGTCGCCGAGATCAAGGTCGTCGCCTGTGGCAAATACGTCTTTCGAAGCCGCCGACGGTGCCGACTTGATCGGTGTTGGGTCGTTACGTTTACGGACCTCAGGCACAGCTTCAATGCGATCAAATCCGGTGGCAATCACCGTCACACGCACCTCGTCACCCAACGAGTCGTCGATCACGGTGCCGAAAATAATGTTGGCATCGGGGTGGGCCACATTGTGGATCACCTCTGCTGCCTCGTTGATTTCGAACAATTTGAGATCGCTTGCCCCAGAGACGTTCAACAAGATGCCCCGAGCGCCGTCGATAGCCGATTCAAGCAGCGGGCTCGAGATCGCGGCACGTGCGGCATCCAGCGCACGACCATCACCTGATGATCGACCAACGCCCATCAACGCGGTACCTGTATTGGCCATGATCATGCGTACGTCGGCGAAGTCGGTGTTGATCAAGCCTGGCGTGGTTATCAAATCAGTGATGCCCTGCACACCTTGGAAGAGCACATCGTCGGCCATCTTGAACGCGTTGACCATGGAGGTCTTTTCGGTCGCCACAGTGAGCAGGCGATCATTGGGAATGACGATCAGCGTGTCAACTTTTTCTTTCAAACGCTGCACACCTTGGTCGGCTTGCACCGAACGTCGGCGTCCTTCGAAAGTAAAGGGCCGTGTGACTACGCCAATCGTGAGAGCGCCCATGCCTTTGGCGATTTCGGCGATCACTGGGCCAGCGCCAGTGCCGGTACCGCCACCCTCGCCAGCTGCGATGAACACCATGTCGCTGCCGCGCAGAGCCTCTTGTATTTCATCGCTGTGATCTTCTGCAGCACGGCGACCCACCTCGGGATCGCTTCCTGCGCCAAGACCCCGAGTGAGATCGCGACCGATGTCGAGTTTCACATCGGCATCGCTCATCAAAAGCGCTTGGGCGTCGGTGTTGACGGCGATGAACTCAACGCCTCGAAGGCCACCCTCGATCATCCGATTGATGGCGTTGACACCGCCGCCGCCCACGCCAACGACCTTGATGACCGCCAGATAATTTTGGGGGTTGCTCATGCGTGTTCCTTCCGGATCTCGTCTTCTGGACGAGAAAAAGTGATATGTACTGAACGTGTTACTAGTGAAGTTGTACCGCGTTGAGCGGGAGTATTCGGGTCACTAGCTAAAAATTGGCTGCCGTGTTTCATGCGCTCACCACGGGAAGTTCGGGCACTTGGACGTCAATAGTGTGGGCGATTTTCCCTTTTTTTGTTTGCAAAACTGCGGCCACGGCCAACAGTTTGGCACGGGCTTGCGTTGGATCGCCGACAATCACTATTTGACCCGACAACAAATTGATCGTGACGTCGCCATTCGAGGCCCGGTGAATCGAATCAACGCCCATCAGATCAGCCACCGCTACCGGTATGTCGTGAGCGAATTTTACGACGTCTTTGGCCGATCCGGCTAGCGAATCGCCGGGTTTCGAGAGCCCCTCGACTCCGGTGACCAAGACGAGGTTTGCCGGCCTCACCGACGAGGTACGGAAGTACACATCTTCGTCGTCGAGCACTGCGAATTCTTTGCCGATACCAACGGCGACTCGCGGCGAACGTTCCGTCACCTTAATAGTGAGAGTGCCGGGCCAATCTCGGCTGACTTCGACGTACTTCACGTACGGCACGGCCGCTATCCGTCGAGCTACATCGTGGACATCAACGTCAATCATGTTGGTTCCAGTCTTCACGTTCGCCAGTTTCGCGACTGTTTCTGGCAACGCACTCCTGACGCCGATAACTTTCACATGGTCGACATCGAGAAGCGGTGACCGAAAGGCAAACCACACCGCCAGTACGACGAACGTGATGCCGCTCACCCACAACAGCTTGCGAAGTCGACGACGACCAGCAGCGCGCTTGAGAGCTATGCGCCGCGCTCGCACCTTGGGGTCAAGAACTGGGCGAACCGGATGGGAAAACGTCGCCGCTGGGCCGACTGCGACGGTGGTTGCCACTGTCATCGTCGGCACGGGCAACGAATCGGTGAGGTCGATGACAGTGTCGTCAAATATAACTTCGACGACTTCGTGGGTCGACGTGTCGATCACTGTGCTGCTCCAAATTGGTCCGCCAGCACGCCAACCGCGGCAAGTTCCGCCAACGTAAACCCGGCCAAACAATTCTCGAGATGTAGTTCGATCCCGGTGCTCTTCGCGACTTCGGATCGAACGTGGGCCATCACGGCGTGCACGTCCGACGCCGTGCCTCCCGAATCGGATTGGATGAAATTTGCATGTTTGTTGGACACGCTGGCCGACCCGATCCGAAATCCCTTGAGCCCACAAGAATCGATAAGCCGACCGGCAGAATCGTCCTTGGGATTGGCGAATACCGAACCGGCATTGTGGCCACCCGGTTGGTTATCACGACGCCACGACACAATGCCACGAAGCTCGGCGGGCCCACCATCGTCGGTGGCCCGTTGTAGGGCCAGTTCCGCCTCCACCACGATACAATACGCAGCCAATGTTGAGGATCGGTACCCCAAGAGAAGTTCGTCCGGCTGCATCCACACATCCTGCCCCGTCCGCACGTTGATAACGCGGACCCTCTCTAACGACCTAGCCATGTCTGAGCCGTGGCCGCCGGCGTTCATCCGCACAGCTCCACCAATGGTTCCCGGCACGCCAACAGCCCACTCGAAACCGGTGAGACGATCGTCGACTGTCCACCGTGCAAGTACCGGCAACGAGACCCGGGCCCCGACGCGCACCGAAGCTTCATCGAAGCGCTCAATTTTCGACATCGTGCTCGCCAACGAAACGACTACACCCTCAAACCCTCGGTCAGCCACAAGCAGATTCGATCCGAACCCAATCGACATCACGGGCACACGGCGTCCACCGATGCATTCGCCGAGGGCGACCAAATCGGCTATCTGCTCTGCGACAAAATATGCGGACGCTCGGCCACCGACGCGATAGGTGGTTAACAACCCAACATTGGCGTCAGCAACGGCGAGGCGGGGAAATCGCCCTAAAATATCGTCGATGACATGTTGATAGAACGGCGTTTTCGCGTTGTCGGGATTCGTCATTCGAGTTCCTTCAGCTCGTCGTACAGAGTCGTGATGTCGCCTGCGCCAAAGGTGATGCAAATATCGCCCGGCCGCACAACACCACGCACACTTCTCGCCAAAGATCCTCGATCGCTTGCCAGAAGCACAGGCGTTTCAGCGCCCATGAGCGTTGCGATCAAGCCACTCGTTACCCCGCTTACGGGAGCTTCGCGTGCCCCGTAAATTGGGGCCAAAACGACGGAATCGGCCAGAGCTAGCGACGCAGCAAAACCGGCAGCGTTGTCAAACGTACGGGAGTACAAATGGGGCTGAAACACGGCCACTATTTTGCCGCTGAAATTCTCGCCAACGGCATCGTGAATAGCGCGAAGATTTGCCGCCAGCTCGGCGGGCATGTGGGCGTAGTCGTCATAGAACGTCACTCCGTTCAATATGCCTTTGACCTCGAACCGACGGCCTATGCCTCGGTAACGTCCAGCGGCCCGGGCCGCGTCCGCTAGGGGTACACCCATGCGTGTTGCCATCGCTATTGCCGCCACCGCATTGAGCGCCATATGACGGCCGGGGACCGACAAATCGACAGTTACAGATGCTCCGCTAGTGGTGTCAGAAATCGAGAAACGTGATCCAAGCCCAACCGTCGTAAAATCGGCCATGATGAAGGTGGCGTTGGCCGATTCTCCGTATGTCTCACACCCTCGGACGGCGGCTATCGCCATGGCATAAGTATCGTCGGCGCACATCAACAACGGCCCACTCACAGCGTCCACGAATTCGCCAAAAGCAGCCGCCACTGCGTCGAACGAACCATATACGTCAAGGTGATCGGCCTCGATGTTGGTGACGATGGCGCCATAGGCCCGTAACGCCAGGAAGCTCCGATCGCTCTCATCGGCTTCGACAATGAATTCGCCTGTGGAACCAGCACTGGCATTGGATCCCAGCTGGGCCACCGTTGCTCCAACCAGGTAACCAACGTCGCGATTGCATTCCTTTAAGATCACTGCGAGCATGGCCGTTGTGGACGACTTGCCGTGCGTGCCAGCCACCGCAATGGTGCGTCGTGCAGCGGCGATCGACCGCAATATTTCCGTCCGACGCACCACTGGCACGCCAGCCGAGCGGGCGGCAATCACGTCTGGATCCGTTTCGGGTATTGCTACCGAAATGGCCACCAAATCGGCGCTTCGTGCATTCCCAGAATCAGCGCCCACGACGACAGGAATTCCCAATTCGCGCAGGTGTATCAAAAACGGAGACTCGCTTCGATCAGACCCTGTGACTCGATGCCCTGACTCATGCAAAATAGCGGCAATCCCACTCATTCCCGCCCCGCCAATGGCCACGATGTGAATCGATTGTGGCGTCGAAAGATCAACTTCAAAAGCTTCGCCCGATGTGCCGTTCACGACGGTGTTGGTTTCATGTGAAGGGACACCACGTCGGCAACGCGAGCAGCAGCATCCCGATGGCCCCGAGCCCGGGCCGCAGCGGCCATTCGATCCAATCGGCCTGGAGCGTCGCTCAGTTCTTGCAATACAGCCGCCAATCGTTCGGCGGTACATTCTTGGTCAGCGAGGATCACGACCGCCTCGCCCATTGCCATCGCGTTTGCTCGCTGATGATCGCGGGGAGCAATCGGTAGAGGAACTGAAATAGCTGGTACACCGACAATCGAAAGCTCGGCCATTGTGGTGCCACCAGCCCGACCAATGATCACGTCGGCCGCTGCATATACCTGAGCCATGCGATCTTCGAATTCAACGGCGTGGTACGCCAACGCTCCCCTGGCGCTTTGTGACTGTTGGTCAGCTGTGGCAGCAAAGTCCCGTTTGCCAATCACGTGATACAACTCAACATTGGCGCGTTCCCGCCAAAGTTTTGCAAGGCCGAAAACTGCTGTGTTGATACGCCTGGCGCCTAATGATCCGCACGCAATCGCCACCACAAACGTGTCAGATTGCAATCCCAAAATGTGTCGAGCTCCTAATCGATCACGCTGGCGATCGACTGCCAATATTTCGGATCGCACCGGATTCCCGGTAACAATTTGACGGGGCAAATCAGTGTCAGGGAATGACGTCGCAGCGGCCGTAGAAAACCACCGTACTGCTCTATTCGCAGCACCGGCTTTGGCGTTTTGCTCCATGAGGATAAGCGGCACGCGCCACACGATGGCACCGACCGACGTGGCAAAACTGGAATACCCCCCAACCGATACAACTACCCGAGGACGCGATCTCCGAACGATCCAAACCCCTCGAACCACACCGACCACTAACCCCGCGAGAGCGCCGCAATTAGCAATCATGGCCCGGGGTTTCAATGATCGTTGGATGCCCCGGCCTGGTAACCCGACAAACCCGAAATTGTGCAGCGCCACAAGGTTTTCGTCGATGCCTCGCGTAGAACCTACAAACTGGATCGAGCCCCTGGAGGTGCCCCGGCTCACGAGTTCTTCAGCGACCGCCAGCCCGGGGATCACATGACCGCCGGTGCCGCCCCCACCAAAGAGCGCGTCGATGTTGGGCACGTCTACTTTTTCGATTGATGGGCAATATTGAGCATCATGCCAGTAGCACCCATGGTCATGACCAACGACGATCCGCCGAAGGAAACAAACGGCAACGGAATACCTGTAACAGGCAGAATACCTATGACGGCACCTACGTTGACCATGGCCTGCACGAGCACCCACGCGGTAATGCCCATGGCCATCAGCGAGCCGAAGCGATCCTTGGCGCTGAACGCAATGCGGATACCCAGCAGTCCAAATGCCACAAACAATAGGACCACAATTCCTGCCCCAACCAACCCCAGTTCCTCGCCGATGATGGCGAAAATGAAGTCGGTGTGGGCGTGGGGAAGGTATCCCCACTTGGCCTTACTGGCGCCGAGGCCGACACCGAAAATCCCGCCGGAACTGAGGCCCATCAAAGACTGCATCACTTGGTAGCCACTGTTTTTGGCGTCACGTTCTGGGTGTAAGAACGACAACATTCGGTCGCGTCGATACTTCTCGCTAAAGGCCAAATACGTGGTAGCCACCGTGCCGCAAAGTGCTGTCAACGTCAGGGGCAACATCGGCACGCCCGACAAGAACAATACCGAGAACACGACAGCTGCCGTAACGATTGTGGTGCCTAAGTCGGGCTGTTTCATCATCAGTCCCGCTGCTAGCCCGAACACTAGAAGTACTGGCCCCAGCGTGAGACGGAAATCGCCGATCGCCTTGCTCCGGCGCGCCAAAATGTCGGCTGAGTAAATCAACAACGCCAGCTTGGCGGCTTCGGACGGTTGCACTCGAAATTGGCCATAGCCAAGCCAGCGTGACGAGCCGTTGACGGTTATACCAACGCCAGGAATAAGCACCACGACGAGCCCGATCAGAGATAGCGCCATCCCTGCCTTGGCCAGTTTTCGCCACCATTGGTAGCTCACTTTTGCGCCCACCAACAACGCTGCTGCGCCCAGCGCAGCCCATACAATCTGGCGCTTCAGAAACAGCCAAGGCGTGCCGTAATCCCTATACGCCATAACGCTCGATGCCGAGAGAACCATGATCATGCCGATCATGGTCATCACGACCACTAGCCCTAACAACAGGCTGTAACTACTCGTCAAACTCCACTGGCGGGGTCGAGCAGCGGCGCGTGTCGCTGTAGCGACGCGTGGTGCTGCGGCTCCAGCGCCACGCCTTGTGACAGACACGGCTGGCGCCGCCGGCGGCCGTCCTATGGTTTTCGATCGGACAGCCGTCATGCTGCGCCCATCCCCTTCTCGTAGGCGAGTGCCCGCACACACGCGATGAAATCATTTCCTCGTTCGTGATAGTTGGCGTACCAGTCGTACGACGTGCACGCCGGAGATAGCAACACTGGAAGTCGCTGACCTCCGACCTTGGCAAACATGTGTGCACAATGCACGGCTTCGCTCATCGAGTGAGCAACGACTGTTGGTGCCAAACCAGCAAACGCGCTCACCACTTCGCCAGCAGCATCCCCAATGGCGACAACGCCCCGGACTCGTTGATGCTCCATGGAAAGTTCGGTCAGGTCAAGCCCCTTATTACGCCCGCCAGCGATCAACACCACGTCGTCGAAACTCCGCAATGCGGTCAGGACAGCGTGAGGGCTCGTGGCCTTTGAATCGTCGTAATACCTCACTGCGTCGACGGTGCCGACAAGAGCCATGCGGTGCTCGAGTCCCGAAAATTCACTGAGTACCTTTCGCACCGAGTCGAGACCGACACCTATGCCAAGAACTGCGCCACAGGCGGCCAACGCGTTGTCGACATCGTGTGGAAACGAGCGAGGCATATCAGCGACTGCCAAGACTCGTTCACCGTGAGCCCAAAGCGCTGCGTCGCGCACCACGAACTCACCGCCAGCACCAAAACTTTGGCGTCGACCGGTTGCCCGTTCCAGACAGCCCATCACCACTGGATCGGCCGCGTTACCGATAGCTACGGAATCAGACGATTGGGCTGTCCAAATACGCGCCTTGGCATCGCGATAGTCATCAAGCGATGGATGCCAGTTCAGATGATCGGGAGCGAAATTGACGAAAACGGCTGATTGAGGGGCAAAGGCCGTACAGAACCGCAATCGGAAGCTCGATGCCTCTACCGCAAACACGTCAAGGTTCGTGGCAAGAGCGTCGACAAGCGGCGTGTCGGTGTTGCCAACGGGCATGCAACGTCGGCCATCTGCGTTAATCATCATAGAAACCAAGGTCGTTACCGTCGTTTTTCCGTCGGTGCCCGTGACCGCAACGATTGGTCGCGAATCCCACGCTGCCGCCAAATCCAACTCGCCCACAATGGGTCGGTTAGTCGCCTGCGCTGCGACATAGACGGGATGCGACATGAGGGGTACGCCAGGAGACGGACACACCATCTCGACCTGGTTGGCCATGTTGTATAAGGCAGCTTCGTTGGGGCCAATCGCCAGCGGCGCATTCAGTTCGTCGGCCAAGGCTTGGTGAGAATCGTTGGCGGCGTCGTCAGCAAGAAGCAGTTCCACCCCGCGAGAAGAGAGAGCCCGGGCCAACGACGCGCCAGCTGCGCCAAGCCCAAAAACCAACGCTGAAGATCCCACGGAGAAATCGGTCAATCCACACCACCGAGGCTGATGAAGTCGGCATAAAAGATGCCGAGCCCAATCGCCGTACAGAGGCCGGCGATTATCCAGAACCGAATGATGACAGTGGTTTCGGGCCACCCTTTGAGTTCAAAGTGGTGATGAAACGGAGCCATGCGAAAGATCCGCCGACCAAATACTTGAAAGCTGAAAACTTGTAAAAGCACTGACATGGTTTCGGCCACGAAGAGCCCGCAGATGACGGGCAACAGAAAGTGGGTATTGGTCGTAAGCCCCAACGCGGCAAGGCCGGCGCCAATGGCCAACGATCCGGTATCACCCATAAATATTCGGGCCGGAGCGGCGTTCCACCACAGAAATCCGAGGCAGCCACCGACCATCGCCGCAGCGATCGCGGCGAGGTCCAAGGCGTGTTCGACGCGATAAATCGCCGGATGGCGAAATGCCCAAAACGCGATGGCCAAATAGGCCATGAATCCAAATACGGCGGAGCCTGAATTCAACCCATCAAGACCGTCGGCAAGGTTCGATCCGTTCGTCATGGCCAAGATCACAAACACAGCCCACAGCACGAAAAGTACCGGCGTGAGTTTCCAGCCCCACGAGTTCCAACGGGTAAACCCAATCGACAGCGGAATGTGGGTGTGGTTCACCAGCAACACCGAAAAACCGATCGCAACGGTAAGCAGGCCAAACATCTTCATTCGCTTGTTGAGCCCAAGATTGCGTTCTCGAACGACCTTGATCCAGTCGTCGCAGAAGCCAACAAACGCAGCCCCCAGTATGCAGCCCATGACGAGAAGGCCCGTACGGGTGAAGTACAGGCGCTGGTGTAGGTGTGCCGTGAGATACCCCACAAAGGCGCCTGTGACGATGCCAATGCCACCCATGGTGGGTGTACCGCTCTTGATGGCGTGGCCCTGGGGTCCGTCGCTACGAATCGGTTGACCAATGTTGTGACGAATCAGCCACAGCGTCAGCAGACGTGTGCCGAAGAGCGACACGATCATGCTCACCACACCTGCATTGAGTAACGGAATCATTTCATGGGCTCCCCGGCGCGTTGGCCCAGTGCCTGAGTGGCTACTAGTCGGTCGTCGAACCCGATAACCGTATCGCCAATGGTCTGGGTCCGTTCGTGACCCTTGCCGGCGATAATCACGATGTCATTTTCTGAGGCCATTTCGATCGCCATGTAGATCGCCGTACGTCGGTCAATCTCGATAAATCGAAGCGCAGATTTTGTGATGTCTCGAAACCCGGCGGCCACGTCATCGAGAATCTTGGCAGGGTCCTCACTGCGCGGGTTATCTGACGTGAGAATCGCGATATCGCTCAACTCGGCGGCCAATGCTCCCATGATTGGACGCTTCGTGGTGTCTCGGTCACCACCACATCCGAAGACCACGATGACTCTCCCACCGTTGGCCACCTGGCGGGCGGTGCGCAACACGTTGGCCAATCCATCGGGCGTGTGCGCATAGTCGACGATCACGGCAAACCCAAGATCGCACGGCACCGATTCCCAACGTCCGTCAACGCTTCCGAGATCGGTAAGCCCTTGAGCTATCGAATGGGCCGAGTAATCCAACGCCGCCATTGCCGTCGCTGCACCAAGGGCATTCGACACATTGAAGGCGCCACCCAAATGCAATTCGATAGAACTGCCGCGCCACGTAAAGGTGCTGCCGTTCGGTGTGACGGCAAGACGTTGTGCATCCGCCAGCCCATAGGTGATCGACAGGTCACCCACCCTTACAGCCAGACGCTGACCGTATTCGTCATCGGTGTTCATGATCATCTGGCGGCTTCGTTCGGCTTGAAACAACAACGCTTTCGCCTCGAAATAGGCTTCCATCGTGTGGTGATAATCGAGGTGATCGATCGTGAGATTGGTAAAGATCGAAGCATCAAAAACAATGCCGTCCACCCGGTGTTGGTCAAGCCCGTGGGACGACACTTCCATGGCTACGAACGTCACGCCCGCATCGACCATCTGCCGTAGCGACTCATGAAGCTCGGTGGCTTCTGGAGTCGTGCGGGCTCCAGACAATGTCCCAATCGAGTCGGCGTGACGACCAGCCGACCGGGCGATCGACATCGCCATATGGGTGGTCGTGGTTTTTCCATTCGTGCCAGTAACACCGAGGATGGTGAGATCACGGGACGGGTGCCCGTAGACCGCTGAGGCAGCCCAACCCAATGATTCCCTGACCGATTTGACGACCAACTGAGGCACATCGATATTTAGGGCGTCATCCACGAGCAACGCCACGGCGCCATTGTTGACAGCGTTCTGGGCGAACACATGACCGTCGCTGGCAGCACCCCGGATACAGGCAAACATCGATCCATTGCGCACAAGTCGAGAATCATGAGTGATGTGGTTGATCGATCGTCCACCAGCGTTTCCAAGGCGGTGAAGTCGTGGTTCACATCTCGCAGGGACGGCCATGAACACATCCTCGATCAACGAGACGCAAGGGACGCCCATTACGACGGTCGTCCTGCGGGCGGTACCTGATAGGTGCGAAGCACCACCTTGGCCACGTCGGCAAAAACAGGGGCGGCGAGGTTGCCGCCGGTCGGCAGAATTTTCGTTCCGTCAGTAGCCACGAAGATCTCATCCCCGTTTGCGCCAAACACTCGTTCAGGGTGATCGAACGTAATCAGGATGGTGTATTCCGGGTTGATAGCAGGCACAAACCCCGTGAATCCAGTGATGTATGCGTTGTCTTCGTAGCCAAGTCCGCCGGGCAGCGGAACCTTGGCCGTACCTGTCTTGCCGGCCACGGTGTACCCATCGACAGCGGCCAGCCGTCCGGTGCCGCCAACGCCAGTGACGACATCTTGCAACACTCGAGTCACACCGGCCGCAGTCGCTGCACTCACAACTCGATGGCCAGCGGTGGCAGGTACTGCGTGTTGCACTCCGTGGCCATCGATGGTGCTCAACACAAGCCGAGGTGGCACGTACACGCCGCCGTTCGCAATGGCGTTGAAGGCAGCGACCATTTGGATCGCCGTCACTGAAAGACCTTGTCCAAGTGGCACCGAACCAATATCGGATTCTGACCAATTTTTGAGATCCAACAACAGGCCCCGAGACTCTCCAGGGAAACCCAACTCGCTAGCCGAGGCGAAACCAAATCTGCGCAGGTAGGCGTCGAGGCGTTTGGGACCAAGCTTTTCGGCCATGCGAATGGTACCGAAGTTGCTCGACTGCGAAATGATTTCGTCGACGGTCATTTGCTTTGGCAAACCGGAAATGTGGTCGGTGAACTTTTTATTGTCGAACACGATCGCGTCAGGAACGTCAACAACCGAGTCGATTTTTGCTGTGCCTTCCTCGAGCGCTGCCGCAAGCGTTACCAGCTTGTTCATCGAGCCAGGTTCGAACACGTCGGTCGTGGCGTAGTTGACCGTGGCCGTGTGTGCCGATTCATACTCAACAGGCGGTGGCGGTGGCGGAACCACCGGCGCGGCCGGGAGCGTGGTCGCGGCTACAGCAGGATCGACAGTCGTGGCCGGCGCCGCCGGATCGACAGGAAGCGTTGTGGGCGCCGCGGTGGTATCAGGGACCGGTACAACTATTGGCTCGGGAGCTGGCTTTTGGGCGCCACGATCCACATTCGACACGGCGACAATGTCACCAGTGCGCCGATTCATCACAATCGCCGTGGCACGGCGGGCGTGATTGCGATTGACTTCCCGTATCAGAATTTTGTCGATCTCATACTGCAACGACCTATCCAGCGTGAGCTGAATTCCCTGCCCCTGCACGGCGGGGGTGCCGGTACGTCGGGCAGACGAAATCGTATTTCCGTTCTTGTCTTTCTCGATGACTTCTTTACCCGGAGTGCCCTTGAGAGTCTGTTGGTACTGCAGCTCAAGACCCGATATTCCGTTGTTGTCAACGTCGACCGCTCCAATTATCGAGATCCCCAAATCGTCGGCCGGTGAAAATCGCTTGGGCTCATTCAGAAGGTACACACCGGGTATTTTTTTGCCGTCGACCAACTTCTGGATGGCTTGGGCGACCTCATTTTCGGCTTTGCGTTCGATATAGACAAAACTCGACTTTGTCGACAAAAGCTTGGTGAGTTCGGCTGCGTCCCGCTTTAGTGGACCAGCGAGGAGCGCAGCCTCTTTTTCGGCGTCCACTACCAAGGTCGGATCCGCCCAGATGGATTGCTGGTCGGCAGACATCGCCAAGATCAATCCGTTGCGATCTACGATTGAGCCCCGGTTGGCGGCCAACGTAACTATTCTGTTGCGTTGCACAGCGCCGAGCGTTTCGTAGTAGTCGGGCTTGATTGCTTGCAAATACGCCAGCCGGCCAAGCAGCACCACTCCACCCAAGGAAAACACCACGACCATCCCGATCAGCCGTCGCTTCTGATTCCCGGGCTTTCGAGCGGATTGGACGCGCGGCGCTTGGACTGGTCGTCGTGCCCGGACTTGCCGATCTGCCAGCGCATCTCGGATTGGCGCAGAGGGTCGAGTCGATCGAGCGGGCGCCACCGGGCGACGTTGAGTCGTTGGCGGAGCCACCGGTCGGTTGGCGCGAACCGGCGGTTTCACAGAAGCAGCCTGCCGTTGACCGCGAGCCGCAACCGCTGGCCGACCAGTTTGAGCACCACGCACTGGCCGAGATGAATTGTTGGATACGCGACCAAACGGTTCGTTCTTAGGGGGCATTGACGACACCCAATTGATCAGTCGCGGCCGAGGTCTTTTTCGTTGCCTGCGCGACGGTCGTAGGGCTTGCATTCTCGGCTGTGTCAAAGGCGGCGACGACCTCTGCTGGCGGCTGAATGTATTGATACCCCGTTGGCTCGATCATTCCCAGCTCATTTGCCTGAGCGATCACGACCTTTGGACGTTGCAATAGCTGAGCTTCAAGGTTCAGTTGCTCATTGCGAACCAGTTCGACTTTGAGCTGCTTATCGACATCATCGAGATGCCGTTGGTGCTCCACCAAGATCGCTTGAAACCCTGCCAACCCGAGCAGTAGAACAAAGAAAACAATGGTCAGCGAGGCACCTATGAGAATGGCCCGTCGCCGGCGCTGAACCGCCGTGCGAATGGTGATGTCGACGACTGTGAGGTGCGACTCGCGTTTCACCTTTGGTCCAAACGGGCCGCGACGAATCCCCGCTGCCACTTCAGCCGCACTGACCGAGATATCGGCTAGGGCAATTGTTTCCAATACTGGTGATTCCGTCAGTTCGGGGGCCACATTTTCTCGACGGTTGGCTGCTCGTTGGGCGACGCTCACGCTGCGACCTTTGCCAGGTCGAGCTTGACCGCAACGCGCAATCGGGCACTGACCGACCGACGGTTGCGAGCTTGTTCGTCACGCGACGCCGTGTAGCCGCCCGGCTTCATCAGTTTCACTGACCGAACGGCACCACATCGGCAGCCCAGCTGAACAGGACATGTGCAGCCACCGTCGACTGCCCACATGAATCGATCTTTGACAATGCGATCCTCTCCGCTGTGGTAAGTCAACACGGCACAAATTCCGCCAGGGCTCAACGCCTCCAGCGCGTCGTCGATGGCACCCGGCAAGATGTCAAGTTCTTGATTGACGGCGATCCGCAAGGCTTGAAAGGTTCGCTTAGCGGGGTGACCACCCGTGCGCCGAGCGGGAGCAGGAATCGCGTCCCTCACGATTTCGGCGAGCGACGCCGTGCCAGAAATAGGACGATGAGCAACGATGGCCTTGGCAATCCGTCGGGAGAATTTCTCATCGGCGTTGCGCCACAGAATGCCAGCCAGCTCAGCCTCATCGGAATGGTTCACGAGATCGTCGGCACTCACAGTTTGCGATGTATTCATGCGCATGTCGAGTGGTCCATCAGCTCGATAGCTAAAGCCGCGCTCCGCCCAATCCAGCTGCGGGCTCGAAACACCAAGATCAAACAGCGCGCCAGAAAAATTGGTAGCTGGATTCTCGGAAAGCACGTCAGCTACTACGTGGCTTATGCGATCGAATCGAGTGTGATGAAGTGAGACCCGATCACCAAACGGTGCCAACCTCTCGGCCGCCGCCGTGATTGCCGCTTCATCCTGATCAATGCCCGCCACGCACAAGTGCGGGTAAGCGGTCAGCAGCGCTGCGGCGTGACCTGCGCCGCCGAGGGTGGCGTCGAGCACCAATCCGGGGGGTGCGGAACCAAAGAGTTCCACGATGAGCTCGACCAGCACGGGCTCGTGTTGGAACGTGTGAACGGTTTGCCCTGTGTTGTCTTTCGTTGGGTTCGTGTCCATGGTGTTCCATTCATCGGGCCAACATCAACGTGTTTTCGCTCATCGGCAGCCCTCCGGACAATCTGTGCTGCCGGGATTTCTCCCCGGGTAAGCAGACGGAAGGCGGGCGGAGTTGGGGCGTTCCATCTCGATGCCCGGAAGGCTGCCGATGAGCGACGCACGTCGTTGATGCGTCATTTTGTTTTCGTTCGATACACGCCTGCCTTTCAGCAAACCGGTTTCGATGTATACGGGTATTTCACGTCGCTGTTACAGGCTCGAAAGAGCAAGCTCTTGTTCGCCGATTTCATTGTTGGAAGCCCACGTTGCAGCGTCCCAAATTTCTATGTGTTCCCACACACCCACCACCATCACATTGCGATCCAACTTGGCATAGGTCCGTTGCGATTGGGTCAACGGAATTCGGCCTTGCTTATCAGGCACTACTTCATTTGCGGACCCGAAGAAGGCACGAAATTGCAGATCGGAAATTTCTCCGTTGCGTTGCCGTTCCTTTATTCGAGCCGCTGCCTCATTGAAACTTTCCCGGGGAAATATGGCCAGACAGCCGCCGGGTTGTGCCACCACGTAGCAGCCGCCTTCGAGCGCGTTGCGGATGTCGGCCGGCAGCACCATACGACCCTTGTCGTCGATGCTGTGTTCGTGGTTGTTAACGAACAATTGAGGCTTCTCCCCGAGACGGAACTGGACGGTGCTACTTCGATCAGTTGAAACTCAGCTCGACAGCTCTTCGCCGCTCCCCGTGTCTCCACGTCGACCACAATAAACCCACCACCTACCATTGTCAACCACTTTGACCTAATTTTGCTCCACTTTCTACCACCACAGATGAAAATTCAACTTTCTGCTCGTATAAAGGAGAAGTTTCGAACCCAGTCAGGCCGGAAGCTCAGCCATAAAATAGCTGATCAGCTGCACAATTTCGGACTCCGAGCCGATATTGAGCGTGCGCAACGAACGTAACGGTTCTTCACTAGGTAATTCGACTAACGATCGTCCAGTTGCAGTGTCGTCAACCAAGTACCCCACACATTGAAAGCGTGAACCACGACGCGTTCGGCGTTGAGAGATACCGATGATTTTGCCGCCCGTGCCCAGGTCAGAGACCTCTCCGGCGCCGAGTCCGTCAAAGCACCAAGCTGCTGAATTCGCCGATTTGACCATGGGGCCGTCATGCACGACCGTGGAGTGACCAATTCGCCACAAAGCCGATTGCCAAGCTCGCCCAACAATCACCGCCGCCTTGCCAATGTCCTGTCGAAAGGCCACATGCCCCACGGGAACAAACACGTCGATCCACAATGAAGACTTTGGACTCAGCCACACCGCTGCCCCACCGCTACGGCGCCGACACAGCGCGACGTCAGCATCTTGAGCTCGTTCAACGATGTCGGGCCCCATGCCTTGGGTGCTACCCAGCACCAAACTCGGCGAGGTGACATCGCAGTGCCACACGGTTGGCACCAACGGCTTGGGCCACGGGCGTTCGTGAATTTCCTGCGCGGTATCCACCACATGCTCCAATTGCCACGACAAGTTCACGATGCCCGTAAGTATGGCTTCCATTGCTCTGGCACGCGAGGTACCGCAACCAAAACCCAGCTCTGTTCCTGTGGCGCAGCAGCCGGGCGAGCGAGGCGCATACTGGTGTCTTCGAGGTAATGGTCACGCTTGCCTACGTTGCACGGGCGACACGCTGCCACCACATTTTCCCACGTATGAGCGCCACCTTTGGACTTCGGAATGATGTGATCCAACGAGTCAGCGGGAGCGTTGCAGTACTGGCACCGGTGATTGTCTCGAGCCATCACCGCCTTACGGGACATGGCCGACCGACGCTGGTACGGAACTTTCACATAGTTACGCAGCCGAAGTACCGATGGTACTGCCACCGTCGAGCGCTCAGAATGGAGGATCTGACCAGACTCCTCCACCACGTCGGCCCGGTGCAACAGCACCAATACCGCTGCCCGACGGGGTGAAATCACACACAGCGGTTCGTACGTTGCATTGAGTACGAGCGCTGCGGACATGGAAGAAACCTACCGTGACGACAATCGCGTGAGAAGCGAATTTCGATGGCGGCGGCGCTCGAGCCGCTCCAGTGCATTGACTCTCCGGCACCAATCGAGATATAGACACACATCGTTTCCGAGATCGGCGCTGTTCTTTACGCCCGGCTCGGCTCCGTACATAGTGTGCATACGGAACCGAACATAGTCGGCGCGGGGCGGAAACATGCGCCGGGCCTGCACAATAGCGGTGAGCCACAACGATGGACGTTGTGCGACTGCCGCGATTATTCGCCAGAATGCTGTCACGCGGTGGCAACCTTGGGTTCTTTGGGAAGGCCGAGCATCATCTCGCCAATAATGTTTTTTTGAATTTGACTGGTGCCCGCATAAATGGTCCCTGCCCGGGCATTTTGAAATACCGATGTCCAACTCATAGTGGAATTCGGCGCACCGGCATCATCGGTCTGAAACGAACTCGACGGCCGTCGACCCTCTGGCACGAGGCCGTCTGGCCCCATGATGTCCATCGCCAATTCGGTGACCACACGGTGGTATTCACTCCAATACAGCTTGGCGATGCCACCATCAGGACCGGGATGGTGGCCAGCCAAAAATCGAGTCAGGGTGCGCATGCCGAGGTACCGCATGATTTCGACCTTTGAATAGCACCACGCCAGGCGCTGACGAATCACAGGATCGTCGTTGCGACCATATTGCTTGGCCAGCGCAAACAATCGGTCTAACTCGTTACGGAAACGCACGGGCACCACAGCAGCAGCTTCGCCGCGCTCGTAGCCGAGCAGTGTCATGGCCACTCCCCAACCGTTGTTAATGCCACCCAACACGTTGTCTTTCGGGCACACAGCATCAGTGAAAAACACCTCGTTGAATTCGCTCTCACCAGAGATCATCTTGATGGGCCGCACCTCAACCCCTGGCTGGCGCATATCGACCATCAAGAATGTGATGCCCTTGTGTTTGGCCACATCTGTATCGGTGCGTGTGAGCACAAAAATGTGGTCAGCGAGGTGCCCAGCCGACGTCCAAATTTTCTGGCCGTTGATGATCCATTGCTCTCCGTCGAGCACGGCTCTACATCCCAAATTGGCCAGATCGCTGCCCGCGTTTGGCTCGGAATACCCCTGGCACCACACATCTGCGCCGCTCAAAATGCGGGGAATGTAATGAGCCTTTTGTTCGTCGCTTCCCCACTGGATCAACGTGTTTCCCAGCATCTGGATGCTGAACACGTCGTTGGGACCACCACCCGGCACACCGGCCCGTGTGAATTCTTCGGCCAGGATCACCTGCTCGAGCGCCGACAAACCGCCGCCCCCAAATTCGACAGGCCAACTCGGTGCCAGAAATCCAGCGGTGTACAACTCTTTTCGCCACCAGTTCACGAATTCTGCGCGCGCGTCACCGTCAAGCGTGCCGGTTCCAGCAAACCCCGCTGGCAGTTTTTCGGCCAAAAAGGCGCGTACACGGAGGCGGTAGGCCTCTGATTCTGGGGAGTACGTCGGTTGCATTCCTGCAGGCTACCCAACGCCGTGGAATCACAGCGACGCCCGCATCACCCCGCACGCAAATCACCGCTATTACTCACGTCCGACGACTTATGAGTAAACGACCAGCCCCAAACGCTCGGGAAATCTGTCCGAATTGAGTAACGACTGCTCATGTCTCCGGGGTCAAATTTTTCGATACTCATTCCACAAGGAACTACTCACCGGAAAGAAAAGGATCTTCCTCCATGAATCGAATCGCTCGAATCGTCACAGCACTCAGCCTCACTCTCGCAATCGGCGCAGGTGCGGCCGCGTGCAGCAGCTCGATCGACCGCCACAAGTCGCTCGAAAATCTCAAGGCACTGATCGTGAAGCCAACTGCCAAAGGCGGCCTGGGTCTCAGCGAGGCTGATGCCACTTGCATCCTTAAGGTGGCTAACAAGCTCACCGACCAGGAGATGTCAGATACATCAAAAGGCAAGCCGACTGCCGCCTTCACCAAGGGCGTAACTGATTGTGTTGCCAATCAGATTGCAGCCACCTCCACCACGACCGCCGCAACTGACTCCTCAAGCTCCTCGACCGCTGCAGCCGCCGGACTCACGGAAGCCGACCGTCCCGCGCTCGAAACAGCGTTGACCGAATTTCTGCTGGCTCCGATCGCCAAGGGCGGCTACAACGTGCAGCCCGATGCAGCGGCTTGTCTGGTGGCTATTTCGAAAAACCAACCGGTCAACGAACTGGCGTTGGTGGCAAGCGGCAAGGAATCAGAAATGCCACAAGCTTCTCGAGATGCATTCGAGAGTTCGCTAGCAACGTGCATCGTCAACCCCACCGGCACGGTCGCCCCCTAGCCGTCAATCGACAGGCCGCTAATCAAGTGGCCGCTAGTCAAGTGGCCGCTATTTGACAGCGAGGGCGGCTCGCAAAAAACCTAAAAGTTCCCGGCGGAGTTGCCGCAATCCAGCAATGCCGCCGGGAACTCCCATGGCCGTGCGGGCGGCTGGGTCGGTGGCGGTGCCGACCACCGTCGAATACACAAAAAACAACACGAATCGCGGGTCTGCTTGGCGGAGCAGGCCCGCTTTCATATCTGCCGCCAGGAAATGCACAGCTCGACTTACAAGCGAGCCCATACGAGTGGCCATCTCGTCGGCCACATCGGGGCCCATCCGGTTGACCTCGCGCAACAGGCCTAAGAATGCAGGCTGCCGCGAAGCCAAACGGAACACGGCCCGCACCACTTCTTCAATTCGCGGCCATCCTCGCTCGCCGCGCAGGAGCGCCGCTTCAAGAACGCCGCCCAACTCCGCGATCGTGCGGTCCACCACCGCGCCAAGCAGCACGTCCTTGGATGCGAAGTAGTACAGAATCGATTGTTTGCGAATACCTAGCTCGGCGGCGAGGTCGTCTAATGACGTGGATTCGAATCCCCTGGTGCCAAAACTGGCGAGCGCAGCATCCAATATTCGGTCACGGGTACTCATTGAGCAGCCATTCTACCAACTGGTAGGTAAATTGTGGGACAATAGGGTGGTGATCCCAGAAGCTCTCGCCGGAAAGCGCATCGCCATCACTGGTTCTACGGGTTTTCTCGGTACTGCTTTGGTGGAGCGATTGATCCGATGTGCGCCTGATTGTGAGCTCGTGCTCCTTATCCGTAGCGGTCGACGGTCCACCGTGGCCCAGCGTTTGCAACGGGAAATCTTACGCAACGATGCATTTGATCGATTGCGGGCCACGCTCGGCAACGCGGAATTCGAAGCACAAATGGCCCGCCGCATTACGCCCATTTCAGGCGACGTGGCCACCGACGGATTAGGCCTAGACGCCGAGGGTCGCGCACTTTTGGCCACGTGCGACATCGTGATTCACTCGGCAGCTGCCGTGTCGTTTGACTCTCCCCTCGACGACGCTGTCGAGATCAATTTGTTGGGTCCAGTGCGGATTGCTCGCACGCTGCACGACCTTGGCGTGGCCCCCCATTTGGTAGCTGTGAGTACGTGCTACGTAGCTGGCAACCGGCGAGGCCATGCTCCAGAAGCCCTGGTAACCGATGGGCCATTTAAGTTAGACGTGCACTGGACGAATGAAGTGGCAGCCGCTCGCCGCTTGCGTAGCGATGCCGACGCCAAAAGTCGCACGCCAGAAATGTTGGCCGGGTTTCGCAAGCATGCCAGAAGCGAATTGGGTGCTGCAGGAGCGCCGCTGCTGGCATCCAAAACCGAAGACCGCCGCAAGGAATGGGTGAAGAAACAACTCGTCGAAGCGGGCCGGTCCCGGGCTGCCTCGTTGGGCTGGCCAGACGCCTACGCGTACACGAAGTCGTTTGGCGAATTGGCCCTGACCGAGGAAAAAGGCGACCTACCCGTCACCATCGTGCGGCCGTCAATTATTGAGTCGGCCGTCGCCGAACCCAAGCCGGGATGGATTCGTGGCTTCCGAATGGCCGAGCCAGTAATCATCAGCTATGCCCGCGGCTTGCTCACTCAATTTCCTGGTGTCCCTGAGGGAGTCGTCGACGTCATTCCTGTGGATCTCGTCGTGGCCGCCTTATGTGCCGTAGCCGCCCACGGGCCAGATCCATCACGACCAATCGTGCAAGTGGCGAGCGGATCGGCAAATCCAATGAAGTACCAACGGCTCGTCGACCTGGTGAAATCGTGGTTCACAGAGCATCCGATTTACGACAGCGAAGGCCAACCAATTTTGGTGCCAGAGTGGGAATTTTCCTCCGGCGGGGGCGTGCAAAAGCAGTTGCAACGTCAGGTGAAAATGCTGGAAGCTGGCGAGAAATTCCTCGCCAAATTGCCATTGCGAGGCAAGCAAGCGGAGTTCGGTGCATCGCTAGAAGAAAAGCGAGATACGGCCGAGCGAGCACTGGAATATGTGGAGTTGTACGGCCTCTACACCGCGTGCGAAGCCATCTACCAGGTCGACAATTTAGATGCCTTGTGGGCCGAGTTGACGCCCGCCGATCAAGCCGCTTTTTGCTTCAATCCACGGCTGATCGATTGGGATCACTATGTGCACCACGTGCACCTGCCCAGCATCGCCGAACATGGTCGAGTAAAGACATCGCCTACTAAAACGGTGTCCAACCGGGCTGAACGATTACGCAAACAGGTGCTGTCGCCCGACCGCCACTTGGCTGCATTCGATCTCGAAAATACGCTGATCGCTTCCAACGTCGTCGAAAGCTATTCGTGGCTGGCCACCAACCGAATTTCGCCAGAGGAACGCCGCCGATACGTACTAAAAACACTGGTGGAAGCGCCAAAGCTTTTGGCGTTGGATCGCAAAGATCGCAGCGATTTTTTGCGATCCTTCTATCGCCGCTACGACGGAGCACCCGTCCAACAACTCGATCAGGATGCCCGTGAATTATTGAGCCAAATAATTCTGGCCAAATCGTTCCCTGCCGGCATTCGAAGAGTGCGTGAACACAAAGCGCTTGGCCATCGTACGTTGCTCATCACTGGGGCCATGGATTTCGTGGTCGCCACCCTCAAACCGTTATTCGACGACATCGTGGCGCCGTCGATGACGGTGCGAGCAGATGGCACCTACACCGGTGAACTCATCGGCACACCGCCCACTGCCGAAGCCAGAGCGCAGGTCATCACCGACTACTGCACTGCAGAAAATCTGAGCGTTGATGAGTCGGTGGCGTACGCCGATTCCAGTTCCGATCTACCAATGCTGGAAGTGGTCGGGTTCCCTGTGGCTGTCAACCCCGAGACTCGCTTAGCGGCCATTGCCCGCAAGCGTGGGTGGCTTATCGAACACTTCGACAAGTCGCCAGGCGCTCCCCGCCCGTTCCTTCCCATCTCCACATCACGCGCCTTCAAGAGTTCCTTCTACGATGCATCGGGCTCCACTTCGAATACTCGACGCTCGGCATGAAAGCGCTCGAATTTTCTCGCAACTTGCCCCGGTACGCCGCTGCGCGCGTGGCGTCGTCGATCATGCCGGGCAAGGGCGCTGCCCACGGACCTTTGAAGTTAAAGGATCGCGATCCACACGAGTTGCCAGGCCCTGATTGGCAAAGAATTCGGCCCCGGCTGGCAGGCATTTGCGGCAGCGATTTGGCCACTATCGATGGTCGCAGTTCTCGCTATTTCGAGCCGATTGTGAGCTTCCCGTTTGTGCCAGGCCATGAGGTCGTGGCCGACGATGCCAACGGCCAGCGGGTGATTTTGGAGCCGGTCCTCGGCTGCGTCACCCGTGGCATCAATCCGGTATGCGGTTCGTGTGCGGCAGGC
Source organism: Acidimicrobiales bacterium (assembly GCA_038231795.1). Taxonomy (GTDB): domain Bacteria; phylum Actinomycetota; class Acidimicrobiia; order Acidimicrobiales; family JBBRKR01; genus JBBRKR01. Next base: position 79,211 of record JBBRKR010000008.1, read on the forward strand.
AATTTGGGCGGTTGCGAACGAATTGCATTCGGCAATCTGGAGCCCGGTTTGCAATCTGGCTTTTGTTGCTCGACTGGTGGCGGGTGGAGCACGTTTATGGTGGCCCATCCTTCGCAACTTCACGTGGTGCCCGATGCCATGAGCGACGAAGCAGCCGTGATGGTAGAGCCCACGGCATGCGCTGTACACGCTGCATTGGCCGCCGGCATCCAGCCGGGAGCCACAGTGGCGATTCTGGGAGCAGGCACGCTCGGTCTTACGACACTGGCTGCTGTGCGGGCCTATACAGCCCCCGGCACGGTGCTCTTGGGCGCCAAGTACCCAGTGCAGCAACGCTTTGCCAAAGAGGGCGCCGACATCGTTGTAGAGCCCCACGAACTGATCCGTGCCGTGCGTCGGGTTACCGGCTCCATGGCCATTGGCGATCAGCTCACTGGCGGCGCCGACGTGGTCATCGACTGCGTGGGTTCTTCATCGTCAATCACCGAATCAATGCGCATGGTCAAACCCCGCGGCAGGGTGCTCGTGGTCGGTATGCCGGGCTCGGTCACCGTGGATCTCACAAGCTTATGGCATCGCGAAACGCAACTCGTGGGCGCATATGCGTACGGCACCGAGACGTTGGCCGACGGATCCAGCAAGCGCACGTTTGACCTCGCTCTCGAACTAGTGCAGGCAGCACGCCTCGAGCGTTTGGTGTCGGCCGTGTATCCATTGCATCGCTACACAGAAGCCATCGAACACGCTGCTTCTGCCGGTCCTCGAGCCGGCATCAAAATCTGCTTTGACCTTCGCAACGAACGGGAGCGTAACCGCTAATGCCTCGTCCTGGATTTGTCCTCGATGTCGACCGGAATTCACCACCGGTTCTGTTTTTTCACGGCGAAAGTTTTCGCCTCGAACGTATGCCAACTGGTTCCCGGGTGTTGTACCCGGCAGAGCCGCTCGACGCCATCGAGGATGTCGACGGCGCTATTCGCCACGCGCTTGAAAATCCGATCGATTCCGAACCGCTCAGCGCCCGCATGTTTGCGGGCATGAAGCTCACCATTGCCTTCGACGACATTTCGTTGCCGTTGCCCCCCATGCAATCGCCAGATATTCGCCAACGCATTATCGAAGCAGTACTCGATACCGCTGCCGCCAAGGGTGTCGATGACGTCGAGCTCATTGCTGCCTTGGCGTTGCATCGCCGCATGACAGAATCCGAGCTTCGCCACGCCGTGGGTGACCGTGTGTACGACGCCTTTGCCCCCACCGGCAAGCTGTACAACCACGACGCAGAAGACCCAGCCGCCATGCTGCACATTGGTACCACCAAGCACGGTGAAGACGTCGAAATTTCCAAGCGTGCCGCCACCAGCGACCTACTCGTGTACGTGAACGTGAATCTCGTGTCGATGGACGGTGGCCACAAATCAGTGGCCACTGGGTTGAGTTCGTATCGCAGCTTGCAGCATCACCACAACGTAAAAACAATGCGTCAGTCGAAGTCGTTTATGGACCGCCACGCCAGCGAGTTGCATACCTCAAATTGGCGCATGGGACGTTTGCTCAAAGACTCTGGCGTCAAGATTTTCCAGATCGAAACGACGCTCAACAACGACACGTTCCCTCCCCCATTCGGCTTTATGCAAAAGCGTGAATGGGAGTGGACAGCTAAGGATCGGGCCACGTTCATCGCCGCCCAAAAAGGGCTCAAAATTACGCCCCACAAAGTGGCTCGCAAGATCTTTCAATCGGTGAGATCGCCGTACGGTCTCACATCCATCCAATGCGGCGAGGTTGAAGCAGTACACGAGATCACGACCGCCAACGTATTCAAACAGCAACTCGTGCCCGTACAGGGCCAAAGCGACATCTTGACGATGGGCTTGCCATACATCTGCCCGTACAACGTCAACTCAATCATGAACCCGATATTGGTGGCCTGTTTGGGGCTTGGTTATTTCTTCAACATGTACCGCGGCAAGCCATTGGTGCGCGAAGGTGGCGTAGTGATTATGAGCCATCCAACCACATGGGAATTCAACCCCGTGCATCATCCCAGCTACATCGATTTCTTCGAACAGGTGCTGAGCGAAACTACCGATCTGGAAGTAATCCAAAGCAAGTACGAAAAGCAGTTTGCCGAGGATGAGTGGTACCGCCATTTGTACCGCACCAGCTACGCATACCACGGCGTCCACCCGTTTTATATGTGGTATTGGTGTGCCCACGCCATGCAACATTTGGGGCGAATCATCATTGTGGGCGGCAACGAAAAGGCTGTCCGTCGCCTTGGGTTTATGCCTGCATCCACGCTGCAAGACGCCATCGAAATGGCGAAGGATGTCGTGGGTCCATCGCCGTCGATCATGCATCTGCACACCCCGCCGCTGGTGATGGCAGATGTCAGCTGACAGCAACATTCCAGCTGGATTAGCCAAGCTGCGCGACGCGGCGCGTGCCGTCGGAGTGGTGGCACCGCGCAAAATGCCAACACCCACCAATCTCATACGCCGTAAGGGTTTTCCGTACGTCGCTCCAACCGTTCCTCGCGGCGTCGAGCCCCCCGCCAAGCCGCGTACCTCGGGCGCCGACTACGACACCGATTGGGCGCGCACAGCCCCCGCACGAGCAGCGCGAGGAGCAATTCTTGAGGGCATTCTCCGGCCCGCAATTAGGGGACTGGCCAAACCCGAAATTTTCGGAGTCGATCGTCTCAACGGATTACCCGATGACGAATCGCCGGTGATTTTTGTGGCCAATCACCACAGCCATATCGACACGCCGTTGTTGCTCAGTGTGATCCCCAGACCACGCCGATACAAGATGGTGGTGGGTGCCGCCGCCGACTACTTCTTCACCACTCGAATGCAATCAGCTTTTTTCTCTTTGACCCTGGGTACCATTCCGATCGAGCGTCAAAAAGTGGGCAGGGCTTCGGCGAATTTGGCTCAATCACTCATCGAAGACGGCTACTCGCTGTTGCTGTTTCCCGAAGGCGGCCGCTCACCCGATGGGTGGGGTCAACCCTTCCGAGGCGGTGCCGCATTTTTAGCTACACGGGTCGGCGTTCCGGTGGTACCCATCCATGTCGAAGGCACCGGCCAGATTTTGGGCAAGGGTGATTCATTCCCCAAGCGTGGCAAAACTCGTGTCACATTTGGTTCGCCCATTTTCCCGTCCGGTCATGATGCACGCACGTTGGGCGTCGCTGTCGAAAAGGCGATTGCTGAGCTAGCCGACGAGGCTATGACCGATTGGTGGGGCGCCCGGCAACGGGCCGCCGCTGGTTCCACGCCGTCGCTCACCGGGCCCACAGCCGTGAGCAGCTGGCGTCGACAATGGGCGTTGCCCGACAAGGCCAAACGCACAGCTTCCAAGCGTTCGTGGCCCAATATCTGACAGCGCCCAGGGTGTCTAACAACTGCTAAGGCTCTGGCGGCCAACGACCTTCGAGCACAGAACAGTCGACCTCTGCAGGCGGTTGCGATGGCAATCCAGCGCCGCGCCATCCTTCGAAACCATTGGCCATGTCTGTGGCGTTGGAGAAACCCAATGACTGCAATGCAGCGGCCACCAAGCTCGATGAAAATCCCTCGTTACACATCACGATGAGTTGCTGATCGAATCCTCGCAACGACGGATTGGGGAATCCGTACGCAGGGTCACACGCCCATAACACCACCGTGGCCGGAATCCACAACGACCCAGATATCACGCCGTTTCGGCAACGGTCAATGTGCTGACGGATGTCGATGATCACTGGCCCGTCTGCTTGGGCAACTGCCAATGCCGATTCGTCTGCCGTCAGGCGCGTCAAACGGGATCGGGCCTGAGCCAACATGTCATTGATGGTCAATTCTCGATTCAATCCGGCTCCGGTGCTCTGGGTTACCTACGAAGCTGCGACGATATGCAGATGATCTTAAACCTCACAAATGACGAATTGCTTTCGACCACCAGAAGCGTCCGTAAGCGCCTGGATTTCGAGCGGCCCGTCGAACGAGAAGTGATTATGGAATGCCTCGATCTTGCCCTCCAAGCACCCACTGGCAGCAATCGCCAAGGATGGCAATTCATGTTCGTCACCGATCCTGCGAAGAAGCTCGCCATTCGCAACTTTTACAAGACCAATTTCGACGCCTACGCCAATTCGCCGCTTGCCGCCACCTTCGCCGACGACGACTCACGCACCCATCAGATGCCAGCCGTACGTGATTCTGCGACGTACCTGGCGGAGAATTTCCACAAGGCCCCTGTGCTGTTGATTCCGCTGATTGAAGGTCGGCTTGACAACGCTGGTGTGATGCAGGGCGCCAGTGTGTGGGGCTCAATTTTGCCCGCCGTGTGGAGCTTTATGTTGGCGCTACGCAGCCGTGGATTGGGCTCAGCATGGACCACGTTGCACCTGCCCAACGAACGCGAGACGGCCGATCTTCTCGACATCCCGTTCGGCCACTACACCCAGGCTGGCTTGTTCCCCATTGCCTATACGTTGGGTACCGATTTCAAGCCCGCCAAGCGAATCCCGACGGACGACATCGTGCATTGGGATACCTGGTAGACCCAAGGATTTCCCGATCCAGACACGGGCTACGAAACTGTGACCTGTTTCATATGATACCCGGTGGCACCATCGGGATCAGGGGGCGATTCCTTGGCTGTCTGTGTTTCGCCAGTACCGTCGGTGGCCCGTACGGCAAGGACGTGATTGCCTTTTGGTGCGTCCCAATCGAGCACCCATTGACGCCACGTCGACTTCGCTAGTTCTTCGGCCAGCTTTGCCTCTTGCCACGGTCCGCCATCGATCTGCACCTCTACCTTGGAAATAGCTCGGAGCCCAGCCCAAGCCACACCCGCGATCTTGGCCGAACCCGCCTTGAGGTTGCGCCCCGGCACATCGATTCGAGAAGAGGTTTTAATAGGCGCCTTGGCCGCCCAGCCTCTGGGCACCCAGAAGCCCTGGAATTTGTCGAACGTGGTGAGCTCAATTTCGCTCAGCCACTTTGTGGCCGACACATAGCCGTAGATGCCGGGCACGATCAGGCGAGCCGGATAGCCATGCGAGACGGGAAGCGGCTCACCGTTCATGCCAATAGCGATCATGGCGTCTCGGCCGTCCAAAACGGCGGTGGGAAATCCGCCAGTCCAACCGTCCACGGAGCGGCCCACGATTTGGTCAGCTTCTGGCTTGATCCCAGCCTCGGAAAGCAAGTCGTCAAGACGGATGCCCTGCCACCGTGCAGTACCCACCAAGTCGCCACCAACTTCGTTGGACACGCACGAAATCGTCACGTCGGTTTCGAATTGAGGACGAGCCAACAGGTCGTCGAAATTGATGTTGATTTCCTTGTCGACCATGCCATGAATGCGCAGGCGCCAAGCAGCGCGCGAGACGTTTGGTGCACCCTGGGATGCATCAATTAAATAGAAGTTTTTGTTTGGCGTAAAGAATGGCGATAGCCCCTCGATTCCGAGGTCCACGCCCGCTGGCGCCGGGGGCAGCGATTTCGATTTTGGCAACACTGCTTTGGCCCGATCAAGAGCTGCCGAATAGCGGGTCCGCAACGCCTTCGAGAGTCCGAACCCACCGACCGCCAACACGCCGGCGCCACCGGCCAGGATCATAAATTGGCGGCGATCAGCGGCCTGAGTCACGTGCTCGGAGCTGTATCCCGCTTTGAGCCGGGCGGGCACCAATTTCTCCAGGACCAACAACGTCACCACGCCGCCGATCAGTGCAGGCAACACGTCGACCACCCGTCCCGCCCGACCACCGGAGGCCATGAGAGCCCCTACAATCGAAACCCCGATCACCGTTGCCCGCGCCACATTCCGACGGGCGGCCATGAGGCCAGCAAGTCGAAGGCTGAGGGCGATCAGAACTAGAAATATGCCCCATTTCAAAACCAGTTTGTCGTTGCCACCGAAGGTTCGGATGGCGAATCGCTCTAACCAACCTGGCGTATGGTCGATGATCCAGTCGCCGACGGCAAGCACCGGCGATCGCAAAAGACGATCAAATCCGGTAACAAGTTCCGCAATGCCGAGTCCAGCGGCCGACGCCAGAAGGCCAATCCATTTAGCGGGGCGATCGGTGGCCTGTTGTGTCGTGGGTGCTGGCACCGGCAGTGCTGCTGAGTCTTCGGTGGTGTCGTTCATCACCAATGTCTACGTCACCCAGCGTGTCTTGGATGATCAATACCGGCACCATCGCCCGTCGAGCGGGCGGTGCCCAATACAGTCACTCGACGAGACGAAGGCCGCTGGGGGCTATTGACCGTTCGGCCTGGTTGAGCTCCACCACGAATTCCGTGCGATGGGCAGGAAACACATGCACGCTCAGGAGCACCGCTTTGCCGTGCACATCACGGGTGATTCGCTCGCAACGCAACACGGGCGAACCCACAGGAATATCGAGCACACTGGCATCAGCGGCTGAGGCGGCATCTGCGCCAATGGTCTGCGTGGCCGAGGCCAAGGGCACGGTGAGCAGCTCATAAAAGGGCGAACGCTCCACATCGGCCCGACTTAGCCCGGCCGCTAACGAAGCTGGGCACCATACCGTCACGCGAGCAAATGGTTGCCCATCGGCCAGGTTCAGGCGACGCACCCGCAGCACCTCGTCGCACTCCAACACTTCTCGAGCTCTCGCCGAAGCAGGCGCAAATGCGAATTCCAATACCTTGCGTTCAGCCACCGCTCCCACTTGGGCCAATTGGGCCTCGATGGTGCCGAGCGTTCCCAATGCCTGACGCACCGGAGCCGCCGCCACGAACCAACCAAGGCCTTGCTTGGATGCCACGATGCCCTGCTCGCTCAACACGTCCAATGCCCGCCGCACCGTGACGCGGCTCGATCCGTAACGTTCTCCGAGCGTCGACTCGCTCGGCAATAGCCGCCCCGATCCGAATTCGCCGCCCGAGATACGTTCTCGTAAGTCATCGGCGATTTCCCGATATCTGATGGAACGCACATCGGCACCGTACAACGTCAGCCACAAAATTCTTGCCATCAGCGTGCACCGCTGCTCAACTTGTATTAAACTTGTCTACATACAGACAAGCGTCTGTACATGGGTCGAAATCACACCTGGCCCATTCGTCAAAGAGGAGTCAACATGTCACTCGTTGAAGCAAACACCCCCATCGCACTGGTCGACGGCGTCTACGCCACTTTGCGCGAACGCAGCGCCCTTGGCCGTGAACGTCTTGGTCGGCCGCTCACGCTCACCGAGAAGATTCTCATCAACCATCTCAGCCACCCTGCCTCCCAAGAAATGGATCGCGGCCGTTCCTACGCCGACTTCAAGCCCGACCGTGTGGCCATGCAAGACGCCACTGCGCAAATGGCGCTACTCCAGTTCATGACCGCCAACTTGCCCCAAGTGGCGGCCCCCGCAACCGTACATTGCGACCATTTGATTCTGGCCAAGGCCGGAGCAAATGCCGATCTTCGCATCGCCAACGATGTGAACGCCGAGGTGTACGCGTTTCTCTCTACGGTGAGCGCCAAATTTGGTATCGGATTCTGGGGCCCCGGCTCCGGCATCATCCATCAAGTGGTCCTCGAGCACTACGCATTCCCCGGCGGCATGATGATAGGCACCGATTCGCATACACCCAATGCCGGCGGTTTGGGGATGGTGGCCATCGGTGTTGGTGGCGCCGATGCGGTCGACGTAATGACCGGCTTTCCATTCAACGTTCGGTGGCCCAAAGTAATTGGCGTGCGACTCACAGGCGAGCTCAGCGGCTGGGCTAGCCCCAAAGATGTGATCCTGGAAGTGGCCCGCATTCTCACCGTCGAAGGCGGCACTGGCGCCATCGTGGAGTACCACGGCCCGGGCGCCGACACCATTTCGGCTACTGGTAAAGCCACCATTTGCAACATGGGCGCCGAGATTGGCGCTACGTGCAGTGTGTTCGGTTACGACGCCAATATGAGCGAATACCTCCGTGCCACGGGCCGTACCGATATTGCCGCCGCCGCCGACATCGTGGCCAGTGATCTACGCCCCGACGACGGCGCTCTGTACGACCAACTGGTGGAGATCGATCTGTCGATGTTGCGTCCGCTAATCAATGGTCCTCATTCCCCCGATCGGGCCAACACAGTTGGCGCTGGCGTGGGCGCAGAGGCCCGTGCCAACAACTGGCCCCTCGACGTCTCAGCCGCCCTGATTGGATCGTGCACCAACTCCTCCTACGAAGACATCACACGGGCGGCATCTGTGGCCCGCCAAGCTGCGGCGCGGGGATTGGTTTCGAAGGTCGATTTACTCATCACCCCCGGCTCAGAGCAAATCCGAGCCACCATCGAACGCGATGGCTTGTTGGCCGATCTAGAAGCGATCGGAGCCACCGTGTTGGCTAACGCCTGTGGTCCGTGCATTGGTCAATGGGAACGCCCCGCTGGCATCACCGACAAGCCCAACTCCATCGTCAACAGCTACAACCGCAACTTCCCCAAACGCAACGACGGAAGCGCAAACACGTTGAGTTTCGTCACTTCTCCTGACACTGTCATTGCCATTGCGCTGGCCGGACGTCTCGATTTCGACCCCGCCGTCGATACCATCACGGCCCCTGATGGCTCTGAGGTTTTGCTCGATGCGCCAGTCGGCGAGATCCTTCCCGCCCGAGGCTACGACCCCGGTGCGGACACGTTCATCGCCCCGCCCCAAGATGGTTCTGGTGTCCGGGTCGATGTGTCACCCACGTCGGAACGTCTACAGCTTTTGGATCCATTCGACGCCTGGGATGGCAACGATTACATCGATTTGCCGGTGTTGATGAAGGCCAAAGGCAAATGCACCACCGACCACATTTCGGCAGCCGGTAAATGGCTCACCTACCGCGGTCATTTGGAAAATATCTCTGGCAACCTCTTCATTGGTGTGGTCAACGCTTTCACCGATGCTGTGGGCGAAGGCAAGGATCAGCTTGATGGCAGCACACGAAGCTTCCCCGATATTGCCAAGCATTACGGCGAATCTGGCCAGAAATGGTGCGCCATCGGCGACCAGAATTATGGTGAGGGTTCATCACGTGAACACGCAGCGATGGAGCCGCGATTCCGCAACGGCCGAGTCATTTTCGCCCGCAGTTTCGCCCGCATCCACGACACAAATCTCAAGAAGCAGGGCCTTCTGCCACTGCGATTCGCCGACCATGCCACCTACGATCAGATCGGTCAAGACGACCGCATCAGCGTGCGTGGCCTCGCCAATCTCGCCCCCGACGTTGCCGTGCAATGCGAGATACGCAAACCCGATGGCACGGTGGTGCCGTTCGAAGCGTTGCACACGTTCTCACCCGAGCAAATCGAGTGGTTCAAAGCAGGCAGCGCCTTGAATATCATCCGCGCCCGCCAGCACTAACGGTGTAGCCGCACCCGCGCCACGAGCAGTGTTTTAGTCGCGACCAGGGCGGCGGGCGGCTTCGCCTGTCGCCCGTAAATCGCCGGTGTAACTCGACGGAAACGTGCGCCGTAATTCGTCGTCGGTAGGCGTATGGAGAATGCGAGATTCCGGCGGCAATAGCGCCGAGATGGCTTTCATGATTCGCTTCGTATCAGCCTCTGCGCTGCGACCGTTGATCACAACTGGCTTGCCCACCGACACCGTGATCGTCGGTGGGTTCGCTACCGCCAGGAAGTTCGGCACCTTGGCATTTCGTGGCCACACATTTTCGGTGCCCCACAAGCCCACAGGAATGACCGGGGCACCGGTCATCGCCGCCAACCGAGCAGCACCCCACCGGCCAACCAGTACGGGATCGAAAAACGCCAACCCTCGAGGGATTGTGCCTTCCGGCATAATGCCCACGATTTCTCCGGCTTCAAGGGCCGCCACAGCTCGCTTAAGTGGCTCATCGCTCCCGGTACCACGCTCGACTCGGATGCCGCCCATGAGCGAGGCCAATTGCCCCACGAGCGGTGCATCGAAAACCTCTTTCTTGCCGAGGAACCGGGCGGTGCGGCCCACCTTCGAAAGCAACATTCCCATCGCCATCGGATCGAAGTAGCTGCGATGGTTGCCCACCAAGATGGCGGGGCCATCTACGGGCACATTGGCCTGGCCGGAAAATTTGAACCTAGCGTACGGCACCACCGGCAACTTTGCAGCTTCCAAAATCAGTCGCTGCAGCGAGATCCCAGCGATCGAGGGAATGGTTCCTTTGGGATCTCCAAGAGACATCAGGGGCCACTTTCTAGCGAGCGCCACTACTCGTAATCGAGGGTCGGGATTCACGGCGAATGCATGCCCTACAGCCGACAAGAGCGGCACGTCGAAGACACTGTCGGAATAGGCGAACGACTCTGACAAGGTCACGTCATGAGCTGCGGCCCAGTCGCGGACGGCGTCCAATTTGCCCTTCGACCACACAAATCGCCCGTCAATCGATCCATCGAACAGTCAATTGGCACCCACGCCGTATCGAGTGGCGATGACATCGTCCATGTCCAATAGGTCTGCGAGCGGCTTAACGAGTTCGTACGGCGATGTGGTGGCGAGCACGACACGCCGGCCCGCCGCCCGGTGCTCAGCAAAGAGGTCGGCAACTCGGGGCTGAACGATTGCCACCAATTCTGGCGCAGCTGCTTGAGCGGCGGCCCGCACCGATTCCACCGACCAACCCTTGGCGAAATTCACTGCCGTGCGAGTCAGGGCCATGGCGGGAAGCGTTTCGCCGTAGGTGTTGAAAATTGTAGTCAGGAGTTTTTCACCGGGAATGGCCTTGTCGCTCATCACGCCTGCCGCACGAAGTGCCGCAGAAATCACTGGCCCGCTTGCTCCAGCGAGCAGCGTTCGATCGAGGTCAAAAAATGCTGCTGATCTCGAAGTGTTACTTGCTGCCATGATCTCTCCTCGTCGAACCACACCGGAACCTAGCGGAAAACTGAGAGATCCCACCCGGGGGGAGGGTGGGATCTCTATAGAGCTGAGTCACAGTTGGGGGAACTGGTCTCAAAGCTCGTATTTTGTCGAGAGCGCTAGGGGGGATTTTGCGCTCTCAACTTGTATGGAATCATCATACGCTCGTCAACCGAATCTGTCCAACATATATCGGCGATACCTGGTATCTTTTTTAGCGATGGATTCTCGTCAGTTAGAAATACTCACCGCAGTGGCCGATCTTGGTTCATTTTCGCAGGCCGCAAAGCATCTCCATACGGTTCAATCTAACGTGTCGAGTCACGTCGGCAAGCTCGAAGACGAGTTGGGTCTTGTACTCATTGATCGAGCCACAATGACGCTCACCTACGAGGGCGAAAAGGTAGTGGCTCGAGCTCGCCGCATTGCCGCTGAATTCGCAGCAATCAGCGACGATTTGTTGTCAAGTGGCGACGATATACATGGCACTGTGCGGGTGGGGGTGATCGGCTCAACTGGCCGCTGGTTAGTACCGCGCTTGCTCGACGCGTCGATCAGCAAGCACCCCAACTTGCGGCTGATGATGACCGAGGCATCTTCACCGATCTTGGTCAGCCAGTTGGTGGCCAATCGGATCGACCTTGCGCTCGTCAATCTTCCTGTGGACGACCCGTTGGTACGCACCCGCCGCCTTTTTGACGAAGACCTCCTGTGTATTGCCCCCTCTGGTCATCCCTTGGCAGCCTATGAATCCACCGGGCTCCAGGTAGCTGAACTTGCACGGCACCGGTTGCTTCTCGGACCCCCTGGCACCCAAGTACGTGACGATTTCGAGGTCGCCGCTGAACGCGAGGGGGTCACAATTTCGCCGCTTGCCGAGCTCGACGGCATGCGTCTTATCGCATTGCTCGCTACCTCGGGATACGCCCCTGCCCTTTTGCCCGCCAGCGCCGTGCCCACCATCCTCACCGGAGACTACGTGCGAATCTCGGTGGAGGGACTTCCCCGGCGAGCCGCTGGGCTCGCAGTACGGCGTCGAGGAATGGAATCAACTCCCGTCAAACGATTTCGGGAACTCCTGCTCGACGTCATGCGTACCGAGGGAGCCAATCAACCAGGAGTGTATTTGCGCCTGACGTGATACCGGCGTCGGCCAGGCCTGCAGCACGACCTCGTGTGACCGACGTGAGGGAACAAGCATGACCTAGTGTGAGCCACATGAGGGAACGAACATGACGGCCACTGTTGATGCCAATTTTGCTCCTTCGAACGACTCCCATACGCCGAAAGTTTTGTTGCGGGCTCGCACCCCCGGGGCCGTGAGCGCCCACGTCACCGCCATCGACGGTCGGCCGTGTGTGGTCGTCGAAATTGACTCCAGCCATCGCCGAGGCGCCATTACCCAAAACGATGGCGAAACCATTGCCGAGGCCGCCCGGTTGGCACTGCGCAATGGTTTGCCATTGGTGGGCTACATCGCATCCAGTGGGAGCGACATCAAGGAAGGCGTTGCTGCTCTTCACGGCTGGGGCCAGGCCGCGCGGGCGTTCGTGGAATGTTCTGGAGTGGTGCCAATCATCATGGTTGTAACGGGTCCAGCCGTTTCAGGACCCGCCCTTTTGTTGGGCTTGGCTGACCACGTGCTCATGGACGCCGAGTCGTACGCATTCGTGACAGGGCCTACGATGGTCACCGAATTCACTGGCGTTCCCATCGACAACGAAGCGCTCGGTGGTGCAACTACCCATGCAAAATTGTCGGGCACCTCGACGCTCATAGTGAACAATCGTGCCCACGCCGACGAGATGGTGGCAGCGCTCCTGAGCTACCTGCCATCGAATGCCGATGAATTGCCGCCACGGTGGCCATGCACCGATCCCACGGATCGCCTTACTCCCGAAGCTGGCGAATTGCTGCCATCGATGCCGACCGGCTCGTACGACGTGCGCAAGCTCATCGCCATTCTGAGCGACGACGGAGAGTTTCTGGAATTGAAGGATCGGTGGGCCACTAACGCTGTCACTGCATTCGCCACCATTGATGGTCGCCCTGTCGGTTTCGTGGGCAATCAACCGCAATCGTTGGCCGGCACACTCGACATTCCCGCCTCCCAAAAACTGGCTCGTTTCGTAGCCTTTTGCGACGCCTTCAACTTGCCCGTCGTGACGCTCGTGGACACGCCTGGTTTCTACCCCGGGAAAGACCTCGAGTGGCGGGGCATGATCCGCCACGGAGCCCAATTGGTATTTGCGTACGCCCGGGCGAGCGTTCCTAGAGTGTGCGTCATTTTGCGCAAGAGTTACGGCGGCGCCTACATCGTGATGGATTCCAAACGGATGGGCAACGACATCTGCTTGGCATGGCCCACAGCAGAACTGGCTGTCATGGGAGCTAAACAGGCCGCCGAAATCTTGAACAGGGGCGCCACACCGGAGGCCCGGGCGGCCTTCGAGTCAGACTACGAAAGCCGGCTACTCAATCCGTATGTGGCAGCAGAACGCGGTTACGTCGACGACGTGATCGATCCTGCCGATACGCGGGTGCGAATTGCGGCCGCTCTGGAAATGTTGAGCACGAAGCGCGAGAAAAGACACCGCCGAAAGCACGACAACACACCCTTGTAGCAGCCGCCGGTTACACTACGGAGGTGCCTGAAACGATCACGATCACCGACGACCGCACCGGAAAAGCAGTAACCGTAGAGCTCAAAGACGGTTCTTTCCCCTCATCGGCGTTGCGCCAGTTGGATCCCGACCTGCGCATGTACGATCCGGCCTACTTGTCTACGGCGGCCTGCTCGAGCGCCATCACTTTCCTAGATGGTGATAAGGGCATTTTGCGCCACCGTGGTTACCCCATCGAGCAGCTGGCAGCCCACAGCACCTACCTCGAAGTGGCGTACCTTCTTCTCAATGGTGAACTACCCAACGCCGATCAGCTCTCGGCATGGAAAAGCGAAGTCACTCATCACACGTTCATTCACGAAAATATGCGCAAGCGATTCGTAGATGGGTTCCACTACGACGCCCATCCCATGGGCATGTTTATTTCTGCCGTGTCGGCGTTGGGCACCTTCTACAACGATGCCAAGAACATTTTCGATGTCGACACTCGCAGCAAGCATGTGATGCGCCTGATTGCCAAGATGCCAACGTTGGCGGCGATGTGTCATCGATTCAGCGTTGGATTGCCATTTGTCTACCCCGACAACGACGTTAGTTTCCCCGCCAACTTCCTCAACATGATGTGGAAGGTGGGCAACTACGAAGTGGACCCCGTGCTCGAGCGGGCCATGGACGTGTTATTCATTCTCCACGCCGATCACGAACAAAACTGCGGTACTACCGCAATGCGCGTGGTCGCATCTTCCAACGCAGATCCGTACTCAGCATGCGCCGCTGCCGCCTCGGCTCTCTACGGCCCACTACACGGCGGCGCCAACGAAGGCGTCGTGCGGATGCTCGAGGATATTGGTTCCATGGACAACGTGCCGGCCTTTATCGAAGAAGTGAAATCGGGCAAAGCAGGACGCCTTATGGGTTTCGGCCATCGCGTCTACAAAAATTACGATCCCCGGGCCACCATCATCAAGAAAATTGCCTACGACGTATTCGCCGTTACCGGCAAGAATCCGCTCCTCGATATTGCCTTGAAGCTCGAAGAGACTGCCTTGAGTGACGAGTACTTCACGTCCCGTAAGCTGTACCCCAATGTCGACTTTTATTCTGGCTTGATCTACCAGGCCATGGGCTTCCCCATCGACATGTTCACCGTGCTGTTCGCTATCCCCCGCACCGCTGGTTGGCTGGCCCACTACACCGAATTATTGGGCGACAAAGAACAGAAGATCTCTCGTCCCCGCCAAATTTACACGGGCATGGATGAGCGCGAGTACGTACCGTTGGCCGCTCGCTAATTTCGGGATTTCCCTCGAGCCTGGCGGCTAGGCCACGGTCACCACGATCTTGCCAGCGTTGGCATTTGCTTCCATGCGGGCATGTGCTTCCACGATCTTTTCGAACGGCAATACACAATCGATGACTGGTTTTAATGGCGGTTGGGTGCCCAAAAATCCGGGAACCACCTCAGCGGCAAATCGACGTGTGATGGCTAATTTCTCTTCGAGCGGTCGTGCCCGCAACAAGGTGCCGGTAATCGATGCTCGCTTGCCCATCAGCGCACCCAGGTTGATGGGCGTCACACCGCCACCCATGAGGCCCACCTGCACGATGTGACCTTTGGACGCCAGCGCCGAGATGTTTCGGTTGACCTCATCGCCGCCGATCACATCAAGCACCACGTCGAACCCATCCGGCACGGCTGCCACGGCATCGGCCAGCCAATCGTGAGGGCTGCGTTGCAACACCACATCGGCGCCCAGTGAACGACACAATTCCGACTTACCTTGCGAGCACGTAACCGCCACCCGAGCGCCCACGTACCTAGCAATCTGGATGGCCGCAGTGCCCACGCCCGATGCCCCGGCATGAATTAGCGCCCACCGTCCGCTGGTGAGCCCGCCTTGCACCACGAGGGCGTCCCAGGCGGTAATGAAGGCTTCGGGGATGGCAGCTGCTTGCTCGAGTGACATCTCGGCGGGTACGGCAATTGTTTGCCGTTCCGGCGTGACCACAAACTCGGCGTAGCCTCCCCCACCAGTAATACCCATCACCCGATCGCCGACCTGTACGAGGCGGCAGCGATCACCAATTACGGTCACAGTGCCAGCAAATTCTAAGCCCGGCACCTCGTACGCTTCTGGGTATGGATTGGCGTACAGCCCCCTGCGTTGAAGGCAGTCGGCTCTATTGACAGCCGTTGCCGCCACCTGCACGAGCACATCATCGGGACCAATAACCGGGACCGGAATTTCGTGAACTCGAAGGACATCCGGCTCGCCATATTCGGTCAGAACAATTGCTTTCATCACAGCTCCTTGGCATATTCGAAAAGGCGTACCAGTAAACCAGAACCCTTTGCTTCGAACTCGCGCACGTGGTCGCCGCGCACGAAGCCGAGCCGTTCATATAGTCGGTGCGCGCCCAGCATCCACTCGCCGCTGTGGATCACTATGCGCTGTCGACCAGAGGCCACCGCCTCAGTCACGCACCACTCAACGAGCATGCGACCAATGCCGTGAGCCTGAGCAGATTCTGCCACTGCCAGGTGTCGAAAGGTCGCTGCGCCGGGCACGTCAGATTCCATATATGGATTCTCAGGGTCGCCCACGTAGCTCACCGCGCCGAGCAGTTCGTCGTCGTCGCCGACAGCAACCATCACAGCTACGCCGTGGTTCACCCGTCGTTCTACGTCGAGCAATTCGAGGTCGTAATCGGGCTCTGGTATTCGACCGGGCAACCCGTTGTAGGCATCCAAAATCAATTGGCCGACGGCCGAATATTCCGATGGATTCACCGGCCGAATGAGCATGACGTCGACTCTACTGAGCGGGCCGCAGTTGGGCATGACCCGTATGATGAGACCCATGGACTTTGATTGGACGCCTGACCAAATCGCGTTACGAGCCAGAGCGCGAAAGGTGGCCGAAGACGGTGTCGCCTCATACGGGCGTCATAACGATTCGTGGATCAACGGGTACTCGAAGGAGTTCTCCCGCCAGTTAGGGCGAGAGGGCTTTATTGGCATGACGTGGTCGCCAGAAGTAGGCGGTGGCGGGCGTCCTCCCATCGAGCGGTTGATTGTGGCCGAGGAATTGATCGCCGCCGGGGCACCAATTGCGGCCAGCTGGTTTGCTGATCGCCAAATGGGCCCCACGTTGATTACCTATGGAACAGACGATCAAAAGGCTGAGTTTTTGCCCCCCATTTTGAGCGGCGACGCCACGTGGTGCATTGGTATGAGCGAGCCAGAGGCCGGGAGTGATCTGGCGTCGCTACGTACGTCGGCACGACGCGACGGCGATGAATGGGTGATCAACGGCCAGAAGATCTGGACAAGTTTCGGTGCCGTTGCCGACTACTGCTATCTCATTTGTCGCACCACCGCAGAGGGTCCGAAGCATCAGGGAATCAGCGAGATTGTGGTGCCCATGAACACACCAGGCATCGAGGTGCGCACCATCAAGGACATGACGACAAATCGTCATTTTTCGGAAGTGTTCTTCACCGACGTGCGGGTGCCGTTCACGAATTTGGTGGGCATCGAGGGCAACAGTTTCAAACAAACCATGCGTCAGCTTGAGCATGAGCGAGGCGGGATTGACCGGTTGGTTTCCAACTACGCGTTGTACCGCATGGCCCTTGAGCGCGCCGACCGTTCATCGCCGATCGTCCGCCAACGCATTGCCCGTCTGGAAACAAAATATCGTCTCGGACGTTTGCTCGTGGCCCGTGAAGTCTTGGGTCAGGCGCCGGCTGGCTTTTCGGCGGCCACGAAGTGCTTTTGCACAGAGCACGAAATCGATGTGGCGTCCTTTGTGTTTGAGGTTTTCGGCGCAGAGGCCACGTTGTGGAGCGATGTGGTGCACGGACTTTTGTATGCCGGCGGGTACACAATCATGGGAGGCACCTCCAACGTGATGCGCAACATTCTTGGCGAACGCGTGCTGGGCCTGCCCCGAGAACCAGCGGCCCGATAGGCACATTTCGCATTCCGGTGCAGTACGGCGTCTGGGCCAAAAAATCGAACATATGCGCGACGTTGTGACACCCCGTCACTAACGTGGTCGGCATGCAGCGATCATTCGACGACTTGGGCACGCCACTGGCCAATGTCACGTTTTGTGTGATCGATCTCGAGACCACTGGCGGCTCTGCAGCCGATTGTGGCATCACGGAAATTGGCGCTGTGAAGGTCCGCGGCGGCGAATGCCTCGGCACATTTCAGACGCTCGTCAACCCGGGCTGCGCTATCCCACCCGAGATCACCATCCTCACCGGCATTTCTCAAGCCATGGTGATGACGGCGCCTCGCATCGAATCGGTGCTGCCCACCCTGCTCGAATTCATTGGCGATGCCAATACCGTGGTCGTCGGGCACAACGTCCGATTCGATCTCGGATTTATAAACGCCGCTCTCGAACGATCGGGCCGCCAGCGCCTCACACATCGAGCTGTAGATACCTTGCCGTTGGCTCGCCGATTGGTGCGCGATGAGGTACCCAACTGCAAGCTCGGCACGTTGGTCGAGGTACTTCGCCTCGATCATCGCAGTTCACATCGAGCGCTTGATGACGCACTGGCCACTACCGATTTGTTGCATTTCCTCATTGAGCGCGCCGGCACATGGGGCGTTGTGGGTCTTGATGATTTGATCGACCTCCCCAAAATCGATGGCCATCCTCAAGCCGGCAAGCTCAAGATGACCACCCAACTCCCCCGCACGCCCGGCGTCTACATTTTTCGCGATGTTGGCGGCCGGGCGCTGTATGTGGGCAAAGCCACCAACCTTCGGTCACGGGTACGGAGCTACTTCTCCACCGATAGCCGTCGCAAGGTAGGCCAACTGTTGCGAGAGGCCACCTCGATCGACCACATCTGCACAGCCACTGTGCTCGAGGCCGAAGTGTTGGAAGTGCGACTCATTCACGAGCATGAACCGCGCTTTAATCGTCAAGCAAAATTGTGGCGTCAATACGCATACGTGAAACTCACGGTGCACGAAAAGCTTCCTCGCCTGATGGCGGTAAAGGCATCGAAAAGTGACGGAGCGTTGTACCTCGGGCCGCTGTCGTCGTTGTCAAGTGCCCGATTGGTCATCGAGGCCGTAGAGACAGTGGTGCCGTTGCGTCGGTGCGGGTCACGCCCGGGTGGGCGGCGCGGCGCATCGCAGGGCTCTCGATCAGGGGAATGCACAGCATCGCAACTCGGCGTGGCGTTGTGTCCGTGTACTGGCTCAGTCACCGTAGAGGCATACGCCGCTGTCGTGGCACGGGCTGTACGGGGCCTCACTCTCGAGCCGCAGCTCATTCTCGACCCACTGCGAGACCGCATGGAACGATTGGCGCGGGAGGAACGGTTTGAGGAAGCAGCATCTGTGCGCGACCGAGCCGATGCGCTGGCCACAGCCATCCGCCGTCAACGTCGCTACGACGGGCTACGCCAAGCCGGTTGGATGGTCATAGAACTGGGCGAGGGAAACCGCATCGAACTCGACCACGGACGTATGGTCCGCACATTCGCCGGCCCTCTCGATGGCCAATTGCCCCTCGAATCGAATGTACCCAATCCGCTGCCGTTTGACGACTGCCATTTTGCTCCCCTCAGCGTCGATTTAGCCGATGAGCTGGGGTGTATTGCCGCGTATTTGGATGCCCAGGCGGATCACGTCACGCTGATCCATTGCGACGGTCCCCTATCTGTTTCGGCGACACCACTACCGAGCTTCACACCCACCCGCTCGTAAGGGCTACGCGCTGGCCAACGATTGCGTGAGGTCCACAAACGCGGCCAGTTTCGCTGATGATGCGCCGGAATCGATCGATTGCCCAGCGGCCACAATCCCTTCAGCGATCGACGTGACCAACCCACTGGCGTACAACCCTGCCCCAGCGTTGAGTACCACGATGTCGCGGGCCGGGCCACGGTCTCCAGAAAAAACCCTGTGGGCAACGGCGGCGTTGAAATCAGGCTCGCCACCGACTAGGTCGGCCATCGACGCTCTCGGTATCCCGTAATCGAGCGGTTCGATCACGTACGACGTGAACTCGCCATCAATCAATTCAAACACCTTCGATGTACCCGTGGTCGACAACTCGTCGAGCCCATCATCACCGTGGACCACGAGGGCTCGATTCACTCCCCGGGAACCCATAACACGCACCATGCGATCGGCCATCGATCCATCGGCCACACCCACCAATCGACGTCCAGCGCGCCCAGGGTTGGCCATGGGCCCCAAAATATTGAACACCGTCGACACACCGAGCTCTCGGCGAACCGGGCCCACGTGACGCACTGCCGGATGAAACTTGGGGGCCAGGCAAAACCCGATGCCAATTTCGTCGACGCATCGCGCCACCTCGGCGGCACCCAGATCGATGACCACACCCAGTTCTTCCAACAAGTCAGCGGCACCGCACTTTGAGGACGCTCCCCGGTTGCCGTGCTTGCACACTCGAGCGCCAGCGCCAGCCACCACTATGGCAGACATTGTGGACACGTTGATCGAGTGACTTCGGTCGCCGCCGGTGCCCACGATGTCGAGCGCCGTGGCCGGGTCGGCAATGGGGGCAATTGTGCCGGCATCGACCAATGCGTCGAGACATCCGCCCAGCTCATCTGCAGTTTCACCCTTGATGCGTATGGCAATGATGAACGCCGCGATCTGGGCGTGACTGGCGGAGCCGTCCAACATTGCCGAAACCGCTGTGTAGGTATCTTGGGTTGTGAGGTCGATCCCGGCCGAAAGTTTTGCCAACAGGTTCGGCCATCCGCCGAGATCATCAAGATGTGACATCTCTCCACACTATTTCCCGGCAAGCACACTTCCCGGCAACGATATAAAGGCAACCACGTGTGAGCGGCCGGACAAAGCGTCAATCGGCGCGAGTGGCGTGACGAACGTTGAACGCAGCCCGCCGGCGTTCGCGCACCACGCGACGTCGATCGAGTTCGCTGTGCCCGCCCCAAATCCCGTCGAGCTCTCGGTGGGTCAATGCGTACTCCAAACAAGCCACCACCACAGGACAGCATGAACAGACGGCCTTGGCCATGTGCGTTTCGCTTTCACCTGGTTCGTCAGGGAAAAATATTGCGGCGTCGAGCCCTTTACACGCAGCAAGCAACGACCACTTGAGTGGTTCGCTGATCGGCAATGAGGCCATACCCGCCGACCATAGCCCCGAGTCGAACACTGTTCAACTCGCGCCCTTCGATCTGTTTACAGTGCTAGGTCGACAAGCAACTCCGCGACCGCAGCACTCGAAAGATCCGCCGAATACGAGTATTCCGGATGACGCACGCAGAGTGATGCGCCCTCGCCAAACGCAGCACGCGCCTCGGGATCAAATCCGAATCGAATGTAATGCACGCATGATGTTGTGTCGTCTCGTGTGAGTTGCGCGGCATGGGCGGCTTCCAATACGGCAGGCACGAACACGCCGTTGGCGAGCATGATTCCCACACGTTGTTCGACACCCACTAAACGAGGTAACCACTCCCGCAACGCCGCCTCTGAGGTCAACTCCAAAAACATGGTGGCCGATAGCTCGCCGCCGCTAGGCAAGAGCGGATTGTAGGTGTCGAGTTCGACTTGGATGGCGGCGTCCGTCATCATGCGCTCGGCCCGAGCCATTTCCTGAATTTGAAAACGCATGGTGTCGCGGTTCTCGAAAAGGAAGGTCACGAAAGGACCAACGCCGACTCGACGGCGCGCCTTGAGGGCGATGATGTGGGCGCGAAAATCGACACGCTCCGCTTCATAGGCCCGGTGGTCCACGATGTCGGCCAGTGTCAAGGGGGTGTTCATGGCTTACGGCCTTTCGTAGGTTCTGGTTCAATGCCGTAGGCCCTGGCAACCATTTGCAGCGGATGCATCGGAACCCGATTGGTGCCTTCATTTATGGCGTCGTTGGCTAGCGAGCAATCGCCGGTGACCACTTCAGAATTTTGCTTCTCGACAGCTGCCACAAGCTTGCGGGCAACCTTCTTCGACATGTCGTAATTCTCGGCGCGATAACCCCATGTGCCATCCACGCCAGAACAATCGGGGGCCAACGAAATCTTGGTGCCCGTCAACTTCATGAGGTCGCGACTTTTCAGGCCAACGTTTTGCGCCTTGAGGTGACACGCCACGTGGTACGTAGTCGTGGCCGGCACATGACCCGAGAATTCGGTATCAAGCCCACCACCCTCTTTATGTAATTTCATCAGATATTCCGCGGAATCAAAGGTATGCGCCGCCACCAATTCGGCGTCGGCTCCTCCGATGTAGGCGACGTAATCCTTCTTCAGCGTGTACCCACATGTTGGTTGAGGCACCACAATGTCGGTGCCTGAACGCACAGCATCAGCGAGCACCTTCACATTTTTTGCTGCCACTGCTTTGAACTGACCGATATCGCCGGAGTGCAGCCATGGCGCTCCACAGCATCCAGCGTCAGTGGCCAACGAACACACCACGCCATTTCGTTCGTACACCTTGACCAAGTCGTGCCCGATTTCGGGGCGCTGATATTCCACCACGCATGTCGGGAATACCGTTACCGCAGCACGCTCCGGGCGGCCAAATGCTCCCGCGCCGCGCTTGCGAAACCATGTGGAAAAACGTGTACGCGTGAACGGTGGAAGCACGCGCTCGGAGGCGATGCCTGTCACTTTTTCCATCGCCCGACGCGGTAGCGAGCCAGGCGTACCAATGACGGCATTCACCATTGGCGCCACCTTGGTATTCACCACACCAATGAGATCTGTGCGGCCTGTGATCTGTTGGGTGATCAAACGCTCACGGGTGAACTTCTCCTTGCCGGAAGCGTTGACGTGGCGAATGGCTTTAGCCCGCAGCATCAATCGGGGGAAATCCAAATCCCACTCCGATTGACCGGGAATGTATGGACAATTCACATAACACAATTTGCAATTAAAGCATTCGTCGACCACTCGATCCTGTTCGGCGGCGCTCATGGTGTGCGCTTGCTGCTGCGGATCACGGTCGATCAGCTCAAACATCGATGGAAACGAAGAGCAAAATTTGAAACACAACCGGCACCCGTGACAGAGATCAAACACGCGGTTCATCTCGTCGCGAAGGTCGCCTTCCTCGAGATATTGAGGATGATTTGGGTCATAAATCGTGGTCAACAGTTTTCCTTCCGAACAGCGAGCGAATCAAAAACACGAGGGGCACGTCGAACGAAATCGACGTGCCCCTCGACTACAGCGTGAGGCTTAGCCCAGCGACTCGAGAGCCTGGGTGAAGCGGCCAGCGTGGCTTTTCTCGGCGCGAGCCAAGGTCTCAAGCCATTCGGCAACTTCGGCAAAGCCCTCTTCGCGGGCAGTGCGGGCGAACCCTGGGTACATTTCGGTGTACTCGTAGGTTTCGCCTTCCACCGACGAACGCAGGTTGTCTTCGGTGGGGCCAACGGCACAGCCAGTAGCCGGGTCGCCGACTTCAGCCAGGAAATCGAAGTGACCAAATGCGTGGCCAGTTTCGCCTTCAGCCACGGAACGAAAAAGCGCTGCTACATCGGGGTAGCCCTCGATGTCGGCCTTTTGGGCGAAATACAGGTAGCGACGGTTGGCTTGGCTCTCGCCGGCAAACGCTTCCTTCAGGTTGTGATGGGTCTGGGAGCCATTGAGCTCGGCCATGTTGTTGCCTTTCTTAGTGGTTAGTTTTGGGGTACTACATCGGTGGCGGCGAGCCGGCAAGCCGGGCAGGTTCCGCGAAAGATTACTTCCACGGCGGTGACCGCGAAGCCGTGCGCTGACTCGGCATCGAGTTCGGCTACCGCATCGGGATAGACGTCGAAGACCACATCACACGATTCGCAAACCAGGTGATGATGGGCCGCCGTATTGGGATCGAACCGCGACGACTTGCCGCCAAAATCGAAGGCAGCAATTTCACCGAGCGAGATCATTTCATTCAGCGTTTGGTACACCGTGCGCAGGCTTACCATGGGCAACGTTTTGATCACTTCGGCGTGCACTGCTTCAGCAGTCGGGTGCGTGGAGTTGCCGTCAAGGGCGGCGAAAATTGCATAGCGTTGTGGGGTGAGTTTGAACCCGTTAGCCCGAAACCGTGCAGCCACATCAGCCGAAGTATCCATTGCGTGGCACACTAGCCCACACGGTGCTAATAAACATTGATTGTTGACTAGCGCAGCGAATGTATGGATTTGTTTGACTTTGTTCGGAAATATTGGTTTCTGCTCTCAAATCGCACATATGCCAGCACTACCTCCTAAAATGCCTCCGTGATTGATCCCCTCTTCTCACGTTCTAGTGCGCTTGAACGCCTCGGCGCAGAACAATTCGACGTCGTCATCATTGGAGCCGGCATTGTTGGTTGTGGCGTCGCTCTGGATGCCGCTTCACGAGGCCTCCGTACCGCACTCGTCGAACGCGATGATTTCGCTAGTGGCACGTCGTCTAAATCGTCAAAACTGATCCATGGCGGCCTTCGCTATTTGCAACAGGGCGAGTTCCGGCTGGTATACGAAGCGCTCCTTGAACGTGAACGTCTACGTCGCAATGCCCCCCACTTGGTGCGCCGTTTGCCGTTTCTCATTCCCATTTTTTCAAGCAGCGGAATCATCAACAAGAAGATCGCCAGAGCGCTGGGAAGTGCCATGTGGATGTATGACTTCACTGGCGGATTGCGTATTGGCAAGCTGCACAAGCGTCTGAAAAAAGATGCCGTGCTCGCCCACATGCCCACCCTCCCCGCCGATCGGGTGCTCGGGGGTTACCTCTACTACGACGCCCAAGCCGACGATGCGCGAGTCACGCTGGCCTTGGCTCGCAGCGCCGCCATCGACCACGGAGCCGTCGTAGCCAACCGTTGCGGCGTGGTCGCCGTCAACAAGGATGCCAACGGCAAAACCACGGGCGTCACCGTGGCCGCCGACGGACGCGAGTTCACTATCAATGCCACCGTCGTGGTCAACGCCTGCGGCGTGTGGAGCGATGGGATTTCAGCACTCGATGAAGGCCCAGGACACAAGCCAATCATCCGGCCGGCCAAGGGCGTGCACATCACGCTTCCGTGGAGCAAGGTGCAAAACGACATCGCGGTGGTGGTACCCGTCCCCAAAGACAAGCGCACAGTTTTCGTGATCCCTGATGGCGACTTCACTTACATCGGCACCACCGACACCGACTACGACGGGCCTATCGACGACCCCCAATGCACCCCAGACGACATTGCCTATCTGCTGCGGGCTGCCAATTTCTCGATTAGTGGAGGGATCACAACCGACGACATTGTGGGCACCTGGGCCGGGCTACGGCCTTTGGTGATGGACGAAACCAACGCCAAAACCGCCGACTTGAGCCGTCATCACAAAGTGCGTACGTCGGCCAGTGGCATCATTTCGATTTCTGGCGGCAAGCTCACCACCTATCGCAAAATGGCCCAAGACACCGTCGACGCCATCAGTTCAGCGGCCGGAAAATCCACGAAGTGCCGCACCAAGAAACTGGCCCTTCACGGTGCCACTGGCGAATCGATCGAGAAAACCGACAGCAGCCTCGCCACTCACTTGCGTAGCCGATTTGGGACCGACGCCGCTGCCATCATGGCGCTGATTGATGGCGATTCGAGTCTTGGCGAGCCGCTGGTGGAGGGCTTGCCGTACGTACGGGCAGAAGCCATTTACGCCGTTCGCCACGAGATGGCCACCACGTTGGGCGATGTGCTGGATCGGCGCACCCGCGCTCGTTTGTTGGCCCGAGACGCGGCCGTAACGTATGCGCAACGCACGGCCGAATTGATGGCTCCAGAGCTCGGCTGGACTGCTGACGATGTGGCCCGCCAAGTGGCCGCCTTCACAGCCGACGTGCGCCACGAAGTTACTTCGTGTGGCTTTGGAACAGTGGCAAATCCGGCGTGATCAACGCCAACACAACTCGTCTTCTAGGGTGTCTCGTGTGAAGGTCCGTGGTGTTGAAGTGTCGCTGCCCGCCGTGCGATACGGCGTGATGATTATTGCCATGTTTGCTGGGCCGTGCGTGATCGCTAGTCAGATACTCGCCGACCACAAATCAGGTACTAGCGCCGCTCCTATTCTGTTGTTTCTAGGGGTCGTTTTCGGGTTCTCACTTGGCGGTTTCGGTGCCGCCCGCACGAGGCCCGACGCGCCACTCATGCACGGTGCATTGGCAGCCGCTGCCGCGTTTGCCATCATTCAAACTTTTGGAGCAATTAGGCGATTATCCGCCGGCCAAAGTGTGCATCCGCTCGGTATTGCTTTCAACTTTATGGTGGCGGTCGTGGCCGCCATGATTGGCAGCATGATGGTCAACTCCAGTGGCCACAAGGCCCGTAAAAAACTCGAGCAGGAGCGTCCATGAGCATTCTGGTAATCGACGTTGGCACGTCCGGCGTGAGGGCACTCATCGTGGGCCCCGATGCCCACATCTATCACGAGATTCGCCGGTCGCTCCTCCCCTCGACACCGTTTCCCGGCCTCGTCGAGATTGATGCGATAGCCCTGCGAAATGCCGTGCTCGAATTGGCGTCAGCTGTGCTGGCCCAACACGGCCCGGTACTTGGTGTGGGCATTGCCAACCAACGAGCCAGCACGTTGGTGTGGGATGCAGCAACGGGCGAGCCAGTTGGCCCAGGGCTGGGTTGGCAAGACCTGCGAACTATCGGCGATTGTTTCGCTTTACAGGCCCACGGGTTTCGCATCGCACCCAACGCGTCGGCCACCAAGGTCAAACACATTCTGGACACCCACGATCCCGACCGTGTTCGTGCCAACAGTGGCCAATTGCGATTCGGGACTATTGATACCTACGTGGCGTGGATTTTGTCGAATGGCACCGCCCACATCACCGATCGCACCAATGCCGCCGTCACGGCCATGACGACCGCTGATGCGTCGCAGTGGCATGAAGAACTTCTGGGCCATCTCAACGTGCCACGCGTCATGTTGCCCACCATTGTGGGCACCAGTGGCTATCTGGCCACCGCGCACGCCCTCGATGGAGCACCACCCATTTTGGGAATGGCCGGCGACCAACAGGCTTCCCTCATCGGCCAAGCATGTGTGCGGCCAGGGGACGCTAAAATTACGTTCGGTACAGGCGGCATGCTGGACGTGTGTCTCGGTGAACGACCCGCCTTTGTGAACCGGGCTAGCCACGGTTGTTTCCCTATCGTCACATCAGAAATTGATGGTGCCGTGGTGTGGGGCGCTGAGGCCATCATGCTGTCGGCCGGTACCAATATCGAATGGCTCCGTGACGACATGGGGCTCATCAATTCGGCGGCCGAATCGCACGACGTTGCCAGCCTGTGCGCCGACACTGAGGGCGTAGTGTACGTCCCCGCTCTCATGGGTTTGGGCACGCCGCATTGGGACTACGGCGCTCGCAGCGGCCTGTTTGGCATTACTCGCGGTACCCGCCGTGAACACATTGTGCGGGCTGTGCTGGAAGGCATTGCCCACCGAGGCGCTGATCTTGTAGAGGCAGCCACTGCCGATACGGGCGTCGATATCCAACGACTCCGAATTGATGGTGGCATGAGCGCAAATCCGACGTTTGTGCAGGCACTGGCGAACGCCTCCGGACGTCCCGTTGAAGTCAGCCCGGTACTTGAAGCTACGGCGCTAGGTGCCGGTTTTCTGGCCGGCCTGGCCGCTGGTCTGTGGGCCAGGCCCGACGACCTCGTGAGCGCCTACACGCCAAGCCATACCGTTGATCCACAACCTGATCACGACAACAAACGAGCCCGGTGGCACAATGCCGTGGAACGATCTGCTGGCTGGCACGCCGAACTCAGTGCTCTAAATTTTTGACGGAACGACACACCAGAAGTACAACCAACTCGGCCGCGATCGCTATCGTTGCGGCACCTGGTCGCCAAGGAGATTGCAGTGACAAGCCACAACCGGTTCGCAAAAATTATGGTCAGCGCCGCGCTGTTCCTCGCCACTGCTGGCGGGTTGGCTGCGTGCACTGTCAAGCACGACGACCGGATCCCAGCAAGCGGCGATCCAATTGCATCAACCACGGCGCTTTCCACTCAAGCACCGGTAACCGTTCTCACCAACGACCCCAAGCCGTAATACACTTCGATCACGGTGAGTCGGCCGGGTGACCGCAGTAGGCAAGCTTTCGGGCGAGCATATTGAGGAAAGTCGGGGCTCCTCGGGCAAGAGAGCTGGCGAGAGCCAGGGCGGGGCGACCTGTCGGATTGGGCAACAGAAAACAGACCGCCGTGCGGTTCCAGCGCAAGTTGGCAACAGCGTGGTAAGGGTGAAACGGTGCGGTAAGAGCGCACCAGCGTGCGGGGCGACCTTCACGGCTCGGCAACCCCCTCTCGGAGCAAGACCAAGTGTGAGAGTACGCCCGTGGCAAGTTTCGACTTGCGCTCTCCAGGTAGGTTGCATAGATGGATGGTCACCTATCCGAATCGGGAAACCGACCGGTGCACAGAACTCCGCTTACAGGCCGACTCACCTACTCAATGTCGCCTGAGAGTTCGTCGCCTGAGAGTTCGCTTCCCGACAATCGCGATGCCATCCACCCGCAATAGATAGCGAATGCCAAGACGCCAAGCGCCCGCACGCTCGGGCTCACTATGGTGGTTTCCGTCGATTGGCGCCAATCGTTGAGATCTAGGTTGGCCGACGTGATTTCCCACACCTGAAACGCCACGTACGCACCCAGAAAGGCAATCGCAAAAACGAGCCACTCGAGATGGTTCACGGCGCTCATTCTTTTCGAAAAAACGCTTGCGATCAGGGCCGCGCTCAACAGCGCCACCGATCCCCCGCCTACGCCAAACAGCAGGTTTCTTGGTATCGACGAACTTGCCACGCCGGATGTCCATTGCCATGCGATCACATCGGCAATTCGATTTTGAGAAACCGCGAATGACAGCGCCACCAACGAGACGAGGACCATCGGCACCGCGATACCGAGAACTATCCGAGTCGACTTGAGATTCATTCGGTGGTACTGACGGATCGCAAATGACCGATCTCGTTGAACGAGTGAACTGCCGCGCCTCTGGTCGATATGGCGATTCGGGTGATCGATGCTTGGTCTACGTGGAGGCGCCACGCGGTGCTGTCATCGACCCCTAATGCCCAGGCAACTGCTGCTTTGATGGGTGACACGTGACAGACAACGGCGATATTTTTCGTGGTCGCAGCCGCTGCAATCTCATCGCAAAATGCCCTCACGCGTTGACCCATGGCCCGCATTGATTCACCTTCTGGGGGCACGAAATCGAGATCCGACCGCCATTGATTCCATACGTCTGACGGCACATCACCCAGGCGCGTCAGGTCGTAGGAGCCGTAGTCGACCTCCACGATTCGGTCGTCAATTTCGACGGGCAAACCAAGCATGTCTGCCGTATCACGACAGCGTTGCAATGGGCTGCACATCACACGATCCACCGGGCCTACTGCATCGCGCAACGTGGCAATTTGGCGTCGGCCAAGACCGTCGAGAGGTACGTCAGCTCGACCGACGAGAAGGCCGGCCGCGTTGCCCGTGCTGCGTCCGTGGCGAATGAAAATCAACATGTCGGCGGTGCGGCATCGACCGCAGGAGACGAGCCATCGAGAAGTTCATACGTGTACCGCACCATAAAGAAACCTGCCGCTTCCATGGCCACGGTGAGCCACCACGGCCTATCGAAACTGGGCAGCGGTTTGGCTCCCAAATGGGCGTTACCCAGCGGCCACCAGAACAGCGCTGCGTTGCCCCACGCTCCATCGAATACCAGATGAAAAAACCATCCGATTGAAAATCCCAGCAACCGTTTTCGCACCACCCGGCGACCGATCGTGACAAGCATCACACCCACCAATATGCCAACGCCCACCACGATCGAATGGGCTACTCCCGCTCCTCGAAACGCAATACCATCAACCACATCGGGAGCAATTGCCCCCACCAATATCCACCACCGGGGCATTCTGGCGTCCCGAAAAACGAACCACGTGGCCACCAATGCCGTGCCAAAAAACCACAGCACCACGAGCTAGCGCACCAAGATGCAACTGCACTGCTCACACTGCACAAGAGCGTCAACTGGCTGATGCTTGATGGCGTCAATTTCGGCTGCCGGGAAGATCAAATGGCATCCACCACAGGCGAAGCCTTTTAGCTGCGCTACCGCTGGGTTGAGACGGGACCGTAGGTGGTCGTACAACGCCATCAATTCGGCGTCGATGGTGGGCGCCAACGATTCACGGAGCTGGCCAGCATGCGCCAATTCGGCGTCGATGGAAACATCGGCTTCTGCGGCTGCCACCCGCAAATCGGCGGCCTGAGCGTCAAGCTCGGTTTGCCGGGCGAACAGAACTACGAGTTGCGCATCGAGGGGCTCGATCTGCAACATGACCTCCAGCGCCTCGTCTTCGAGATGAATTCTACGACGGTCCAGCGAGTCTTCGTCGGCTTGAAAAGCCTGCAATTCCTTGGGGTTGGTGATCGAGCCGGAATAAAGCTTGCGATCGATGTCTGCCCGTTTGTCGGCCACGGTGGCGGCTTCATCTTCGAAACGTTTTTGCGTCCGTGCCAGATCGGTTCTGGCCGCTTGAACGGGCGCGATTTCGGCGCGAAGTGCCACGCCCGCATTTTCAATTTCCCGCAATTTCACCCGCTCCGGCAAATGGCTTTTGCGATGAGCGAGTTGGGCAAGGGTGGAGTCGCAGTGCTGAAGGTCAAGAAGTGTTGCGAATCGTGTCACGGGGCGAGCCTACCCGTGCCGTAGCTTCCTCGACGGGGTACCTTCGTTGATAGCGCGGCTAGGTAGTCGGCGGTGCGGTCGGCGGTGCGGTGGTCGCCGGCGTCGTCGGCGGCACAGTAGTGGGCGCATTGGGGTCCACTGGCGCGTTGGGGTCCAGCAGGGTGGTCGACGACGATGCGGTGGCCCCGGCCGAACAGTACGAATTCGTTCGGCGAAACAGATCGAAATTGACGGGCACGCGCACGTTGCCGACTTGGTATGGCTTGGCAGAGGAGTTCAAGCACAGCGCCACCGCCTGGCGACCGAGCTTTTCAGGAGGCAAGAAATCGGCGAATGGCAAGTCAAAAAGCGCACGGTCCATGAACACTTTCCAGATGCGGGCCGGGAAGTCGCCGCCGTACACGGTGGCTCCGCCTTTGAGCTCGTCGAGTGGGGTCAGGGCATTGGGGTCGCCAATCCATACAGCGGCCACTAGTTGAGGGGTGACGCCCACGAACCAGGCGTCGGCCGACGAGCTGGTGCCGCCTTCGTTGGTGCCTGTTTTGCCCGCTGCTGGTCGTCCGCCCTCAAGCTGAGCCTTTACGCCGGTGCCGTGATCGACAACACCTTTGAGAGCAGCAAGGGCCTGGCGGGCGACCTGGGGATCGAGCAACTGTTGGGGGTTCGGCACGTGCTGATACAGAACTTTGCCGAATCGGTCTTCGATCCGGTCGACGTAGTACGGCTCATTGCGCACTCCGTCGTTGGCAATCACTGCATAGGCCGCTGCCATGTCGAAGGGCAACACGTCGTCGCCGCCCAAAGGCATTGAAAGGTAAGAAGGGTGCAACTTGGTGGTGATACCGAGGCGTTTGGCCACATCGGCCACCTTGTCGAGACCCACGATTTGACCGAGGCGCACATACGCGCAGTTGACAGAACTAGCAAGTTGGTCGCCCAGCGTGCCTGACCCATTATGGCCACCGACCGGGTAGTCCTTTTCACCGTCGCCTTTGGCGAAATTGCAGGGCGACGAACCATCAATAGCATCATCAATCGAGTAGCCCGATTCCAGCGCCGCGATCAGTACGAAGGTTTTGAAACTGGATCCTGGGGAGCGCCCATTGCCTTCTGTGGCCACGTTGAAGTCAGTGATTTTTTCGGTCGGACGCCCGCCCAGCATGGCTCGCACGGCCCCATCTCGAGGGTCTATCGCCACCAGAGCAGCTGTAAATTTTCCTCCGCTATCAGGGAGCTCTGCGGTGCGGGCCGCTTCCGCTTGGGCTTGCGCTTTCTGGTCGTACGTAGTCCATATGCGCAGGCCTCCAGTGCTGAGTGCCGATTCTCGTTCTTGAGGCGTCGCCCCCAAAACCGGATTCGATTCCAATGATTTCAACATTTCTGCCGAGTAGTAACCTTGAGCACTGGGAAGGGTCTTAGCCGGTTTGTCTGGCAATGGGCCGATGGAAATATCGAATGCTTGCTCTCGCGTCAGCTTGTTGAGCGACACCAAACGATCAAGCACGATGCTGCGTCGTGCGCGGGCGCGATCGGGATGACGAAACGGTTCGTAGTCATTCGGGCCAGGGATAAGAGCGGCCAGGAGCGCGCCTTCGCCAAGCGAAATATCACTCGCATTTTTGCCGAAATAGATCTGTGCTGCCGTCTGAACGCCGTATGCCCCGTTG
This sequence comes from Acidimicrobiales bacterium, assembly GCA_038231795.1. Classification (GTDB taxonomy): domain Bacteria; phylum Actinomycetota; class Acidimicrobiia; order Acidimicrobiales; family JBBRKR01; genus JBBRKR01. Next base: position 111,083 of record JBBRKR010000008.1, read on the forward strand.
CCGAAATAGATGGCGTTCAGGTACAGCTCCAGTATCTGGTTTTTCGTCATCTGATTTTCGATGCGCACCGCCAGCGCCGCCTCCTTCAACTTTTGCGTGAGCCCTCTCTTGGCTCGTTCGTCAGGAGTCTCGACAAGGTTCTTCACGAGCTGTTGCGTAATAGTCGACCCGCCCTGGCGCGCATTGCCCACCGCATTCGAGCCAGCAGCGCGCACGATCCCCTTCACGCTCACTCCACCGTGAGAAAAAAACGCGGCATCTTCGGAACCCACAATGGCATCGATCAGGCCCGCCGACATTCTTTCGATGGGGATTTGCTCGCGGTTCTCATCGCGCCGCAAGCCGGCTATTACTTGGCCATCACGATCGAAAACCACAGAAGGCTGCGACAGCGTCGACACGTTAATTTTGTCGAATGAAATGTCCCATGAGGTGGCAACGGTCTTTGCCTTGGGAGCCAATATCACCACGCCCACGGCCACGATGACGCCTATCGCCACAATCGCAGCGACGAGCTTGATCAACTTCACCGGCACCATCAAGAAACGTTTCACGACACGACCACACTAGGCCGTGTCGAGGGACGTTTTGCGTCGTGTCACTAACGTGGCGAGATGGCTTTACCAACGTCATTGTTTTTCGCTGGATCTGGTTGGATCACGCTCGTACACGGCCTCGCCGCCCAGGCCAACGGGATGCCTGTCGTGGCGGTGGCATCACGCAATCAAGCCAACGCCGCAACACGAGCCTCGTCGCTTCGAGCTCGCCCGTGCCACTACGCCGACAGCCCAGCAGGTGCCTCCATGGCCATCGTGTGCACGAACCCACAACGCCATCTACACGACGCCCGATTGGCGCTTGAGGGCGGAGCAAGCGTGATCGTGGAAAAACCGCTGACCCACACCTTGGCTCAGGCCGACGAATTGGTGGCACTAGCGGCCACCCACGGTCAACGTGTTGGTTACGCCGAGAATATGGCCTTCGCTCCGATCGTGACAGAGGCCCTAGCTCGCATCGCCACTATTGGCGAGCTGCGTCACATTGAGGCTCGAGCATTGAACCAACGCCCGACGTGGGGCGATTTCACGACGGCGGAATGGGGCGGGGGCGCCTTGTACGACCTCGGTGCTCACCCTCTGGCATTGGCAGTGTTGATAGCTAGAACCGCCGACCAACGAGCCCGGCCGACCTCGGTGAGGGCCTATCTACGAGCAGGAACTGATATTCCTACCGATGAGCACGGCGAAGCGTGGATTACGTTTTCAAACGGTGTTACCGCGCATGTGGAAGCGTCGTGGACGGCCGATACCAGCACGTGGGACATGCAAGCATCAAGCGACTCAGGCGTAGTGCATGCGGCCATCATGCCGCATCCCGAACTGTCGCTCAACGGCGACATCGTGGCCATTTCGTGGCCCACAAGCCCGCTCGAGCAATTCGGCTACGTCGAACAATTGCGCAACCTCACTGCGTGCATCGCGGCTGGAGCTACGCCGTTGATGAACGCGGAGTTTGGCCGAGAAATACTCGATATCACCTGTGGTGCGTACGCTTCGGCTCGCTCTGGGGAGGCTGTCCAACTTCCGTTCACAGGCGATCGCACCAAGTCGCCATGGGAGCTGTGGCGAGCCTAAATTTCGCCTACTCGTGGACGACGGCTGCCCGCTGGCCAACAGGACCAAACCCGGGGAGACTGAGCTGTCCATGAAAAATCTCAGGCGCGGGAAACACTGCTGACACGTGGGGAGCTTCGCCAACACGGACACCTCGGAGCGCGAACTGTACCCGCAACGCGCCGGCCGCAGAATGGCTCACATACTCGTTGATCAGCTCTATTAGCGCCCTGCAGAACTCCGGACCGTGATGAGCGGGAGGCACTGGCCGCCACACCATGGCATGTGCCATCTCGTGAAGAATCACCTGCCGATTCCGTGCCCATGGTGGCAACCGGATACGGCTCACAGATGTGCCGGCCATCTTGCCGGGCTTTGTGGTGCATGTAGCCCGCTTACTCGTGCGCTCTCCGGCCACCACCGTGAGCTGACGTACATGAGGCGCCCGAGCGGCGAACCATTCGCTGCGAAACACCGCTTCGGCAAATTGCTCCGCATCGGCAATTGACCGAAAACGTTTCACTATTAGTCGATCGTGTCGAGCCCAATCGACCGAGATTTCCGCGGCGTAGACCTTGGCTCGCTGAGTATCTCGAGGCGGTCGGGGCATATCCACAACCGCCACTCTAGTGCGCCTTTCCGGCCACAAATAGCGGCGCTCGGAAGCGCCGGCTACTACGTGCGAGGAGCGTCTTGACTGCGCAATTCCGCAATGCGTTCGGCCAAATAATCGGCGGCCGTTTTCCCCTCGCCAAGCAGCACGTCACTTGCCGGATGTAAGAACAACGGCAACGCCAAGCGCGATTTGGTGGCGCCTTCACCAGTGGGATTGACCACTCGATGAGTGGTCGACGGGTAATACCCGCCACTGGCGAGTTGCAGCATGTCGCCAGAGTTCACGGCGATGGAACCGAAGTCGCAGGGCACGTCGTGCCAGTGACCGCTGAGGTCTTGCACCTGAAGCCCAGGCTCGTTGGAGGCTGGCAACACGGTGAGCAAGTTGATGTCCTCATGGGCTGCGGCCCGCATGGATCCGACCGGCTCGTGGCCAGTAAGGGGTGGGTAACGCAGAATGCGCAACAGCGTTTTGCGGCTTCCTTCCATCATCTGGGGAAGGGGCATCGAGAACCGTTGCGCGACCTCGAGAGGCGTGTTGTCTTGTACCCATTGCAACAGTGTGAGAGCTATGCCTGTGGCTTCATCCCTGAACCGCAGAGCGGCATCAGAAACCTCTGTGGGGTAGACGGTGGATTCGTATACATGGAAGAACTCTTTGATATCGCGTATCGAGTTGCCTTTGGCTGTTTCGGACACATCGGGAGCGAAATATCCACCCTCATTGCCTGTCGATATGGCGTAGCGAAACTTGGCATCGGAGTTGAAAAACGCCAACCATTCGCGGTGTATCTGTTCGACGAGCGACTGCTGAAGGGGATGATTCACAAGTACCGCGAATCCGGTATCGAGCAACGAACGGGTAAACCGCTCAGGGGCATCTGGTGCTTCATAGTCGACGACAGCAACGTTCATATCGCCAGTCTGCCAGTCATTGCTCGGTAAGCGGCACTACATCGCCGTGGCGAGCCACTCGCGGCACGGAAGATTGCAACGTCACGCCATTGCCATCTACAACGGTGTTGGTATTTGTGCACGAACCGGGAAAGGTGAGACGCACAGAGGTGGGGTGATGCAACGTGCCGTCGGCAGTCTGCAGAGTGAAATCACTCCACCGAGCAACAGTGGGTGAATGTTCACACGGCGCAAAAATTTCTGCCCATACTAGAAAATTTGTGAGCCGATCGCCTGGCGAAAAGACCTCCCGAATCACCTTGGTGCGACGGGTAATGAGGTCCGTAATATCAGCAATCCATCCGCGTTGACCGCGGTACACCCGCATCCAATACGAACGGTTGGCCTCCCACTCAAACCCTGCCGTATTGGGGTCGCCCGGAAAGAATGGCAACTCCGGATCGGTGCCGGGTAGCACGGTATTGGTGCCCTCCACATATCCACCCCAATTGACAGAGCGCATGCCTGTTTTCACGAACCGAGGATTGTGCTGCAAGCCTGTGTGCATGCCGCCCCGACCTCGGCCAGAAGGGTCGGCAATGGTCATTTGCATGGCCCAGAAATACAGCTCGTGGTCGGCCGGAATCTGGTGGATATTGATCTTCGCCGCGCAGGCCACGATTGGTTCCGAAGGCAGTCCTTGCCACATGGCATGAAAGCTGGATTGAGGCACCTGTTAGCCCTTCACGTCGACATGGATGACTGATTGAGAGCATTCGGTATGGGCGGTGTTGCACACCCGGTAGGCGAACGAAATCACGCCCGTCGCCTTAGCCGCCGGCGTGTACGCGATAGCGAAATTTGAGGTGACTTCGGCACCGAGCGTCGAAACGGGGACGATCAAGGTGGTGCGGTCAAACAAGCCGGTGTCGTTGTTCAAAACAGGAATTTCGACGAGCACTCCGGGCTTGGTAGTGGCGTTGTCTTCGACGGTGCGAATGGTGCGCACGGGTGCGGCAGATGCTGTGGGATCGTCAACCAATTTGGGTCCGTTGCGATCTTCGAAACTTTGGGGAAGGAGCAAAAATCCAACCACCAAAAACAGGGCGCATGCCATGCCTGCTACCGCTCCATCAAGCGTTGATGTAGGGGATTCGTGGGGACCCTTCGACCGGGGCTCGCCCAGGTTGGCGACCCAGCGGACGGTGGTGGCTATAGCGAGGCCTGCGCCAAATACACCAAACCACCACGTCCAATTTCGTTGCCCGCCTCGAAGTATCCACGCGGCGGTCAGGCCGGCTGCAACGAAGGTGGAGAACGGCAATACCGTAGTCAAAATTTTGCGCATGCGGCGTTGTGGCAAGGCCGGGGCTTGAAGCAATGCCGGCACGCTTTCAACGGGCCGGGGAGCTCGACGCGGGATCCGAGTCTGCTTCGTTTGCAGCGTTGGGCGAATAGACCTCGGCGTCGATCTCGGCGTCGATCTCGGTGAAGAGCCTGGCGTCCAATCGGTGGCCTCTGGCAACCAACTCAGCTCACCATCTCGCGTTGTTTGCTCGGGTTTCTGGGGTGGATTTGGCAGCCAGTCGGTTGGCCGTTCCAACGTCATCGCGACACCAGGCGGTGAGCCGAAACTTTGGTGCAAGCCATAGGTCATACCGTATCCGTTTTTGGACCTTCTCAAGTGTCACTCCGCCATGGGGCCGTCGTATTCGCGGAACCTTTCATCCCGAGCAATTTGCCGCTTTTAGTGCTATGTTCCCGCCATGACTCTGGGCGATGAAAAATACCTGCTCCTGACCACCTTCAAGCGAGACGGAACGGCAGTGGCGACTCCAGTGTGGGCGGCTCCCATGGACAGCGGAGCAATCGGATTTTGGTCGAGCACAGGTTCGGGAAAAGCTAAGCGGTTGGCGCACACATCGCGAGTCACAGTTCAGCCGTGCGATGCACGCGGACGCACGAAAGCTGGCTCTACGGCGACCGATGCCACGGCCATTGTGGTCAAGGGTGCGCAGTTCGAGGAGATCACAAGGAAGATCAACGCCAAGTACGGATTCATGACCAAAGTCACGAAGGTAATGGGCATGATTGGCGGCATCGTCAAACGCAATCGCATCCCTTATGGCGACTGCGGCGTAGTAATCACGCTCAGCTAGCGCGCCCGTGATTGGGCGTGCCTAGAGTGACGGCCATGCATGTACTTCGTACGCCAGATGATCGTTTTGCCGGCCTGCCCGACTTCCCATTTGAGCCTCACTACGCCGAAATACCGAGTGGCGATGGCGGCACACTTCGAGTGCACTATCTCGACGAAGGACCAGCCGACGCAGCGCCAGTTTTGTTGATGCACGGTGAGCCATCGTGGTGCTTTCTTTACCGCCACATGATCCCCACTTTGACGGCGGCCGGGCATCGCGTGATCGCTCCCGACCTCGTCGGATTCGGTCGTAGTGACAAACCCAGCCTGCAGGCCGACTACACGTATCAAGCACACGTCGACTGGATGCAGGCGCTGTTGTTTAACGAGTTGGATTTACGGGATATCACATTTTTCGGGCAGGACTGGGGCGGGCTCATTGGATTGCGTCTCGTGGCAGCGGCACCCGATCGATACACACGAGTAGTAGTAGGCAACACAGGGCTTCCTAACGGCGAAGGTGCGCCGTTAGAGGCGTTTTTGGCGTGGCAAAAGTTCTCGCAAACGTCACCGACTTTCCCAATCGGCAACATCATCAACGGTGGCACCGTCACCGATCTCTCAGCCGCCGTGATCGCTGGTTACGACGCCCCATTTCCTGACGATTCCTACACCGCAGGCGCACGAATTTTTCCGACGCTCGTGCCCACCTCACCCGACGACCCGGCAGTGCCCGCCAACCTGGCGGCGTGGGCTGTGTTGCGCGCTTTCGACAAGCCGTTCTTATGCGCCTTTAGTGATCAAGACGCCATCACCAAAGGTGGCGATAAACCGTTCCGCACACTGATCCCTGGTGCCCAAGGTCAACCGCATACGACCATCGAAGGCGGCGGCCACTTCCTCCAAGAGGATCGCGGACCAGAGTTGGCGGCCGTGATTGTCGAGTTCATCGCCACTAGGTGACTTCGCCGGCGTAGCTGTTCTTCGCCGTTACAGACGTGGCGTCAGCGAGGCGGTAGGTGTGTTGGGTCGCATCCTGCTTGGGCGCTGACCCACGCCCACAACTCGTCCCGCCGCGCAGGGGTGTCGGACCGACGAGTGTTCGGTAGTCGGTGGATCGCACGGATGCGACGGTCGAGCCAAAACCCGCCGCTAGACGCCAACGGTTCGCCGTCGTCGGATGCCAGCCATACCATCGTGTCGGCGCCACCCTTTGCGTCACGCAGGAGAGGTCCAACAATCTTGCGAAAGGTGGGCAGTGCCTCCTCCACACCGGGAGTATCTGCCCATCCTGGATGCATTGCGTGGAACACCACTGCACCCGAATCGACACGTAGAGCCCACATCTCGTTGAGGGTCACCTGCGAGCGTTTTGCGAGTGCGTATTGCTTCGTTCCGTTGTAGGTCGCTGCGCTCATCTGGAGGTGATCGACCGTCAACTCGGCTCCATACATGCCCCCTGATGCCATCGTGATGACCCTGCCCGGCGGCGAGGCCTTCAATCGATCGAGCAACAGGCTGGTGAGCAAAAACGGGCCAATTACCTGGCTGGCGATGGTTGCCTCAGTACCGTCGGGAGCGTCAACTCGTCGACGGGTGAGCGCGCCGGCGTTGTGGATCAGTACATCCAACCGATCGTGGGCGGCCAGGATCGCTTCGGCGGCATGTCGAACGGAGGCCAAGTCCCCCATCTCGGCGAGGATGGCGAACACTTTTTGGTTGCCTGTTTCGGCGCGAATCTCGGTTGCCGTGCGATTGGTTTTTTCGCTATTTCGACCGAGCACGAGCACAGTTGCTCCGTTGCTCGCAAACTGAACGGCCGCCGCCCGGCCCAACCCCGACGTGGCACCAGTGATGCCGATGACCCGATCAGTCAGGTCGTACGAATCGAGACTGCGCCAATCAAAAAGGCGGCGGCGAGCAGCGAGGCCGATACGGGTGAAGCTGGGCACGATGAGTGCCTCGAGAGAGTTGTCAATCAGTTTCGTGGCGGTCATCACCGGCAAGGGTATCGGGAGCTGGTCCCACATCGATCGACACCGCCGGATCTGCGTTGACTCATGAGTGATGGTGTGCCGTTGCGATGTGGGGATCGGTTCCGTCGGCTGTCGACGGGCTGGTGTGGATCGTGATCCGTGTCAGACGTTTGACCGCATGGAGTAGTTCATGTTCGGCGTTCTCGGCGATCTCGTGTGACTGCGCCAGGCTGAGACTTCCGACTGAAAGCACATCGATTTCTGCATTCAATTCGTGACCGATCCAGCGAATCCGCACACTGCTGACATCCTCGATACCGGCGATACTCTGCAAGACGTCGGTGACTTGATCTACGAGGGCGGGATCAACAGCGTCCATCAGGCGACGATAAATATCTCGGGCCGCGTTCTTGACGACGACGAGAATTGCCACTGTGATGGCAAGTCCGACGAGCGGGTCAGCCAGTTCCCACCCGAGCGCAACGCCAATCGCGCCAAGTACAACGGCGAGGCTGGTGAAGCCATCAGTCCGGGCGTGGTAGCCATCGGCTTCGAGCGCAGCTGATCCGATCTTGCGTCCAACGCGAATCCGATATCGGGCAACCAATTCATTGCCGACGAAACCAACAACACCGGCCGCCATCACCCACGGGAGGTGATTCAGCCTTTGCGGGTGGATCAGACGGTTGATTGCTTCCCATGCCGCAACAAGCGATGAGGCCAAGATGGTGAGCACAATGAAGATACCGGCGAGGTCTTCTGATCGTCCGTACCCATACGTGTAGCGCTTGGTGGGTGGCCGGCGACTGAGCCAAAACGCGGCAGCGAGTGGCACTGCGGTAAGAGCGTCACCGAAGTTATGCACGGTGTCGGCGAGGAGTCCAACCGAACCGCTAACGATCACAATGATCAACTGGAACGCCGCAGTTAACCCGAGAATCATGAGCGAAATCTTGAGGGCACGCATGCCTTCGGCACTGGCTTCCAGCGACGAATCGATTGAATCGGCGGCGTCGTGACTGTGGGGCTTGAAGATCGACGCGAACATCCCCTTGATGCCACCTACGTGGTCGTGGGAATGATCGCCGTGACTATGGCTATGTCCACCATGGTCGTGATCATGAGGGTGGTTGTGATCTTGGCCAGTCACGACGTTGCCGCTTTCGGTCCGTGGTGATGAGCCGTAGCACCGGCTCCGATGTGTCCAGCGCTAAACAGCGCTTCGGTTACCAGTCGCAAAATGTGGTCATTTTCGGCGACGTAGAAAATGCGATTGCCATCCCGACGCACGGTGACCAAGCGCGCCAGTCGCAGTTTGGCAAGGTGTTGCGAGACAGCGGCCGGGGCCGCTCCAACATGCTCGGCAAGGTCGTTGACGGAATGCTCGCCATGCAGCAATGACCAGATGATATGTAGCCGTGTTCGATCGGCAAGAAGCTTCAAGGTCTCTGTCGCCGCAGCGAGTTCCGAACTCGTCGGTTCATCATGTATCTGCGTAGTCACGCAACTAATGTAATGGTCCGAATGCGATGTGCCTGTCATCCGACCTAACGACGGACACTGAACTTCCGGTCGGACGAACGAGCCTGAAGCTGAACCGCTAGCGAACCATCACCGAGCACCGTCGAATTCGCCTGGCAAAGTAGGTGGATGGCGAACCACGAGCCCGCACCGACCGCTGCGGATGCAATTCGAATTGCTGAGAACTATTTCGCCGAGGTAGCCGAGTCATGTGTTCGCTTTACAACGGGCTTGCGGAACTGGGTCTACGACGTAACACTGAAAGAGTCTGGTCGACAGGTAGTGGTCCGATTGAGTCACCCCGATCTTCGAAGCGAGCTCGAAGGTGGAATCTTTTGGCACAGGCAGCTCGCGGCAACGAGTATCCCTATCGCCGAGGTGATCACTGCCGATATATCGGCTGACCAGCCCTTCATGATTCTCGAACGTCTGCTGGGAACGGATATCGGAAACGTTCTCGACACGATGTCTCACGATCAGATTCGTGTAGCTGCACACACTGTCGCCGAGTGGCAACGCGTCGCAGGCACCTTGAAACAGGGCGACGGTTTCGGTTACGCGCTCAACGACCAGACAGCCCTTCATCGAAGGTGGCGAGATGTATTGGCCACGCATGTCGACAGATCGCGACAATGGATTGCCGGCGCTGGCATCATCGACAAACGGTGGGCGGATCGGGTCGCGGCGCTCCTCGATCATAAGGTCGAACTTGTCAACCACGCTCAGCCGACAGCCTTTCTCCACGACGCGACGACAAAGAACGTCATCGTCGACCGCGGGTGCGTGACCGGGCTCGTCGATGTCGACGAGATGGCATTTGGTGATCCGCTGTGGGCTGTCGCTCTTACCCGAATGGCACTGCTCAGCGCCAACCGCCCGACCGATTATGCAGACGAGCAAATCGACCTTGTTTCGTCGGCGACCGACGCCAGAGATCGCGTCGATCTGTACACCGCCCTCCATTGCTTGTCGTTTCTTGGAGAGCTGGGCCAAGCGTTCAACAATGGCGAGCCGACGCCCGTTGATCGTGACTATCAATCGCACCTCGAAGGAGTTCTATCCTCCTTGCTATGACGGGACTAGCGGCTCAGTGCGGATCAAAGCATCGACCGCAAATTGAGCGGGCCACACGGCCGGCCGTATATCTCGTTGCCGCAAACCGAAACGTAACTCGTGATTAGTGAATGCACCTACGAGAACGAAGCCATTCATTGGGAACGGCTCGGTATTCGCCTCCGAGCAACCAATCCAAGACGGCCTCTCTCAAACGCTCAAAAACATCACAAAATCGCGTTTTCGGGAATCACAAAACCCCCCGATACAGTCCGTGAGACCTGGGCACTTTACGCTTCAGGGCTGTGGTGTCGTGATGACGATCGAAGCTAGCGTCGAGTTCTCTGTCTCGACGTGGCAGCAGCCGCTTCCGCCACCGCCGAGCCCCGACCGAGCGCGCATGCTCGATCTTGTAGTCGAGATTGTCACCTCGCTCGGCGATCATCGGCTGCGGATCGGTATCGACGGCCTCACAGCCTCCGGCAAATCGAGCCTCGGCCATGAGTTGACCCAACATCTCGCCCGCCGCGGCCGTCCTGTGTTCCGAGCATCTCTGGACGACTTCAAGCGACCGTGGAGCGAGCGCCACCGATATGACCGCGTCTCGGGCGAGGGCTACTATCGCAACGCATTCGACTACGACGCGGCGTGCAAGCTCGTCTTGGACCCCTCGGACCCACTCGCCGACGGCATCGTCTCGTTGTGCAGCATCGATCCGATCACCCAAGTCGATCACTCGGCCGTCAAAGCCGTGATGCCCGCCAACGGCGTGCTGATCGTTGATGGTGTGTTCGCGTTTCGACCCGAGATAAACGCCTACTGGGACCTACGAGTATGGGTTGACATCGACGCAGAGCTCTCGGTGCGTCGGGGTATCGAACGCGACGCAGAAATGTACGGCGGCGCGGACCAAGCCGAGACCCTCCACCGAGACCGATACCTCGCCAGCGAAGTGCTCTACATGAGCGAGGTTGATCCACGCTCGTTCGTCGACGTCATCGTCAACAACACAGACTTCGATCGACCACGACTCATTCGCTTCCCTGGTTGAACTCGGTGGGCACCGACTGAACCGTCCGGCCCCTAAACCATCGCGCGAACAAGCCCAAACACCACACCTACACCCATAACCGGATCCTCCTCATCGTCAGACGATCGAATCTGTTCTACATCCACGAAGCAGCAGCTCGCAGAGCCAACGCCGACCTGTTCCACGAACGCGACGAACGAAAAGGCAACCGCACAATCTTTGAAAGTGAACCGGATGGTGGAAATACACCAAGGGCTCTCAAATCAGTCGCCGAGGCTGGCAAGTTTTCTGAATCTCAAGCTCGAAAGGATGGTGAGCCGGCCATGCAGCGAGCTGTCGAGATGTACGCCAGAGGCCTGTCGTTACTGCGTGTCGGAGGACAGCGTGGTACCGACGCATCGACGGTCGCCAATGCGTTCCGACGTTCAGGCATCCCGTGTCGTCCACGACCAGGACGCTAAAACGGACAGGCGTAACTCGGGTTATTGAATTGCTCGGCCCTCGTTCCTCAATTTCAGGCCGGTTTCCGACAGTGGGCCATAGGGACGATGGCGCGTTGCTCGGATTTGAACGGCCCATGCTCGCCCGCCGATGAGTAGCGATGACAGACAACCGAAGGACGCAACGATGGGGATCTCAATTGGCATCGATGTTGCAGAAGCCCGCAAGGGACTCGACCTCGTCGCTTTGAACGATGACCGCACTCTCGTCGTGCAGCGGGCACACGCCACCGTCCTCGACATCGTCGAGATAATCCATGAGCTTCAACCCGACGTCGTTTGTATCGATTCGCCCCCAAACTGGGCGACGGTTGGCCGCAGCCGCGCCGCCGAACGTCACCTCGGAATGCTTGGCATCTCGGCGTTCAGGACACCCACTGATCCCGGCGAGCACGCGTTCTATCAATGGATGCGCGTCGGCTTCTCGATCTTTACCGCCATCTCGCACACCTACCCGCGCTATCGAACCGGATCAGTTCACGGAACGGCGGTAGAAGTGTTCCCCGAGGCCTCAGCCGTTCTACTCGCGGGGCGGCTTCGTGGGCAGGACGACGACAAGCGCGACTTTCGTCGGACCGTTCTCACCGAAAACGGCATGGATTCGACAGTCTTCAAGACTATCGATGCTGTCGACGCCGCACTTGCGGCCTTGACCGGAGTTCTCGCGCTCGGGGGCCAGTTCTCCGCAATCGGCGACGCTGACGAAGGAGTGATCGTCGTGCCCGTCAAAACACTCCCCGCCCAACCCCTCCGGCGATCGCGTGACCTCGCCAACACGAAGAAAGGCCCGATAACCGCGCCGGTGCCACTGGCGGATGAAAGAAGGTGCCTCTGCGGGTGTCAAGCGCCGGTCCGACGACGATTCCTTCCTGGACACGATGCCAAACTGAAGTCGAATCTGCTCGCCCGGCACCAACGCGGGGAAGCAGATGCGACCGATCAATTGCAGTCTCTCGTATGGTTGCCCTAAAAAATATCATTCAATTAACGATCGACGGGCCCAGCAAGCGCCACCACATACTTGACTTTTTGCCAAACATGTGACCGATGGTGGACCCATGAGATGGCCTTCAAACCTCACTCCCCGACCAGTGCAACGCCGCCTCAGCCGCGCTGAGATCGACACCATTATCACCAATTATCAAACCGGACAATCGTTCAGCACGATCGCCAAGCTCTTCGGCATCCACCTCCAAACTACCGCCGCCAACCGCATGGGCCATACGCGCCGATCTACACCGGCTCGTGGTGTTGTCGACAGTGGTAGCTCCGCATGCGTGTTATGCGCTCTTCTTTGTTTCTCAGGGTGTCGTGTCTGCTCGTTCGAAGTGGATGATGGCGCGGTTGGTTCGGGTGATGTCGGTGTGATTGAGCGTGTGTCCTGCCGGGATGCGCAGCGCGAGGGATCGCGCCGATGTGCCGCCTTGGAGCAGTGCGTTGACGGTGGCGGCGGCGCGGTCTGGGTCGGTGTCGAGGGTGCCGTTGACGGTGCTGCGCCGTCCGCACCAGTAGACGGTCGAAAGGTGCCCACTCTCGAAGTTTGTACGCCATGGGGCCGGGGTCACCACGACCCCTTTGGTGCCCTCACAGTGCCAGCCGACAACGACGCGGCGGCGGATACCGCTGCGTCGGCCGGTGAATTCGAGGAGCGCGATTGGCTTGACCGCGCGTCCGATCGGGGTGCGCAGCAGTGACCGCAAGATCAGGTTTGTGAGCCGGACAACGAACGCTGGCGGCCTGGCGTCGACGACGGCGGAGTCCACGGTGGCGGTCATGCGTTGTCCTTCGCAGCATCGGGTACTGTGCTGACCGCGCCGACGATCGATCGCACGGCGGCGGTCGCGCCTTCCTGCCCTGGGTCAACCGGTTCGAGGTAGAAGCGCGCCCAACTCGCTCGTTCGTCGGTTACACCGAAGATGATCACGCCACGCATGAGATGGGGGCTGCCGTCTGGGCGGGTGCCGCGCATCTCCCATTCCGACCAGATCTCCCCGCCGTTGGTCACGGTGTGCTGAATCGTGGCGGTCAGGTCGGGAACTGCGGCGAAGATCTGTTGCCAATTGGTGCGCACCTGGTCCCGACCGGTGAACCCGCGCCCCGGATGGGCGGGGGTCTCGTTGCGGTACGTCGTGGCGAAGCAGTCGACAAGCGCGTCAAGGTCATGGGCGTTTGTGGCGTCTCGAAGCCGATCGATCATCGTGATGGCGGGAGCTGTCATCGAATCCAACTTTCAATATAGTAGACTAGAATGAAATGAGCGTACTCCAGCCAACCAAACAAGTCAACGCCCCGCGCGCCTACAACTCGGACCGCCGGCGCCAGCGGTCACGTGGCACGCACAACGCCATACTCGACGCGGCCCTCGCGAGGTTCCTCGAACACGGCTATTCGGCCACCACCATCGATTCGATCGCCGGGAACGCAGCAGTCTCGGCAGCGACGATCTACAAGACGTACGGAGGCAAAGCCGGCCTCGTGGGCTCCCTCTGTCAACGTGCGCTCGGCGGGCGAGGCCCGGTGCCCGCAGAGCAACGCTCCGACACGCTGGGGGCGAACGAACCGGATCCACGCAAGATCATCGCTGGATGGGGCCGCTTGACCGCCGAGGTCGCGCCACGCATCGCCCCCATCCTGCTCCTGCTCCGTAGCGCTGCCGACGGTGACCCCTCCGCCGCTGCCCTACTCGCCGAACTCGATCACCAGCGACACACCCGAATGACGCACAACGCCCGCATTCTCGTCGAAGGCGGACACACCCGCGCCGGAATTCGCCTGTCCGAGGCCAGCGACGTGCTGTGGACTTACAGTTCGCCCGAGCTCTACGACCTCCTCGTTCGCCGACGCAACTGGACCCTCCGAAAATACAGCGCCTTCATTGCCGACGCGATCACCCGGGCGCTCCTGTGACCTACAACCCTTTCCACCTCATACGAAACCATCCCGCAACAACCATCACAACCGAACATGAGCAAGCCAGCTCGGCGACCCTCCACCGGACCCAGGCCGGTCCAGATGGACGGCTTCGAGCGCCGGGCGAACCTACCCATTCCCAAGCTCCTTCACGGCAGGAAACGCAACAGCGCGCGGGCTCGCGCTCGCGTTCGACCTTGCGGCCAGCGGGCGGTCGCAACTGGCACATCACCGCAATCAAGAAGCTGACGAAGCCCACTCCAACTACCCTCTGCGTGAACATCGATGGCGCTGGCGACGACGTACATAACGCGAGCACCACAACCCGAGCTCCGGCGCTCAGGGACCGCTCGGGCACGACCTTTCGGGTGCCCCGCAGCGCTCACCATTGGCTCAATGGACGCGCATCTACCGTCGGTTCGAGGATGCGCTAACGATGCATACGGAACATCCAGCCGACGACGACAAGAACGCCCTCGAGCACTCGGATAACCACACACCGAGCCGGCGATCTGCGTCCTCGAGGCACGCTCAACGAGTGTCGGGACGACACCCACTCAGTTACCTCGGATTGTGCGCGACCGCAGGGCCCGAGAACCGATCCTCGGGGTTTGAAAGAAGCGACGCAGGAATCTAAGCAAAAAGACGCCCGAAATTTGCCCTGAGCAGGTTATACGTTGAAAATTTGGCAACGACCGATGAACCTTACGGGACGGCTTTCAAACCGGACAATCGTTCAGCACGATCGCCAAGCTCCTCGGCATCCACCACCACGCTGCCGCTGTCCAGGTCCCAGACGACTTCAACCTTGAGGCCAACAAGTAAGCCGCGTGCGCCCGATGGGCCAAGGCCACAGTGTCACATAACGCCGGATCGGGCGCTCGTGCCACGCTGTCGAGGACGGCCCGCGGCGGAACTCCGAGGGCGCAGCGTTCCTAGGCTCGGGTGACTGGCAGTACCGTCGGGCCACGGACCGATAGCGATCGCTTCCATTCTGTCGTTGCCGGATCAAGCTGGTAGTCGCCGAACGCTTCCAGGAATGCGGGGATTGCGACTCGGAGCTCGAGGCGGGCGAGTGAAGCGCCCAGGCAGTGGTGAATACCATGGCCGAACGACAGCGGCTTAGGGTCGGGGCGGTCGAGTCGGAGCTTGTCGGCGTCGGGCCAGCGTCGGACATCCCTGTTGACGAGGCCCCACAGGATGGCCACTTGTTGGCCGGCAGGTATCACCGTGTCGCCCACCCGGATCGGAGCCGTCGTGGCTCGTGGTGTTGCTTGCACAGAGGTGTCGAATCGGATCAGTTCCTCGACCGCGTTGTCGATCAGGTCTGGACGGTCGCGCAGGAGCGCCCGCTGCTCGGGATGTTGCGCGAGGGCGACCAGGCTGTTGCCGATCAGGGCGGTCGTCGTCTCGTGGCCGGCGAACAGCAGGAATACGAGCATCGCGAGCAACTCGTCGTTGTTCAGCTTCTCACCGTCATCGGCTGCGGTGACAAGGACTGAGATCAGATCGTCGCGAGGTTCGACGCGCCGCTGCTCCATCACGTCAGCAAAATAGGTGTTCAGTTCGGAGATGCGAGTGTTAACGATCTTGGCGTCGAAGCCGTGGAGTGGATCGACAAGCCCAGCGATGTCATCGGACGCGGACTTGAGCCACGACCACCGCTCGGCTGGCAAACCGAGGAGCTCGCCGATGGCATAGATCGGGAACGGTGAGGTGA
Organism: Acidimicrobiales bacterium; assembly: GCA_038231795.1. GTDB lineage: Bacteria > Actinomycetota > Acidimicrobiia > Acidimicrobiales > JBBRKR01 > JBBRKR01. The sequence goes on from JBBRKR010000008.1 coordinate 127,055, forward strand.
AAGCCTTGACGATGTCGGGAGCGTGCTTATTTGCGATTTTGCCGAGGAGTTCATCGGCAATCGCCCGCAGGCGTGGCTCGAACGCCTTGATCGTCCTCGGCGTGAAGGCGCGCTGGACCAGGCTTCTAAGGCGGGTGTGATCAGGCGGATCGACGAACAACAACCATCGCACGAAACTGGCTTTGGCCTCATCAGACAGTTGAGAATATGGCCGGACATCCATCAAAACGTTCACCGCCGAACTGACCGACAACTCCGGCGAACGGAGCAGTTCGAGCGCCTCGTCGTACCCGACCACGAACCACCGGCGAAACACCTTGTGGTAATAAACCTGGCCGTACTTGTGGCGAACCGCCTCGAGCGATCGATACGGATCGACGTAGTAGTCCGGGTCGAACGGACTCTCATCGTGCGTCAGCCGAAACAGCGCATGCGCAAGCCGAGGCCGTTTGGCCAAAAGTCGAACAGCAGGAATGGCGATCTGTTCGATGCGCATCGTCAACTGACTCCCTGCGTCTCAGCGTCACGTCGGCGACGGTGTCTTCGCCTTACCAGGGGCAGACTATCAGCCATGTCGGCCTTGGCGATCTCGAAAAAGTCAGCGCCAGTTGCGGTAGTCCGGTCAGTGGCGCAACAGACGAAAGTGGGAGTGACGTAGCCGCCTGTTAGCAGACGGTACGAACCTTGAGGCAGCAGACCCCGATCGCGGGACCTACATCAATTCTTCACGGAAACCTCCTTTCTCCCTCCAACTTTTCTGGCACCAGATCATCGACCGTTTTTCATCGGCTGTGAGATACTGAAACCAGCATGCCGACGCCATCCCCTACGCAAGCTCGACCACGGAAAACGTAACCATGACCCAGCAGAAACGGCTCGGTCTCATCCTTGGCCTGAACATCCTCATGATCGCCGGGCTGCTGATCGTTGGCTTTGCCACGCACTCCCTGGGCGTCCTCGCTGCTGGTGGCGACTACGCCGCCGACTCCATCGCCATTCTGCTCGGGATCATGGCCATCCAAATCGCCAAACATCCGCAAGGTCACCCGAAAGCCACCACCTACGTGGCGCTGATTAACTCACTCGTGCTGCTCATCGTGACAGGCTTCGTGATCGTCGGCGGGGTGCAGCGCCTACAAACGCACACACCAGAAATTCACGGTTTGGGCGTGTTGATAGTCAGCCTGATTGCCATGGCTTCGATGATCCTTGCCGTATTCATTATTGGCCAAGACGCCGGCAGCGAGGATCTACACATGCGCTCGGTGCTCCTCGACACCATTGCCGACGCTGCCGCCGCGGCAGGAGTAGCAGTTGCCGGCGGCGTCATCTACTTTACCGGACGGCTGTACTGGCTCGATTCAGCAATGGCCGTGGTGATCGGGCTGGTGATCGGGTTCGGGGCACTTAAGCTGCTGCGTGATGTGACCAACGCACTCCGCGGAAACACCACCCTAAAGTTTGATGGCGACGACTGATAGCCGTCGCCATCAGCCACGTTGACTACTGAACGACGACGTCGTCGAACAGAGCAAACGTTGGGTCGGTGGCGTAGTTGTCGTCGTGGCTCACAAGACTGAGCGTGTAGCTGTGGCCGGCCACCAAAGTGGCTGTTATCTGTTTCCAGCCACCACCGTTGGTGCACGTCTTGGCTAATACCGTAGTGGTCTTGGCCGTGGTGTTGTCCTTCAGCGTGGCCGTCGCCCAGTCGTAGCGCACCGTGTCGGGGCAGCTCACCTGGTACCAGAACGATACTTTGGTGGAGCCTGTCGGTGCGGTGAACGTCTGCACGACTTTCGAGTCACCGCTGGTCGGCGCAGTGTTGCCACCACGGTTGCTGTAGGTGCCGCCGTGGGGCGCGGGCGAGGTGACCACGCCTTCGAGAGCGCCGCTTGGCGTCCAGCCCGACAGGCTGCCCGTCTCGAACCCACCGTTGACCACTCCGCCGGTCACCGGTGCGGTGACCGTGAGGGCGTACGAGGTGGTGTGCACTGGCGTGGTCGCTGCGCTGCCCGTGCCCGTGATGGTGATCGGGTAGGTACCGGCAGTGGTAGCGGCCGTGGTGGTGATGGTGAGCGTGCTCGAGCCACCCGAGGTGATGCTCGCCGGGTTAAACGACGCACTGGCACCGGCAGGAAGTCCAGTGGCGCTCAACGTCACCGTCTCCGGGTTGCCGATGGTCGTGGTGGTGACGGTTGTCGTGGTCGTCGAGCCTTGCACGATCGAGCCCCCGGTCGGCGAAGCGCTGATCGTGAAGTCGTCGACCACCGGGCCGGCACAGCCGGGAAGCTTGAACGAGTTGACGTGCGTGCTCCAGTTAAAGGTTCCGCTCGACTTCAAGTATTCGGTGGAGAACCAGAAGGTGCAGTCGTCGGCCGGGTCGATGTTCATCGTGGCGTAATCGCCCCATCGGGTGAGCGAGCCCGTCTGCGAGCCGCCTCCTGCTTGGCCGATGGTCTCACCCTGGGTGAGCGCCCCAAGCGCGTCGCCGACGAGGCGACCAGAGAAGGCGATGCTGGGCAGAACCGTGCCGCTCGAAACTGAGTAGCCGACGCCAATATTGCCGACCTTGTCGAGTGCGGCAGATGGCATCCAGCGGTAGCTGGCGTCGATGGCGTATGTACCCTGCTGGAACACAGAGGGCGTCGGCGCACTGGTGGGGCCGCCGAGGCGAATCTCGTACCATCGCACGCCAACGCTGCTACCGGCGGTGACCGACTGCGACACAACGAGGGCTTGGTGGTCGCCGAAGTTTCGGTAGGCGAAGCGGTTCATCAAGCGGTCCGCTAGTGAGTCGAGTTTGTTGGTGGTGTTGGGCTGCGGGATGCACGTGCCGCCGCTGCAGGCAGGTGTATAGCCGGACACCGTGAGTGTGCTTGGCCCGGTGAACGTGCTGTTGGCGGGAGCGGCGAAGTCGACATGGAAGTTCCAATAAGCGAGCGTCGTGGAGGTGGCACCCTGGCCGATCACCAGGTTGGGTTGCCCGACAGACGGGGCCGTGGCGCTGTCGACGTCGGCGGGCAGGAGACCGCCGTATACGTTTGTGGTGGCGAAACATTGCTGCGTGGCCGCTTGGCCAGCGAGCATGCTGGCCCGGTCAATCGCACAGACAGTAGTCCCCAAGAACGTGGTGCCCGCTGGATTGAACATGTTGTAGGTGATGTAGTACGCATCCGGCCACACGCCGACCTTCGGGTAGTCAGGGAAGTTCGCATACTGGAACGAGTAGCGATTCCACGTTCCCCTGGCGTCACCCGTGGTGGAGACGGCAACGCACTCGTAGTAGGGCCCGCTCGAAGACCTGACGTTGGCGAATTGCGACATCAGCCAGCGGTCAGCGGCACGGTCGTAGCGAACAACAGCGTCACCGTCGTTGGTGGTTTCGCACGCGCCACCGAATCCTGTGAACACGGTGTTGGTGGCGGCGGGCCCGTAAAGGATGGCCCCGGATTTGTCCTGCACGGCGAAGCCGGCGTTGACCACGGTGACGATTTGCGTCAGGCCGACAGCGGCATCGGTGTCGGGTGGAGCACTATTGACCGCGAATGTGGAGAAGCCCCTGCCCACTGTGTCGAATCCAGCGCCAGTGATCGGTGCGGCCTGCACTGGGACGCCGTTCGGTGAGGCCTGTGCCGGGCCAGCGCTCTTGACCGGTTTGGTCTGGGTAACACTATCGATTCCGTCACCCTTTGGGTGGGGCAGGATAAAGGTGCGGTTGTTTCCTTGCTTGTCGCGGTCGCCGCCCTCGCCACCCTCGGGCTGGACCGGCACAATGTCACGCAACGCCGGCGAGACGTCGTGCTGCAGCGACTTGAGCAGGGTGACGTCCTTGCCGCCGAGCACCTTGATGCGACTGCTGCCGGCCGGGGCCGCGCCAGGGACCGCACGATCCTGCGACGTACATGCCGCTACGACGGTGACTGCGGCGATAGCGAACGCTGCAATTCGGAACGAGGTGGAGCTACGTCGCATGGTGTGTCCCGTCCATATCAAGAGTGGATACGCGAACAGTACACCCTTGCGCAATACTGCAGCTGAGGTCGACGATCCGAACGGATACGTCGCACCACGAACCTCGGTCGGCCAGGATTCATCCTCCAAACCAATGACCCGCCCTGACGTAAGTTCGGTCATCAAAGTAAGTACTGGTTCAGCAGCTGGTACGGCGGCCGTACTCGTCAACTTCACGATGAAAGACGAGCGGACTCTGGCTACATCACAGCCGACAAGCGCTCAGGTTGTCCGCTGATTCACGATCCACGTCGAGCGGAGATTTCTTGGCAATAGCAATCTTCAACCTGTCCGTCGCCACTATTGATGGCCACGTACGATGCTGAGCTATTGGAGAAGCCAAATACGCCTGAGCAGGTCAAACGACACAAATTTGGCGACGACCAGTGGGCGCAGAGGGATTCGAACCCACGACATCTGCCTTGTAAGGGCAGCGCTCTAACCAACTGAGCTATGCGCCCCAAAATTTGGAACACCGGAGTGTAACCGCTCGACCATGCGGGCCAAGCGCCGACCAGTGCGAGTCAAGTCGCCGCCGAGTTACGAGCGCAACCGATGGGCCAACAACGCGTCGAACACCGCTTGGCTCGATCCGGCAATCGGCGTACGACGATCGGCATGCTCCACTGTCACGAGCTCTCGCCCGTGAGCGTCCCGAATCACGGCGCCAGCCTCCTCGCAAATCAACATTCCCGCCAAGTAATCCCACGACCCGTGGGCGTCCTCGCAACAGTCGATGTACCCGTCAAGACGGCCACTCGCCACGGCGCACAGATCAAGGGCAATGGCGCCCAGGATGCGGGTCTGGCGCCATATAGATGCCCCCGGCGGGAACCCGTTGAGGCCGACGATGGCGTCGCCTACGTCGGTCACCCCGGAACACGAAATCGACAGCCCGTCGCGCCGCGCCCCGCGCCCACGAACGGCATCGAATCGTTCACCTGTGGCCTGGTTGACCACGACCGCCGCCAACGGCCCATCGCCATCCACTGCACACATGCTGGTGGCAAACCACGGGATTCCTCGGGAGCAATTTGTGGACCCATCGACAGGGTCGAGCACCACGGTGATTTCACCGGAGCCGGTATGGCCCGACTCCTCGCTCATCACCGAAAACCCTGCTTGATGCAATACGGCCAGCGCAGCCGCGTCGGCAGCCACGTCGAGCGAATATTGAGTAGGCCGCAAGCCGGAAAGGCCCCAATCGTCGACGTCATCCAACGCGTCGCGCACCGCCTGCGCAGTTATGTACAAAGCATCGAGGACCACGGCCGGATTCACCCGGTAACGGTAGCAACCCGCTGGCTGTGCAAGGCTGCATGGGTGGCAGTCATTGATGTAGCCGGCTTTATTGCCGACCTAAAAGATCACGCCGTCGAGCACGGTTTTCACGTGCACGATGAGCGCCATTACGTGGAGACGTACTCGATGCGCCAAGCCTTCGAGGTCGATTTGCATCCTGAAGAAGGGTGCGCTGGGCCACTCGATTTACATCTCGCTCTCGAGCTTGATCCTCGGACCATGCTGGCTTTTGAAGATGCCGTGACGGAGCTCCCAGAAGACGCAGAACCGCCCGACAATTTTAAGTTGCCACTCACCTTCACATGGGCAATGCCCCCGCTCCCCAACGGCCCCGACCTGCTGGTATTGGCCACGGAACTGGCTGGAGTGGGCGGCGCGGAATTCCCTGTGGAAGTGTCGGCCATTGACTCGTATCCCAACGTGACTGACGCCAGCGAACGTACGTTGAGCATCGTGGCCCGCATTGAGATTTCGTTGGCCAGCGTGGTGATGGGCGAAGAACAAATGTGCGACACCCTTGACCGCTGCATGGCCGTGAGCTTGAACCTTCTGGCTCAAGCACCAAGCTGGCTCGGCGAGAGCTAGGCCTCATCGGTGACCACCGGCAACCAGGAAAATTCAATTCGCCACCTACCGTTGCATATCGCCATCGGCGTGATAGTCGGGTCAGTGGCAGGTGTGTTGTCGTTCTGCTTTTTGCGCGCCCTCGATTGGGCCACCAGAACACGAATTTCTCATGGCGGCTTGATATGGCTATTGCCGGCGGCCGGCCTGGTGGTCGGAGTGGTGTATCGCACCCTCGGCGGACGAGCCTCGAAAGGCAACGAACTGCTGTGGACTGAGGTCCACGACTTCTCGCACGGCGTACCGCGTCGCATGGCCCCTTTGGTGTTCATTGGCGGAGTCATCACTCATTTGTTTGGCGGATCGGCCGGACGCGAAGGAGCGGCACTGCAAATGACCGCCAGCGTTTCCGATGGCATCGCGAAAATGGTGCGTCTCAACGCCACTCATCGACGAACCGTGATCGTGGCCTCATTCGCCGGCGGGTTTGGTGCCATTTTCGGAGTGCCTATGGGCGGCGCCGTGTTTGCGTTGGAAGCCCCATTCGTGGGCGGAATGCATATCGAATTGCTCGTGCCAAGCATCACTGCTTCGGTCGTGGGCGACATGATTGTGCGCGGCATGGGCTATCACCACAGCGTGGTGATAGCAATCCCCCATGTGCATCTGACCGCAGCGCTCATCGCCAAAGTTTGTGTGGCGGGGTTTGTTTTCGGGTTTGCCGCTCGGGTATTTGTGAAGCTCACGCACATCGTCAAAACGGTTTTGGGCGTCATTCCCTTCGCTCCCGTTCGTTTGATGCTCGGCGGGTTTGGCGTGCTGTTGTTGGTGGTCATGAGCGGCACCCGCGATTACCTCGGGCTGTCGCTCCCGTTGATCGATCGGGCACTCAGCGGAGAGAAATTGATCTTTGCCATTTGCATATGGAAATTGGTATTTACGGCGGTAACCGTGGGCAGCGGATTTCCTGGCGGCGAGGTAACTCCGCTGTTTTGTATCGGGGCCACCCTGGGTGCCGCGCTCGCAGCACCACTTGGCCTATCGCCTCTTTTGGCCGCCGCATTGGGCTATGTTGCTGTCTTTGGTGCCGCCGCCAATACGCCTGTTGCCCTCGCGGTGATAGGAGTGGAACTCTTCGGCGTTGGTGCCGCTCCGTTGTTTTTGATCGCTTGCGCAGTGGCCTACGTGGTGTCTCCCCACACTGGCATCTACACGGCGCAACGACCTTTCACCCGCAAGGCTTAACGTGGCGAAACCGCACAACACTACCCCCCATCCTCATCGTTTGCGGCACATTGCCGTGCTCGTGTTGGCCCCTGTCACCGCCGCTGCGGCCACGTTGGCCATTGTCAACAAATCAGATGCGTCACCGAAGAAGGTGATTGCCGCTTCGACCACTGGCCCGACAACGACCTCGAGCACGGCCTCGTCATCGTCGTCGCTCGACGCGATTACTACCGAAGCGTCCACCTCGAGCACGTTGCCCGTTCCGCCGGTCAAGGTGGGCAGCACCGACATCGACGCAAACTCGCCATTGGCCAAGGCGCTCGTGCCATTCATCGACTCGATGCCATCAACCGCATGCCTCATTGTCGACATCGGTGATGTGCGCGTGGCATCCGTGCGACCCACAAAAGCATTGGCCCCGGCGTCCACAGAAAAGGTGTTGACGGCCACCGCCGCGCTCAACGTTTTCGGACCGACTCACATGTTCACCACCAAAGTCACCACCGCCAAGGCGCTCAACGGCGACACAGTCTCCGGCGACCTGTACTTGCTCGGCGACGGCGATCCGGTGCTGTCGACAGTCGGATATCAGAAAGCCGCTAAACACCAACCGGCGCTGGCCACGTCCATCGAAAAGCTGGCCGATTCCGTGGCTGCTACCGGCCTCAAAAAGGTCACGGGCACAGTCATTGGCGACGAGAGCAAATTTGCCACCGATCGGTCAGGAGCCACATGGGGATTTCAATACGATGTAACGACCGGCACCGGCCCGCTTTCGGCGCTTGTCCTCAACGACAGCTTCACTGAAGACGGATCAGCTGTCGAAAGCCCATCGGGCTACGCCGCGAAAACGTTGCAGAAGATGCTCGAAAAGCGGGGCATCAGCTTTGGCGGCAATGCCATTGGTGGCGCAGCGCCCGCCGACACGTTGGTGCTCACGTCGATCGACTCACCCCCGCTGCTCGACATTGTCTCGGAGATGTTGCGCAATAGCGACAACCTCACTGCTGAAATGTTGGCGAAGAACATCGACGCCGCCAGCTTTGGCGAAGCCACTATCGAATCATCCGCCGCGCGTGTGGTGAAGATGTTGTCCACACAAGGATTCGACATCACGGGCGTAGCCCTCAAAGACAGCTCCGGGCTCGATCGTGGCAACCGCGCCACATGCACCGCGCTGGCCAACACTATGCACGCCATTGGCCGTCGAGGCGAGATCGGCACCCACGGCTTAGCCGTCGCTGGCGAATCCGGCACACTCTCCAAGAGGTACCTCAAGACACCTGCCGCCGGCCGGTTGCGGGCCAAGACGGGCTCCATACCCAACGTTGCCGGACTCGTTGGTTTCGTGGATCCACCAGAAAATTCCGGCCAACCGATCATCACCTTCGCCCTCATTCTCAACAACGTCGACGACGGCCAAAAATTTGTGATGGAAGATGCGCTGGTGAAAACGCTCACCGAGTGGAACTTGCCACCAGGGAAGTGACCCACCGGCACTCTCACGCCCTCGAGCGAACTTAACGAGCTCTTACCTCAAGGCGCGGCAAACCTCACTCAATCAACGCATACTCTGGCCCGTGACTATGACTGCCTCGCCCACCGATACTGCCCTCCAGGCAGGTTTGCGCGGCCAAGGTGATGTCGCACATTCGACAGATCAACGCCCCACCCGCCATCTCCGCAAGCCACACCATTGGCCCGTGGCGGGCAGTGACCTGATCGTAGCTACGGCGTTTGTGGCCCTCGTCACTCTGGCCATGTGGGCACGGCACGGCGGCGCTGACGCACTCGATTCCACGAGCGGATTACTTACTGGCATTGGCCAGCTCACCGCTCTGTACGGCACGCTGGCTGTCTTGGCTCAACTGGTGTTGATGTCGCGGGCTCCATGGCTCGAGCGGCGTTACGGCCAAGACACGTTGGCCCATTGGCATCGCTGGGTGGGGTTCGCCACCGTGTGGTTGCTTTTGGGCCACGTCGTGTTCACGACTTTCGGTTTCGCTTTCAGCGATAAGCGCAGTTTTTTTGCCGAATCGTGGCACTTCATCAACCACTATGCAGACGTGCTTATGGCCGTCGTGGGGTTCGCAATGTTCCTTGCCGTTGCCTTCACATCGGTGAAGCGGGCTCGCCGTAAACTTGCCTACGAAACATGGTTTTTTGTTCACCTCTATGCCTATCTAGCAATTGCGTTGACGTTTGCCCATCAATTCGCAGTAGGCACAGATTTTGCCGACGACCTCGTGGCCAGAATTTGGTGGGCCTTCCTGTACTCCATTGCCATCATCTCGATTTTCGCGTGGCGGGTTACGACTCCAGTGAAGATGTGGCTCACCCATAGGTGGCGAATCGACAACGTGGTGACAGAAACATCTGGCGTCACCTCCCTATGGGTTACCGGCGACAAACTCGAAGAGCTCCGTGCCGAATCAGGGCAATACTTCGTCGTTCGGGTGTTGAGTTTGAAGCATTGGTGGCACGGTCACCCGTTCTCACTATCGGCCGCGCCGAACACAAAACGCCTGCGCTTCACCATCAAATCGCTCGGCGACCACACGGCAGAGTTTCAAGGAATTCGCCCTGGCGCCAAGATATTTCTCGAAGGCCCGTACGGCGCACTGACAAGCACCAAGCGAGCACAACCCAAGGCTCTCCTCATCGCTGGCGGCGTGGGAATCACGCCCTTGCGGGCGTTGTTCGAACAAACGCCAGGCAACCCTGGTGACGTCGACATGATGTACCGGGTCAGCGACGAGCGCGACTTGGTTTTCCGCACCGAACTCGATCGCATTGCCACTGCCCGTGGATTCTCCATTACGTACCTTGTCGGCCGTCGCCCAGCTAAGGCCAACAGCGACCCTTTTCATCCTGCTCGTTTACGCGAAAAATACCCAGACATCGCCAATCGCGACGTGTTTTTATGCGGCCCGGTTTCCATGATGGCGGCCGTCGAAAAAGGTCTTCTCGAATGCGGCGTTCCCCGCAGTCAAATCCACAGCGAACGATTCGATTACTGAGGAATACCTGTGAGAAAAGCTGCCCCTGCTCTCGTTGCCACATTCGCTGGCATTGGCCTCATCAGCCAATTCAAAAGCGCGCCTGAGGGCCACGCTGGTGCGGTAAAAAAGCCTGCCGCAACGGGTACGACCACGCCGGCCGCTACGCCGGCCATCTCGCCAGTCGTACCAATCTTGACGGACGACAACGGCGGTGTGGACGACAACGGCAACCCCGTTTCGAATCCAATAGTGACGCAACCACAATCCACGCCCCCGGCCACTTCTCCAGCGCAAAACGGCAAACCACCGGTGGCCGGCTCGCGCACGTTCACAGGCACTGTCTCATGGAATGAATTCGGCCCTGTCGAAGTACAAATCACCGTGGTCGACGGAAAAGTCATCGACTCCCAAGCGCTCCAGTACCCCACCGATCACCGTCGTTCGCAACGCATCAGCGACTTCAGTATTCCTATTCTGAATCAAGAAGCCATCACTGCCCAGAGCGCCGCCATCGATACCGTTTCTGGTGCCACATACACCAGCAGCAGCTACGCGGAGTCGCTCCAATCGGCGATCGATAAGTCGAAGGCCTAACACCTGTGGTCGCCAATGATCACGCACCACTGCCCGGTGCAAGGCGGCAAGAATCCCACATGGGCACCGTCATCGGCATCGACATCCGCGACCCGTTGCCGGCAGAACAGCTTGAATCGATTCTGGCCGACTGCTTCGCCGAATTCGCCCGCATCGAAGACGTCTTCTCGACGTTTCGCCCGACGTCGATGATCAGCCGTCTGGGCCGTGGAGAAATTACAGAATCCGGATGCACCATAGAAGTGCGTGACATTTTGGCCCGATGCGAAGACCTGCGCACCACCACCGACGGTGCTTTCGATCATCGTCCAATCGGAGGCCGGGTCGCTCTGGACCCAGCGGGAATCGTCAAAGGGTGGTCGGTCGACCAAGTGGCAAACATCTTGATCCACGCCGACGTTCTGCATTGGTGCATCAACGCCGGAGGCGATGTGGCATGCCATGGCGGAAGTGCACCAGGAGTGCCCTGGAACATCGGTATTCGCCACCCCACACAAGCCCACGATGTGGCACTCGTGCTCAACGCTCCGGCCCTGTGCGTGGCCACCACAGCCACCTACGAGCGCGGCGACCACGTGTGGGGCGCTGCTGCTTCCCCGTATACGAGTGTGTCGGTGATGGGGCCGGAACTCTGGTTCGCCGACGCCGCCGCCAAGGTCGTTTTTACATCTGGCCCCAAGGGAATCGCGTGGGTGGTAGATCACGATGGGTACGACGTAGCGGTGATGACTTCAGAGGGCACGCTGCTTACAACACCTGGCGTAGCCGCATATCGGTAACCTGGCCGGTATGGCCGTTACTGAACCTCACCGTCTCGCCGTACGGGTGACTCCCGACGCGGCGCGGCACATTCGCAGGGGCCATCCGTGGGTGTTCAACAACGCAATTACCTCCGTCTCCGGCAATGGTGCCCCCGGCGATCTGGCTGTGATTTTCGACGACCAGCGCAAGTTTATGGCGGTAGGACTCTACGATCCGGAGTCGGCAATTCGCATCAAGATCTTGCATAGCGGGCGTCCGCAAAACATTGATGAGGCTTGGTTTCGTACAAAGTGCTCCGCTGCAAAGTCTTTGCGCGTTGATCTTCAAGACTCGCCGCTCACCAACGGTTACCGATGTGTTCACGGTGAAAACGACGGGCTTCCCGGCGTTGTGCTGGACCGCTATGCCGACATCTACGTACTCAAGTTGTACTCCACCGCGTGGGCTCCCCATCTCGCTCATTTGACGGCCGCGATCGTGGATGTGTTTGCGCCAACCACGTTGGTCATACGGCTCGCCCGATCGGTTGATGCCACTCAATTTCCGGCGAGCGGTTCGGCACTTGTGGGCGTCGTCCCCGAAGCGCCAGTCACGTTTTTTGAGAACGGCTTGGCTTTTGAAGCCGATGTGGTTCGGGGTCAAAAGACGGGCCACTTTTTGGACCAACGCGACAATCGAGCACATATCCGTTCACTGGCTCGGGGAACAAACATGCTCGATATTTACAGCTGCACCGGAGGATTCGCCGTGTATGCGGCGGCTGGTGGGGCACGGTCTATACATCGCATTGATGTGAGCCGGTGGGCCATCGAAGCGGCCGATCGCAACATCGCCAACAACCACGGCTCAGCTCCTCATTGCAAACACACGGCCACCATCGCTGACGCTCACGAAGCAATGGACGCTCTCATCGCCACCAAGGCGACTTTCGATCTCGTAGTAGTCGACCCGCCCAGTTTCGCAACTCGAAAATCGCAAACTGCAGGCGCGGTTCACGCCTATCGAAAACTGGCCGGCGCGGCCGCCCGCCTCACCTCGCCGGGCGGCACCATCATGCAAGCGTCGTGCTCGGCACGAGTGAGCTCTGCCGACTTTTACGACGCCGTGACGCGTGGTGTGCATGACGCCGGGCGCCACATTCTCAACGTCGACCAGACTGCGCACGCTGCCGATCATCCTGTGGGATTTTCCGAAGGCGCCTATCTCAAAGCCGCGTTCATCGCCCTCGCCGACTGACCGCGGCCGTTAGCCGCTCAACCGGCTACCGTCGGCGGCGATTTTCGCGAGCGTTGGCCAATGTTTCCTCGCTTGGCGGCGGAGCCACGAGCGGACCAGTTTTGGCCACCACTTCTTCCAAGGTTGGGCGGTGGCCCTTCACGTGGTGGTCGAGTCGCTGTCGCATCGCAGCCAGGTGGGCAGGCGAGGTGCCACAACAGCCACCAATAATTCTGGCACCCGAATCAATAGCCAGCCCGGCATAGTCGTGCATCAATTCCGCACTGCCCGTGTAGATCACTTTGTCGCCAGATACACGAGGAATCCCGGCATTCGCTTTTGAAATCACAACCGCATTCGGCACCGCGTCAGTCATCTGCAATATCGACGACAACGTGTCGGAAGAGCCCACGCCACAGTTCGCTCCTAGGGCTATGGGGGGCACAGGCAGCGCCATCAAAAACTCGGCGAACGCTTGGGGAGTAAACCCCATCATCGTGCGCCCGGCCGTATCGAAACTGGCAGTCAACGTGTAGGGCAAGCCCACCTCGATAGCGGCATTGGCAGCGGCTCGCATCTCTTCCATGGCCGACATGGTTTCGATCCATGCCACGTCCACGCCACCGGCCTTGAGGCCGATCATTTGTTCCACGAATACGTCTTTCGCCTCGTCTTCCGACAACACGCCAAGAGGAATGAGCAAGTCGCCAGTGGGGCCGACCGAGCCTGCCACCACGACCGGCCGGCCGGCCTTTTTGGCCACGGCTCGAGCGATGCCGGCAGCCGCCGAATTCAATTCGACGGTGCGATCTTGAGCCTTGTGCAGCATGAGCCGACGGCCATTACAACCAAAAGAATTCGTCAAGATGATGTCGGCACCAGCGTCCACGAAAAGCTGATGCAATTTGGCAATGGTGTCTGGACGATCCACGTTCCACAGCTCAGGGGCATCACCCGACATGAGCCCCATATCAAACAGGTTTGTTCCGGTGGCACCGTCGGCCAAGAGCCACGGTTTGGTCGCGAGAAGTTCGGCAAGCATTGTGGTGGAGGCTACCCGCCCGAGATGCCGATAAAGCGCCGTCTCACACAGCCGAGTCATGCCCCGATGGCAAACGCAATGAGTAACCCACGCCTCGCACGGTATGTATGAGCGCTACATCAGCATCGTCGTCGACCTTGTGACGTACATAGCTGATATACGTTTCCAACACGCTGGCATTGCCGGCGAAGTTGTAATCCCACACCGATTCCAAAATTTGATCTCGGGTCAGCACTCGTCGAGCATTGGCCAACAGATAGCGCAACAGTTTGAATTCAGTCGGAGTGAGCTGAATGAAACGACCAGCCCGCCACACATCTCGGGTGTCGTCGTCGAGCACCAAATCGTGATAGGTCAAGGTGTTGGAGCCGGGCCCCGCCCCGGTCGATCGCCGCAACACTGCCTTCACACGCTCTACCAATTCTTCGACAGAGAAAGGTTTTGTCACGTAGTCGTCGACACCCAAACGAAAGCCCTCGAGCTTGTCAGAAGTGGCGTCTTTAGCAGTCAGAAAGATCACCGGGACTCGAGTACCAACGCGTTCGTTTTGTCGCAGCCGACGGGCAACTTCGAAACCGTCGAGGTCAGGCAACATCACGTCGAGCAACACGAGATCAGGTTGGCGCTTGTCGATACTCGCCAAAGCCTGCCGGCCAGACGCAGCTCGCTCGACTTCAAATCCGTTGAACGACAAAGCCATCGAAACCAGTTCGGTGATGTGTTCTTCGTCATCCACAGTGAGTACGTACGGTTTGATCGCCCTAGTTAATCAGGTGCTGGCACACTCAACGGCGTGATAGTGGAAGTCTCAGGAAATTCCCAGAATCAATGGAGCCGGCGTGGAGAACCGGGCGTCACTATGTCGCCATGAAACGTTCCCCCGGTTCACCAGCCGTTGCCTCGCCCGCACAATTGGAACCGTCGACCGAACTAGTTGTCGTGGCCCGGAATCAGCAATCAACGCTGGAACAGTCCGTAATCCGGCTGCACAAGTTTCTTTCAACTGCCTACCCCGATCGGTTTCCCGGCGAGTGGACGGTGACCATCGCCGACGTGGCATCTAGCGACGACACACTGGCAGTGGCCGGAAACCTGACCCAAGATCTGTCGAGCGTAACAGTCCGACATATCGCCACCGATGCCGACTACAAGTCGTTGCGAAACTTATGGTCGACGAGCTCGGCCATCGTGGTCGCCTTTCTATCAATCGACGAGTCAACCGATCTCAACGCTCTCATCTCTCCACTTGTTACCTATGTTTCGTCGGCATCTGCGCCGCCGCCCGCAGTCGATGTTTCGAACAACGTTCACCGTTTGTTCGACCGACGCTCGGCGTTGGCCGCTATGGGCGGCGCCGGACTCATCGTGTTTCTGGCTGCGAGCGGATCGAGCGCAAAAACAACTGCCACGCCTGAGGCCACTACCTCAACCGGGGCTACTACGAGCGATGTAGCCACGTCGTCGACGACTGCGATCGCGGCAACCATGCCATCTTCAACCGTGCCGTCCACAACCCTGCCACCCGGAAACGGTGGCGGAGGCGGCGGCGGCAATCCACCAGCGGGGGGAGGCGGCGCTGGTAGCCCGCTTCCCCCCGGTGGTGGTGGCGGCACCGCCAACGGCAAAGGTGACGGCACCACGTTTTGTCGGGGCACACAACTCACCGACGCCTCCGGAGATCTCACCTTCACAACCGTGTACCCCGGCTGGTACAAAGGCCGCGCCGACCACATGCATGTCAAGGTTCACGTGGGCGGCAAGGAGATCCACACCGGACAGATATTCTTCGACGACGCCATTACCGACGCCGTTTATGCCGCCAACTTGCCCTACTCAACACGAGGCACTCGCGACCTACGCAACGCCGACGATGGCATCTTCGGCCAAGGCGGCTCGGCCACAGTCATTACTCCCACGAAATCGACTAACGGGTACTCCGCATCACTCGCCATGGGCGTCCAAACGGCATAATTGACTATGACTCTGCGGTTCCGGCTTGTCGCTGCGCTCACTTTGCTTTTGGCTGTCGGGCTCGCTGTATTTGGCGTAAGCACATTGAGTGCGTATTCACGGTCCCGATACGATCGGCTCGACCTTCAACTGCAAGACAGTATTGGATTGGTATCACGGGACCTGATTGAAAAGGCTGGCCTCAGCCAAGGACCGGTCACGAATGATCGAAGCCGATCGGGCAGCGACATCGCAGGCCGCGACCCGGCTACCGGCACCGGGCGCCCGCCCATCGTGATTCCTCCAGGCACCTACGCCGAACTACGCGACGCTAGCAACAAAATAGTTATCAATATTCAAATATCGACTTCGGTCGATGCCCCAACTATCCCAACGAATCTGCCAGACGATCTCCACCCCGTCACGGTGCCGAGCGTCCAAGGATCGAACGATTGGAGGCTGATCACAGCCCCCACCACTCGCCTACCCGGATACCGTATCG
This sequence comes from Acidimicrobiales bacterium, assembly GCA_038231795.1. Taxonomy (GTDB): domain Bacteria; phylum Actinomycetota; class Acidimicrobiia; order Acidimicrobiales; family JBBRKR01; genus JBBRKR01. The sequence continues at coordinate 143,226 of JBBRKR010000008.1, forward strand.
TGGTAGCAATCCCCACCAGCGAAGTGGCGGCATCACTACGTCGACTCATCGTTATCGAAGTGATCGCCGCCACAGCCATATTGGCTGTACTGGGTACTGGCTCGTGGCTCATCCTTCGCAAAGGCTTACGTCCGTTGGAGAACATGGCCATTCAGGCCAGCGGGATCTCCACTGGCAACTTGGCTGACCGAGTAACGCCAGCCGACAATCGATCAGAGGTTGGCCAGCTCGGGTTGGCATTGAACACCATGCTTAGGGGCATCGAGCAATCGTTCATTGAACGCCAAGCAACTGAGGATCGACTCCGCCAATTCCTGGCCGACGCATCTCATGAACTGCGCACACCGCTCACATCAATTCAAGGTTTTGCTGAACTTTCTCGGATGAAACCTCTCGAAGGCACCGTCGATTTTCCTGCGATGATGTTTCGCATTCAGACGGAGGCTGCCCGTATGAATCGCCTTGTCGAAGACTTGTTGCTCCTCGCCCGGCTCGACCAAACACTTCCCCGCGAGTCACAACCAGTCGACCTTGCCATCGTGGCATCAGAGGCATGTTCGGCATCGTCGGCCACCGGAACAACGAACAAAATCACACTCGTAGCTGACTCCCCCGTCGTGGTTCTCGGCGACCGACTCCACCTCCACCAAGCACTCACCAACCTCATCACAAACGCCGTCAAACACACGCCGCCAAACACTGCGATCGATGTCACTGTCGCCCGAAACGAGGGCCAGGCCACAGTGACGGTACGCGACCACGGCGAAGGAATGACACCCGAAGCGCTCACCAAGGTTTTCGAGCGGTTTTGGCAATTCGACCCGGCGCGGGTGGGGGCGGGCTCTGGCCTCGGCCTGGCCATCGTGACAGGTATTGCTCACGAACACGGCGGCACTGTTTCGGCACGGAATCACCCCGACGGTGGCGCTGAATTTCTGTTGGTTTTGCCAATCAACCCGAGCTGAGTGCACATTGGCCTCACCACGTCGACAACAATGCTTCGATGATCAACCACTACCAAGCGGCACGCAACGACCTCACCGCCCCTGGCGCCCCATTTGCCATGAACGAGATCATCGTTCGGGGCAATCCAATGCGAGTGTTCGCCAGCGCCCCTCCCACGTTGAGGTCCTTGTGGGAGCTCACGGCGTCGTTCGCTGACGCCACTTACATCGTGTACGAAGACGAGCGCTACACCTATCGTGAGATAGCCGCCCAGGTGCGTAGCTTGGCGCACTATTTGCGAGATGTCCACGGCGTAGTTCCCGGCGACCGAATCGCTCTCGCTATGCGCAACTATCCGGAATGGATCGTGGGCTACTGGGCCAGCATCTGCCTCGGTGCCGCCGCAGTCGGTATGAACGCATGGTGGACTACTACCGAAATGGAATTTGGGCTATCCGATTCACGCCCCAAAGTTCTCATCGCCGACGACGAGCGACTCATGCGCGCCCTTCCCATGCTCGACGCATTGCGTGCCGTGGCGCCACTTCACGTGATCGCCGTACGAAGCGATCGCGAATTGCCAACTGACGCCTCGCGTTGGGCCGACGTTGTAAACGGTGATACAGCCCCAGCGGACCTGCCTGCCGCGACCATCGACCCTGACGACGACGCATGCATCTTCTACACATCAGGCACCACAGGCTTCCCAAAAGGCGCTCAACTCACCCATCGCGGCTCTGTACACAACGTCATGAATATTGCCTTCATGACAGTGGCAGTCGGAGCGGCAGACGCGAAGGCCATTGCCGCTGGCGAACTAGCTGCACCAACGAACCCAGCGGCTCCGCCAATTCAAAGTGTGTTCATGGCCCCTACGCCTCTGTTCCATGTGACCGCCTGCAATTGCCTACTACATCCCGCCACGATTTCGGGCGGACGTGTTGTGCTCACCTATAAGTGGGATCCAGGCCGGGCACTCGAACTGATCGAACGCGAAGGCGTCACAAACTTCTCCGGCGTTCCTACCATGAGTCGCGAACTCTTACTCCACCCGGATTGGGCTACACGCAACACATCTACCATGCGCGGCATGGGCGGTGGCGGCGCTGCATTGCAGCCCGATCTCGTCGGCAAGATCGCCGATGCCATCCCCCAGGGCGCGCCCTCCACTGGCTACGGCCTCACCGAAACCCACGGCATCATCACTGCCAATAGCGCCCGCCTTTATCTCGCAAAGCCCTCCTCGTGCGGCGCCATTGTGCCAACGCTCGACGCCAAATTGGTCGACGAAGACGGCAACGATGTGCCTGCCTCGCCAGAGGCCACCGGCGTTCTCTGCGTGCGCGGATCGGTCGTTATCAAGGGTTACCTCAACCGAGCAGAAGCAACAGCAGAGTCGATCCAAGACGGGTGGTTCAATACCGGCGACATCTGTCGAATCGACGATGAAGGCTTTGTGTACATCGTTGACCGCGCCAAGGACATGGTGTTGCGAGGCGGCGAAAACGTGTACTGCTCCGAAGTGGAAGCGGCCATCTACCAGCATCCCGCCATTGCCGAGGCCGCCGTATTTGGTATCACAGACGAACGCCTCGGCGAAGAGGTGGTGTGCGCAATCTTGCTCCAGCCCTCGCACCAACTCACGCACGAAGAGCTTTCGGCATTCTTGGCCGAGCGAATCGCCAAGCACAAGATTCCTGCCAAAGCGTGGTTCCTCACCGAGCAAATTCCACGAAACGCCAGCGGCAAATTCCTCAAGCGTGAACTCCGCAAAACGCTCGCGGGCGAGTAACTCAGCCGAGGGTTGGTTTGGTGGGCCCGGCGGGGTTCGAACCCGCGACCGAGCGATTATGAGTCGCCTGCTCTAACCACTGAGCTACAGGCCCAATCGGTGATCGCACCGCCAAAATGGCGGGAAATCTCCTGGCTCCGGGGGTGGGGCTCGAACCCACGACATCCTGATTAACAGTCAAGCGCTCTGCCAGCTGAGCTACCCCGGAAAGGTCTTGGAAGTGTAGCAAACGGCCCTACCCGAACCCGCCGTTTTTGGCTTACGTATGAGTGCGACTAATCGTTATCCATGTAATCGCGTAAGCGTTTTGCCTTTTGGGGATGACGCAATTTGGCCAACGTCTTGGATTCTATTTGACGGATCCGTTCGCGGGTCACGCCGAACTGTTTGCCTACCTCTTCAAGAGTTCGGGCTTGGCCATCATCGAGGCCAAAACGCATACGCACGATTTCTCGTTCACGCTCGTTGAGCTCCGACAGGGCTTCGCTCACCGCGTCAAGCAACATGATTCTGGCCGCCACATCGGCAGGAGCTTCTGCCGTGGCGTCTTCGATGAAGTCACTCAGGTTGCTGTCTTCTTCGGAGCCAATTGGCGAATCTAGCGACAACGGATCTAGCCCGAGGCGCAACACATCACGTACGCGATCTTCCGGCAAACCAGTCTTGACGGCAAGCTCGGCCAACGTCGGTTCGCGTTCGAGAACCTGTGCCATTTCCCGCTGCGTGCGTTGCACGCGATGCATGGCATCGACCATGTGTACTGGAATCCGAATCGTGCGCGACTGGTCAGCAATGGCACGACTGATTGCCTGCCGAATCCACCACGTGGCGTAGGTCGAAAACTTGAATCCCTTTGTGTGGTCGAACTTGTCGACCGCCCGCATGAGGCCCAGATTGCCTTCTTGAATGAGATCCAGCAACGGCAAACCCCGCCCTGCGTAGCGCTTGGCAATCGACACCACTAGGCGCAGATTGGATTGCGTCAGCTCGCTCTTGGCCTCTTCGCCATCGGAAACCAATCGTCGCAGACGACGACGTTGGGTGTGGCCAGCGTCTACTTCGGGACTGTTAGCGAGATCCAGCAACGTCGTGCCAGCTACGTTGCCAGCTTCGATTCGTTGCGCCAGACGGACCTCGTCGATGCCCGCCAACAACGGCACTCGCCCAATTTCCTTGAGATACATACGTACTGGATCAGACGTGGATCCAATAGGGTCGTCGTCGACCATCGTGCGCGTGACACGGCGACGTTTGCGGGCCTTTACGGCGTCGCCGTCGTCGTTGTCATCGAAATCTTCGGCGTCGGCAGACTCATCAGCAATGCGCACGCCAGAGCGCGCCAGTGTGGCGGCCACTTCCGCTATCAACGCCAAATCTGGTTCGTGTAAACCCAGTTGGGAGACGATTTCATCGAGGGTCACACAGCCGGTCGTTCGTCCATGAACGACTAGGCGGTCGATCGCCGCCACCGACGCAGCATGAAACATAATTGCGCCGGGGGCTAAATCGCCTGGTGTGCTCTGTTGAGCGTCGCTCATAACCTGCACTTTCAGACCCCTGCGGGCTGCTCGTCAGCCCTCTCCGTAAACCAAGCTAGCAAGGCCTGACGCGAAGCGTCGGACAATTGAGGGTTTCTTAACTCCATAATTCGCAGCTTGAGCCACGCCAACGTTGGGCTGTACATCATTGGATCATCGGCACGTTGGGCTTCGGACTCAAGAACTCCAAGCTGACGCCGCGAAGTTTCTTCAATTAGACGCAAAGCAGCATCGACCGGCTCACTAAAACACTCCTCGACCGCCAGCCTGCTCATCAGCTCAACACTCTCCGGGTCAGCTGCCACCAAGGCCTCAGCCAACGTGGCACTCGACAACACCCAATAACACGCTGTGGCATATAGCTCGTTGGCGAATAACGCCGGCACCACGAGATGCGCCATCTCAGAAGGGTTATGTACCGCTGTCCGCAACGCTTCAAGCTCCGGACCATCGTTGGGTGTCGATCTTGCAGTGACGGCCACGATTCGCGACGGCCGCCCCGCGGGCGCCCGCACACCTGCCCGCAACCGATCAAGGTCAATGCCGCACTTGCCTGCGACCTGCATCAAATATTGATCTCGCACAAAATCGCTCGGGTGTTCCCGGATGGCATCAATCGCTGCCTCGGCAGCTTTCGCCCGCCCTTCTGGACTCGACAAATTCGCCGCGCTCAACACACGATCGACACGGAAACCAAGGAATGGTTTCGCATTCTTTACAGCGTCGGCGAGCAACTGGGGCGCGCTGACTGACAACTCGCCAGGGTCCTTCCCCGCCGGCATCACGGCCACGGCCACATCGACTTCATATTGTTTTTCCCACGCATAAAACCGGTCGGCAGCCGCCAGGCCCGCCGAGTCGGCGTCGAACGCCAAAACCACCCGCTTGGCAAATCTTTTGAGTTGGCGCACGTGGTCTTCTGTCAACGCCGTGCCACATGTAGCCACAGCACGCGGCACGCCTGCGCGAGCAAATCCGATCACGTCGGTGTACCCCTCGCACACCACCACTTCGTCGGCGGCCACTATCGCTGTTTTGTGCCAATTCAAGCCGTACAAGGTGCGGCTCTTCGTATAGAGGGCGGTCTCAGGCGAGTTTTTGTATTTCGGTCCTTCGCCACCGGGCATCACCCGTCCGCCGATTGCTACAGGGTCGCCGTTGGCGTCGTAGATGGGGAACAACACGCGTGCCCGGAACGAGTCCTGTGGACGGCCACGACGGTTAATAAAGCCCAATCCAGCATCGCTGAGTATGTCAGCGGGCAACCGCAACGCACGCGATAACGCATCCCAATCGTCGGGCGCCCAGCCAATTTTGTACGACAGAAATTCCTCGGTGGTGAAACCGCGTTCCCGCAAATAGCTACGGGCCGCCCCAGCGCCTTCTGTGCGTCGGAATTGATCGTGATACCAATCAATGGCTTTGCCCATGGCATCGACCAGCTTGGCTTTTTTCTTTCGACTCTCGCCTTCGTGAGCATCGCTGTAACGCAGCTGAATGCCCGTGCGGTTGGCCAGCCATTCAATAGCGCCCTGAAAATCCAGATGCTCTAACTCGCGCACAAACGTGATGACATCGCCTTTGGCCTGACAGCCGAAACAGTAAAACAATCCCTGTTCGGCATTGATCGAGAACGACGGCGACTTCTCGGAATGGAAGGGGCACAAGCCCGTGAAGCGGCGGCCAACTCGGCGAAGCGCCATGCGCTGACTGGCGATGTCGTGGAGGTTGGCGGCAGAACGAACCCGCTCCACGTCTTCGTCCAGAATCCCCATGCTGGCAGTTTACGGCACGGGTGTGATTACCCCATCGAACTTGGCGAATCGGGCGAAATCGGGATGCCTTTGCGGATGCTGGCCACAATTGCCACCGCCAGTACTCCGAAAATCACACCTAACGAGATGGGCGTTGCGATATGCACCCATTTGCTGATGATCATTTTGGTGCCCACAAAAGCCAAGATCACGGCCAAACCAATCGGCAGGTACTCAAAGCGATCCTTCAGGTCGGCCAACAATGCGTACAACGCCCGCAGTCCCAAAATGGCAAAGGCGTTCGATGTGAGCACGATGAACTGGTCACGGCTCACGGCGAGCACGGCTGGCACCGAATCGACGGCGAACAACACGTCGGTAGCCTCGATGAGAACCAGCACGGCAAACAACGGTGTGGCCACCCGCTTGCCGTTGACTCGCGTCCACAACTTTTGGCCATCAAACTGATCAGTCGACGGGACCAATTTCTGGACCATTTTCAAAACACGATTCTGACTTGGGTCAGATTCCTTGTCGTCTTTGAAAACCAATTTGGCCGCAGTGAATACGAGAAATGCGCCAAAGATGTACAACAGGAAATCAAAGCGATTGATAAGCGCCACGCCGGCAAAAACAAATATTCCACGCAGGATCACCGCTCCGAATATGCCCCAAAAAAGTACGCGATGTTGAAACGCTCGAGGCACGGCAAAGAAGGTGAGAATGAGCGCCCACACGAACACATTGTCCATCGACAAGCTCAGCTCGATGAGATAGCCGGAGTAATACTCCCCCGCTGCCTTCCCGCCGAAACCTTTCAGAATGGCGAGACCGACGCTGAGGCCAATCGCAATCCAGCAGCAACTCTTAACAATGGCCCGCCGCGTACTTGACACGTGGGCATCGCGATGCAGCACCAAAATATCGACGACAAGAAGAAACACGATCAGTGCTCCTGCACCCGCCCACCATTCCCATTGAACACTGAGCTCGACGAAGTTCGACCTCGTCGAGCTCAACATCAACATTTTTTCACCATGTGCATCCTGCTATTTCGTCGATGACGTTCCGCCACCAATAATGGCTTGCGCGGCCGCCAAACGAGCCACAGGAACGCGGAATGGTGAGCAGCTCACATAATTGAGGCCAGCAGCGTAAAACAATTCGATCGACTCAGGATCGCCGCCATGCTCACCGCACACGCCGAGCTTTAAGCCCTTCTTGACGCTACGACCACGGGCAGCGGCCAGCTTCACAAGCTCGCCAACACCGGCCTTGTCGATGGTGTCAAACGGGTTGCGTTTCAACAGGCCTTGCTCCAAATACGCAGGCATCATGCGGCTCTCGACATCGTCACGGCTGAAGCCGAACGTCATCTGCGTGAGGTCGTTGGTACCGAACGAGAAGAAGTCGGCGGCCTCAGCAATATCGGCAGCTCGCAACGCAGCGCGTGGCGTCTCGATCATGGTGCCGATCGAAACTTGAGGCTTCTTGGTGAGCTTGGCTGTCGATTCCTCGATCGCGGCCTCGACCCATCCACGGGCCAGTTCAAGCTCTTCGCGGTTCACGGTCAACGGGATCATCACTTCGACAATCGGGTTCTTGCCCTTCTTGGTGAGCTCTGCGGCGGCCTCCATCAATGCCCGCACTTGCATGCCATACAGGCCTGGCTTGACGACGCCGAGCCGCACGCCTCTGGTGCCCAACATGGGGTTCATTTCCGACCATTCACGAGCCGTACGCAACAGGTGTTTCTCATCGTCGGTGAGCCCAACGGTGGCTTCTTTGATTTCAAGCTCGCTCACGTGGGGCAGGAATTCGTGCAACGGCGGATCGAGCAACCGCACGGTGACAGGCAAGCCGTCCATAGCCTCGAGGATTTCCTTGAAGTCGGCCTTTTGCACTTTGCGCAATTCTTCCAGCGCCGCCTTTTCTTCCTTCGGGGTCGACGCCAAGATCATGCGCCGCACCACAGGCAGCCGGTCTTCGGCCAGGAACATGTGCTCTGTGCGGCACAAGCCGATGCCCTGGGCTCCGAAGTTGCGAGCGTTGATGGCATCGGGGCCGTTGTCAGCGTTGGCCCGTACGTCCATCTTGCCCTTACGAATCTTGTCGGCCCACGCCAAGAGGGTGTGGAATTCCTTGGGAGGCTCAGACGCCATTGTCTCCAATGCTCCGAGCATTACTTCGCCGGTGCCACCGTCGAGAGAAATCGTGTCGCCTTCATGCACGACAACATCGCCAACGGTGAATTTCTTGCCGTCGATCTTGACCATGTCGGCGCCCACAATGGCGGGGGTGCCCCAGCCACGAGCCACCACTGCAGCGTGACTCACGAGCCCGCCGCGGGCGGTGAGGATGCCTTCGGCAACCATCATGCCGTGCACATCCTCTGGAGACGTTTCGTTGCGTACCAAGATGATCTTCTCGCCGCGATCAGCTGCGTCGGCAGCGTCATCGGCTGTGAAGTACACCTTGCCCACGGCTGCGCCAGGCGATGCGGCAAGTCCCTTGGCGATGGCTTTGGCCGTGCCGGCAAATTGGGGATGCAGCACCTGATCGAGATGATCTTCCGTGATTCGCATCAAGGCATCGGCACGTGAAATTTGCCACGCTTGCTTGCCCTTGCCAGAGGGCTTTGTCATATCGACGGCCATCTTGAGGGCTGCTGCACCGGTGCGCTTGCCCACGCGGGTTTGCAGCATCCACAACTTGCCTTGATCGATCGTGAATTCGGTGTCGCACATGTCGAGGTAGTGACGTTCGAGGCGGGCAAAAATGGTCATCAACTCACCGTGAATCACGGGGAATTTGTCCTTCAACGCGTCGAGGTCTTCCGTGTTGCGAATGCCGGCAACCACGTCTTCGCCTTGGGCGTTGACGAGGAAGTCGCCGTACGGCTTGTTGTCGCCGGTGGCTGCATTGCGGGTGAATCCCACGCCAGTGCCTGAGTTGTCGTCGCGGTTACCAAACACCATCACTTGCACGTTGACGGCAGTGCCGAGGTCGTGCGAGATGCGCTCACGCACCCGGTAGGCGATGGCACGGGCACCATTCCACGATTTGAAAACGGCTTCTACAGCACCACGCAATTGGGCCATTGGATTTTGGGGAAATTCTGCCTTCGTGGCCTTGGCCACGATTGCCTTGTACGTATCGCACAGATCCTTCAAGGCCGAAGCAGGAATATCGGCGTCGTTCGTGACACCAGCTTTCTTCTTGGCCTTTTCGAATTCGTGTTCAAACTTCAAGCCATCAACATCGAGCACAATGCGGCCGTACATCGAGATGAATCGACGATACGAGTCATAGGCGAAACGGGCGTCGTTGGTCACCTTGGCCAGGCCCACGACCGACTTGTCGTTGAGGCCCAAGTTGAGCACGGTGTCCATCATTCCAGGCATCGAAAACTTGGCGCCCGAACGAACAGAAACCAACAAGGGGTCTTTGGCATCGCCAAGTTTGCGGCCCATCTTGCGCTCGAGTTCCAACACTTCAGCAGCAATCTCGCTCGTCAAACCTTCTGGCCAGCCGCTCTTCATGTGCGCCCGGCAGGCGTCTGTTGAGATCGTGAAGCCTGGCGGTACCGGCAGCTTCAACACTGATGTCATTTCGGCGAGGTTGGCACCCTTGCCGCCAAGGAGATCCTTGTACGACATTGGGGTTTTGGCATGCTTGCGGTCAAACGCGTAGGTGTATGTCACGGGGCGAAAGACTACTCCAGCACCCCACGGAAGTAGTTGACCAATTCGGCAATCGGCATGCGCGTCTGCTGCATCGAGTCACGGTCGCGCACAGTCACAGCGTTGTCGTCCAAGGATTCGAAGTCAACGGTGATGCAATACGGCGTGCCCACTTCATCCTGGCGGCGATAGCGACGACCAATGGCTTGCGTCTCGTCGTAGTCGACCATGGCAATCGGTTGCAGCATCTTGAGAACCTGGCGAGCAACCGGTGTGAGGGTGTCCTTTTTCGACAACGGCAACACGGCTATTTGATACGGAGCTAAGCGGTGATGCAGCCGCAACACGTTGCGTACTTCGCCGTTCACTTCCTCTTCGTCGTATGCGCTCAACAAAAACGCCATCATCGTTCGGGTAGCACCGGCGGCGGGTTCAATCACGTGGGGGATATAGCGCTCGTTGGTTTGTTGATCGAAATAATCGAGCCGCTCGCCCGACGCAATGCCATGTTGGGTGAGGTCATAGTTGCCTCGATTGGCAATGCCTTCAAGCTCGCCCCAGCCCCACGGAAACAGAAATTCCACGTCGCTGGTGCCTGATGAATAATGGCTCAATTCGTCGGCGTCATGGGGGCGCAACCGCAAAGATGAGGCCGGGATTCCGAGATCGATATACCACTGCAAACGTTCTCCGCACCAGTACTGGTACCACTTCTCGGCCTCGTCCGGCGGGACGAAAAACTCCATTTCCATTTGTTCGAATTCACGAGTACGAAAAATGAAATTGCCCGGCGTGATCTCGTTACGGAAGCTCTTTCCCACTTGGGCAATACCGAATGGCGGCTTGCGGCGAATTGAGCGTTGTACGTTGGCAAAATTGATGAACATGCCTTGCGCTGTTTCGGGGCGTAGGTAGGCCGTGGCACTGGAATCCTCCACTGGCCCGGCCTGAGTCTTGAACATCAAGTTAAAGGCACGAGCTTCGGTGAGCGTGCCTTTAGATCCGCATGACGGGCACGTTGTCATATCGTCGAGATGGTCTGCGCGGTGGCGCGCCTTGCAC
>JBBRKR010000009.1:0-114976 GCA_038231795.1 Acidimicrobiales bacterium
AGGGGCCGACATCATCGACGAATACTTCACTGGCACCGTGTCGCGATTGGGCGGTATTGGTCTGGATGAGATTGCCAGTGAGGTGGCAGCCCGCCACAGAGCTGCATACCCGGCACGGGCAAATTCTCGTCGCCACCGCACGCTGGAATTGGGGGGCGAATACCAGTGGCGTCGCGAAGGCGAAGTGCATTTGTTTAACCCAGAGACGGTGTTTAAGTTGCAACACTCAACCCGTGCGGGGCGCTACGACATCTTCAAGGAATACACCAAGATGGTCGACGACCAGTCCACCAAGTTGGCCACGTTACGCGGTCTGTTTCAGTTCGCCGAAGGGGTCAGGCCGGCAGTGCCGCTCGATGAAGTGGAGTCGGTCGAATCGATAGTGAAGCGGTTCTCAACGGGGGCCATGAGCTATGGCTCGATCTCGGCGGAGGCTCACGAGAACTTGGCCATTGCCATGAACCGGATCGGGGCCAAATCAAATACCGGCGAAGGTGGCGAGGACCCAGAGCGCTTCGTACCCATGGCCAACGGAGATTCGAAACGATCGGCAATTAAGCAAGTGGCGTCGGGCCGGTTTGGCGTGACAAGCGAGTACTTGGTCAACGCCGATGACATTCAAATAAAGATGGCACAGGGAGCAAAGCCCGGCGAAGGTGGGCAGTTGCCGGGGCACAAGGTGTACCCGTGGGTGGCGAAAACTCGTCATTCGACGCCCGGCGTGGGGCTCATCAGCCCTCCTCCTCATCACGATATTTATTCGATTGAGGACCTCAAGCAACTCATTCACGACCTGAAGAACGCCAACCCACAAGCACGCGTACATGTGAAGCTGGTGGCCGAGGTCGGGGTGGGAACCGTGGCCGCGGGAGTCGCAAAGGCTAAGGCAGATGTAGTGCTCATTTCTGGCCACGACGGCGGCACAGGGGCATCGCCGCTCACCTCCCTCAAACACGCTGGCGGCCCGTGGGAGCTCGGCCTCGCTGAAGCTCAGCAGACGTTGCTGCTCAACGGTTTGCGGGAACGTATCGTGGTGCAATGTGATGGTCAGCTAAAGACCGGTCGGGATGTGATCATCGCTGCGCTTTTGGGCGCCGAAGAGTTTGGGTTTGCCACGGCGCCCCTGGTCGTTTCGGGCTGCATCATGATGCGAGTGTGCCACCTGGATACATGCCCGGTGGGCGTCGCTACTCAGAATCCGGAGTTGCGGGCCAAGTTCTCTGGCAAACCGGAGTTCGTAGTGAATTTTTTCCAATTTATTGCCGAAGAGGTTCGTGAATGGCTAGCTCGTTTGGGCTTCCGAACGATCGAGGAAGCAGTTGGGAGGGTGGAGCTTCTCGAGACCCGCCGTGCAGTCGATCATTGGAAGGCACAGGGCCTTGATGTGTCGCCCATCTTTGCGCGACCAACGCTGCCGGCCGGAGCACCGTTGACGTGCGTTGCCAAGCAGGACCACGGCCTGAGCGAAGCCCTCGACCAGGAGCTCATCATCAGAGCGGAGGCCGCCTTGGTAGACGGTATTCCAGTGACGATTTCGGTACCCATCAACAACGTGAACCGCACGGTCGGCACCATGCTTGGCTCAGAACTCACCCGTCGTCATGGACCCAACGGGTTGCCAGACGACACCATCCAAATTGAGTTCAATGGGTCGGCAGGGCAAAGCTTCGGTGCCTTTGTTCCCAAAGGCATCACGATGCGCCTCCATGGCGACGCCAACGACTACGTCGGCAAGGGCCTATCGGGCGGGCGACTGATTGTGCGCCCCAGTCGCCGTGCCACATTTCCCGCTGAAGACAACGTGATTGCCGGCAACGTGATCCTGTATGGGGCGACATCTGGCGAGGCGTTCATTAGAGGAACCGTTGGGGAACGATTCGCTGTTCGCAACTCGGGTGCTACGGCCGTTGTTGAAGGCATCGGCGACCACGGATGCGAATACATGACAGGTGGCCGGGTAGTTATTCTGGGCAAAACTGGCCGCAATTTTGGAGCAGGAATGTCGGGCGGATTGGCCTACATTTACGACCCCACCAATACCTTTCCCACCTCCGTGAATAACGAAATGGTGGAGTTGGAAAATAACATTCCCGAGGAAGATCGGCCATGGCTCCGGCGCCTGATTTCGCAACATCACAGGGAGACCGGCTCTGCGGTGGCCGAAAAGATTTTGGCCCAATGGGTGCTTGAAGTTGAGCAGTTTTGGCGGGTGATGCCTCGTGACTACAAGCGGGTGCTCGACACCCTGCAAGATGCCTCCGAACGAGGCATGGACGAAGAATCAGCATGGGATCGAGTGATGGAGAACGCACGTGGGTGATGTAACAGGATTCATGAAACACGACAGAGAGACACCTACCCGTCGCCCTGTGCCGGTGCGCCTGGGTGACTGGAAAGAGGTGTACGAACCGTTCGATGCCAAAAAGATCAAAGTCCAAGCCAGCCGGTGTATGGATTGCGGAATTCCGTTCTGCAACAACGGTTGCCCGTTAGGCAACCTGATTCCAGATTGGAACGATTTGGTATTTCGGGACCGTTGGCGAGACGCCATCGAGCGCCTCCACGCCACCAACAACTTCCCGGAATTCACCGGGCGTTTGTGCCCTGCGCCATGCGAAGGTGCATGCGTATTGGGTATCAATTCTGATCCCGTGACCATCAAGCAGGTCGAAGTCGAAATCATCGATCACGCCTTCGCCCAAGGATGGGTTCGCCCCCAGATTGCCGACGTGAAGACCGGCAAGTCGGTGGCCGTCGTGGGTTCAGGGCCTGCTGGGTTGGCTGCCGCACAACAACTCACACGAGCTGGGCACGATGTGACGGTGTACGAACGCAACGACCGCGTTGGCGGGCTGTTGCGATACGGCATTCCCGAGTTCAAAATGGAGAAACGCCACATCGATCGTCGCCTAGAACAAATGAGCGCAGAAGGCACGCAATTCCGCACGAATGTGAATATTGGCGTCGACATCACGGCATCGCAATTGCGCCAGGATCACGACGCTGTAGTGCTCGCCGGGGGAGCAACTGCAGGTCGCGATTTACCAGTGCCCGGGCGGGAGTTGTCGGGAATTTATCAAGCTATGACCTATCTCCCGATCGCCAACCGTGTGCAGGAGGGCGACTACGCCACACCAGCGATCACGGCTGAAGGCAAGCATGTTGTCGTGATCGGCGGCGGAGACACCGGAGCCGACTGTTTGGGAACCGCCCACCGCCAAGGCGCGCTCAGTGTGCATTCGTTCGAGATCATGCCTCAACCCCCTCACGCCCGGGGCACCAGCAATCCATGGCCGCAATACCCGATGGTGTACCGGGTGGCGTCGGCCCATGAAGAGGGCGGCGAGCGGGTATACGCCGTCAACACCGAATGTTTCCTCGGCGATTCCGAAGGCCATGTGCGGGCGTTGCAGGCCTGCCAAGTGGAAATGATCAACGGCAAATTCGAAAAAGTAGTGGGAAGCGAATTCATTCTGCCCTGCGAATTGGTGCTCCTGGCCCTGGGATTTGTGGGGCCAGAATCGGGATCATTCGTGGATCAACTTGGCGTGGCCCTCGACCCTCGTAGCAACATCGCCAGATCCCAAGAATGGATGACGAATGTGGATGGCGTGTTTGTGGCTGGCGATATGGGACGCGGCCAAAGCCTGATTGTGTGGGCAATCGCAGAGGGCAGGTCATGCGCCTCGGCGGTAGACACATGGCTGATGGGGGAGACGCAGTTGCCAGCTGTGATCGGCCCCAACACACGCCCGCTCATGTGACCAACCACAGGTCGGCTGCGCATAGCGGTGCGGCCCGCTAGCCTCGCAACGTGCATTCCTATGACGCCGCCGTCGATCGTGTAGCCGACAAAATGGTGGCGTACGCCACTGATCGAATCCGCATGGATCCACCGCTTGACGGCTTTCGGTCGCCAGAGGAACTCCTCGCCGATGCCGGTCAAACAATTACGGCCCGTGGCCTCGGCGGTGACGAAGCTTTGCGTATTTTCACTGACATTCTGGCCCCGGCAACCATCAGCCAGGACTCTCCTCGCAACCTCAGTTTCGTTCCTTCAGGGCCGACTCCCGCCGCCGTGCTCTTTGATCTCGTGGTGTCGGCATCATGTGTATGCCCAGAATCGTGGCAAGAAGGATCAGGCGTCATTTTCGCCGAGAATCAAGCGCTTCGGTGGTTGGCCGATCTGGCTGGATTACCAGAGTCTGCGGGCGGAGTATTTGTCTCGGGCGGTTCGGCGGGCAACTTGTCGGGTCTTGTGGCCGCACGCGAAACAGCAATGCGAGCGCGCGATGCAGCCGGGTTAGGGCGACCAGCTCGGTGGAGCCTGGTGACGAGCTATGAGGCTCACTCGTCGGTGAAATTGGCAGCCCGAGTCATGGACGTGGAGGTCATCACCGTGCCCGGCGACGAGCGAGGTCGGCTCACCGGCGCCGCTCTGCGGACGTTGTTTGCAGATGGTGTTCCCGACGGCGTTTTCGCCATTTCAACTACGGCGGGCACGACCAACGTGGGTGTGGTCGATGACCTAGCCGGTGTCGCCGCCGTGTGCCAGGAGCACGGTATCTGGATGCATGTGGATGCCGCCTACGGTGGCGCAGCGCTGGCTGCCCCCAGCGTGCGAGCCATTTTTGATGGCATCGAACACGCAGACTCTTTGGTGATCGATCCCCACAAGTGGCTTTTCTCCCCCTACGACTGCGCGGCGTTGATTTATCGCAATCCGCAATTGGCCAAACAAGTGCACACCCAGAAGGCGGCGTACCTCGACGTGCTTCAGGCCAATGATGAATGGAACCCGAGCGACTACGCATATCACCTCACTCGACGTGCCCGCGGTTTGCCGTTTTGGTTTTCGTTGGCCACCCATGGAACCCAGGCATACTCCAACGCTGTCGAAACTACATTGGCCACGGCGCACCGAGCTGCCGAACTTGTCGATGCGCACCCTGATTTACAGCTGTGTATGACGCCCGAGTTAAGTGTTGTTGTCTTTCGTCGTAACGGCTGGACGCTCAAGAATTATGAAGCGTGGAGCATTGACGTGTTGGCTCGCAACATTGCGTACGTGGTGCCCACGGTGCATGAGGGCCAGCCGGCGTTGCGTTTTTGTATCGTGAATCCGACCACGTCGGTGAGTCATATCCGGGCGATCTTGGCCACGTTATAGCGATCACTACCAATCGCTGCGCTACCCGTGCGATTAGTGGTCGCTCCCGAAGAGGCCAAACGCTTTCTGACGCCACTTTGATGGCTTACCTGTTTTTGTTTCGTGGGCATCCATGCCGTTGGCCAACATGGTCATGCCGTTGACGCCAAGCCATCGAAATGGTTCTGGTTCCCATTTTCGGCGCACACGATTTACCCACGGAAACGAGGCTCGCTCAGTGTCGGCTCCGGTGATGAGATCGGCCAACGTACGGCCGGCCAAATTGGTGGTGGTGACGCCATCGCCTAAATATCCACCGGCCCACGCATGACCGGTTGCCTTGTTGTAGCCCACCGAACTCCACCAGTCACGGGGCGCTGCCAATGGGCCTCCCCACGAATGGGTGAATTTGGCGTCGCCGATAGCCGGAAAAAGGTCCCGCAAAATTGCAGGAAGTTCGCCGTGAGTTTTCGGGTGCCGTTCAAAGCTGTCTTTGATTGCCGAGGCCCAGTGATATGGAGCGCCGCGGCCACCGAATGCCAGGCGATCGTCTGCCGTTCGCTGCCCATAAATAATCAGATTGCGGCCATCAGTAAACGTGTCGCGACCGTCGAGCCCTATCGAAGTCCATACCTCGGCCGACAACGGTTCAGTGGCCACCATCAAGGAATAGATCGGCGCCACATCGCGTTTGTGGCCGGGCAGTGTGGGCGTGTATCCCTCTGTGGCTTGGACGACCACGTTGGCGGAAATAGTGCCGTGGGCGGTGACGACACGCCGGTTGCTCGTGTCTTTCACAGGAGTATTTTCGTAGATCGTGACACCAAGTTTTTCGACGGCTGCGGCCAGCCCCCTGGCTAGTTTGGCCGGTTGTATACGAGCGCAATGAGGCGTGTACTTTGCCCCTAAAACACCTGTTGCGTTCACTCGACTCTGGGCCTCGGATGCATCCAGCCAACGAACGTCGTCGCTGGTGAACCCTTGGCCGTGTTCGTGGTGTACATCGGCTTGAAGGCGGCGCATTTGCAGCGGTGTACGGGCCATTGTGGTCGTGCCACCTTTGTGGAAATCGCAGTCGATATCCAGGGCAATACACTGTCGTTGAATCTCATCGATGGCGTCATGCATGGCTCGATGTAACGCCATTGCTTGTGCAGCAGATGATGCCGAAGCCACCGTGTCGAACGACGTGGCAAAGAGTCCGGACGCCCAGCCGCCGTTACGACCTGATGCACCGAATCCAGCGATGTCTCGTTCGATGACGGCCACTCGCAAAGCAGGGTCGGCCAACTTCAAATACAACGCCGTCCATAGACCTGTAAATCCGGCCCCCACAATTGCCACATCAACTTGCACGTCGCCACCCAACGACGGTCGGGGCGTCAACGGGCCACCAATGAGGTCAAGCCAAAGCGAGCGCGAACGGTATCGGTCCATGCTCGGAAACTAGTTTGCGGGGATGGCAAATGTGGGGCGAATAGTTGTTGTTGGTGCATCACTGGCCGGTTTGCGTGCCGCAGAGACATTGAGATCAAGCGGTTACGACGGCATCATCACGGTAATTGGCGCAGAGCCACACATGCCCTATGACCGTCCGCCGTTGTCGAAGCAATTCCTCAAAGGCGATTGGGATGCTGACCGCATCGGCCTACGCCGCGCCGACCAGTACGAGCCACTGCAACTTGAAATTCGTCTTGGCGTGGCAGCAATCAAACTCGACTCGGTGGGCAAGACGGTCACGTTGGCTGATGGTGAAAAGGTGCCATTCGACGGAGGCATCATCGCCACCGGCACCTCGGCGCGCCAGCTGCCCTTTGGCCACGATCTCGAAGGCGTGCACACATTGCGCACGCTCGACGATGCGATTGGTCTGCGAGAGGCGCTGGATCACGGAGCCCGCCTGGCCATTGTCGGAGGCGGATTCATTGGTTCGGAAGTGGCATCCACGGCACGAGGCAAAGGTTGCGAGGTCGATATTTTCGAATCCGCGCCTGTGCCTCTTGGTCGTGTGCTCGGCCCCGCCATGGGCGCCGCGCTCGGAGCGCTTCATGGGCTCCATGGCACCCGTTTGCATGTCAATGCGAACATCACTGGATTCGCTCACACGGCTGGAAATCGGGTGGCAGGAATCACTTTGTCCGACGGCACGACTGTGGATGCCGACGCGATATTGGTGGGCGTCGGCTCACAGCCCGTAACTGGCTGGTTGGAAGGGTCCGGCCTAACGTTGCGTGATGGGATCGTGTGCGACATGATGCTGCATGCCATTGGCGCTCCCGGCGTGTTCGCCGCTGGTGATGTGTGTCGGTGGCCAGATGGCCGCCGAGAGGGTGCGGAGGCCCGCCTCGAGCATTGGACAAACGCCACCGAACAAGGCGCGGCGGCGGCCAAAAACCTGCTCGCCTTCTTGGCAGGGGGAGTTGGCGAGCCGTTTAGCTCCGTCCCGTTTGTATGGAGCGATCAATATGGTTCGCGTATCCAATTCTTGGGTCATAGCGCCGCCACCGACGACGTTGCCGTGGTGCGTGGCAATGTGGTCGAGGGCAAATTCGTTGCCGCTTATGGCCGCAATGGCGTCCTCGTCGGAGCGCTCGGCGTGAACATGCCAAAGGATTTGATGGGCTTTCGAAAGCTGCTTGCCGCCGACACGCCACCGAAATTTAGTGAGGTCGTCTACGAGGGGTAGGAGGAATTCCACTTGACTCGTGAAGTGAACCTGCCGATACATCCTTTGTGGAACCCGTCGCACGCGCTCGTCAACGTCGAAAGGCGTTAACGATTTGGCTAGCTGGCGTGGCACTAGCGGTGCTCGGTGGTGTCACTGCCTTTGTTGGCATTCCATCGTTGTCGAGCGCAGAGTCTCCAGCCCCAGAGCCCACCACAACGCCGTCGACTTCGACCACGACAAGTGAATCGTCGACGAGCACGGCAGCAGTTGTGGCGTCGACAACGTCAGCGGTGATCGAGCCGGCGAACTCAACCATGACGCCTTTGGCAACAACGACGACATTGGCGTTAGCTGTCACGTCGACTCGTGCGCCTGTGTCCGTTTCAACGATCGGCCCGCCGACCACAACGACCACTACCGAGGCACCGCTGTACGCGCCTCCCGACATCGAAGTGATCTCGGTTCCGCCCAGTCCATAGGTTCATGCTTTCCGGTTTCGCACTGAAATCGGCGCTTCTTGGATTCGATTGCCTACGGGCCAGAAGCACAGTCGTGCTGGCTCGGGAACTATCCTTGCGCGGTGCCTTCCGAGAATAACCCCCGCAACTCGTCGCGCCCGGGTAGGCCTTCGACGCCTCGCCCTGCTGGTCGACCATACAATTCCGACCGTCCACCGGCGCGCTCATACGATTCTGATCGACCCCTCCCGCCCCGTGACGGCGACGATCGACCACGCCCACCTCGCGTTTACGGCGATAAGCCAAAGCCCTACGGCGACCGGGCACCAAAGCCGTACGGCGACCGGGCACCAAAGCCGTACGGCGACCGGGCACCAAAGCCGTACGGCGATCGCGCTCCGCGTCCGTACGGTGATCGTCCCAAACCAGACGGCGATCGACCCACTTCGCCTTCTGACCGTCCGCCGCGTCCTTATGGCGATCGACCAAAACCATATGGCGATCGGGCACCGAAGCCGTATGGCGACAGGGCTCCCAAGCCCTATGGCGACAGGGCTCCCAAGCCCTATGGCGACAGGGCTCCCAAGCCCTATGGCGACAGGGCTCCCAAGCCGTATGGCGATCGACCAAGACCACCGCGACCGGACGGGGACCGCGCCCAGCGCCCGTACCAAGGCGACCGCCCGCGGCCACCACGTCCAGATGGCGACCGCGCCCCGCGCCCGTACCAAGGCGACCGCCCGCGGCCACCACGTCCAGATGGCGACCGCGCCCAGCGCCCATACCAAGGCGACCGCCCGCGGCCACCACGTCCAGATGGCGACCGCGCCCCGCGCCCGTACCAAGGCGACAATCCCAAGCCCTATAGCGATCGACCTCGTGCACCCCGCGAATTTGATCGCGATCGTCCACCACGCCAATTCGACAACGACCGGGCCCGCCCCCCACGTCGCGATGATCGTGATGATCGCGCCAATCGCAGCGGCCGAGACGATCGTTTCCGCCAGCAGGCCACCATCGGCGCCCGTCCCGGCTGGGGCAGCTTGGCCCGCAAGGGTGCCAACAATGTCGTCAATCCTGGCGATCGCGATCTCGGCACCGACGAGCAACGATTACGCGATACGCCAGCTCCCGAGTTCTTCATAGAACGATTCGAGAAGGTCGACGAAAACGGCCTAATTCACGAAGAAGCAATTCACGAAGAAGCCACGAAAGCCATTCAACGGGCGTCGGGCAAACCTACGCCTCGTTCGCAGCCAAATCCAGATGCCCCATCTCGCCAGCGAGCCGCGCTCAACCAAGGCACACGCGACCGCATTGCTCGTGCCGTAGGCAAAGAGACTGCCGCCCGCTTCGCCGAGCGTTTGATGGGCGCTGCCGAGGCGTACGCCCACGACCGTTTTGGTGACGCCTCTTCGGTGTGCTCACGACTTGCCAAGCAAGCACCGAACATTTCAGAAGTTCACGAGTTGTGGGGTCTGAGCCTGTATCGCCAAGGTCGGTGGCGTGAGGCGTTGCGAGAGTTGGAGCTCTACGAAACCCTTGAACAAACCGTTGATCAATCGCCGGTGATCATGGACTGTCTGCGAGCACTTCGTCGTTACCCCGAGTTGGAAGACCGCTGGGGTGAGTTGCGCAGTACGTCGCCTTCGCCGGAACTCATTGCCGAAGGCCGCATCGTGATGGCTGGTTCGTTCGCCGATCGCGGACGATTCCCTGATGCCATTGCCGCCATGGAGGTTGCTGCAAAGTCGGTCAAAAAGCCGCAAGTTCACCACCTGCGCATGTGGTACGTGCTTGGCGATTTGTACGAAAGAGCCGGCGATCCCAGCCGGGCCAAGACCACGTTCCGCCGATTGGCCGACGTGGAGCCCACGTTTGCCGACGTCGGTGACAGAATCAAGGCCCTGAGCTAGAGCTACAATACGGCGTTCATTTCGTTCGCCCTGCGGGGTCTGAATCAAGAAAAGGTAGTCACAACCGTGAATTATTCAGAGCTTCTTGGCGACGAGGCAGCAGGCCTTCTTGAGTACACAACAAGCCATGTGCCGAAGGAAACGCTGCATCTCCCAAACCCCGATTTCATCGATCAGGTATGGGTCGGCACTGACCGCTCGCCGGTGGTTCTCCGCAACCTGTCGACGCTGATGAACAGCGGCCGTCTCGGCGGTACCGGGTATTGCTCGATTCTGCCTGTCGACCAAGGTATTGAACATTCTGCAGCAGCATCATTTGCTCCGAATCCGATCTATATGGACCCGGCCAGAATCGTCGACCTGGCTATCGAAGGTGGATGCAACGCAGTCGCTTCTACCTTCGGCGTGTTGGGCGTCGTGAGTCGGCGCTATGCCCATAAAATCCCCATGATCGTCAAGATCAACCACAACGAATTGATGACGTATCCGAACCAATTCGATCAGATCATGTTTGGCTCTGTGCGCCACGCTCACGAACTGGGTGCTGTCGGTGTTGGTGCCACGATCTACTTCGGTAGCGACAATTCGACCCGTCAGATTCAAGAAGTATCGGCCGCATTCGAGGAGGCACACCAACTCGGCATGTTCACCGTGTTGTGGTGCTATTTACGCAATAACGGGTTCAAGGTCGATGGCGTGGATTACCACACGTCGGCCGATCTCACCGCTCAGGCGAATCACATCGGCGTGACAATTGGCGCCGACATCATCAAGCAAAAGTTGCCCGAAAACAACGGCGGCTACAACGCACTCAAGGGCTACGGCAAGACGTCACCTAAGGTGTATTCCGAACTCACTACCGATCACCCGATCGACCTGACCCGCTGGCAAGTACTCAACTGCTACTCGGGACGCATTGGGCTCATCAATTCGGGCGGCGAATCCAAGGGTGCAGGTGATCTGGCCGCTGCTGTCAAGACTGCCATCATCAACAAGCGCGCTGGCGGCATGGGCCTCATCTCTGGTCGCAAAGCGTTCCAACGCTCCATGGCCGAAGGCGTGGAGCTACTCAACGCCATCCAAGATGTTTACCTCGACAAGTCAGTGACCATCGCGTAGGCGACCGGCAACATCGCGTAGGCGACCGGCAACATCGCGTAGGCGATCGGCAACATCGCGTAGGCGACCGACCGTTACAGCATCGGGCGGATGACGAAACCGGTGCGCGGCTTGGGTACAAAGAACGTCGACTTCGGGGGCATGAGCCCTCGCTCTGCGGCCAACTGACGGATCGCGGGAACCGAAACGGGTCGCAACAACACAGCAAACTGACCGCGCCCAGAAGCAAGTGCGCCAAGCACCAGGTCAACGCCATGTTGGTACGCCATTTCGTGGGCAATGTCACGCAGCGCGAATCGCAGCCGCGCCGAATCCAAATCGGCCACGCCATCAAAGACACCGGGGCGCGGCGTCAACCATTCGCCGGTTCCATCGGGGTGCACCAAACACAACGCACCGCGATCTACTACAGCAGACGCAAATCCTCCGCCGACTGGGCCGGCAGCTGATCGCACAAAGTGGGCGTCCATCGCCGCCAAAAATTCCTCAGCGTCGACGTCCGAAATCAGTCGGTGGATGGCCTGCACTGCCAATTGTTCCTCCGTCAATTCCATGACCAAGGTCATCGTCAATTCGGCATCGGCCAATCCCGAGGTGGTTCGATACCGGCGGGCCACTTCGTAGCGATGATGGCCGTCGGCAATGACCACTGGCGAGCCTTGCACGGCGGTCTGAATCGCCGTGATCCGGCCGGGGTCGGTCACCCGTTCCGCACTGTGGGTAACCCCATCAACGTGAACGGCACCCAGAGGCTCGCCTGGTGCCTCAAGGAGGCTTGACAAGCCCCGGGTGAGCGAAAGACCCCATACAGGCGACATGTTGGCCTGTGTGGCCACTGTGAGGTCGTAGCGATCGGTTTTGTCTTTTGGTGTTGTCTCCTCGTGGGGAAGCACATCGCCCTCGCCGGTGGGCACAACTTCAAGACCGCCGATCACGCCCACCACGTGGCGCTGATTGCCCGCCACATCGGTGAAAGCCATGCGGTACAGGTACAGGCATGGCGTGGCGTCCTGCATCAACACCGTGGCGTGTAGCCATCGATGCATCAGCGATGCAGCGTGTCCATACCACTCGTCGCCCAGATCTGGATCGGGGACGTCGATATGCACGATGTTGTGCACATCACGGTTGGCAAGCTCAGCACGATCAGCAGGGGACAGCACGTCGTAGGGAGGGGCCATGACCAATTCGGGGTCAATCGACTCGTTGTAGTGGATACCTGTGAAGGGCTCAAACCGGGGCATACCTGAGAAACTACAAAGGTGACGTTGATGAACTCTGTTTGGGCACTAGATCTCGATGGCGTGGTGTGGCTGGCCGACGATCCCATCCCCGGCGCGGCCAACGCCGTAGCCACGTTGCGGGCCGCCGGTATCAGGGTGCTTTTTGCTACCAACAACTCGTCGGTTCGAGTTGGCGATGTGGAGGCCAAGTTGGCCCGTCACGAAATTTCAGCCAACGGTGATGTGGTGACGTCGGCAATGGCGGGAGCGTTGGCCGTGGAGCCAGGGGAGCGGGTGTTGGTGCTCGGTGGTCCTGGCATTTTTGAGGCATTGCTTGGGCGTGGAGTAGAGGCGATCGACGCCGCCTCCGTTGGGCCTGGCGAGCCACCCCAAGTCGACGCTGTCATGGTCGGTTTTCATCGTGAATTCGACTACGAACGGCTTCGTGCGGGAGCGGTCGCCGTACGGCGCGGGGCGCGCCTGATTGGCACGAACGATGACGCCACCTACCCAACGCCAAAAGGCCCTATTCCGGGAGGAGGATCAATTTTGGCCGCAGTAGCGATGGGCGCCGGCGTAGAGCCATTGGTGACAGGCAAGCCGTATCAACCAATGGCCACCGCCGTGGTGGCTGTGGCCGGTAAGCCTGTGGCATGGATGATTGGTGATCGCCCGGATACCGACGGGAACTTTGCCGTGACTTTGGGTGCTAAGTTTGGCCTTGTGCTGTCGGGGGTCACGCATGAATCTGATCTGCCAGTCACGCCTGCGCCTCAGAAAATTTCAAAGAATTTGGCGCAATTGGTTGACGAAGTGCTAGCTGGGTGCTAACTTTTGCAAGCAGTCGGGCATATGGCCCGACGAGAACCAGGAGATCCCCCATGTCATCGCAAACTGACACTCTTCGCAAGTTGCTCAAGTCCACCGAAAAGTCGGCAGCCGCCGCTCAAACTTTGGTTGGCGAATTCATGACCAAAGGCAAGGCTCAGGCCGAATCAATGATGTCAATGGTTGAAGCAGAAGTCGAGAAGCAACTCGCTCGTATCGGCATTGCAACGTCGACCGACATCGCCAAACTTGAAGCACGCATTGATGCGCTTACGGCCAAGGCCCCAGCGGCAAAATCTGCAACTGCAAAGCCAGCCGCAAAGCCCGTCGTGAAAGCACCAGTTGCCAAGAAGGTTGCCAAGAAGGCTGCCGCAGTCAAGGCACCAGTTGCCAAGAAGGTCGCTGCTGTCAAGAAGGCAGTCTCTACCAAGTAGCAAATTTTGGGTGCGCCTGTGTGTGACACCCTCTCGGTAATGTGCAGGGATGCGCAGACGCCTCGATGTCGAACTTGTTCGTCGGCAACTCGCGCCCAGCCGGGATGCAGCCCAGTCATTGATTTCCGACGGCCACGTGTTGGTCAGCGGATCGATTTCTACTAAAGCATCCCGCCAAGTAGATGATTCAGAGCCGGTGGTGCTTACAGCGCCACCGGCTCGTTTCGTATCCCGTGGGGGGCTGAAGTTGCTTGGCGCGCTCGAGCAATTTTCTCTCTCGCCAGCAGGGTTGCCCTGCCTCGATATCGGAGCGTCCACCGGAGGCTTTACCGACTGTCTTTTACAGCATGGGGCAGCGTCGGTCACGGCTATCGATGTGGGCTTCGGGCAGCTTCACGAGCGCATGGCGGCCCACCCGCTCGTGCACAGTTTTGAGCGGCTGCACGTGCGCGACCTGGCCGCCTCGCGAGCAGCAGGGTCGTATCCATTCGTGGTTGGCGACCTGTCGTTTATCTCGTTGGTCACCGTTGCGCCGTATGTATTGGCGGCTTGTGCTCCAGGTGCCACCGTGGTTCTTCTCATCAAGCCGCAATTCGAAGCTGGTCGAGCAGCGGTATCGAAAGGCCGCGGAATTGTCACCGACGAAGGGGAGCGTCAAGCAGCTGTCGAACGTGTTGCCAACGCCTTTACCAGCCGAGGTGCCACAATGCACGGTGTTATGACATCGCCCATCACTGGCACGGAAGGCAATATCGAATATCTGGCATGGTTCAGCTCTGCTGAGGTGCCCGCATGAAGATCGCCATGGTGGTCCACCATTCTCGAAGTTTGGCCCATGAGCTCGCCCGAGAAAGCGCTCAGTGGCTCATTGCGGCTGGCCATTCAGTCGTACTGCCGGGCACTGACGCCAGTGTGTGTCAGCTGGGTGAATTGGGTGTGGCCGATGAGCACCTGAGCGACGGAGTAGATGTGATGGTGAGCCTTGGCGGCGATGGCACCATGTTGCGCACCGTGCAGTATGCCGGCGATGTGGGTACACCGATCCTGGGCGTGAACATCGGCCAACTGGGATACCTCACCCATATTGAACCAGATGAGTTGCGGCCTGCTCTTGAACGGATGCTAGATGGCTCGTTTGGAGTCGAGGAGCGTATGACGCTGTCGGTGTCGTGCCGGGGGATTACCTACCGGGCGCTCAACGAAGCAGTGGTGGAGAAGAACCGTCAGGGCCACACGGTGCGTCTTGCTGTTTCGTTCGACAGCGAATATTTTGCCACCTATGCCGCCGATGGTCTGATTGTGGCCACGCCAACCGGATCCACGGCGTATTCGCTTTCGGCCCGTGGCCCAATCGTCTCGCCGTCGCACCACGCGTTGGTGTTTACTCCCGTGAGCCCACACATGCTTTTCGATCGTTCGATCATCTTGGAGCCTACGTCGATAGTCACGTTCGAGAATGCTGGTGAACGGCCAGCAGCGTTGTCCGTCGACGGTCGCAATGTTGTTGAGGATCTCGAACGCGGCGAAATTATCACCATCACTTCGGGTCATCACCCTGTTCGATTGGTGACGCTTGATCACCGGAATTTCCACAGCATTCTCAAGGCCAAATTTGGTCTCCCGGATCGGTGAACCATGCTTATAGAACTTGCAGTATCCAACCTCGGCGTTATTGACGAACTCTCGCTGATCGTCGGCCCCGGAATGACCGTGCTGAGCGGTGAAACTGGAGCCGGCAAGACGCTCATTATCGAAGCAATCGACCTTCTCGTGGGCGGCAGGGCCGACCCCGTATTGGTGAGGGCAGGGGCCGCCGAAGCCCGGGTGGAAGGACGATTTGTGGTGCCAGGCACATCCGAATCGCACGAGCCAGAAGAGGTGGTTCTCACTCGGGTGGTGCCCAACGATGGTCGTAGTCGGGCGTATGTCAACGGCCGGTTAGCCACCGTGGCCACGTTGGCTGAGTACGGGCGATCCCTCGTGGATCTTCACGGGCAGCATGCGCATCAGTCCCTTTTGTCGACGTCGATTCAACGTAATGCTCTTGACCGTTTCGGCAACATCGATCTCGGACCTCGGGCCGAAGCCATGGACCGGCTCAGTGGCATTCGGACAGCCATCGAAGCACTCGGTGGCGATGCTCGCACCAGGGCGCGTGAGGTCGATCTTTTGACATATCAAGTGGATGAAATCAATGCCGCAAAATTGGTTAACCCCGCTGAAGATGCTGCTCTAGCCGACGAGCAAAATTCGTTGGCCAATGCTGAGTCGTATCAGTTGGTTGCGCTGAATGCCGCCGAGGCAATCAACGGCGAAGACGGTGTACTTGATTCGTTGCGCGTCACTGTCTCGACGCTGCCCAATGTAGATATGTTTCGAGATCTAGGCAGTCGATTGCGGAGCGTCGTTGTTGAGCTCGACGACATCGGCGGCGAACTCCGAACCCAATCCGATCTTATTTTGAGCAATCCCCATCGGCTTGAGCAGATCCGCGAACGACGTCAATTGCTGCGTGATTTGTGCCGAAAGTACGGCGACGACGTGGCCGATGTGATGGCTTTCGGCGTGGCCAGCCAATCCAGGCTCGACGAGTTGGCGTCCCACGACGATCGATTGCGGGAGCTCGAAATTCAACAGTCTTCAGCAATTGAAGCGCTCAGCATCGAACAGGCTCGGCTACTCGATACCCGGCGTGGTATGGCGCCTCAACTCGCCGCTGCTGTCACTCATCATTTGCCGTCGTTGGCGATGGCTGCTGCCACACTCACTGTCACTGTTGGAGGCGATGCTGGCGACAATGTCGATTACTTGCTTGCCGCCAACATCGGCGAGCCGGCCCAGCCACTCAACAAGGTGGCATCTGGTGGCGAGCTGGCAAGAGTGATGTTGGCCCTGCGATTGGTTTTGTCGGAAGCACCGGACACCTTGGTATTCGATGAAGTCGATGCCGGAATTGGCGGCGAAGCGGCTGGAGCAGTGGGTCGCAACTTGGCCAAAATCGCTGGTGATCATCAGGTTTTCGTGGTCACCCACCTGGCCCAAGTAGCTGCCCATGCCGATCAACACATTGTGGTGCGTAAGGTCGAAAGGGATGGAAGAACGGTGTCCACCATTACGTCAGTCGACGGCGAGGATCGCGTCAACGAATTGGCTCGCATGTTGTCTGGCAACGGATCTTCCCTTTCGGCACGACAACACGCCGTCGAGCTGCTCGATACTGCTAAGGTCAAGATTCCGTGAGTTCATCGGGAGTTACCAAGCACATCTTCGTTACCGGAGGCGTTGCTTCCAGCCTCGGCAAGGGGCTCACCGCATCCTCGCTTGGTCGGCTTCTCAAGTGCCGTGGCCTACGGGTCACGATGCAAAAACTTGACCCATATATCAACGTAGATCCGGGCACAATGAACCCGTTCGAACACGGCGAAGTGTTCGTTACCGATGATGGAGGCGAGACCGATCTTGACCTTGGCCACTACGAACGATTCATCGATGAGCCGCTCAGCCGAAAGTCAAACGCCACTACTGGTTTGATCTACCAGGCAGTGATCGCTGCCGAACGTCGCGGCGACTACCTCGGTAAAACTGTTCAGGTCATCCCTCACATCACTAATGAAATAAAGTCTCGTATCAAGGCACTGGCCACCGATGACGCTGATGTGGTCATTACCGAAATCGGTGGCACCGTTGGCGACATCGAAATCCTGCCGTTTCTCGAAGCAATACGCCAGTTTCGCAACGACATTGGCCGCGACAACGTGTGCTACGTGCACGTGACGCTTGTGCCATTTATTGGGCCGTCTGGTGAGCAAAAAACGAAGCCCACCCAACACTCTGTCACCGAGCTTCGAGCCCGTGGTATCCAGCCCGACGCCATCGTGTGTCGTAGCGACGAACCACTTTCCGATGCGTTGAAGCTCAAGATTTCGGCGCTCTGCGATGTGCCAGTGGCCGCCGTGGTCAACGCCGCCGACGCACCCACGTTGTACGAAATTCCGCTGACTCTGCACTCCGAAGGCTTCGACACCTACGTGTGCGAGCACCTTCGTTTGGATGCCCCGGAGCCGGATTTGGATGCCTGGCGTGCCTTGGTGGCCCGTATCCACGGAGTGACTCGCACGGTGAATATTGGCATTATTGGCAAATACGTCAGCCTGCCTGATGCCTACCTGTCGGTTGTTGAATCGCTCTACCATTCGGGTATTTACAACGACGTCAAAGTACGTATCGAGTGGATAAGCGCCGAGACCGTGCCGGATATTTTGGTCTCTGGAGGCATGCGCCAACTTGACGGCATCGTGATCCCCGGCGGTTTCGGCGAACGAGGTATTGAAGGCAAAATCGCCGCCGCGGAATTCTCTCGCACAACAGGGCTGCCATGCCTGGGTATTTGCCTCGGGCTGCAGGTGATGACTATCGAATATGCCCGCCACATTTTAGGCCTCGATAGCGCGAATTCGGCCGAGTTCGACCCGCAGTCGCCTCACAAGGTGATCACGTTGATGGACGATCAGCACCAGATCACCGACAAGGGCGGCACAATGCGGTTAGGTGCTTACGACGCCATTTTGGCCCCCGGAACACAAGCCCGCGCCATCTATGGCGAAGACAAAGTGTCGGAACGTCACCGTCACCGTTTTGAATTCAATAATCTGTACCGCGACCAATTTGAAGCATCCGGCTTTCGATGCTCAGGCACCTCGCCTGATGGTCAACTCGTCGAGTTCATCGAGTTGCCAGGTCATCCGTTTTGGGTGGGCACGCAAGCCCATCCCGAATTCAAATCTCGCCCCGACCGCCCGGCTCCGCTGTTTCGCGAATTCGTAGCCGCATCGGTCGTGCACAAAGAAGGCCGCAATCCGCACCTTGCCCTCATGAGTGCCGACGGCTTGCATCTCACATGAGCCACGGGTTCACCCGCCTTGGTACCACGCCAATCTTCAGTGGCCACGTGATTACTGTCGAAGTCAATGAATTTCAAGCTCCAACCGGCGAGCGATTCACCCGAGACACAGTGCGTACACCTGGCGCTGTTGTGGT
The DNA here is from genome assembly GCA_038231795.1 of Acidimicrobiales bacterium. Lineage (GTDB taxonomy): Bacteria > Actinomycetota > Acidimicrobiia > Acidimicrobiales > JBBRKR01 > JBBRKR01. Next base: position 18,833 of record JBBRKR010000009.1, read on the forward strand.
GGTGCCGGTCATCGAAAATTCAGATGGCAGCATCGACGTGGTGATGATTAGGCAGTGGCGAGCGTCGGTAAATCGGGTGCTGTGGGAGCTGCCTGCTGGCCTGCGAGATGTGAGTGGCGAGCCGCCGGAACTTACAGCCCATCGTGAACTCATTGAGGAAGTCGGCTACGACGCGGCGGTCATTGAATCATTGGCTGTCACGTTGGCCAGCCCTGGATTCACTGATGCCACCCATCACTATTTTTTGGCCACCGGGCTGAAATATGTAGGTACCAATTTGCAAGGCCCAGAAGAACTGGCCATGGAATCCGTCCTAGTGAAATTGAGTGACGCCAAAGAAATGGCTATCGGCGGCGAGATCGACAACGGGCCGACCGTTATCGGCCTAATGCTGGCGTGCGAGCGCCTCATCGGTACCAACCGTTGGTCAAGGTCGTGAGGCCTACGTGGCGGCCCGCATAACCGAGTCGGCCGGCGATCGCACGTTGGCTCCCCAGGCAGAGGCGTACCTCGATTGGCTGGCTGTGGAAAAAGGTCGGTCTGTCAACACGTTGAAGGCATACCGTCGGGATCTGGTGGCGTACCACCAATGGATGGCACCGCTCAACCTTTCCTTGGCATCGATAACAGAAGGCGATCTTGAGCGATATGTCACTCAGCTACGCACCAAAGGCAAAGCCGCCGCGTCGGCAGCGAGAGCGCTAGTGACCATACGTAATCTGCACCGTTTCATGGTCATCGAGGGCCATGCCACCACAGATCCTGCTGCCGATGTGGCAGCCCCCCGCATCCCGGCCTCGTTGCCCAAGGCTCTGACCGAATCTGAGGTGGAGTCCTTGATTGCGGCGGTCACCGGCAACGATGCAGTAGCTCTCCGTGACCGCGCCATTTTGGAAATGCTGTACGGCTGCGGCATGCGAATCAGCGAATTGTGCGGGCTGAGCGAGGCCGATGTGGACCTCGAAAATTCCACCACTCGATTGTTTGGCAAAGGATCCAAAGAACGGGTGATTCCCATCGGCCGTATGGCCAGGACAGCGCTTATGCAGTGGCTCAGCTCTGCGGGCAGGGAGGCAATGACTCCCGCTCGATGGAAGCGCCGCGACGATTCATCGGCCATTTTTCTGAACAAGCGAGGCGGCCGCCTCACGCGCCAAGGAGCGTGGGCCATTGTCACCAAATACGGCAACAACATCGGCCTCGGTTCGCGGCTAACGCCCCACGTTTTGCGCCACTCGTTTGCCACCCACATGCTTGATCACGGGGCCGATATTCGGGCAGTGCAAGAGCTACTTGGGCACGCCAGTATTTCAACCACCCAGATCTACACCCACGTGTCAGTAGCTCGCTTGCGATCGGTTTATGACCAAGCCCACCCTCGCGCCATGGGGGCGTGATGTACATCGCTCATCTTGGGCGGCGATTCGTGGGGGCACTCAGCAACACGGAGCCAGCTCCCTCCGATGCGCAGTGGGCGACGGCTCAGTTGACGGCAACAGAGGGCGTGTTGTGGAGCCACATGAATGCGCCCGACCGACGCCATGCCGTTGGTGTGGCACGTTCCGTTGTAGAAAACCTGGGAGATCAAGCGCCATCGTGGGCTGCGGCCGCGGCGCTCCTCCATGATGTTGGCAAGGTCACCTCTGGCCTCGGCACATGGACCAGAGCCGTTGCCACATTGGTACCCCGCCATTGGTGCCGAGGTCGATTTGCCGAATACAAGCGTCACGACGCCATCGGGGCCGAACTGCTTCGGGCATCCAATTCGCATGAATACGTGGTGGCGTGGGCTGGCCAACATCATTGGCCGCCACAGATGTGGACGGTGCCAATCGCTGTCGCCACGGTTCTCAAATCATGCGACGACGATTGACCTAGCGGCGCCAGCGCTCGGCTATTCGATCGAGATGCCGAGCGCAGTTTTGGCTCTGGCGACAGTGGCCGAAGCCACCACTCGGGCCTTTGCCGCGCCAGTGGCCATGAGGCGCGACAGCTCGCCCGGGTCGGCCGACAATTCGGCGTAGCGTGCCCGCAACGGCCGTAATGCCTCGATGACCGCCGCTGCCGCATCGGCCTTGAGTGGACCATATTGCGAGTATTGAGTGGCGAGGTCTTCCGGGCGAGCGCCAGTGACGCCACCCAAAATTGACAGCAAGTTCGACACGCCTGGCTTGTTGGCAACGTCGTAGCGCACTTCTCCGTCATTGTCGGTGACCGCCCGTTTGAACTTGCGTTCGACGTCCTTGAAATCATCCAAAACGCCCACCGTGCCTTGGGGGGAATCAGCCGATTTCGACATTTTGCGGGTGGGATCCAGTAAGTCCATCACTCGCGCACCCGATGGCGGCGTGGCAGCTTCTGGCAAAACAAACGTGTCGCCGTAGCGATGGTTGAACCGTTGAACAATGTCTCGAGTGATCTCGACATGTTGACGTTGATCATCACCGACGGGAACCCGATCGGCGTCGTACAACACAATGTCGGCGGCCTGCAGGGCTGGGTAGGTGAGCAGGCCGGCCGAGATGAAATCGTTGCCCTGCTTGGCCGATTTGTCTTTGAATTGCACCATCCGCTGCAGCTCGCCAATCGACACGGTGCACGTCATAATCCAACACAGCTCGGAATGCTCATGAAGGTGACCTTGCACAAACAACGTGCACACTTCTGGGTCAAGCCCCGCTGCGATGAGCAACATGAAAAGCTCACGAACTTTGGCCCGTAGCACCACTGGATCCTGAGGAATTGTGAGGGCGTGAAGGTCCACGATCATGAAGTAGGAATCGTGTTTGTGCTGGTCATCGACCCAATGGCGAACAGCCCCGAGATAATTTCCTAGGTGCATGTCGCCTGTTGGCTGAATTCCAGAAAGAACACGGGTCATCTCTGAATCATAGGACACACGCCCACAAGGCCCAGCCGAATAGTGTTGCGCCGTGGCTATTGGAGTGCAGACCCCCGTGTTTGAGGGGCCATTCGACTTACTTCTGCACTTGATCCTCAAGGAACAGGTCGACCTGTACGAGGTGCCGTTGGCCGTGATCGTGGACGCCTACCTTGTCGAGATAGAGGCAATGGCCGGCCTCAACTTGGATTTGGCCACCGAATTTTTGCTCATCGCAGCCACTCTCGTGGAGTTGAAATCGCGTCGGCTACTGCCAGATCGCAGTGACGTCGATCTCGATGATGAACTCTCATTGTGGGAAGAGCGCGACCAGCTTTTGGCCCGTCTGCTGGAATGCAAAACGTTCAAAGATGCCGCCATCACATTGGCTCGACTGGCTCAGCTTGCTGGGCGCAGCTACCCCCGCACCGCTGGAATCGAAGAACCGTTCACGAGCCTGGTACCCGACCTGCTCAGCGGGGTGAGTCTCAAGGCGTTGCATAACGCCTATGTGCGGGCCACCGCCCCCAAGCCTGAAGTCCGCATCAGCTTCCATCATGTGGCCCCCATTCGAGTCTCCGTGCATGACGCCATTGTGGAGCTGGTGGATGAGCTGAGCCGAGTCGGCCGGATCTCGTTTCGGCGTTTGACCGATTCCATGGTGGAGCGCCTCGACGTGGTAGTGCGCTTCTTGGCGCTTCTCGAAATGTACAAACAGGGCACCGTGGATCTCGAACAAGCGAACACGTTTGGCGAAATCGACATTGTGTGGCTCGGGCTCGATGCTGCGAACGAACTTGTTGGAGGAATTGATGAATACGCCGGATGACGCCCGTCGGGCGATCGAAGCGCTTTTGATGGTGGCCGACGATCCCATAACTCCCCAGATGTTGGGGCAACTACTTGATATGACGCCACAAGCTGTCGATTCGTTGGCTGCCGAATTGGCTACTGAATATTCAGAGCAACGGCGCGGGTTTGTGCTTGTTCGTGTGGCTGGTGGGTATCGGTTTCAATCACACGCCGACCTTGCCCCCTATGTCGAGCGATTCGTGCTGGAGGGCCAAAGCGCTCGCATGTCCGCTCCTGCATTGGAGACTTTGGCCATCATTGCCTACAAGCAACCAATCTCGCGGGCCCAAATAGCGGCCATTCGCGGCGTCAACGCCGACGGGGTATTGCGTACGTTGGAGCAACGCGGATATGTGGGCGAGATCGCTCGCGACCCGGGGCCCGGCCAAGCCGTGTTGTTTGGAACGACACCGAAATTCTTAGAGTCTTTGGGTATCAATTCGCTCTCCGACTTGCCGTCCCTTGGCGAGTTTGTTCCCAATGCCGATGTGGTGGAGGCGCTCGAATACGGGTTGCGGTTCGCCGATGCGCCGGAACCAGCGCCCACGCCTGCCCCCGCGCCTGAGCAGTCGTGAGTGACGACCCCGTCCTCCATGAGGGCGAACGGTTGCAAAAGGTGCTGGCAGCTGCCGGCGTGGCCAGCCGTCGTAACTGTGAAATTTTGATCGAGGGCGGTCACATCACCGTGAATGGCGAGATTGCGGTGTTGGGCCGACGGGTCAATCCCGATGCCGATCTCATCGAAATCGACGGGGTGGCTGTCGGGGTGAAGCCAGGACTCGTGTACTACTTGCTCAACAAACCGTCCGGTGTTGTAACGACGGCAAGCGATCCAGAAGGCCGGGACACCGTTGTCGATTTCGTCCCCCCGGAACCCCGCGTTTTTCCGGTAGGTCGTCTCGACGTGGACACCGAAGGGTTGTTGATTCTTACCAACGATGGCGAGTTGACTCATCGTTTGACGCATCCCAGTTTCGGCGTCGACAAAGAATATTTGGCCCACGTGGTCGGCAAACCAAATGCCGGTGCTCTCAAAAAGTTGCGAGAGGGCGTGGAGCTTGACGACGGCATCACCGCCCCGGCGAAGGTGGGAGTAGTGGCGCCGAGCCTGCTCCGTATCGTGATTCACGAGGGGCGAAATCGCCAGGTGCGAAGAATGTGCGAAGCCGTTGGCCATCCTGTGGTGCGGCTCATTCGGGCGCGGATTGGCCCGTTGCGTGACGACCAATTAGCGCCCGGCGATGTGCGCCAACTGACCCAAGCCGAAGTGCGTTCATTGGAACAGGCCACGAGCGGCAAACCTTCGAGCGAACTCAACCGCCACAAGTAGCCCGTCACAAGTAACATGGATAGTCGTGCCTGACGTCGACACCTCACAGACCGCCAACGTAACCACTCGAGCAATTCGAGGGGCCACCACAATCGACGCTGATACAGCCGAGCAAATCTTGGCCCGAGTACACGAGCTCATGACCGAAGTGTTCGCCCGCAACGGTTTGACAGCAGAGGATGCCATCAGCTTGATGATTACGGCGACGGCAGACATTCATTCTTTTCACCCCGCCACTGCTGCTCGCCGTTGGGGGCTCGACGATGTGCCGATCATGGGCGCTCAGGAAATCGATATCACCGGCGGATTGCCGTTGTGTATTCGCACGATGCTGCACGTGCATTCCACCATGGGCCGTCACGACGCTCAACATGTGTTCCTTCACGGAGCCACGGCACTGCGGCCCGACCTCGTCGACAAGCGGGCAGACTCGTGAGTGAAGTAGGTGGCAATACCGTAAATATTGTGGGCCTGGGCTTGATCGGCGGAAGCGTCGGAATGGCGTTGCGCGCCAACGGTTTTACCGTGCGGGGAACTGATGTAGATGACTCGCGTATCGTTAAGGCTGTGGCCGTTGGTGCGATCGATCACGGCGGACTGCTGCCCGACGCTGCGCTCACGTTGGTGTGTACACCAGCGGGCGTGGCCGCCAGCGCCATTGCAGAGGCCCTGGCCACCACCACTGGCATCGTGTCCGACGTGTGCTCAGTAAAGGCAGCGGTGTGCGCACCGTTCGCCAGTGAGCCGCGATTCGTCGGCGGGCACCCAATGGCGGGCAGCGAACAGGAGGGCCTCGACGGCGCCCGGGCCGACATGTTTGCTGGCACTACCTGGGTGCTCACCCCCACTTCACAAACGCCCGACACCACGTTTACCTTTGTGCGTTCGATTGTGACCCGCTTCGGGGCAGAGGTGATTTCGCTTCCTCCCGATCGTCACGACGCGTTGGTGGCCGTTGTATCGCATGTGCCGCACCTCGTTGCGGCCGGGCTAATGAGGGTGGCCGACGGACGGTCTGAAGAGCACGCCGCTCTTCTGCAACTTGCCGCCGGCGGTTTTCGCGACATGACCCGCATTGCGTCGGGGCACCCCGCCATTTGGCCCGACATCTGCGAACAGAACCGCGACGCCATTGTGAGCGGCCTCGACAGTTTGGTGACAGAGCTCAGTCACATGCGTGACATCGTGGCTACTACCGACCGTGTGGCGTTAGTGGCCCGCCTGGAACGGGCCCGCACCGCTCGACGCAACCTGCCGCCCCGGGTCGCCACCCTTGGCGATCTGGCCGAAGTACGCATTCCCATACCCGACCGCCCTGGCATGTTGGCCGAAATCACCACCCTGGCCAGTCGGTTGGGAGTGTCGATCGCCGATATTGAAATCATGCACTCCGCGGAAGGCAACAAGGGCGTGTGCGTGGTGCTCATCGATGCCACTGCCGTCGACCTGTACCGCGGCGGATTGATCGCCCTTGGCTACACGCCAAGCGCGCAACGGTTGGGCTAAATGACGAGTCGCCGAATACAGGTGTTGCGGAAGCCCTTTGATCGCGTGGTGCGGATTCCGGGCTCGAAAAGCATCACCAACCGGGCCCTGGTGTGCGCCGCGTTGGCCAACGGCATCTCGGTGTTGACCAACGTCCTTTTTGCCGACGACACCGAAGCCATGTTGGCCGCCATTTCGCAGCTCGGTGCGCACGTCACCAGCGATCGCATTGCCGCCACGGTGACTGTGGTGGGCAACTCCGGGAAGTTGCCGACATCACCTGTCACGCTTGACGCCCGTCAATCGGGCACGACAGCCCGATTCCTGTTACCCGTTGCCGCTTTGAGTCCAGCTCGCGTAGTTATTGATGGCCATGCTCAGCTCAAGGCTCGACCTATGGGTCCGCTACTTGACGCTTGTGTCACCTTGGGTGTGGGCCTAGAAGCTCTCGAACAGCCAGGCCACCTTCCCATCGCTGTCACAGGACATGCTGGGGCAGTTGCGGATCACGTTGATGTGACCGGCGATGTGTCGAGTCAGTTTCTGTCTGGCCTCATGCTGGCCGCTCCCTGGTTCGGGAACGGTCTTGACATTCGAGTGACCACACCGTTGGTGTCTCGACCGTACGTGACCATGACTGCGGCCGTGATGCGGGCCTTCGGAGCCGATGTGATTGAGACCGCAAACGGCTGGCGAATTGCCCCTACGGGATATCGCGCCGCGGCCAATTACGCCGTCGAGCCCGACGCGTCGGCGGCGTCGTATTTCTTCGCGGCGGCGGCCATCACCGGTAGCCGGGTGACGATCGAGGGATTGGGGTCCACCAGTATTCAGGGCGACGCCGATTTCGTAGACGCGTTGGCCGATATGGGTGCAACCGTGATCACACGGCCTCACTCGATCACGGTGTCTGGCGATGCTGATCTGGATGATGGCGTGTTGCTTGCCGACCTCGAATCTCTCGATATCGACATGGCCGATATGAGCGACACGGCACCTACGTTGGCGATCGTGGCTGCGTGCGCAGATGGCACAACTGAAGTGACAGGGATTGGTTTTATCCGCGGAAAAGAGACAGATCGCATTGCCGCTGTGGTGGCCGAACTGAGTCGGGTCGGTATCACGGCCACCGAAACTGAGGACGGTATGTCGATCACTGGCGGTCACGCCCACGGTGCAGTTATCGAAACATATGACGACCACCGGATGGCGATGAGTTTCGCCATTTTGGGGCTTGTTGTGGACGGAATAGAGATAGACAATCCGGAGTGCGTCAACAAAACGTTTCCTACGTTTTGGGATGTGTTGAACGAGTTGTACGTATGACAATCCCGCTCATCGTGGCGATCGACGGCCCCGCCGGCACCGGGAAATCCACAGTGGCCAAACAAGTGGCCACCATTGCCAAAATTCCGTATCTTGATACGGGTGCCATGTACCGGGCTGTGGGGTGGTTGTGCGATCGCGACGGCATCGACACGGCAGACCACGCAGCCGTGGCCGAGGTTGCCCGCCACGCGGTGATTGACGTCACCGGCGACAAGGTCGTGGTGGACGGAGTCGACATCACATCACAAATTCGTACGCCCCATGTAAGCCAACAGGCCAGCAAAGTGGCTGCCATCCCTGAGGTGCGGCTCATCCTGGTCGCAAAGCAGCGTCGCATCATCGCAGCCTACGGAGGCGGTGTCGCAGAAGGACGCGACATTGGCACCGTCGTGTTTCCTGAAGCTCCCGTCAAGTTGTTTCTCACAGCTCGTCCAGATGTACGTGCGCAGCGCCGATTTGCTGAGTCGGAAGGGATTTCGTTGGCTGATTTGGCTGAGGAAATTCGCCTGCGCGACGAGCGCGATAGCCGACGCGTCGACAGTCCGCTTCGCCCTGCCGCCGATGCCGTTATCGTTGATACCAGCGACCATTCGATTGATTCGGTAGTGGTGCAGATTGTTGCCATGATTCACAAACACGTGCAGGAGCATCCCCGTGACTAACGACGTACCCGAGAAGACTGATTCGGCGCAGACCGCTAATTCGCGTGCATCACGTGGCATGTATCGGTCGGTGCGTTTCATCTCGTTGGTGGCCTGCCGTCTGTATTTTCGGATGACGATCGAGGGCAAGGAAAATATTCCTGCCACCGGTCCGTTTGTGTTGGCTCCCATTCATCGCAGCAACCTCGACACGTTGGTGGCATCAACCGTGTCGACCAGATTCATGCGGTTCATGGCCAAGTCGAACATGTTCAAAACCAAGCCAGGAGCATGGTTCATTGGTTCACTTGGTGGGTTCCCTGTGCATCGGGGGAGTGCTGATCGGGAAGCGCTCACGTTGTGTACCGACATTCTCAAAAACGGTGACCCCGTGGTGCTGTTTCCGGAGGGCACTCGTCAATCGGGGCCTCTTATTGGCGAAATTTACGATGGAGCCGCGTATGTGGCGGCCAAGATCGGCGTGCCGATTGTGCCGGTGGGCATTGGAGGCAGCGAGCGAGCCATGAAGAAAGGGTCGCCGTTTGTGCGGCCCGTGAAGATTCACGTGGTGATCGGCAAACCAATCATGCCTGGCGAAAAAGTAAACGGCCGGGTGCCTCGTCACGCCGTCAAAGACCTCACCGCCACACTCCACCACGAACTCCAAGTGCTGTTCGATCAAGCCCAAGTGCGGGCGGGTTAATCGCCCGCCAGGTAGGTCGTACGGGCAGGTTAATCGCCCGCCATTCAGCTCGTGCGGGCAGGATAGGTCTAGGTCGCGAGGGCGGCGAGCACGTCGCTGGCCGCGGTGCGCCGGTCGTCGGCCATCCGGCGTTGCGAAAGCGATCCGCCCGATAGCACCGTGACTGCCACGTCGATGGCGTCGATCATGTCGCGCAAGTTGCGGGGCGGCGGGAAGTATTCGTCTTCGTCGGTGATGTGCACTGGTGTGACACCCCGAGTGGGATTGAGACGATCGATGACGGCGGTCACCAACTCTTCGGGAGCCGATGCTCCAGCAGTGACTCCGACCACGCCGTGGAGATCGTCGGGAAGTTCTGCTGCGCTGTTGACCCGCAACACTCGAGGGCAGCCGGCATCAATTGCCCGTCGTTCAAGGGCCCGAGTGTTCGATGAGTTAGCCGAGCCAATCACCACGATGGCATCACATCGTCCGGCCATCGACATGAGTGCTGATTGACGGTTGGTGGTGGCAAAACACAAGTCGCTGCGCCCCGGCCTCCACACATTGGGGAACCGCTTGGCAGTGGCGTCGAGCACACCTTCCCAATCGGTGAGGGCCAAGGTGGTCTGCGCCAAGACGGCCACTGGGCCATCGAAATCGGGCAGCAAATCGACGTCGGCAGGCGTCTCCACGAGGTACATGGCTTCTGGCGCTACGGCCATTGTGCCCACCGCTTCTTCGTGGCCTTCGTGGCCCACGTACACAATTCGGTAGCCCTTGCCGGCCCGCACTCGCACTTCGTGATGAACTTTAGTGACCAACGGGCACACCGCGTCGACCACGTACCCACCGTTGGACCGGGCGGCGGCGACCACCTCGGGAGCTGATCCGTGAGCGCTCAGCATGAGCGCGGAGCCGCGGGGAACTTCGGAAATGTCGTCCACAAAAATGACGCCTTGAGCCTTAAATCGGTCGACCACTATTTGGTTGTGCACGATCTCGTGATAGCAGTACACCGGCGGCGGACAGGCTCGCACCATCCAGCTCAGCGCTTTGATGGCCATCTCGACTCCGGCACAAAAACCGCGAGGGTTTGCCAACAAAACCTCTTCCACCTGCGACTCGGTGAGGTCGGAATGCGGCTGGAGGATGGTCACCAGGCCAGGTTAACCGGGGCAAACCCGGTAACCTTGCCGCCATGTCTGCTGCTCAAGTTATTGCTGTCGCGCCCGGGAGCGCCGCGGCACGTGGGGGAGTAGTGATCGGCGATGAAGTGATCTCGATCGACGGCGAACGTCCCCGTGACATTTTGCAGTACCGCACACTGACCGATGGTGATGAGTTTGAGTTGGAAATCCGCCGGGGAGGCATCGATCTCACGGTCGAAATCACCAAGACCTTTGGCGAGCCGCTCGGTATTGAGGTGTCGTCTGCGGTGTTTGATCGCATCCGCACGTGCGACAATCATTGCGAGTTTTGCTTTATTTATCAGCTGCCACCGGGGATGCGCAAAAGCCTGTACCTCAAGGATGACGACTACCGCCTGAGTTTCCTATACGGCAATTTCACCACGCTCACACGGTTCACGGAAGCCGATCTTGAGCGGGTGATCACAGAGGGTTTGTCGCCTCTCAACGTGAGCATTCACGCCACCAATCGAGATATTCGCACCCGCATGTTGCGTAATAAACGAGGGGCCACCAGCCTGCGGTGGCTGCGGGCGTTACTCGACCACAAGGTCACCGTTCACGGCCAAGTTGTGGTGTGCCCCGGCATCAACGACGGCGAAGTACTCGATGACACGCTGTGCGGAATACTTGACGAATATCCAGAATTGGCGTCAGTGGCAGTGGTGCCTTTGGGCATTTCGAAATTCAACCCAGAGGCCGCGATGCGCGCCCACACCCAGGCCGAAGCCGAGCGAGTGATCGACCTCGTGCACGACTGGCAGCACGTGTATCTCGATACGCTCGGACGTTCGTTGGTGTTCGCCAGCGACGAGTATTACTTGTTGGCCAATCGACCATTCCCCGCCGCGGAGACGTACGGCGATTTCAACATGTATGAAGACGGTGTCGGCATGGCACGCCTTTTCGAGCTCGAATTCACCGGCCAACGAGTCGACGGCACCGGGCCTCAGAGCGGGTTTTTTGCCTCCGTGGATGGAGCACCCGCCGATGGTTACCGTGCCCCGCGGGTGGTCTCTGGCACCGCCACCACGATTGCGTTACGTCCCCGCGCCAGCGCTCCCATCGGCGTACTTACGAGCGAGTATGGCGCTCGAATTATTGGGCCACATGTGGCCTCGCTTGGCCGGCCAAACGTGCGTGTCATCGCCGTGGAGAACCAGTATTTCGGTGGCACAACTTCAGTGACCGGCCTGCTGACCGGTGCCGACCTGCAGCGCACGTTGTACGCTGAACCAGAAGGTCATCGCTATTTGCTGCCCGACGTGTGCTTGTCACAAGGTCGGTTCCTGGATGGCCTCACCCCAGAAGATCTTCCCCGACCTGTTGAAATCGTGCCCACCGACGGTGTGGCGTTGCGACGGGCGTTACTGCAAGGCACATCATCATGACCAAACCCAAAGTCGCCATCGTTGGCCGCCCCAACGTCGGAAAGTCGACGCTCGTCAACAGAATCATCGGCCGACGTGAAGCCATCGTCGAAGAAAAGCCTGGCGTTACCCGTGACCGCAAGGTGCTCGACGCCGAATGGAACGGACGCGAATTTCACGTCATCGACACCGGTGGCTGGATGCCGTACACGTCGGGCAACGATCTCGATAGCAAGGTGTCCAAGCAATCAGAAACCGCAGTGCGCGAAGCCGATGTGGTCGTGATGGTGGTCGACGCCGAGATCGGCCTCACCGACGAAGACGAGTCAGTTGCCCAATGGTTGCGGGCCTGTGGGCGCCCTGTGGTGTTGGCTGTAAACAAGGTCGACAACGAGCGCCGTGCCCTTGATATCTGGGACTTCATGACACTTGGCCTCGGCGACCCGTGGGGAATTTCTGCCTTGCACGGCCGCGGTGCTGGCGACTTTCTGGATGAGGTGCTCAGCAAGTTTCACCCCGATGCGGGCATCATCGTGGAAGAGGTCGTGACTACTAAGGATAAGACTCCGGCCATTGCCATTATCGGTCGCCCGAACGTGGGCAAGAGCACATTATTTAACCGCCTCATTGGAGAAGATCGTTCGGTGGTGCACGACATGCCTGGCACTACCCGCGACTCTGTCGACACCATCGTGCAGACGCCTGACGGGCCGATCAAGTTCATCGATACCGCCGGTATGCGCCGCAAGTCACGGGTCGACGAAGGCACCGAATTTTTCAGCACGCTACGGGCGCTGTCGTCTGTCGACAATGCCGACATCGCGTTGCTGGTGATCGATGGCCAGGAAGGCATCACCCACCAAGACCAACGGCTGGCTGAGCGCGTCGATGCGGCTGGTTGTCCGATCGTGGTTGTGCTCAACAAATGGGAACTGCTCGATGAGGAAGCCAAGGAAGATGTGGCTGCCCAAGTAGGCGACCGTTTGGCATTCGTGGGCGACTCACCGGTGATTCGTATTAGCGCGCTCAGCGGCATGGGCGTGCACCGGTTGCTGCCCATCATCTCTGGGGCCATGGAGGACTACCGCAAGCGGGTACCGACGCGTGAAGTCAACAAGTGCATTGCGTTGGCGCAACAGCAAACGCCGGCTCCTGGCGGTGCCCGAATTCTGTATGCCACCCAAGGCGCCACCGACCCGCCCACGTTCACATTGTTCGCCAATCGTGAACTGCCAGCGACCTATCTGCGGTACATCGAACGGTCGCTACGCGAGCAACTCAAATTTGGGGCCACGCCGATCAAGCTGCGCGTGCGGTTGCGCAGCAACTAACTGTCATGGCGTTGTCGTGCTTAAACTGCAACACGTTTGTGGATCGTGATTCGGTCACGGTCACCGGTGTGTGCCCCACCTGCGGCCGCCCACTCGACGACATCCCAGAACCTGATGGCGACCCCAAAGCGCCGTGGCATTTTAAGGTGCTCGTCGGTTTGGTGTGCATGTATTTGGCGTGGCGAGTCGTGCAGCTGATTGGCTGGCTCTTTTAGTCGTCGTTGGATGTTCGTTTACGTCATAAGGCGGCGGCTAGTCTTATCGCCGTTCGGGCTGTGGCGCAGCTTGGTTAGCGCGCTTGACTGGGGGTCAAGAGGCCGGGAGTTCGAATCTCCCCAGCCCGACCATATTTGCATTTGGTGCCGGTGCGTAAGCACCGGTACCAGACGCACCGCCAGATAGAGTCCCCACCGAACAAGGGGGCACCTATGCAAGATCGATGGCTGACTGACTGGGATTTCAATCCGCGATTTCCGTTTTTGACGCGGGCCAATGCCGGCGAAGTGTTGCCAGATCCTGTGAGTCCGTTGGGCTGGACCTTGGTGTGGGAACAAGGGTGCCTCAGAGGGTGGAGGGAGTCCGCCATTCACGACTACAGCAGCAACACGGCCGACGAGATCCAAGAGCACCACCCGGCAACCGTCGGCCACCATGGCGGCTATCTCTTTCTGAACGGAACGTCTACCCGAATCTGCGCTGTCCGGGGCCCGGGGCTAACCGTCGAAGCGATCGATGCCGTGTACTACGGCACCCATCCCGACACACCTCCATACGAGCCCGAGCCGTGGCACGAAAATGCAGAGTGTTCCGAGAAAATCGGCGCCTGGATGGGTGGCGTGGTGATGGCCGACGATCTCCCCGCATTGCGTGAGGATCGCGAACTTTCGATTGCGTCGCGCACCAACCGCCCCGACCTCGCCACCTTGACCGACGCTCAACTCGTGGCCCGCATTCGCGAGCAGATACCGCTCATCCAGCACTTGTTCCGTCGCCATTTGGCAATCACGGCCGCGTCGTCGATCGGGCCCGGCATTTTGGGCGCTGTAGCCACCGCAATGGGGGATGAGTCGATGGCCATGCGGCTGCTCTCGGGCGTGGGCGATGTGGACTCCGCAGCGCCCAGCCACGCCATGTGGGCGTTGAGTCGCCTCGATGAAAACTCGCCGGAATACGCCACAGGATTCGCTTCGTTCTTGCGAGAATTCGGTAGCCGTGGCCCCAACGAGTGGGATATCCGTTCCGAGACATGGGAAACGAAACCGGCTCTCGCCGAGGCGCTCATCAACGTGATGCGCAACACCCCCACCTCCGATGCGCCTTTCGCCAGAAACGACGACCGGATCGCCGACCGCGAACAGCTCACCGCGCAACTCACAGAAGCACTAGCAGGAGACCTCGCCACCCAAGGCCAATTTCTGGCCGGTTTGCGATCGGCCCACCTTCATATGCAAGGCCGGGAACGCGCCAAAACGAACGTGGTTCGCCCCATCAATGAAGTGAGAGTGGCAGTGCGTGAACTGTGTCGCCGGCACGGGCTGAGTCGCACCACAGCGTGCATGTTGCTCGAGACCGAACTTGAAGATTTCATAGCCAACCCGCAATCGTTTGCCGCCACTCTTGCCAACCGAGAAGCAGGCTATTTGGAGCTCTTCGATTTGGAGCCGCCGTTCATCATCAACGGCCAAGCGCCTCCGCTGAGCCAATGGAAACGTCGATCAGTGAGCACCGCCACCAAGGCCGTAGCGGGCGACGTACTCACTGGCATTGCCGGCTGTCCGGGCGTCGCCACTGGTCGGGCACGAGTGATACTTGACCCCGGCGAACCGTTCGCGTTGGAGCCTGGCGATGTGCTGATTGCACCCATCACTGATCCAGCGTGGACACCGTTGTTTGTGCCTTCGAGTGCAGTGGTTGTGAACGTGGGGGCGCAAGTCAGCCATGCCGTGATCGTGAGTCGAGAGCTCGGCATCCCGTGTGTGGTCAGCGTGCTCGATGCCACCAACCGAATTCCCGATGGGGCCATGATCACCGTCGACGGCACCAATGGCACAGTCACCGTGCTCGCCGTTCCCTAAGGGAGACTGGGTTCGGCGATCTCGTATCGACTTTGCAACGTCAGAGCGCACATCGACCCTTTACAAATTGTAAAGTTGAGGGATGTCCAGCGACCATGCCTCAGAGTTCTCCAATCGGTTGGGTTTGGCGGCCACTGTCGTCGATGCCGCTTCTCGCGGCAGATCGGTGAAACGGTTTCGGGACCTGGGAATTCGGTTGCCAACGTTCGACGAACTTGCTCGGCCTGAGACTATTGCCAAGGACGTTCGAGGCCAGTTGAATTCGGTCGGGCGCGACGAGGCTCATGCCGCCAACCTGTACCGGGTGCATTGGCACAACCAGCACGACCGTTCCCAGAACGAATGGTTGGATGTGCCAGAACACGTCGTGCTTAGTAAGGAGTTCACCGGCGTCGATGCGCCCATCATCGTGGCGTTCGGCGAACCGTTCCCCATGATCAACGCCCATAAAGTGCTGGCGGCCTATTCGTGTCTGGCGCCTCGGGTGATCACGGGCCAGTTCGACCCCACCCGCCACAAGGCGATTTGGCCATCCACCGGAAACTACGCGCGGGGCGGCGTAGCCATTAGCAGAATCATGGCGTCTCGAGGCGTGGCGATCTTGCCGGAGGGCATGAGCCAGGAACGTTTCGATTGGCTCGACCAATGGATTTCTGACCCGTCAGACGTGATTCGCACCCACGGCACGGAAAGCAATGTGAAAGAGATCTACGACGCTTGCAATGAGCTGGCAAAGGACAGCGGCAATTTCGTCCTCAACCAATTCTGCGAATTCGGCAACTACATCGGTCACGTGAAAGTAACGGGCACCGCGCTTGGTCGCATTTTTGAGCACGTGGCGGGAACTGGTTCGTTGTCGTTGGCGGCTTTTGTGTCGGCGACAGGCTCGGCAGGCACTATCGGCGCCGGCGACCATCTCAAGACTGCATATGGCACCAAAATTGTGGCCGTCGAAGCTCTCGAATGCCCCACCATGCTTGAAAACGGATACGGCGAACACAACATCCAAGGCATCGGTGATAAGCACATTCCCCTTATACATAATGTGATGAACACCGACATTGTGGTGGGTATCTCCGACAGGGCCACCGACGAGCTGGACCTCACGTTCAATTCTCCCAACGGATTGGCGTACTTGGCAGATCGGATGGGTTGGTCGCCGCAACTTATTGGCATTCTGAAGCACTTTGGGTTCTCGTCAATTTGCAACATCTTGGCTGCCATTAAAACGGCAAAGCATCTCGAGCTCGGCGAAAACCAAGCCGTCATTACCATCGCCACCGACGGTGCTGCCCTATACCCAAGCGAGAGAGCAAAACTGCTCGCCAATCGCTACCACGGTTCATTCGACCAAGTCGACGCCGCCCACGCTGTGGGCCAACACCTCACTGGCGCCGACACCCAACACCTCATCGAACTCACAGAACGGGACCGAAAGCGAATCTTCAATCTCGGATATTTCACTTGGGTTGAGCAACAAGGCTTGCCGTTGGAAATTTTCGACGCTCGTCTGCATCAATCGTTCTGGACGGGCATGCACTCGTACGCGGATGATTGGGATCAGATGATCGTGGAATTCAACGCCGAAGTATCCGCTGCCTCGTGACCACACGCCGGCAGACGTGACAACCAACCGGAAGATTGCGTGATGTGGGAATGCGCTGTGTGCCAACGCACGACCAAGCACGGGTGGCAATGCCCGGCCGTGGGCGATGGTGGCCGTCACGTTCTGTACCGAGTTGCCGACACAAAATTGGCTCCCCGGGGCGTTCATACGAATCCGTTCGTGGCCTATGACGGGCAACTCGAATGGGCTCGATATGCCTTGTCGCTTGGCCTCGACCATGATGCCCGCGTCAAGCTCATCGCCGATATCGATGATGCGCTGATTACTCACGGCGGCGTTGGATTTCGCGTAACGCCGTGCACGAGGGCCGACGAGCTGTCAGAAGTTCTTGGGTTCACGTCGACAGGCGGCGTCTGGCTGAAAGACGAAACCAACAACGTTGGTGGTTCGCACAAGGCACGGTTTTTAATGTCGATTGCGTTGGTGCTTTTGGCCGAAGAGTCCATCGGCATACGCAATGCCAACGACCGTCAACCGCTGGCCATAGCTTCCTGCGGCAACGCCGCTCTAGCGGCCGCCACGCTCGCCGAGGCCATAGGTTGGCCGCTGCACGTGTTCGTGCCTGAGTGGGGAAATCCAACGGTGATCGAGCAAATTGAACACCTCGGCGGCACCGTCACACGGTGCCCTCGTTTGCCAAGCGATCCGCCGGGTGACCCGTGCCTCTTTCGATTTCGCGAAACCGTCG
Source organism: Acidimicrobiales bacterium (assembly GCA_038231795.1). Lineage (GTDB taxonomy): Bacteria > Actinomycetota > Acidimicrobiia > Acidimicrobiales > JBBRKR01 > JBBRKR01. Next base: position 36,314 of record JBBRKR010000009.1, read on the forward strand.
CCAAGGGTGCAATTCCGTTTGCCGTGCAGGGCACAGAGAATGCGTACTGCAACGATGGCGGACGCACCTTGGGATGGGAAATCGCCTCCACTGGCGTAAGTTTCGACCGTATTTTTGTTTCTGTCGGCGGGGGAGCACTGGCCACCAGCGTGGGCCAGGGACTCATTGACGGGCAAGCATCGATGTTGTTTCATCCTGTGCAAGCGCAGGGCTGCGCCCCATTGGCTAGAGCGTGGGAAATCGCCAAGGCAGCGCAGTACACGGCGACCCAAGCCGCAGCGCATTGGGATGAATGCATGTGGCCGTGGGAGGCCGAACCGCGCAGCGCGGCCACTGGAATTTTGGACGATGAAACCTACGACTGGTTGGGAATTCTCGGGGTGATGGACACCCTTGGCGGTGCTCCCATTACCGCCACCGAAGACCACATCGCCCAGGCGCACGATCTCGTGGCGCGTTACACCACAATTGATGCCGATCACACCGGCACATCTGGCCTGGCTGGTCTTATCTCTGTGCGCCACGACGTCGGCGACCACGAACGCATAGTGGTGCCGATTACCGGCCGGCGACGGTAGTCCTTTCGCCCTTGCTAGTGCCACCACACATGAGCGAGTGCGGCAACGGCAGCGGCAATCAGAAGCACTGCCAGAAAAGGCAACTTGCGCCACAACGCCACGATGCCCGCCGCCACGCCCACAATGCGAGCATCGGTATGCCAAGGTCGGCCCGGCGAGAGAGTGTTTGAAATCGTGAGGCTCGTGAGCAACGTCACTGGCAAATAAGGCACATACTTTTGCACGACGGGTAATTCCACGAACCGCGTTTGGGCAAACGTCCCCAACATTTTCAGGAGCAAACACCCAACGCTGGCAATGATCACCGGGGTCCAACTCATGCCGGGCCTATGGTGCGATCGTGGTCCGATTCGTGGTGCGCAGCGGCGGCTGTTTTCGGTGCGGTAGCCACGCCAATGGGTATTGCCAAAAGCGACGACAACACCGGTACGCCCCTGGGCGCCCACGGTAACAATGCCAACGTGATAGCCGCCGCCAGTAATGCAATCCGCAGGCCGGTCCGATCCCGAAGGCGAGGCCACACCAAGCTGGCAAAGGCCGCCGGTGCAGCAGCTGTGAGCCCAATTGTGGCCGGATCCTTTAGGAACGACCCGGAGAGCGATCCCAGCAACGTAAATAAATTCCAGAATACGAGCACACCAAAGCCGGTGGCCCAGAACGCTATTTTCGAATCTTCAGGATCATCTTGCGCAGTTGCCATGGCGGCTGATTCGTCAATGGTGATGTGCCCGGCCACAAGCCGTCGCAGCAGCGAGTAGTCGTTGGTGATGGGGCGCAATCGTACGGCATATAGCGCATTTCGAATCCCAAGAAACAGCGCAACGGCAACAGCGGAAAGGGCTGAAGAGCCTTCAGCAAGCGCTCCCACCAACGCAAATTGGCTGCCACCAGAAAACAACACGCTCGACAAACACATGGCTTGCCACGTACTGGCGTGAGCGGCGCTAGCTATAGCGCCGAACGAAAAACCGTACAACCCAACGGTGAACCCAACACCAATCGAGTCGCGCTGAATAGCATTAAACGAGAATTTATTATGCATTCGGGTCGATGAGCACCTTCACATCTCCCGTGCCACCAGCCGACAACTCGGCAAATACCTGAGCTGCGCCATCGAGCCCCACAGTGCGAGAATGCAGCGGACGCAGGCGCACCTTTCCGTCGGAAACCAGGTCAATAGCATCCCCGAAATCGTGATGCACATACCCCAATGAAGTGGCCAACGTGAGCTCCTTCATCATCCACGCCGCCGGGTTGATGGTGGCCATTTCGTTTGGCACCCCCACCAGCGTGACATGACCACCCCGACGCACAAGGTCGACAGCGATTTGTATGGTGGCGCCCTTGCCGACGCACTCGAATGCGACATCGACCACCAAGCCGCTAGCAGCCGATGGATCAAGCACGACGGTGGCACCAAGCGACTGCGCCAACGCCGCCCGCTTCGGATCTGGTTCAATTACTGTCACGTGTCCAGCGTCGAGTGCCAACACACATTGCAGCGTCAGCAAGCCAATTGGACCAGCCCCCAACAATGCTACCGATCGACCAGCAAGCGATGGCGTCCGACGGACGGCATGCAGACACACTGCGGTTGGCTCGATCATGGCCGCTTCCTCGACTGTCAACGCAGCGGTGAACGGAATCAGCCGCTGAGCATCGATAGCGATATGCGACGCGAAGCCGCCGTGCTTTGGCGCCAACCGATCTCGCCCGATCATGCCCATAAATGCGGTCACACACCACTCGGACTGGCCGTTGCGGCATGGCTCACATGTCCCGCACGCCGGCGCCACTCCGCACACCACTTTGTCGCCTTCAGCAACGTTGCTCACGCCGGATCCAATGGCGGTAACCGTGCCCGCCCACTCATGCCCGCAAATAGCCGGCGTGTACGGATGTCCCGACATGAAAGCATGAAGGTCAGTACCACAGATACCGCACCTGTCTACAGCGACTACCGCAAGCGCCGCGTTGGGTTCGGGGTCCGAAAATTCGACCAACTCAAATGTGTCCTTACCGGTGACTAATCCTGCTCGCATGAAACGACGTTACCGCCCGTGGAAGGTGCGCGTCGCGATAGCTTGACGGCAATGACACGAGCTGTGGGATTGATTGCCAACCCGGCATCCGGAAAAGACATTCGGCGCATGTTCACCTACGCCTCGGTGATCACCAACGAGGCCAAAAAGGACATCATTTGTCGCGTGTTGGCTGGCTTAGCCGCAATGGGCGTCACCGATGTGTACGCCATGGACGATCCAAAAAGTTTGGCGCTCGCCGCGGCATCCGTTGTACCACATGCCCCCACCATTCATCTTCTGCCCTTCGCCGGTCGTGGCGATGCCACCGTTACCACCAGAGCTGCTGCCGCTTTGCGTGAACTCGACGTGGCCGCCGTAATCACGCTGGGCGGCGATGGCACGAACCGGGCCGCAGCAAAAGGCTGGCTTGACATTCCCGTTATTGCACTTTCGACGGGAACGAACAATGCCTTCCCTCGCCACATCGATGGCACGGTGGCCGGCATGGCGGCCGGCGTCGTAGCTAGTGGGGCAGTGTCGATTCACGATGTGGCCCATCGCAGCGCCGTTGTGCATATTGAAATCGTTTTTCCTCGTGCCGAAATATGTCGCGACCTTGCCCTTATCGACGCCGTTGTTCTGGAACCTGGATTTGTGGGTGCCAGAGCGCTTAGTGACCCATCGCAATTGCGTGCCGCTGTGTGTAGCCGTAGTGATCCAGCCTCGGTGGGGATCTGCTCAATCGCGGGAATTGCGTCGACGCGAATGGGTGCCGGGTCGGCCTATTCGGGGCCGGTTTCGTTGACGTTTGATCACAACGCCGCCCGGTTACTTACGGTGGCATTCGCGCCGGGCGTGATCGTGCCTATTGGCGTCTCACAAGCCACGCCACTTGCGTTTGGCGACGTCGTCCGTCATGACGGCCCGGCTCTTTTGGCTTTCGACGGCGAACGCGAACTGTCCGTCGACGAGAGCTGTCACATCAATATGTGGGTGGAGGCGAACGGGCCGATGGTCATCGACGTGGCCGCCACCTTGCGGCTCGCCAACTCGCAATAGGGCAGAATTGGCTCATGACCGTTGAGCTGACGATTCCGAAAGTCAGCAAAACTATGGAGCGGGCCACGATCAAGGAATGGCTAGTTGCCGATCGCACCCAGGTAGCTGTCCGCCAACCGATCTGCCGGATCGTGACCGAGAAGGCCGAACTTGAAATCGATGCCCCCACCGCCGGGTTCGTGCGTCAGCTGGCGGCGATAGGCGAGGTGCATGTAGCGGGATCTGTCATTGGCTGTATCGATGAACTCGACGATGCCGTTGGTATGACGCTGAGCGCCGTTCGCCAATTTTTGGAGGCAACAGAGCTTGATGAATTAGGCATTGTGGCCGTGGGGGCGGAGATGAATTGGCCAGCATTGATGGCCCGCAATGACCGGTTGCAGCAACATCAAAATCAGCTCGAAACAAACAGCTCTGGTCTGTTGCGAACCTTTGCGCTCCCCAAACGGGCATTGATCACGGTGCCTACACCGCATGCCAACGTATCGGGTATCGAGACGGCTTTTGCCTTGTCGGCGGCTGGCGTCGAAGTCACCATCACGGTGCCTTCCCACGGCCTGTTTCCTGGGCTCGATGCTGATTTGGTGCCGCTCGCTACCATGATCCTCGAAGCTGTCGGCATCACTCTCGGGGAAGCGCCAACGGACGACACGACGACCTTCGACGCCATCGTTGCTGCCGATGAGAACGTCGCCGATAGCGGTGTGGTGATGCTTCGAACCGTGCCTGAAATCGGGTGGGTGGGCGTCACCGAAATAGACGCTGCCGCCACTCATAATGTGGTTGCGGAAGTTGTCGATCTTCAGGTCACGCCTCGCTCAGTCGTGCTTGGACAACGGGTTGGATTGCTCAAGGTGATCGCCGATCGACCTACTGGACAGATCCTTGGAGTCCATGTGATCGGCGGCGAAACCCGTGAAATTTTGGCAACGACCCGCCTAGCGATGAGCGGTGGGCTGAGCGTGCACGACATCGCCGCAATCCCGTTTGGTCCGGCCAGCGCGCTCGACTCGTTGATTGCCGCAGCACTTGGGCTGAGCCGGGAGATCATGTCCTAAGCTGAACGGCCATGCGTTCCGTACGAATTCAAGGCCAACAGTTCACAACCGATACCGCCATAGAAGTGCGTTCTCCATACTCGGGTGAACTCATCGACACCGTTCCATCGTGCTCTGTGGCCGACGTCGATAGGGCGGTGCGAGCAGCTAAGGCCGTCATGCACGAAGCACCCATGCCCGCCCATCAAAGGGCCACCATCCTGGACACTGCAGCCCGCTTGCTCGGCGAACGTAACGAGTTTTTCGCCCAAATCATTTCCGCCGAATCGGCCAAGCCCATCAAGACCGCGCGAGTCGAAGCGTCACGTGCGGTAAGCACATTTCAATTCGCGGCCGCCGAAGCCCGCACCCTGGCTGGCGACGTGGTGCCCATGGATGCCAGCGCGGCCGGCGTAGGCAAAATTGCTTTCACTATGCGCATGCCCATCGGCGTCATTGGCGCTATCGCACCGTTCAACTTCCCTCTCAATTTGGTGGCCCACAAATTGGCCCCTGCCATTGCCGCCGGTTGCGCTGTGGTCCTTAAGCCAGCTTCCCAAACTCCGTTGAGCGCCATAGCTCTGAGCGAGCTTTTGATCGATGAGTGCGGGCTCCCAGCCGATTGGTTGCACGTGGTCACCGGCGGCGGCTCGACGGTGGGCAATGCCATTGTGGATCACCCCGACGTGGCCATGATTACCTTCACTGGGTCGCCGTCTGTTGGGTGGGGAATCCGCGCCCAGGCAGCCCGCAAAAAAGTCGGCCTCGAGTTGGGCAACAATGCGCCGATCATCATCGAGGCCGACGGCGACTGGCTCGCCGCCGTTGAGAAAATCAAAGTGGCTGGTTTCAGTCATGCCGGCCAAAGCTGCATTTCGACGCAGCGCATCTACGTACATGAATCCATCGCTGCCCAGTTCACAGACGCTCTCGTGGAGCGGGTCAACACCCTCGTAGTAGGCGATCCTGCCAACGACGCCACCGATGTATCGGCGTTGATCTCACGCAGCGAGCGTGACCGGGTGGCGAGCTGGATCGCCGAGGCCACCAGCCAAGGCGGCCGGGTACTCACCGGCGGCACTATTGATGACGCAGGTGTTTTGCAACCCACAGTCATTGCCGACGCCACACCCGACATGAAAGTGTGTGCCGGCGAAGTGTTCGGCCCCGTGGTGGCCATTGCCACCTACACCGATGTGAACGAGGCGTTTCGATTGGCCAACGACTCGGCATTCGGACTGCAGGCTGCCATCTTCACCAGCAACATCACGACCGCGATGACAGCGTTGCGCACCATTGATTTCGGCGGCGTACTCGTGAACGAGGTGCCCACGTTCCGAGCCGACCAGCAGCCCTATGGCGGCCTACGCGACTCCGGTAATACCCGTGAAGGCCCCCGTTACGCGGTGCGCGAAATGACCGAAGAGCGCATCTGCATCATCGCTGGCTAGCTGGTTTGTGACCCGGCCAGCTAGATGATTCGGCTGGTGCCGTGGCCCGCCCAGTATTCGTCTTTGAGTAAACGCTTATAAAGCTTGCCCGTTGGGTGGCGGGGGAGTTCAGAACGAAAGTCGATGGATCGCGGGCACTTCACATCGGCCAATTCAGCCCGACAATAGGCAATGAGCGTGGCGGCCAAGGCTGCTGATTCGGCATCGGAGGCTGGCATCGATGCAGGTTGCACAACTGCTTTCACTTCCTCGCCAAAGTCGGCGTTGGGCACGCCAAACACGGCCACATCGATTACCGCGGGGTGGTTGATCAAAACGTTTTCGGCCTCTTGGGGATAGATATTTACGCCGCCCGAAATGATCATGAATGCTTTGCGATCGGTGAGAAACAAGAAGCCATCGCTGTTGAGGTAACCAACATCGCCGAGGGTCGACCATCCAGCGGTGTTATGGGAGTCAGCGGTCTTCTCGGAATCGTTGTGGTACTCAAATTTCCCGCCCCCCTCGAAGTAGATGGTGCCTGGCTCGTAGGCCGGCAGCTCCTCGCCGTCGTCGCCCACGATGTGCACCGTGCATGCGATGGGAAACCCGACAGTGCCTTCGTGGGCCAGCCACATTTCAGACGTGCAAAACACGAAACCGTTGCCTTCTGTGCCCGCGTAATACTCAAAGAGCACGGGGCCCCACCACTGAATCATTTGCCGTTTCACAGCGATCGGGCATGGCGCGGCGGCGTGGATGGCGCACACCAAACTCGAAACATCGAATGCTTCACGCACGGCGGGGTCGGTTTTCAACATGCGTACGAACATGGTCGGCACCCATTGACTGTGCGTCACACGATACGTCTGTATGGCCCGCAGCGCTTCAATTGGATCGAACTGTTCCATCACCACCGCTGTCGCTCCGACCTGTTGCATGGCCATCGTGAACCGCAACGGGGCAGCGTGATACTGGGGCGCAGGCGACAGGTACACCGTGTTGCCGTCGACACCAAAGAGCATGGTGACCGTCGACGCCAGGCCGGGCGATGCCTCCAACGGCGTCGGCGGCATGGCGGCCAGTACTCCTTTAGGACGCCCAGTGGTACCCGACGAGTACAACATGTCAAACCCAGCAATTCGATCAGGCAAGGGGTCCGCACTGCATCCGGCGACGGCGTCCTCGTAGCTGCCATAGCCGTCGATCGTGCCATCCAGCATCAGGCGTGTAGTCACATTTGGCGTGCCGCTCACGATCTCGGCGGCCTGGTCTGATTTGTAGGCACTGGTGATAAACGCCTTTGCGCCGCAGTCGTTCAAGATGTACGTGAGCTCACTGGACGTCAACCGACTTGAACATGCCGTGTAGATCAGCCCGGCATAGCGGGCGCCCCACAAAATTTCGAGATACCGGTCGTGATTTTCCAGACACATCGCGACGTGGTCACCGGGCTTCAGCCCCAAAGATGCAAAGAGTTGGCTCAGCCGGTTGGCTGCGTCGTCGAGCTGGCGGTAGGTCATTGAGTAACCGCTGGTGGTCATGACATACGCGATTTTGTCGGGTGTGGTCTCTACGAAAGCACCGGGGTACATATCGAACTCCTTTGGTGGACGGTCGCCAATATTTTGTGCCGCAACCTATCGTGTGGGCCGTGCATGTTCGATCTTTAGCCCAAACGAAATATCGACAACTTCTCGAATCCCCGGCCAACGACGATTTTCTTCTGCACGCTATGACGTTTGTTTCGATGCACGTGCGGCCCACGCTGACGGTCGAGTCATACAAAGAGTCATTAGTGTCCATCGGCTATGAATTCACCAGCGACACACCTGAAGAGTTCATCAACAGATTTGTTGCTGAGGCCGATTTTGGGCCCTGTGAGGCAGAGCAGTACTACTCGGCCGATTGCTCGATCATGCCGTGGGTACTGCAACACCGCAAAGGAATTCCCATCAGCTTGGCCATTGCTGCTATCGAAATTGGTCGGCTCCACGGCCACCAGTTCGTGGGCATTGGTATGCCAGGTCATTTCTTGTTGCGCGAGCGCCACGATCCGACAGCGTTCTATGACGTGTTTACAAACGGCCGCCGGATGTCCCTCCGAGATTGCGAGTTGCGGTTTCGGAACGTGCAACCAAATCAGCCGTTTCAATCACAGTATTTGGCTCCGATTTCCGATCGCCTGATTGTTCAGCGAGTACTAAATAATCTTCAGAATGCTTACACACAGGCAGGGGAACGAACCAACCTTTTGTGGGTCCTCGAACTCCGTTCGTGTACGGACGGGCTCACGCCAGATGACGCAGAAGTAATGGCCAACCTTCTTGGTGTTCATGGTCGATTCGACGAGGCGGCCGAGATGTACGACGCGATCAAAAAACCACGTGAAGCCGATCACATGCGCTCGTTTTTGAACTAGCTCCCCAGCTGAAGGGGATTGGTCCCCGCCGTCAATGTGCCGGCGTCCTGGTAGATACCGAGCTTGGCTCTCGAATCGTCTATGTCCAGGTTGCGCATAGTGAGTTGGCCAATTCGATCAAGAGGCCCGAAGGCCCCCGCCGTACGTTCCATACTGAGGCGCTCTGGTTGATACGTGAAGTGAGGGCCCTGTGTGGAAACGATCGTGTAGTCGTCGCCTCGACGTAAACGCAACGTGACTTCTCCGGTAACCGCCGCCCCCACCCATCGTTGCAGCGGCTCGCGCAACATCAACGATTGAGGATCAAACCATCGACCTTCATACATCAGACGGCCGACTCGGCGCCCCATAGTCCGGTAGTTGTCAACGGTCCCTTCATTGTGAATCGCACTCACTAATCGCTCGTAGCAAATGTGTAGCAATGCCATGCCTGGGGCTTCATAGATGCCGCGAGATTTGGCCTCAATAATTCGATTTTCGATCTGGTCGCTCATACCTAATCCGTGTCGGCCGCCAATGCGATTTGCTTCGTAGACCAGGTCCACCTTCGTGGCGAACTCGGCACCATTGATCGAAACTGGCCACCCAGCTTCGAAACGCACAGACACCAACTCTGGCTCCACGCCAACAGAAGCATCCCAATGTTTAACGCCCATAATTGGCTCGACGAGGTCCATGCCATTGTCCAGAAACTCGAGCAGCTTTGCCTCGTGGGTGGCTCCCCAAATATTGGCATCCGTCGAGTACGCCTTTTCGGTAGACGCCCGGTATGGCAAGTTGCGAGCTGTCAACCACTCGCTCATTTCTGTGCGGCCACCGAGCTCGTCGACGAAGGTCTGATCCAACCACGGCTTGTAGATCCGCAGGTTCGGGTTCACCAAAAGCCCATAGCGATAGAAGCGCTCGATGTCGTTGCCCTTGTAGGTGCTCCCGTCACCCCACACGCTGACGTCGTCAGATTGCATGGCACGCACCAGCAACGTGCCGGTAACTGCTCGGCCAAGAGGAGTGGTGTTGAAATACGTTTTGCCGGCGGTCGAGATATGAAACGCACCGCATTGCAACGCCACGAGACCTTCATGCACCAGCTCTTCGCGGCAATCGACGAGACGGGCGATTTCGGCGCCATACTCTTTAGCTCGATCGGGAATAGTTTCCAGTTCTGGCTCATCGGGCTGGCCCAAGTCGGCTGTGTAGGCGCAGGGGATTGCTCCCTTTTCTCGCATCCACGCTACGGCTACCGATGTATCGAGTCCTCCCGAAAATGCGATGCCGACCCGCTCACCAATGGGCAACGCCATCAGCACCTTGCCACCGGAGACCGGCGCTTGCGCACCGCTTGAATGAGCGTCGCTCGATTGATCGTTTGGAGAAGTCACTCGTTCAGGTTAGTAAAGCCGCTGTTCTTGTAACGGTGACAACGACTTCGCTCTGATACTGCTTGACTGCTTGGTCGAGAATTAGGATTCCGACCATGACCGACACCCTCACTCCCGATGAGACAATCGTTTCCGACGCCATCACAAAGTTGTTGGCGGAACACCCACCGAAATCGGTGTCGGCTGTCGAATTCCTCGGCGCTCAATTTGACGCTGGCCTGGGTTGGGTCAACTTTCCCGTAGGCCTCGGCGGCCTCGACATGAGCCCCAAACATCAGCGCATGGTCAACGAACAACTCGGCAAAGCTGGTGCTCCATTTTCGCAGTACCGCAACCCCATAGGTCATGGGATGGGAGCCCCCACCATCGTGACGTGGGGGTCCGAAGATCAAAAGCAGCGTTACTTGCGTCCACTCTTCACGGGCGAAGAAATCTGGTGCCAACTCTTCTCAGAGCCTGGCGCTGGCTCTGACGTAGCTGGCCTGGCCACCAAGGCAGTTCGTGATGGCGACGAGTGGATTGTCAATGGCCAGAAGGTGTGGACCACGCTGGCTCATCTGTCGCGATGGGGAATGCTTGTTGCACGCACCGACCCCGATCAGCCAAAACACGCCGGCTTGAGTTACTTCGTGATCGACATGCATGCGCCTGGCGTCGACGTGCGACCGCTGTATCAGATCACAGGTGAAGCGGAATTCAACGAGGTCTATATGACCGACGTACGTATTCCAGATACTGAGCGGATGGGAAATGTGGGCGACGGCTGGCGAGTGTCACTCACCACGCTGATGAACGAGCGGGTATCGATTGGTGGCAGCGTGGCTCCTCGTGGCTCTGGCCCGATTGCCGAAGCGCTCCGCATTTGGAAAGCCATGCCCGACGACGCCAAAACCGCTCCATACCGCGACAAGCTCATGCAGCTGTGGAGCCGGGCCGAAATTGGCCGTTTGACCAACGTGCGAGCTTCACAAAATCGCACAAAAGGTGTGCCAGGCCCAGAAGGTTCGACAGGCAAATTGGCATTCGCTGAGGTCAACAAGGACATCTACGAATTTTGCGTCGGGCTACTTGGTGCCCAAGGCATGTTGTACGGGACTGGTTACCACAAGACGCGTCCCACCATGAGCATGAATTCTTCGACGCCGCAGCAAGCATTCCTGCGGGCTCGCGCCAACTCCATCGAAGGCGGCACAAGCGAGGTCATGAAGAACATCTTGGGAGAACGAGTTCTCGGCCTCCCCGGCGACGTGCGTGTCGACAAGGCGTTGCCCTGGACGGCAGTCCCCAGAAACTGACGGCAGTCCCCAGAAACTGACGGCAGTCCCCAGAAACTGACGGCAGTCCCCAGAAACTGACGGCAGTCCCCAGAAACTGACGGGCGTTAGCGGTCGATTCCTTTGAGGAACGACAGTACGTTGGCACCTAAATGTTCCAAGTTGTATCCGCCCTCTTGAAGTACGACGGTCGGCAATCCAAGTTGAGCAATCGCGGCGCCGATGCGCCCGAATCCGGCTGTCGAGATTGACAAATCGCCGATTGGGTCGCCATCAAACGCGTCGACGCCCAACGACACGACCAGTGATGTCACGCCGGCAGCGCTTATGGCATCAAGCGCCTGGGCGATACCTCCGCCGGCCAAAAATGTGTCGTCGTTGGTGTGGCGAGCCTGTGGCAGATTCAAGGTCATTCCCCGGCCAGGGCCAGAACCCATCTCATCGGCCCACCCTGAGTAAAACGGGTACGCCCGATCGGGGTCTGCGTGCAGCGACACGAAAAGTACGTCGTCGCGTTCATAGAAAATCTCTTGGGTGCCGTTGCCATGGTGGTAATCGACATCGAGCACGCAACTACGCCCACCAATGCGTTTCGCCAGTTCGCTGGCCACGATTGCCGCGTTGTTGAAGTAGCAATACCCGCCGTACATTCCCGTGGCCGCGTGATGGCCGGGCGGGCGACATAATCCGTATGCGATCTTGTCGCCGCCGAGCACATGGTCGGCGGCGGTGAGTGCCACGTCGACGGCCAGTCGCGCTGCGGTGTAGGTGCCACTCATGATCGGGGTGGCGGCGTCGAATCCGTAGTACCCAGCTGCGCCGCGCACGTTGGCCGGAACGCGACCGGGTTCCATGTTCGGACGGTATCGAGCGTTGAAGTACGTATCGGCAATGAGCGTCTCGCGTTCTGGCCGACCAGCCGAAAATCGAGTCCACGCCGTCGACAAGAATTCCAAGAGTGCCGCGTCGTGAACTGCAGTGATTGGCGAGTCGCCGTGATTCGTGGCATTTCGAAAATCGAAAGAACCGTCTGCGGCCAGTGCCGAGCGTATGAGCTCGCCACGTTCTGCCAGCTCGTATGCGGTGCCCACATACCCGCCATCTGATTCGAATTTCGGGGCGTGAAGTTCGTGGTTTTTATCGTATATTACTTTCATATTCTAGTTAGTCAATCCAAAGGTCAGTCCCGTTCCGCGTAGATGCGGCGTCTCATTGAGTGTCTTGATTTGCCTTTCGCCGCTACGTGCGGCGACCACTCGGTTGATCGACGTGTAGTCGGGGTAGAAAAAACCATCGCCTTGAGCGAGACTCAAAACATGAGCAAGATACGTATTAATTACTCCTCCGTGGCATACGGCGGCGATCTTCTGGCCTGGGTGAGTGTCGATGATCATCTCGATTGCTGAAACAACTGTGGCCTGAAAATCCTCCACGGAAGGCGCTCCCTCCGGTCGGCCCGAATCGAAATACCGAGGATCTTTTGCGGCCTTCAATTCCTCAATGGGGATGTACTCAGGTGAATGTCGGTCATATTCGGCGATTCCATCGACGACGATCAATGAGAGTCTTTGATCGGTGGCGAGCGGGGCAGCTGTTTCCCGCGCCCGGTTCATGGGTGACACGTACACGGCGTCGAAATCTTCGGCCCGCAGGTACTTGGCTAGCAGCTCGGCCTGTTGGCGTCCATTGTCAGAAAGCACAGGATCGGCAACACCGGTTTCGACCAACCTACGCACGGGCTGACCATGGCGGATGAGAACAAGTTCCATGGATCGTTCCTACTTCTTACTGATCTGAATGCAGATTGGATTGGCCGATGTTGGCACGTTGATTTTGTGTCCAGCCAACGAACATGAGCACGTTTTCACGCACTGTTCCAAAGTGTCGCGGTAGGCCCAGCATCCAACTGCCAATCCGGCCATCACGACAAACCCAATCACCTTGGACACCAGCTTTTGAGAAAAGCGCATAGCGATTAGTCCAGCAGCCAAAAACACGAACACCATGCCGGTAGACCCGGTCTTGACGGTGTCATACGACAGAGCAATCAACGATATTTTCACGGCGCAATCTTATGGCGCAGTACCACGACCACCCGGGATAGGCGCGCCGGTGCCGAACACTCGTAACCTACAGACATGTCAGATTCTCGCCCCGTCCAAATGTTCACGTCCGGCCCGCCTGAGACCGTCCTGGACGCCGAACCAGCGGCTGCGTTGGCTGCACTTGAGGTGGCATTGGCCACCGGCGCTGAGCACCGTACAGCTGCGATTTCAGCCGTTGCCTCCCGGTGGCCGACATTTTTGGACGCTTGGGCACAACTTGGGCAGGCCATAGCTGTCGATCCTCACCGGAGCGCCGAGGCCTACGCCTGTTTCCGAACGGGATATCACCGCGGGCTTGACCGTCTTCGTCAAAGTGGATGGCGGGGCAGCGGCTACGTGCGTTGGCACCATGAGACGAATCGCGGATTTCTACAAGCCCTTGACGGCTTGCGCCGCATGGCGTCAATAATCGGCGAGACATCTGAGGCAGAGCGGTGCGCGATTTTTATCGATCAACTTTCGCCTGGCGGTCTTTCCACCGCCGAGTAATACGCAGCGTCGAATGAGTTTCGCAGGCGCCGTGTTGTGCGGCGGATCCAGCACCCGCATGGGTACCGACAAATCTTTGATGCACTTCAATGGCCATGTCCGGGCAGTGGCCGCAGTTGCCACACTGCTCGATAGCGGAGTAGCCGAAGCAGTCTGTTTGGGCGGCGATCGGCACGCCCTTGAAGCCCTTGGATTGGTCGTCGTACCAGACGGTTTACCAGGCGCCGGCCCATTGGCGGCAGTCGCCACAGGGCTGGCATGGGCTCAAAGACGAGGCCATGCCTCGCTGCTTGTGATCGCTTGTGACATGCCCAATCTCACAGCCCCGCTGCTGGCCAGCTTGGCGGCCTCTCTAGGAGACAACGAATGTTGCGTGGCGGAGAGCTCCCATGGAATCGAACCGTTATGCGCTTTGTATTCCATAGGCTGCACCCCGGTATTTGATCGCCTCGTCGGGGAAGGCCAGCGATCCATGCGCGCTGGAATCGCGGCGCTGCGTAGCCACCTAGTCCCCATCGACGACGACAACCTGGTGTTGAACGTCAATTCCCCGCCCGACCTGGTGTAGTGTCTGGAAATGACGATCGACCCCCAAGTCCCCGAGATTGACGTGGCCACGCTGGCTACTTTTTTGGCCGGCGGAGCAACAGTTATTGACGTTCGTCAACCCGATGAATACGCAGAGTCTCACGCTCCAGGTGCACAACTGATCCCGCTGGCCATTGTGCCAGACAATCTCGACAGCTTTCCGAGCTCCGGACCCGTCTATATCATTTGCCAATCAGGCGGCCGCAGCATGCGGGCTAGCGAATTTTTGCGTGCCGAAGGCATCGACGCCATCAACGTGGCAGGTGGCACAAAGGCCTGGCTCGCAGCCGGTCATCCCTTCGAAACCGGAGCGAGCTAATCACTGTATGACTGACATTGCCTACCGGTGGATCGATTCCACCACTGGCCTCGACAACCTCATCGATGAGTTGCGTCACGTAGACCGGATAGCACTCGACACCGAATTCCATCGCGAAAAGACGTACTACCCAAAGCTCGCTCTTTTGCAACTGGCCTGGGACGGAGGCATTGCGCTTATCGACCCGCTGGCCGTCGACATCGCAAAATTCTCCGAGATTCTGGATAGCGATGCACTCATAGTGATGCACGCTGCTCAGCAAGACCTTGAAGTCATGGAGCGAGCGTGTGGAGTAGTGCCGCGCCGCTTGTTTGACACCCAAATTGCAGCCGGCTTCATAGGTTTTTCATCGCCATCACTACTCAACCTGGCCGAGAGCCTGTTGCATGTGAAGCTCTCCAAAGGTGATCGTCTGACCGACTGGCTTCGACGCCCCCTCGATGACGACCAGAAGAGCTACGCAGCGTCTGATGTGGAGCACCTGTGTGCGCTGCACGACGAGCTAGTGGCCCGCCTGGACGGTCGCGGGAGGCTGTTGTGGGCTTTGGAAGAATGCGAATGGATGCGCACTCATTTCGGAGGACCGCCCGAGCCTTCTGAGGCCTGGCTTCGCATAAAAGAAGCGCGCCATCTCCGCGGCAAGGCTCGGGGCGTTGCCCAAGCAGTTGCTGCATGGCGCGAACGTTCGGCGGCAGCAAAAGATCTCCCAGTCAGATTCCTTCTTGGCGATCTGGCTGTAGTTTCAATTTCACAACGTCCGCCGACGTCGACCGCCGACTTGGCAGCGGTTCGTGGAGTGGACGAACGCATGGCCAGAGGCCCGCTCGGTCAGGGGATCGTGGCCGCTGCCCAAGAAGGCCTCCTCTCCGCGCCGGTAAAAGCCGAGACAACGCCCGCCGAATCGCTCGACCGCGAACTTCGCCCCGCGCTCACGCTGGTTTCCGCATGGGTCAGCCAAGTTGCCCGCGATCATCAAATTGACCCCGCTCTGTTGGCTACTCGGCAGGATCTCAGCGATCTCCTTCGCGGCGATCCCGCCGCTGCGCTGAGCCATGGCTGGCGCGCCGAGATGGTGGGCGACGCTATCGGCCGTTTGGTCGCCGGGCGCGCCTCGATTGCCTTCGACGGACACGGTGAGCTGGTGTTGGAGCCCCGTTTTGGCTACCAATCGCCCGAAATAGTGGATTAGTACTGTTCTTGTTCCATGTTTGCCGGCTCGTACCGGCTAACATATGGTTGTTCACCGCACTCAATCAGAGGTTCGGCCGTGAAAAAAGGTCGCCATCGGCGCTTCGAAGAAGCCCGCAAGCTAAAGCAAATGGGCCCAGAGCCCTTCGTCCAGATTGGGCCCTCAACGCCCCGGGATGAAGATCGTCCGTCCGGAGATAGCGAAGATGATCGCTATGCCGAAATAGCGGCGCGCTACGGCGTAACGTTTGACGACGACGAATTCGACGACGACGAAGTGGAATAACCGTTCGACGTCGGGCTCGACCCAATTTTTTCCCCCCAACAGTTAGATCGCAGAGATGACACAACTAAGAAACATTGCTTTGGTCGCGCACGTCGACCACGGCAAAACCACGCTGGTTGACGCCATGTTGCGTTCAACTGGAACTTTTCGCGCCCACCAAGCTGTTACCGACCGGGTCATGGACTCCAACGACCAAGAACGCGAACGCGGAATCACCATTTTGGCCAAGGCGGCATCCGTGGAATGGAGGGGCGTCAAGATCAACTTGGTCGACACTCCTGGACACGCCGATTTCGGCGGCGAAGTAGAACGAGCCCTCACCATGGTCGACGGCGTGCTCTTGCTCGTCGACGCCGCCGAAGGCCCCCTGCCCCAAACTCGTTACGTGCTCTCCAAGGCGCTGGCCGCCAACTTGCCGGCTGTGGTTGTCATCAACAAGGTCGATCGCCAAGATGCTCGCCCAGAAGAGGTCCTCGACGAGGTTTACCAACTGTTCTTCGACCTTGACGCCGGTGAACATCACATCGATTTTCCCGTGATCTCGGCAGTCGCCCGTGAAGGCAAATCTATGGCAGGCATTGGCATGCCTGAGGATGGCAGCGACCTCACAGCATTGTTTGAAGCGATTCTGGCCACTGTGCCTGCGCCCGGTGGCAATCCCGCCTCGCCATGTCAAGCACTTGTGACCAACCTCGACGCCTCTGATTATTTAGGTCGGTTGGCTATTGGCCGAGTCATCGAAGGCACCATGACCAAGGGCGAGCAAATCGCACTCATTCAGGCCGATGCACCTGATGGCTCGCAACGAATCGTTCGCAAACGTCTTGGATCACTCCTACAGTTTGTCGGAATTAGCCGGGTCGAAGTTGAGACCGTGTCGGCTGGCGACTTGTTCATCATGGGCGGGTTTGGCGAAGTAGAAATCGGCGATACGTTCGCCGACACCCTTGAGCCGGTTGCTCTGCCCCGCCTTACGGTTGATGAACCCGTGTTGCGCATGACGTTCGGCGTCAACACGTCGCCAATGGCTGGCAAAGACGGCAAATTCCTCACCTCACGTCACCTTCGTGAGCGTCTCGAGAAGGAAATCCTAGGCAACGTGTCGATCCGTTTGGGCACCACGGAGTCGCCCGATATCACAGAGGTGGCCGGGCGTGGTGAGTTGCAATTGGCAGTGCTCATCGAGTCAATGCGCCGGGAAGGTTTCGAGCTCCAAGTCAGCCGCCCCGAAGTCATCACCAAGGAAATCAACGGCAAACGCCACGAGCCAATCGAAGCTGGCCGAGTCGACGTCCCTGATGAGTATGTGGGCGTTGTGACACAGGCATTGGCTCCCCGAAAGGGTCGCGTCACCGAGTTCGCTACCGGCGACACCGGGCGCACGATCGTGCATTTCGAGGCGCCTGCCCGCGGGCTCATCGGTATTCGTTCGCTCTTGCTCACTGCCACCCGTGGCACGGCGTTGCTGAACACAATGGCACAAGGTTGGATGCCATGGGTTGGCGAGCTGCCCCATCGCACAAACGGCGCCATGATCTCTGATCGTATGGGCACAGCAACCGCATACGCTCTGGACAACTTGCAGCAGCGTGGCACTTTATTTGTGGAACCTGGCGACGTGGTATACGAAGGAATGGTCATTGGCGAAGCCGCCCGTGACGGCGACATGGTCGTCAACTGTGTGCGCGAAAAAGAGAAAAACAACATTCGTACCCACAGCCACGACGACGGCGTGAAGTTGGCAGCGCCGACACTGCATACGCTGGAAACGGCCATCGAGTTCATTGATGCCGATGAGCTCGTTGAGGTAACGCCGAAAGGCATTCGCATTCGCATGCGTCATCTCGCAGAGCATGAGCGTCGCCGCTCGCAACGCAAAGGCGACTAGCGGGTCACTGCTTTTTGCGGACTGTGGGATGTGCCACCGGCACGCCCTCGTCTCGTCGCTCGATGGCAAGCACTAATAGGGCGTAAATTTCTTCGCTGCACAGTTCGATGAGTTCGTCGCGCATCGACACGTATACCGGTTCGTGACCGCTAAAAGCCTCAGGTTCCTCGGTGCACCACCATGCAAACTCGGCTCCGCCGCCTGACCATTCTCGCCGGCCCCATTCGCTCACTGTGGTGATGGGATGGCCGAATTCGTCGTCTCGTTCATCGAAACGCACGGGGACTTGCCAACACACGTTGGGTTTCCAATCAAGTGGACGCTCACCAGCAGCCAACGCTCCAATGTGAAATGCGCATCCGGTGCCGCCGGTAAAGCCAGGACGGTTCAGAAAAATGCATGCGCCATCAACCAACCGCGATCGCCCGGGACCGCCTTTTTTTCGTTCGACTGCGAAACCACCTTTGGCAACAGCTACATCATGAAATTGCCAAACCTCGGGAGTCAGCCGTTCGGCGTAGGCCACGGTGTCGTCGTAGTCGCCGTGATCGGTGAAATGCGCTCCATAGCTACAGCAGCCTTGTTGGAGTTCAGGCGCCTTCTCGGTAAGTACTCCTTGGCATCCGTTGCCATAGATGCATTGATAGTTTGATGTGAGAAACGTGGCGTCGAACATCCACGTGCGCGGTTCAAATGGGTCATCGAAGCTGATCCACTGGCGGGTGCCCACGGGGTCGGCGCGATGGGGGATATGCATTGGTGTACGGGCCACGAGTTTGAGATCGTAGAGGGCTAGCGTGCCTTGCGTGGTGATGGCCCCGAATTCCGACCTTGTCGACGCGTTGATCGACATCGTGGGCGTTCACGGCGTTGTCACCAATGCTGCAGAAGCCAACCTGTACTCGCGTGATGCATCCAACATGACGGGTGCCGTTGGAGCCGTGTGTTTTCCAACATCTACTTCGCAAGTTGCTGCCGTTGTGGCTCTGGCCAACCGCCTCGGGCGACCGTTTGTGGCCAGAGGATCGGGCACAGGATTAGCAGGAGGTGCAGTACCGACGGGGGAGCCCATCGTGATTGTGCTCACTCGCATGAACCGCATCATTGACATTGACATCGACAACATGGTGGCTTGGGTGGAGCCCGGGGTCATCAATCTGGATCTGACCCGTGCCCTCGGCGCCCACAAAATGCACTTTGCTCCCGATCCGTCGAGTCAACAGTCATGCACTATCGGCGGCAACGTGGCCAACAATTCAGGTGGGCCTCACTGCTTGGCCTACGGCGTCACCTCGCCCCATATTGCTTCCCTCGAAGTGGTCCTGCCCGATGCCTCGATCGTGACGTTGGGTGCTGTCGGTCCACCGACCGGCGTCGACCTTCGGGGCGTGTTTGTCGGCTCAGAAGGCACATGCGGGATCGCTACCAAAATTGCTGTCCGACTCACTCCTAACCCACCCGCAGTGCGCACATTGCTGCTTGCATTCGACAACACCACGGCGGCCACCGATTGCGTGAGCGCCATCATTTCGGCGGGGCTGGTACCAGCAGCATTGGAAATGATGGACCAGAAAATCACCAACGCTGTGGAGGATTTTGTGGGGGCTGGATACCCTCGCGATGCGGCCGCCGTGTTGCTAGTAGAGATCGATGGGCTTCCCGCCGGATGCGACGCAGGCGCGGCAATTGTGCGAACGATTGGCGAGGCCCACGGCGCCATGTCGGTGCGCTTGGCAGCCAGCGAAGGTGAGCGTTTGCTGTTGTGGAAGGGTCGTAAAACTGCCTTTGGTGCGGTGGCCAGAATCAAGCCCAACTATTACTTGCACGACACTGTCGTACCCCGATCGGCACTGACCAAGGTGCTTTCTGAGGTGTACGAAATCGCCGACCGCTACGACCTCATTGTGATGAACGTGTTTCATGCCGGGGACGGCAACCTCCACCCACTTCTGGTCTTCGACGGCCGTCTACCAGGCATCATGGACAGGGTTCACGCGGCGGGGGAGGAGATTGTGCGGGCCTCGCTAGCTGCTGGGGGAGTGCTGTCGGGTGAACATGGCATCGGGCTCGAAAAACGCGATCTCATGAGCTTGCAATTTTCTCCGGTAGACCTCGTCGCTCAGGATATGGTGCGGTCGTGTTTTGATCCTCGAGGCTTGGCCAATCCGCTCAAAGTGTTACCAGCCGGGTCGCGATGTGGCGAGGGCCATGGCGTTCCGGATGGGTTGTGGATATGACCCGCGTTCTCGACAAATTTGCGACAGACATCGGTGCCCATGGAGCCGTTGTGTGCGTGGGCGGAAACACGCAGCCAACAGAGGGCGGTCTACAGGACCAGGGTGCCAGAATCGTCCGTGCCCCGGCTGGAATCGTGAGCTATGAGCCGAGCGAGATGACCGTCACCGTGTATGCCGGCACACCGGTGACTGAGTTGGCGAACGCGTTGGCGGCACATGGCCAGACGATCGCCATGCCGATTGCCGATGGCTCCACGATCGGGGGCGCTCTAGCAGTAGGGCGGTCGTCGGTGTTTCATCTCGGTCACGGAAATGTACGCGATACGTTGTTACAAGCACGGTTTGTAAATGGCGCCGGTGAGCTGGTGAAGGTGGGGGGACCGACCGTCAAGAACGTGACGGGGTTTGATCTGTGTCGCCTTTTGGTTGGTTCGCTCGGCACGTTTGGCTTCTTTGGCGAGGTGATCTTGCGCACCCGTCCAATAGCGGCCAGCACGCAATGGTTTAGTGCCCTCCAAGCTGATCCTTTCGCGACACGCCGTAGTTTGTACCGCCCGGCATCGATCATGTGGGACGGGGCAACCACGTGGGTGTGCCTCGAAGGACACCCCGAAGATGTGGCGGCTCAAGCAACAATTTTGGGACGCCAATTCCAGCCGTGCAGTAATCCGCCAGTTTCGCTGGGTGGGCCAGAAAAGCATCGATGGGCGATGGAGCCAAAGGAGTTGCGCTCATTTGGGGCAGAGCGCTCGCCTGGCAGCTTTATGGCCTTGATAGGAATCGGCGAGGCGTGGTGCTCTCAGCCCCCACCAGCGACGCCAACAGAACCCCGTATCCAACAACTGGAGCAGTCAATCAAAACCAAAATGGATCCCGCATGCCGCCTCAACCCCGGCCGTACGCCGGGCCGGCGCAGCACATGAATTCTTCGACCAAACGTCGAATCGACGACATAGTCAGCCGGCTGAATCAAATTTCGAACGACCTCGCTGAGCTCGCCATCGACGCCATCCAGGACGCGATTCACAACGGTGAATCCAAGCGGCCGGCTCTCGAACGAAGCCTCACTCGGTCCCGAGTTGCCGTCGAAAAAGCGGCCCGCGAATTACACGGCGGGCAAGCCGTTGAGATGGTCGATGAGGGCCCGTAGTACTGCAACCCGCCGTTTGTTAAAAATGAAACCGATCCGGTCGAACGCCAAGCCATCTTTGTCGGCGATTTCGTCATCCGATGGTCGAGCTATTTCGATGACGCCTGATCCACAGACCGCCGAAAAGAGCGAATTGATCTCTATGAGCTGCTGAGCAGATGGACCTTTGCGAAGACGAATGACGCGGCGCGTTTCGCCCGCCACTGTGACATCACGAATTGATTGAAAATTGGAATAGAAGTGATGAACAATCGAGGTAGCAGTATCGACAGAGTCCGTGATGGTGTAAAGACCATCGTCACCGGCGGTCACCATGCCCCCGCCAACGAGTTCGCTGGTGATCCATGCTTGTAGCCCGGACCAGAATGTTCCGCCCGGTGTATCGAGCAACACAATGGGGGCGGGGCGGGCCTTGCCCGTCTGGATCAGGGTGATAATTTCGAATAGTTCGTCGAGTGTCCCGAATCCGCCAGGCAGCGCAACATACGCCACTGATTCCTTCATCAGCATGAGCTTACGGGTGAAAAAATGGGTCATCCGCACATACTTAGAATCGCCTGCGATGACGCCGTTGGGAAGAAATTCGAAGGGCAATTCAATACCGACGCCAAAGCTGTGCTCGACGCCTGCCCCTTCCATGGCACCTTGCATGATCCCGGGGCCAGCACCAGTGACGACTAGCCAATCACGACGCGCGAAGTGCTCTCCAATAGCGCGCGCTGCCTCATAGGCCGGCGCGTTGCTCGCCGTTCGCGCCGAGCCCAAAATACATACCTTGCGACGGTCACGGTACGGTCCGTAGGCGCCGAATGCTTGTCGAAGATCGCTGAGGGCGGTGGCAGCAATTTTGAGATCAGACCGGCCCACACCATCAGTCGTGAGGCCGTTTGCAGCGGCAATGAGTTCATTTCGAACGTCGGAATCCGTGCGCCGAATCACGGTGTGACTTTCGAATTTTGAGGCTGGCTAGCAACCGTATCGGTGAGGCCGAGCGCCTCGAAATCAACTATCCACGTGAGTTGAGCGTTGTTGAGCCGGCTGGCAGGCACGTCGGCTCCAGCTAATACTTGTTGAATCGCCCACTGTTTTACGGCACCTTCCACGGTCACCACCACACAGCCGGCGCGGGCGATCTCGCCAAAAGTGATCGATAGTCGATCGAATTTGTTGACACCCGTTGGATCGTGAGTAGCGACCACTCGGATGCTCGCTGGAGTGTCGAGTTCGGGAGATCCGGGAAACATTGAAGCCGTGTGGCCGTCGGGACCAAGGCCCAGATGCACGAAATCAAAAACACCTGGAAGTAATGCAGCGTAGGCGTCGGCACCGAGTTCACCGCGCATTGGTGTGGCCGATCCAACAGGACCCACCGCATCGAGCAGCACCTCCCGAGCCAACAACCAATTCGAGTTTTCATCATGTAATTGAACGCAACGCTCGTCGCCCCAAAACAGGTCAACATTGCTCCACTGAATCGAACGACTTGCCCTCAACGCTTCATAACATCGCTTTGCCGTCGACCCGCCCGAGAGTGCCATAGCGAAGCGCTGCCCTCTCCGTTGTACGAATGCCGATTCGACTGCGGCTACGAACGCAGCCGGCACGGACGGCACTGCTACCAGCTCCCCGTGAGGAGGTTGAGGCAAGGGCGACACGCTACGCGGTGAGCTCGGCGGCCTTGGCTTCGAGCGCGCCAATCAGCTCAGCGAAACTCTTGCCGAACGATGCCACGCCTTCGGTTTCCAACACATGAGCGACGTCGTCCAAATCAACGCCAACCTCCGTCACATCGTCGAGCACCTTTTGGGCAACGGCGGGATGAGCGTCAATCGTTCGAGCTAATACTCCGTGATCAGCTACCGCTGCCAATGTGGCGTCCGGCAATGTGTTGACCGTGTGAGGGCCAATGAGCGTGTCGACATAGAGCAAGTCGGGATAGGTGGGATTTTTGGTAGAGGTCGAAGCCCACAATGGGCGTTGAACCGCCGCGCCACGCGCCGCCAAAGCTTCCCATCGAGGGCCGGAAAATTTGGTAAGGAACAGTTGGTACGCCACTTGGGCTTGGGCCACGGCAGCCTTGCCACGTAAGGCCAAAGCGCCATCAGAACCAATATGGTCGAGCCGTCGATCGATCTCTGAATCCACTCGACTGATGAAGAATGACGCCACGCTTTGAATGTTGGAGAGGTCATGCGAGGGGTTGGCTTCGAGGCCAGCCACGTACGCCTCCATCACGTCGGCGTATCGGTCCAAGCTAAAGATCAACGTGACGTTGATACTGCGACCATCGGTAAACATTTGTTGAATGGCGGGAACCCCTTCGGACGTGCCGGGGATCTTCACCATCAAGTTCGGGCGATCAATTTTGTTGTGGAGATGCCGGGCAGCGGCGATCGTTCCTGCTGTGTCGTGGGCCAGGGTTGGCGACACTTCGAGCGACACAAATCCGTCAACTCCATTGCTGTTTTTGTGGACGTCCGCAAAGGCATCGAGGGCACCATTAATGTCGTCGATCACCATGGCCCAGTACGCGTCTTCGACCGACGTGTGGCCCTGAACAAGCGATGCGAATTGTTCGTCGTAGTCAGGTGACCCAGTGATTGCTTTTTGGAAAATGGTGGGGTTTGACGTGAGGCCTCGTACACCATCGCCGACCAACTTTGTGAGTTGACCAGAGGTGATATAGCCGCGCTTCAGATTGTCGAGCCACGGGCTTTGACCGAAGTCGGCATGGAGTCGTTGTAGGCGATTCATAATATTTATTCCCCTTCTTCTGAGTCTTCTTCGAGATCTTCATCGTCGAACCACTCGTCGACAACTGACGCGGCGATAGCCGCAACGTGGCTGGGGTTGATGCCAAATTCGTCAAGCAACGCGTCGCCAGCGCCGCTTGCCCCGAAATGGTCAATGGCCACGACTGCATCGGCCCAACGGTCCCATCCGAAACTGCTGGCCGCTTCCACCGCCACACACGGAATGTCGGCGGGCAAAACCACATGTTGGTAAGCCGGCGATTCCTCCACGAACAGATTCCACGATGGCATCGATACCACTCGGGCAGCAATGCCCTGCGCTTCCAACAAGGCCACGGCCGCCAAACAAACGGCCACTTCGCTACCAGTGCCAAGCAATGTGACATCGGCCTCGGGATTGTCGAGCAAAACGTATGCGCCACGGGGCAAGCCACTCGCAGCATGGGCTGCCGTTTCGGCCAAGACGGGCAAGTCTTGGCGGCTGAGAATAAGTGCCGTTGGGCCCTCGTGCTCGAGTGCCACTTTCCACGCCACCGCCGTCTCATTGGCATCTGCTGGCCGAATCACGCTCAAGCCAGGCATGGCTCGCAATGAGGCGAGATGTTCGATGGGTTGGTGCGTGGGGCCATCCTCACCCAAGCCAACAGAATCGTGGGTAAAGCTGTAGATAACCTTGAGGCCGCTAATGGCCGCCAGTCGAATGGCACCTCGCATGTAGTCGGCAAAGACGAAGAACGTGCCACCGACAGGGATCGTGCCACCGTGGGCGGCTAATCCGTTCATGATGCCGCCCATGCCGTGTTCTCGCACGCCGAAATACACTTGGCGAGCTTCTGGGTGGGCCGCCGAATTGTGATCCCCCGGCAGCTTCGTGCCGGTGTTGCCTGTGAGGTCAGCTCCTCCGCCCACCAGTCCGGGCACTGCATCAGCTAGTGCTGCGAGCACCGTGCCTGATGCCTTTCGGGTAGCCACTTTGGTACCTACTTCGAATGTAGGAAGGTGTGACGCCCAACCAGGCAACCCAGTGCCGTTCATGGCCGCCGTGAAGGCCGCTTCATCGGCCTCGTTGCCGTGTCCGTCGTACACCGCGTACCGGGCTTCCCATGTTCTGCGTGCTTCGCTGCCTCGACGCCCAGCCACGAAGTAAGCATCGCGAACCGAATCAGGTATCACGAACGGTTCGTCAGGTAAGCCCAGGATGGCCTTCGTGGCCGACACTTCTGCAGCGCCCAACGGTTCGCCGTGGGCAGATGATGTGTCGGTCTTTTTCGGTGCTGGAAACCCAATGTGGGACCGTAAAATAATGAGCGATGGCTTGTCAGTGACAGCCTTGGCCCGGTTGAGCGCAGCCTCCAGCGCATCGAGGTCGTTGGCGATTTCGCCAACGCGGTCCACGTGCCAGCCGTAGCTCTCGAAACGCAAACCGGCGTCGTCGCTCAGGGAAAGTTCTGTAACGCCGTCAATCGAAATGTGATTGTCGTCGTACACGTAGATCAGGCGGCCGAGGCCGAGATGACCGGCCAATGAGGCAGCTTCGTGGCTGATGCCTTCCATGAGGTCGCCATCGGAACACAGCACGAACGTGTAGTGGTTCGTGAGGTCTTCGCCGAACCGTGCTCGGAGCCAACGCTCAGCAATTCCCATGCCCACACCATTCGACACGCCGGCGCCCAGCGGGCCAGTGGTTACTTCGATGCCGGGCGAGTGCCCCCGCTCTGGATGGCCAGGCGTGCGGCTTCCCAGTTTGCGGAACTGACGCAAATCATCGAGCGTCAGCGCTTGGCCAGACTCGGCCCCCATGCCTGTGAGGTGCAGCAGCGAATACAACAACACCGATGCATGCCCACACGACAACACAAACCGATCACGATCTGGCCACTCGGGCAGACTGGCGTCGTAGTTCATCACTCGGGTGTGGAGCACGTGGGCTAGGGGAGCCAACGCCATACCTGTGCCTGGGTGACCGCATTTAGCCGCCTCTGGCATATCCATACACAAGCCGCGTATTACATCGACGGCGAGCTGATCGAGTTGGGGATCTGAAAACGTCACCCCGGCAGGCTATCTGGTGGACACGAACCCAGAATGCTGAAGTAGAGAGTTTGCCGTTAATTCACAGGTGGCAGCCCGTTAACTAACGGGTGGCAGAAGAGTCAATGGCACCGCGGTGACGTGCCCATCGGCTATCCGGCAACGAGCTTCGATGGTGGTGTAGGAATCGAACGCCAATTGGGCGCGCACCAAGCGGTACGTGAACTTCCCAGGATCCACTGTAAAGGGACTCATATTTTTGGCGATCTCAACGTCTTGGCCACTGGAGGAATCCACGAAGCTCACTTCAAGCACGCCGTTGCCTGGTTCATCGGGGCGGCAGCGAATGAGCACCATCAGATGGGGCTCAATAGTGACTGGTACTGGAGATGGCGAAGCCATCGAGAAAAACACACCAGAGAGGTCGATGCGGGTGGCAGGTCCCTCCACTGTGCGCAAGTTGAACGTATCTGTGAACAGTGCCGAGACGATATCCATCACGCCACGCTAGCTAGTCGGACCTTGGTAAACCGATGTGCCGCCTATCCACGTTTCGACTACTCGGAGATCGGCATCGAGCGCCACGAGGTCTGCACGGCGTCCGGTGGCAATGACGCCACGGTCATGGCAGCGCATGAGTCGAGCCGGTGTAGTGGCCGCAGCCCGAATTACGGCCACGAGATCGATGCCGACTGTGTGATGCATATTGCGTATCGCGCAATCCATAGTGAGAGCGCTTCCTGCCAACGTGCCATCGGCCAATCGGGGCGCGGCGCCGTCAAACACGAATACCACGTCCCCCACGCTGTGTGAGCGCCACGCCACGGCATCGGTCACCAGCACCATACGGTCGTGCCCAAGACATGTTGCCGCCACCTTGAGGGCGTCCGGTGACACGTGCACAAGGTCGGCAATCAACGACATCGCAGCGCGCTCGTGAGCCAAGGTGGCGCCCACCATCCCCGGTTTGCGGTGATGCAACCCCGACATCGCATTGAAGCCATGGGTGACCATTGCCGCACCGTTGGCAAACGCGGCACATGTTTGCTCGGCGGTCGCCGCGCTATGGCCGAGTGACACGAGAATTTTCTTTGCAGCCAGGGCCGCAATCAGATCGGGCGTAATTGGAGACTCAGCTCCGATCGTCATCATGCGCACCACATCGGGGAGTGCAGCGACCCAGTCAAGATCGGGAGCGATGATCGACGACGGTGGATGTGCTCCGGCCAGTGATCCTAAAAACGGGCCTTCAAGGTGCACGCCCGCCATCGCCGGAAGGACGCTCGTGCGCTGTTGAGCGGTCCGAATTTCGCGCAACCGGTCCGCGTACGTCGCTAGGGGCGAGCTGATAATGGTGGGCAGCCAAGTGGTCGTGCCCTGGGCAACGAGAAGCTCATCCAAGCGATCCCAGTCAGCGCCGGTGGCCGTGGCCACATCGACGTCGTCTATACCGTTTACTTGTAGATCAACGAACCCGGGCACCAACGTCACATCACGAGTTGCCCCAAAACAGTGCTCAATATTGGTTATGACACCGTCGACAAACGTGACCGTCGAGGGCCCGAGCATCGTTCGATCGGCGACGATCCGAGCTACATCAAGACTGAGTGACGTCACGCTCCGGAAACGGATTCGAGCGGGTTTCGTACCTGGCGAACGGTCGCCAAATGTAGGCGACGCAACGCGGCAATCGTCCACCACCCAAAGTCAATTTCCCATTTTCGCAGTCCCAGACGAGCTGATGTAGGAAGCGCGTGATGATTGTTATGCCACCCTTCACCGGCCGTCAACAGCGCCAGCCACCGCTGGTTTGTGGCGTCGTTGGGAAAGGGCCGTTTGCCGTACACGTGTCCCGTGGCGTTGACCGCTCCGCTCAACATCAGATACACGCCCATGTGGATAGCTGCTGCTAAGAATCCGTACACGACCCCTTGCCAAAGAGAATCCGTGGCCCACCACGCACCCAGACACAGCATCGTGATACCGACGCCAAGCCCCAAGAAGGCACGATCAAAAAACCAACGATCGAGCCGGTCCGGCTGTAAATCTCGCGAGTATTTTGTAACCGTCACCCCATCGCGTGCCACTCGGCGATACAACGCTGCGTTGGTCATTTGCACTCTGGCCGTGCCAAGCAGAATCGGTGAATGGGGGTCGCCCTCCACATCGGTAAAGGCGTGATGCTTTCGATGGACAGCCACCCACTCGCGTTGCTTTAGTCCAGTTGAAAGCCACAAAAATGCACGGAACCCCACCGCCGCTATGGGTCTCACGGTAAAGGCACGATGTGACAAACATCGGTGCAAATACACGGTCGTAAATAGGTTGGCTACCTGGGCCACGACAAAGCCGATCACCAGGGCGAGGACGATGAATTTCACCATCGTAAAAGCGTAGCCTACCTACCGGTCGGTAGGCGAGCACCCGGCGGTGCGCTCCGATGGTTTAAGGTGGCGCGATGGGGCATCGGCGGATACGGCAGGAACGATCGTGAGAGCCGCACCCGGCGCAGAGCAATCCACCAGAGACCAAATTCTGGATGTGGCCCAGCACCTGTTTGCCACCCAAGGATATGACCGCACATCGCTCAACGACATCGCCGCCGAAGTCGGCATCCGGAGACCCAGCCTGTTGCACCATGTGGTTTCAAAAGAGGCGCTGTATCGAGAGATTTTTGAAGGATGTCTTACCGAGTTTTATCTGCTTGTCGAAGATGCTGTAACTGACGAAGCCACCGGCTGGGACAAATTCGATTTCATGCTCACCGTCGGGTTCGAATTTTTTGTACGCAACCCCGATTTTGTGAAACTGGTACGCCGCGAAGCACTCGATGGCGTCGACCGGCTTGGCATGGATTTGGGCGGTGCTTTGCGGCCCTTATTCGTACGTGCCGCCACCTTCTTTCGCAGCGAAATGGATGCCGGCCGATTCCGTCAGCACAATCCTGAACAAGTGCTGCTGACCGCGTACGGGGCATTGTTGAGCTACTTCAGCGACATTCCCTTTCTGGAGGGGCTCCTCGATGATGACCCGCTGTCGGACCAACGCTTACAAGATCGACTCGACCATGTGCGCCAGTTTTTGAGAGCGGCTCTCGAACCAAATTCCTAACACGGCTCTGGGTGCCCAGCAGGCGCGTGATAAGCACCATCTATGACAGATCTTGCACCCTACGATTACGGCGGATTTTCTGGGCACGTGAGCTTCGACGCCTTCGGCAGGGGAGAGCCATTTGTTTTGGTGCACGGGACCACAGGCGACCGAAATACGTTCGCCCAAATAAGCCCCGCCGTCGCCGAAAAATATCACGTCATCCAACCGGAGTACTCGGGTTCTGGCACCACCACTGACGATGGAGAGCCACTCAGCGTTGAGCTTCTGGCCGCCCAGGTATTGGCGGTTTGTGACCACCTCGGAGTTGAGTCGTTTCATCTCGCCGGCTATTCACTTGGTGCCGTGGCCGCTATCGCCGTTGCTGGCATCGCGCCCCATCGAGTTCGCTCGCTCACCTCGATTAACGGGTGGACGCGCACCGATGAACGGATGAAATTTACTTTTGGATTGTGGGCGGACTGGTTACAAAATGATCGCCTTACCTTCGCCAAATACGCCATGGCTGACGGGCTCGGACGAGAGTCGTTTGAATTGTTCACTGCGGCGGGGGTGGCGGGCCTAATAGACATAACAGCCAACTCGCTGGCCCCCGGATCGCATCGCCAAGCCGAACTTGACGGACGCGTCGATATCACCGAATTGCTGCCCGCGATCACGGCACGTTCTTTGATTATTGGCGGCATTACTGATCGATGGGTCGACTGCGTGCACTCGGAAATGCTCGCCGCCTCAATTTCCGACGCGCGACTGGTTCGACTCGACTGCGGGCATCTCAGTGTCACTGAGAAAGCTGCAGATGTTGCGCAGCTATTGCTCGACCATGCAGGTGCGTAAGGTTGCCCCGCCAGGACCGTTAGAGTAGCCAACTGGTGGCCCCGAATTACACTGGGGCCAATGGCATCGACAGCAACACTTACGGCGTCACAAGTGTCGCTGTCGATCGGCAAGCAACACATTTTGGTGGACGTAGATCTCCGTGTGCTCCCTGGGCGTAGAGTCGGCCTGACCGGCCCGAATGGCGTTGGAAAGTCAACGCTGTTGCGCATTCTGGCGGGCGATCTGCTACCAGAATCCGGCGCTGTTCACTGCACCCCGCCGAGCGCTGCCGTGGGCTATTTGCACCAAGAACCCGAACGCCCATCAACAGAGACCGCTGAGCAATTCATTCTGCGAAAGGTCGGGCTGTACGAAGCGCAGTTGGCCTACGACAACGCCACACAAGCTCTGGCCAATGGAGATGCTGGAGCAGATGACGCGTTCGCCGTAGCGCTCGAAAACTGGCTCGATCGGGGTGCGGTCGACGCCGACACACGGCTCGGCGAAATCTGTCACACACTCGGAATCACGCCGGAATTACTGACCCAAACTATGGATACCTTGTCAGGTGGTCAGGCCGCCCGCATTGGTCTGGCGGCGCTGCTTCTCAGCCGTTTCGAAGTGCTGCTGCTCGACGAACCAACCAATGATCTTGACCTCGACGGGCTGGCCCGCTTGGAGCAGTTTGTCCTCACCGCCCCCCAAGGCATGGTGATCGTGAGTCACGATCGCACGTTTCTCGAACGGGTTGTGACAGATGTGGCCGAACTCGATGAGCACAACCGCACACTGTCGTTGTACGCAGGCGGATGGGAAGCGTTTCAAACGGAACGAGAAACCGCTCGACGCCACGCCACAGAAGCGTTCGATCAATTTTCTACCACTCGCGATTCGTTACAATCCAGAGCTCAACGGGAACGAGAATGGTCCACTCAAGGCATCGCTCGGGCAAAACGACAAGCCACAGACCGTGATGTGGCGGGCCTCAAGTTCCGGGCCGAAAACACCGAGCAATTGGCCGCCAAAGCATCACGCACCATGCGCCAAATCGAGCGGCTCGTGGTTGTCGAGAAACCGTGGGAAGGCTGGGACTTGCGGATGGAAATTGCTACCGCGGCACGATCGGGAGCGGTGACTGCTCGGCTCGATCGAGCAACCGTGTCGCTTGGCGATTTCACATTGGGCCCCATTGACTTGGAGTTGGGGTGGGCAGAGCGCATTGCCTTGGTGGGTGCCAACGGCAGTGGTAAATCGACGTTGATCAATACGTTGTTGGGCCGCACGATCTTGGCTTCCGGCGAACGGTATTTGGGGCCATCGGTGGTGGTCGGCGAAATGACTCAAGCAAGAGGACAATTCGACTCTGAACACGACCTGTTGCGTACGTTCATGGATGTAACCGGATTTCAGATGAGCGAGGCTCGAAGCCTGCTTGCCAAATTCGGTTTGGGCGCCAACCACGTCACCCGTACCACTGCCAGCCTGTCGCCAGGCGAGCGCACCCGGGCAGTGTTGGCCCTTTTCATGGCCCAGGGCGTCAATTTTCTCGTGCTCGATGAACCCACGAACCATCTCGACATGCCAGCAATTGACCAGCTTGAACAGGCATTGGACAGCTACAACGGCACGCTGCTTGTGGTCACCCACGATCGCCGCTTGCTGTCGAGTATCCAGACCACCCGCACGGTGCGACTCGAAGATGGCTTGATCGCCGGTTAGATTCTTGACCCGTGCCCACCCTTTCTGAACGTGCGTCCAAAGAGCTACTTGCTCACTACGGCGTGCCCTTTGCCCCAGAGCATCTCGCTACAACGGCCGACGAAGCGGTCAGCGCCGCCGCCGCGGTTGGCTTCCCTGTAGTCATCAAATTGTGTGGCGACAATATCGCTCACAAAACCGAGCGGGGTTTGGTGAAGCTCAACCTGCGTGACGAGTCGAGTGCTCGTGAAGCAGCCACGATGTTGCTGGCCGCTGCACAGCCCGATGACCACGCCACTGGCGTTCTCGTGGCCCCCATGTTGGCTGGCAATCGGGAACTCATTGCCGGGCTCGTCGACGACGAGGTTTTCGGGATGTGTGTGATGGTCGGCGTGGGTGGAGTGCTGGCCGAAGCGCTCGGCGACGTGGTGTTTCGTATGGTCCCCATCACCTCAATCGATGCCGGCGAAATGCTTGACGATCTCAGGACTCAAAAACTGTTAGGCGAATTTCGCGGGGAGCCGGGCGTCGATCGCAAGGCTGTGGTTGGCGCGCTTTTGGCTCTTTCCGACGTCGCCGCGCAACGAAGCGATGTGCGCAGCGTCGATATCAACCCCATGATCATCGTGAACGGCTACCCCATTGCCGTCGATGCGTTAGTTGAACTTTCCCACGATGGGGGAGTGCAGTAATGACCCCTACCGATACTCAATTCGCGGCCCTCTTCAATCCCCGAGGCGTTGTCGTAGTGGGTGCCTCGACGCACCCCGGCAAGTTTGGGTTCGTGGCGCTGCACAACATTTTGGCTTCCGGATTTACCGGTGCCGTGTATGGCACCAACCTGGAGAGCGAGATCGTTCTCGGCGTGCAGACCGTGGCCAGCATCGACGAACTGCCACGGGGCGAAATTGATCTGGCATTCGTGTGTACGCCAGCGGCGGCCAACATTTCAATTCTTCACGCCTGCCATCGAGCGGGGATCAGCGCCGTGTTTCTCACGAGTGCTGGCTACGGCGAAGCAGGAGAAGCGGGCCTAAAAGCCCAACACGAGTTGGTAGCCATCGGCCACGAGCTTGGCATTCTGATCGCC
Organism: Acidimicrobiales bacterium; assembly: GCA_038231795.1. GTDB lineage: Bacteria > Actinomycetota > Acidimicrobiia > Acidimicrobiales > JBBRKR01 > JBBRKR01. The sequence goes on from JBBRKR010000009.1 coordinate 69,269, forward strand.
GGTCCCAACGGACAAGGAGTGGTATCGACTCCAGTTGGTTTATGCGCGCAAATCGTGGCGCCCTATCCGCCTGCCGGATCTATTGGCGTGGCCAGCCAATCAGGAAATTTTGTGTCGAGTTTTATGAACTATGCGGTACACAGCGGTGTTGGTATTTCACGTGCCGTGTCAGCCGGCAATGCAGCTGCGGTTACGGTGGCTGATTACCTCGGCTTCTACGCCACCGACCCCGCCACATCTGTCGGCCTGGCGTACGTCGAGGGCATCACTGACGGGAGGGGATTCTTCGACTCCTTGCGCACGGCAGCCGCCACCAAACCGCTGGTGCTTGTTAAGGGCGGCGCTACAGAATCGGGTGCCCAGGCCGCAGCCAGTCATACCGGCAGCCTCGCTGCGAACGATAAAATTTTTGATGGTGCATGCAAACAAGTTGGCGTGACGCGGGCAGCCACCGTGGAAGAGGCATATGAGGCTGCCGCCACATTCGCCACCCAGCCACTGCCCAAGGGGCCGAATACCGTAATTCTCACCACGGCCGGCGGCTGGGGCGTCGTGACGTCCGACGCCATGAGTACCACCGGGCTCAACCTTATGGAATTGCCAGCCGATTTGATGGCCGAGATCGACGCCAAACTGCCTCCCCGATGGAGTCGCAACAACCCCGTCGATTGCGCGGGCGGTGAAGTACGCGACACCATCCCTGAACTGCTTCACCTGATAGCCGCCCATCCAGCAGTAGACGCCGTGATCTATCTCGGCCTGGGCATTCAGGCCAATCAAGCGCTACTTATGAAGCACGGCGCGTACTACCCAGATCATGGTCTGGAACGCATTGTGGCCTATCACGAACGCCAAGATGCCCGCTTCGCCGAGGCTGCTGCGGCCGCAAGTGTGTCGAGCGGCAAACCTGTTTTGGTGGCCACAGAACTCAGCGTTACCAGTCCGTCAAACGCGGGGCCAGCAGCAGTGCGGGCATCCGGCAGGTTGTGTTACGCCAGCGGCAATCGTGCGGTGACGGCGCTCAGCCACCTCTACGAGCGGGCACAGTGGCTTGCTCGACGGTCGGGATAAGGCCACATGGCACGTCGATACGATCGCGGTTACCGACAACGTCGCAAGGGTCGTTGGAGCGGCAATCGGCCGCGCCGAGGCCCTATGGTGCTCATTTATTTCACCGCGTCCGTCGGGCTCATGTGCGCCATTGCCGGCATGTGGTTGAACCGGTCCACAAGCCCAGAGGCGAAACCGCAAATCAAACTCGCAACGCCCATTCTGAGCCTGAGGCGATTTCCCGAAACGACGACTGGCGAGCTAGCTCAAGCCCGTCTTAGGGTTGATCTTGACGCGTTCATTACAAAGAACGTACCCGACACATCGTGCCTTATCGTTGAAATTCGCGGCACTCGGGTTGCCGAAATACATCCCGACATGCTGTACACCCCGGCCAGTACCGAAAAGATTCTGACCGGCCTCGTAGCCATCAAAAAGTTGGGAGCCGCACACACCTTTCGCACGTCGCTCACATCGGCCGCACCTATAGTGAACGGCACAATTACCGGCGATGTCTACCTTGTCGGGGGTGGCGATCCAGTGCTGGCGACACCTGATTACAACGCCGCTGCGACCTACCAACCAACGGCGTGGACCAACATCGAAACGTTGGCCGACTCAATCGCCGCAACAGGCGTCAAAACAATTACCGGCGCAATCATTGGTGACGAGTCCCGATATGACACCGTGCGCAAGTTGGCGTCGTGGGGATTCAAAGAATTCATTTTCCAAGATCACACTGGCCCCATGAGCGCTTTGGGTCTCAATGACGGGTTCGATTCAAATTCCACAGCCGCCACGGAACCGGCTGCTTTTACGGCGGAAACAATGAAGCAACTGCTCCTAAAGCGCGGCGTCAATATTGTCGGCGTTTCAAATGTCGGCGCGGCGCCAAATGGGACTACGGAAATCGCAGGAATAGATTCGCCGCCGCTCGGTGATTTAGTGGCCGACATGATCCGCAATTCCGACAACATGACGGCCGAGTTACTGACCAAAGAACTCGACAAAGCGTCGGGCGGAGCTGGTACAACAAAGACCGGTGCACCCAAGACGATCGCCGACCTCGTGGCGATGGGGCTTCCCGTAGGGAAATCGAAACTGATTGATGGATCTGGTCTGGATAGCGGTAACAAGGTCACGTGCGAGCTACTTCACGCCGCTCTTCTTTTGGGCGGGCCGCATGGGCCAATTGGCGACGGACTCAGTGTTGCGGGCCGCAACGGAACGCTGTCCAAATCAATGCTTTCAACGGCAGCCGAAAGTCGGGTGCGGGCCAAAACAGGATCTATTCCCGGCATCGTGGGCCTGGTCGGTTACGTAGATCCGAGTTCCACCCGACCGGTCTCAACTCCACCAGTTTCCTTCGCCTTCATGCTCAATGGGCTCGACGGTTTCGATCAACGCATTCTGGTACGGGACCGGCTCGGCGAAACGCTGGCTTCGTATCCGCGTGGATTCGACCTGGCCAAGATCACGCCACTGGCGCCGATATTGCCAACGCCTCCCAAGGGCACGAAAAAGCCGTCATCCACAACGACGAAGACCACAACTACCAACGTGTCAGGGACTGTGGTCATAACCATCCCAACCACGATCGCTCCATGAACACCCGCCTGTTGCCCATCTTTCCATTGAATTCGGTTCTCGTGCCGTATCAGGAACTGGCCCTCCACATCTTCGAACCGCGTTATTTGCAACTCGTTGAAGATTGCCTTGCCAACGGAGCAGTATTTGGCGTGGTTCTCATCGAACGTGGCCATGAAGTTGGAGGAGGCGACAAGCGTGCATCGATGGGCACGGTGGCAAAAATATTTGAGCTCGGTCAATTTCCCGACGGTAGGTATCAGCTCATGGCCGTTGGCACCCAGCGATTCAAAGTCGCAGAATGGTTACCCGACAATCCATACGCACAGGCGCTCGTTGACGTGTTTGACGACCACAAGGCGGGCCCTGACGGTGTGGAGCTGTATACCCAAGCAATCACAGCTATGCGTGAGTACCTACGAGTTTTAGTATCTCAGGGTCATCAAGTGGACCCCGACGTCAAAATCGCCGGCGACCTGGTGATAGGCGGATACGACATGATCAACGCCACGCCTCTTGGCGATCTCGACCGCTTTACAGCCACCTACGCCGCCAGTCCTGAGGCGCGATTTACCTTGCTCACCGACATGTTCCACGACGGGTTGGCCGCAACTCAGTTCTAGCGGGCGGCTAGTTTGTAACCCAATCGGTCACCCAAGGAGATTCCATGGCCAAAGGCGAAAGCAAAAAAAACGAAGGCAAGGCCAAAGCCACAGATGCCCCGAAACTTGCCGCCCAGGTGAACGAGGTCAAAAATCTCACTATTGGATACGCCCGCCAAGAAGTTCTGGGGCCATTAAAAACGCTTGGCCGCTACCTCGGCTTTGGCGTGTCCGGCGCCATCGCCATTGGCATTGGATCGATAATCGTTCTCATTGGCGTTTTGCGCCTACTCCAGACTCAAACAGGAACCACGTTCCGTGGCAACTGGAATTTCGCCCCCTATCTGCTCACCGTGGTAGCTGGATTCATAGTGATTGCACTGTGCATCAAGGGCATCATGGGTCGCTCCACGAAAGGCAAATAAATGGCCAAGCCCATTGCGCAACCAACCGCCGAACCAATCACCAAAGACCACATCGAATCCAAACTCCGCGAGCTCAAAGGTCAAGCCGACACATCCGTGGACTCAGCGAAACAAACCGCTCTTGTGGTCGGCGGGGTGCTTGCGTTTGTCTTGCTACTAATTGCATTTTGGTTTGGCCGCCGCGGCGGCCGTAAGGCCAAAACTGTGATCGAAGTGCGCCGTTTCTAATGAAGTCATTGTTCCGCCGGTACATGGGTTCTAAGGCCCCAAAAGGGTCAACCATCTGGATGGTGATGACTGGTGTGAGCATGTTTGTGCGACTACTGCGGTGGATGGCTCGCCGCGATGTGGAGACACTCATGAGGGAAAGTATCGAGCCTGGCCAATCAATGACCATTCAATTACTCGATGTTGCGTCCAGTAAATCCACCCGCAAGGCTCTTAAACTGAAGTGAAAATTCTGCTCCGAAACCCCCGCCGTGAAGTAGTCATGCGTGGCCCGGCGCCAGTACATGCCATTTTGGATCGCCTCAATATTCATCGTGACACGGTCATAGTGATCGCCAATGGCACCCTTATCCCGGGAGACACGATGCTGGATGACGCTGCGGAAATAGAGATTCGCCCCGTCATTTCCGGCGGTTAACCACCACCCCGCAACGATCGGCACCAGAAAATGAAATGCACAGTATGCAAAGGCCCCGCCGTCATGGACGTGCGTCGCCACAACGCCAGTTTTTGTCAAGAACACTTTCTGCGTCTCGTCCACCAACAGACACAGAAGGCCATTGACGACTTCGACATGATCCAACAAGGCGACAAGGTGCTGGTAGCCGTGAGCGGCGGAAAAGATTCGCTCGCCCTGTGGGACATTCTGCTCAAGCTGGGATACGCGGTCGACGGCTTCATCATCAGCTTGGGTATTGGCGACTACTCCGTCGAAAGCACCGACACCGCCAAGCGATTTGCTGCCGAACGCGGCCTCACATTGCACGTCGTCGACCTTCCAGAAGAATACGGATACGACATCCCCAACGGATCCAAGGCCGCGAAACGCACACCGTGTTCGGCGTGCGGTCTATCGAAGCGTCACCTGATCGACAAGGCCGCGATCGACGGCGGATACGACGTGGTGGCTACAGGGCACAACCTCGACGATGAGGCCGCCGTACTGTTCGGCAACACGCTGCGATGGAACGTCGACTACCTCGGCCGTCAACGCCCGGTGCTGCCCGCCAGGGGCGGATTCCCTCGCAAAGTCAAGCCTCTAGTACGTCTCGCGGAACGAGAAATGGCCGCCTACTGCGTGTTGGCGGGTATCGACTACATCGTGGAAGAGTGCCCGATGGCCGACGGGAACAAGCATCTTGGATACAAGGCCGCGCTCAACGCCATCGAGGCCGAATCGCCTGGCTCAAAGCATGCATTCTTCTTCGAATTTTTGGCCAAGGCTGCCGAACGATTCGAGGAGGCGACCAACAGCGACGATATGCCAGAAGGCCTGGGCACATGTACGCAATGTGGGTCACCAGCTTCGGGCGAGGTGTGCGCCTTCTGTCGGCTGGTGGAACTGGCCAACCGCCCGGTTCCCGTGCGTATTAGTAAGAAACAACAATTACAGGAAAGTGCGCCATGAACCGACCGTTTCGCGACGGCGAAAAAGTGTTGCTGTTCGATCGAAAGGATCACCAGTATCTGCTGCAACTGTCTCAGACCGGAGAGTTCCATTCTCACCATGGCGTATTGCCCCATGCTCTCATCATTGGCCAACCAGAAGGTGTTCGGGTGGCAGCCACGATGGGCGGAATCTATACCGCTGTCCGGCCCACGTTGAGCGACTTTGTGCTCAAAATGCCGCGCGGCGCGCAGGTCATCTATCCCAAAGATCTGGGACCGATCTTGATGATCGCCGATATTTTTCCTGGCGCCAAGGTATTCGAATCGGGCATTGGTTCGGGGGCACTATCGATGACCATGTTGCGGGCCGGCGCCCACATAACGGGCTATGAACTTCGAGAAGATTTTGCCAACAACGCTAAGAAAAATGTGGAAGCATTTCTCGGCCCCGAAGTTCTTGACCGCTATCAGATCCAACTTCGTTCAAGCTATGACGGCATCGACGAGACTAACTTCGACCGTGTTGTGCTCGACCTACCTGAGCCGTGGCAAGTGATTCCCCACGCCGTGAAGGCGCTTCGACCGGGCGGAATCTTTGTGTCGTATTCGCCAACGATCATTCAAAGCCAAACTGTCACCCACACGTTGGCCGATCACGGTTTCACCATGATTGAAACTGTTGAGATTCTGCTGCGCGGATGGCACATCGAAGGTATGAGTGTGCGCCCCGACCACCGCATGGTGGCCCACACTGGTTTTCTTACCTCTGCCCGAATGCTCAATGCTCCCGGCACATTCGAAGAATTGCCTGCACCTGCCGCTCACATCCCGACGCCGCCAGGCGAGCGCTTTCTGCCGTGAATTGGTTGGACCTGCTTATCATCTTGGCGCTCATTGGCGCGGGTTTTGGCGGGTATCGATTGGGGTTTGTGACACGAGCATTTTCGTGGCTCGGCATTGCTCTAGGTCTGTTTGTGGCGCTCCGGGTGTTGCCGTCAATCCTGCATTCCCGGGCTGGTATCGCTCACACCAAGCTGTTCCTTATAGCTCTTGGGGTGCTTGTTGGTTGCGGCTTCTTAGGCCAGCTCGTGGGCTTGTTGTTGGGCTCCAAAGTGCACTTGGCGCTACCCAACGAACGCCTGCGACATATCGATGAAGTGGCAGGCTCAGTAGTGGGTTGCATCGGTGTGCTCGTGAGTGTGTGGCTTTTTGCTCCACTCATGGCCGCTGTGCCAGGTTGGCCAGCACGGGAAGCACGCACCAGCGCCGTTGCCGGGGGAGTGCACACCGTGTTCCCCGATCCGCCTGACACCCTGAACACACTGCGAAGGCTTGTCGGCAAAGACGGTTTCCCCGAAGTTTTTAATGCGCTACAACCTGCCCCCAATGTGGGCATTGTGCCCACAGAAACTGGTCTTTCAGCGTCGGCTGCCCAAGCAGCCACCGAGGCCACGGTGCTCGTGGAGGGCTTGTCGTGTCGCAACATTCAAGACGGCACCGGTGTTGTGTTGGCGATTGACACCATCGTGACGAACGCCCACGTTATTGCCGGCGAACAAACAACCGAGGTCATCACATCAACTGGTGCTCATCACGCCGCCACAGTGCTTGCCTTCGACACCAATCGCGACCTAGCTGTGCTACACGTGCCCAATCTGGGCATTACGCCATTGGTGTTGGGCGTCACAGAGGAGACTCAGCGCGGTGGCGTATTTGGCCATCCAGGCGGAGGGCCGCTTGTCATTTCGCCATTTCGTATTGCTCGAATCGTCGATGCCAACGGTCGCAACCTGTACGACACTGCAGATGCGCGACGTAACGTAGCGATACTGGCGTCGCGATTGGCCCCCGGGGACTCCGGCTCGGCCATCGTGGCTGACAACGGCACAGTGGTGGGCGTGGCATTCGCCATCGCTCCCGATCAACCAGGAGTGGCGTACGCCGTCACCACGGAAGAAGTACGGGCCGTGTTGAAAGCAGTCAATGCCACGCCGGCGAGCACCGGACGATGCCTGGCATAACTAGCCAGTATTTGCGCAGAAAAATGCGAAACGACCCGAGGCGAACCTCGGGTCGTTTAACAAACCGAAATCGAACTAGTCGACTTCGATGAAAATGCACTCTCCTGGGCATTCCTCGGCCGATTCGATGACACCATCGAGTTGGTTGTCGGGGATGTTGGCAAGGCCCTCTGCGCCACCGGGAGCATTAAAAATTTTTGCGCCTTCACGTACGTAGGCCAAGCCATCGTCTAAGAGGGTAAACACATCAGGAGCGATCTCTTCGCAGAGACCATCGCCAGTGCACAGATCCTGATCAATCCAGACCTTCATGTTGTTGCCTTTCAATACGCAAACGGTTTATTAAAATTACACGATTACTGTGCCTCAAAGCTACATCGCCGGGCATTCACCTCAAGTTAATTTCGTCACAACAGTTGGTAACCCTGATGCCAGATTCGGGCTACGCTCGCAGGCGGAGGTACGTACGGTGACAACCAGCGAAGATCCAGCAGACAAACCGACGCCACTTGGCCCTCGCTTTTCAGAGGCCGATGGCAGCAAGCCCACGAACGTTGGCGAGGAGCTAGCGGAAGGCGAAGTCGATGGTGAGGCCGAGCTCGAAGCCGAATTGGACGAGCTTCGCGATCACGCCATGAGCCTCGAAGACGAGGTGCTTACCTTGCGGCGCCGCCTGCAAGACGCCCCCAAACGAGTGCGCACTCTCGAGGAACGGCTCCTGGAAACCAAAGGGCAGCTCACCCAAGCTGTCAACCACAACGACAAACTCACCTACATGCTGCGTGAATCGCGCGATCACATTTCTGCGTTGCGCGAAGAAGTCGACAAACTCACCGAGCCCCCCTCCGCCTACGGCGTGTACCTCGGCGTCAACGACGATGGCACTGTCGACGTCTTGGCGGCGGGCAGAAAAATGCGAGTAAACCTGCACCCTGATGTGACAAATGGTTCGCTACGTCGAGGCGACGAAGTGGTGCTCAATGAAAGCATGAACGTGGTGCTGGCCCGCACTGGAGACGGAGCAGGGGAGGTGGTCACGTTGCGAGAGGTATTGGCCGACGGCCGCCGGGCGCTCATCACCGGCCGTGCCGACGAAGAGCGAGTGTGCGAACTCACCGACGACCTCCAGCACCAGCGGTTGCGGTCGGGCGACAGTCTGTTGTTGGAATCTCGCAGCGGTTTGTTGATCGAACGCCTACCCCGCCCTGAAGTCGAGAATCTCACTCTCGAAGAAGTGCCCGACGTGAGCTACGCCGACGTGGGAGGCCTTGACGCCCAAATCGAGCAGATCGCCGATGCTGTCGAATTGCCGTTCTTACATCGAGACCTCTTCGCAACCTACCGGCTGCCAGCGCCCAAGGGAATTTTGTTGTACGGCCCACCTGGCTGCGGAAAGACACTTATCGCCAAAGCAGTTGCCAACTCGTTGGCCAAAAAGGTGGCGGCGACCACCGGCAACGCCAACGTGAAGAGCTATTTCTTCAATATCAAAGGGCCGGAACTTCTCAACAAGTACGTCGGCGAAACCGAGCGTCAAATTCGATTGGTGTTCCAACGAGCCCGTGAAAAAGCGGAAGAAGGCATGCCCGTCATTGTGTTCTTTGACGAGATGGATTCGATGTTTCGCACCAGAGGCACAGGTATTAGCTCCGATATGGAGTCGACCATCGTGCCCCAGCTTTTGGCCGAAATCGATGGCGTGGAAACGTTGCGCAACGTGATCGTGATCGGCGCCTCAAACCGCGAAGACCTCATCGACCCTGCCATCTTGCGGCCTGGACGGCTCGACGTAAAGATCAAAATTGAACGACCGAATGAATCATCAGCTGCCCAAATCTTTTCTCGGTACCTCACCACTGATCTCCCCATAAGCGCCAGCTGCATTGCCACCGAGGGGGGCGGCGACGTCGACAAAGCCGTGCGATCACTTATCGAGCAAACGGTGGCCGAGATGTACCGCACCGATGCCGAGAATCAATTCCTTGAAGTCACCTACCAAAACGGCGACAAAGAGGTGATGTATTTCAAGGATTTCTCGTCGGGGGCAATGATCGAAAACATTGTGCGTCGGGCCAAGAAGTGTGCCATCAAGCGCCAAATTGCCGGCGGCGAAATTGGCCTCCAACTCGACGACCTGTTGACGTCAATCCATCAGGAATACCGCGAGCACGAAGATCTACCCAACACCACGAACCCTGATGACTGGGCGAAAATTTCTGGCAAGAAGGGCGAGCGGATTGTGTACGTTCGCACCATTATTCAACGAGAAGGAATTGAGAAGGGTGGCCGGTCAATCGATCGAGTGGCCACCGGCCAATACCTCTAGCTGCTCATTGATCAAATGCAGCTCCAGGTAAGGTGTGGCGGTGGCAATCCCCAAGATCTGCGGCATCGAAACTGAATACGGCATTGTGGTCAAAGGCGCCAATATCAACCCCATTGCGGCATCGAGCGTATTGATCAACGCGTATCTCGTGGAGCTCGGCCACCATCAAGGTCGAGCTGACCTCCGAGTCGGTTGGGATTTCGATGATGAACATCCCAGCAACGACGCCCGAGGTGACGTGTACGGCTTCGAGGCGTTCGCTCCCGAAATCGAATCGCATCTCGTCAATTCCGTGATCACAAACGGAGCGCGCTATTACGTCGACCATGCGCATCCGGAGTACTCGTCGCCAGAATGCGGTGATGCCCACGAGGCTTTGTTGTACGACAAGGCGGGAGAACGTATCTTGCTGGCTTCGATGCGCGCCGCTGCCCAGCAGCTGCCCGCCGGTCAAGAAGTCGTGGTCTACAAAAACAACTCCGATGGCAAAGGCAATAGCTACGGATGTCACGAGAACTATTTGATGGATCGCAACGTGCCGTTCGGTCGCATCGTGCATCAAGCGACAGCCCACTTTGTGACACGCCAGATCTACACGGGTGCTGGAAAGGTGGGCGGCGAAAACGGCGTGCGCCTGCCCGCCGACGACCCATTCCAGCTCACTCAACGCGCCGACTTTTTCGAAGCCGAGGTGGGCTTAGAGACCACCCTGAAACGCCCGATTATCAACACCCGAGATGAGCCCCATTGCGACCCGAAACGATTCCGACGCCTCCATGTGATTGTGGGCGACGCCAACATGTGCGAAGTAGCCACCTTCCTCAAGCTGGGCGTCACCAGCATCATTCTGAGCATGATCGAAGACGGCGCCTACCCGGCTGAGTTAGAGCTCGCTAGCCCGGTGGCGGCTATGCGTCACGTAAGTCACGACACGTCGCTGCGACGCCCAATTCAGCTCGACAACAAATCGTGGATCTCGGCGCTCGACCTCCAGTGGCGACTGTTTGAGGCAGCATCCAAATTCGCAATTTCGCACGGGATGGCGTCGGTCGGCGTGGAGGTGGGCGAGCACATCATGCGGCGTTGGGAACAGGTACTTACGGGCCTTGAGTCTGATCCAATGCAATTGAAAGGTCAGATTGATTGGGTGGCCAAACTGGCGTTGTTCGAGGCCTTTCGGGAGCGCCACCGACTACCGTGGAATGCAGTGCAACTCAAGGCGCTCGACCTGCAATACCACGATATTCGTCCTGAAAGATCAATATTTGATCGCCTGGGCACTGAACAATTGCTCACCGCCGATTCAATCGATCACGCCGTCGAACATCCGCCAGAATCCACGCGTGCGTACTTTCGCGGCCGTTGCGTCGCCAAGTATCCCGCCAACATCGTGGCGGCCAATTGGGACTCCATCATGTTTGATACTGGCGGCGACAACTTGCGTCGCGTGCCACTGATGGATCCAATGCGTGGAACGGCACAGCACGTCGGTAGGTTGATAGACACCAGTGATACCGCAGTCGATTTGCTGAATGCTCTCGAAGGGCACGACACAAAGGAATAGCCGAAATGGCAGAACGAATTACAAAACAGAAAGCGTCGAGCGCGAAGGTCAACGACGAGGCAATAGACCAAGTTGCGGCGTCGAAGCAGGGTGAGAAGATCAAGGCGGAACTCGACGATTTACTCGACGAAATCGACAGTGTTTTAGAAGACAACGCTGAGGAGTTCGTGAAGTCGTACATCCAAAAGGGCGGGCAATGAGCTTGCCGCTTTTCGATGTTTCCCAGGACCCTGGACCCAACTTTTTTGGCCTTGTGCAGCGGTCAGGGACCGATCCGTTTAGTGCCAACATCGGCGGCGCACTGACTGTCACTCATGCCACTACGTGTGTGGCTTTGAAATTTATCGATGGGGTCGTGATGGCCGGCGACCGCCGGGCCACGTCGGGGAATCTGATCTCCCATCGCAACATGGAAAAGCTCTATGCCGCCGACTCACATTCCGGAGTCGCCATCGCTGGAGCCGCGGGCCCCGCCATGGAAATGGTGCGCCTATTTCAATTGCAACTTGAGCACTACGAAAAGGTAGAAGGCAATCAACTCAGTCTGGATGGCAAGGCCAATCAGTTGAGCCAAATGTTGCGAGCCAATTTGCCTGCCGCTATGCAGGGCATGGTCGTCGTACCAATTTTTGCCGGCTTCGATCTGGATTTAGCGACCGGTCGCTTGTTCCAATTCGATATCACCGGTGGTCGATACGAAGAAGCAAATTACGTAGCCACCGGCTCTGGTTCACTGCACGCGGGCACCGTCATCAAGATTGGATTCGCCGACGATCTCAGTCGCGAAGCCGCCATTGATTTGGCCGTGCGGGCGTTGTACGAAGCAGCCGATTCCGACTCTGCCACCGGGGGCCCCGACCTCGTTCGTGGTATTTACCCCATGATCGCCACCATTACCGCAGACGGTTTCGAACACGTGAGCCCTGCCGAAGTACGGGATCGATTTGGGGCGTTTGTGGGCCGCGATGGGAGTGCGTCATGAGCATGCCCTACTACGTTGCCCCCGAACAGGTAATGAAAGACCGCGCCGACTACGCCCGCAAAGGCATCAGTCGAGGTCGCAGCTTGGTCGGTTTGTCGTGTGCCGATGGCGTGCTCCTAGTCGCTGAAAATCCGTCAAGTTCGCTCCATAAAGTCAGCGAGATTTACGACAGAATTGGATTCGCGGCGGTCGGAAAATACAACGAATTCGACCAACTCCGCATCGCCGGAATTCGCCACGCTGATCTCAAGGGCTATTCGTATTCTCGTAACGACGTCGATGCCCGCAGTTTGGCAAACCAATACGCCCAAATTTTGGGGCAGACGTTCACCCACGAGCTCAAGCCGCTCGAGGTCGAACTCTTGGTGGCCGAGGTCAACGCCACCCCAGCAGAGGATCAGTTGTTCCATGTTCTGTATGACGGCACGTTGATCGACGAAACCGGGTGGAGCGTGCTGGGTGGCGATGCTGAACCAATCGCCGGAAGATTGCGGTCTGGTTACGAAACCGGTGCCGAGCTTCCTGCAGCGCTCAAATTGGCCGCAGGAGCATTGGCCGGACCCGACCGTCCGATTGCGGCGATTGAGCTCGAGGTGGCGCTTTTGCGCCGTTCAGGCCCTCGTCGTAGATTTTCGCGCATGACGGGTGACACACTTTTGGGGTATCTCACCTAACGTAACTCTGAATCCTCGCAGTGGGGATTTTGCATCTACGCAGGGGCGGTCTGTGGTCGTAAAATTGGCGGGCATCCCATTGAAAGGCCTCCCATGGAATCCACGCAACCTGTAGCCATCGTCACATGGTGGTCACGTCCGCGTCGGGCGCGCCTACTTCGCACATTGCACATGGCATTGCCTCTCGTGGCAGCGGCCGGGGCAGCCATCACGGTAAGTTGGCTTACGCACGCCGGAGATTCGACGAGCGATCGATTGATCTGGTGGGCCCGAGCAGCAGGCTGTGCAGTCGCAGCTGGTGCCCTCATGATGCTTGTTCTCCAAGGCGTCAATATTCGAGCAACACTTCACGAGAGTGTGTTGGCATTTCCCGCCGACGCGCCCTCGCGGAGCAACCTGGTTGCCGCCGGACGACGCCGCAAAAAGCTCCGTTCAGCCACCGAATCGTGCATTGAGGGTCTTACTAGCGGGATTCCATCGCAGGTTTTGCCAGATGTCGCCGCCATTACGTTGGGTCGCGAAGCAAAGAATTTCCGTGATCGCGTGCGTCGACAACGTCTTGACGGGGTGCTCGATTTGATGGCTCGTTCGGCTGGCGTAGGGGCAATGGATATGCCGCTGCTGCATACCGCAGCCCGCACCGCTGATGTGCAACGCCTAGCAGTGTCATCAGGCCGGTTAACGCCCAAACTGACTGCCACCGAAACCTTCTGTGCCGTCGCCAGTTTGAATTCCAGATTGGCGTCATTGCCAAGCGGTGTGTACGACGTAGCCGTGGCGTTCACCGAACTCACCACCGGTCACGCCACCGGCCGCCCGGTGCGGTTGCGCACGGCGTTGGGCATTGTCGACGATGGCGAGGCCACCACCTACCAAACTTCGGCCGTGGCCTTGCTGCGAAACGTGTCCTACCCGGCTCTGAATGCTCTTGTACCCAGTCGCCGCTCTTCTGGCGCCCGCACCGCATTGCTGGCGCTGGTTGGCGCCGGTGCGGCAGCGAGTGTGGCCGCTGTTTCGATGCGCCTTCCGGGAACGAACGCCAGGCAAGTGGTGGCACCGGTTGTTGGTGAGCAGACTCTTGGCAATACTCAACCCGTGGGTGTCGTTGTGACTCCGACCACCAAATTGGTATTGCATAGCGACAAGGCAATAACGAAGGTAGGCACTCCTGTCATCGTTGACATATTTAGCAACGATGAAGGAACACCGGTTGCTTCCTCGCTCATCCTCATGGGCGACCCCAAGGCACTCAAGGCCAACCCAGACGGCACCGTCACGTTTACGCCTCAAAACGGCGCCCCAGGCATCCAAACCTTCGTGTATCGGGCGTGCAATGCCGCAGATGCCTGTGATCTGGGCGTCGTGGAAATCGATGTGCGCATCGGGTAGTCCCGAACCAAGCCGACGATTGTGGCCAAACGCTCCGGATCCTTTGCTAGGGTTCAAGCGGGCCGTGGAGGGCAGAGATGGACGAATTTCGTCATGTGCGTCGCCATCGACGCAAAGAACGAATCGATGATTGGACGCCACGCCCCGGTAGGGCCCGGCTATTGCACCTCGCCATCAGCACTGTCCCGTCGATCGTTGGCGCTAGTACCGCCATATTGGCCAGCCATATTCCTCTCGCAGAACATCGGTGGTGGCGTGTTGGCGCATGGTTATTCACGGTCGTGGGATGCGCTGCCATAGCCGGTATCGGCACCCACGTAGCGTTGCGACGCCTCCGTCCGCTTGCTGACCTCATGGAATCCGGTGGCGCTGGCTTGCCATTTTCAGAATCTCACGCTCTACTACGCGTGTTGCTATGGCCGCAGCAACATCGAGGATTCGGTCCCGCCGATTTGGGCAATGACCTCATTGCGGCGTTGCAATTCGAAGCAAAATGGCCAGTGGCACGTTCGCAGCGCCGGCGCCGGGAAGCAATCATGATGCTGGTGGGAAAAGAGTTGGGTCTGTCGAGTGCCCGTATCGGTGCAATTCCGATCGCCAGCCGTCTCTTCGACCTTGAATTGAATTCGCGCACCGATTCCATCGCCCAAAGAATCAACCGCCTGTGGGGCCCAGATTTGCCAGGGTCCGCTGACGACCAGGTTTCGCTCTACCAACTCACGAGCGCTTGCGCTGCCTTGGGCGAACGACTTGACGATGAAGCGATCGCAGCGCCATCTGGCATCGTTCGCAACGCTTTGGGCACCATCATCGCCGAGCAGGGTCGTACGTTTCATCCTGTCGTCGTTGAGGCTCTGCGCACGGCGCGCATTGGACGCATTACCGATGCGTTCCGCCAAAATCGGCATATTGCTCCCGCTCAACGAACATTATTGCGGTCAATTTTGAGTGCGTTGCTTGCCGTGGGCACGGTCAGCGTCATGAATCTTCCCTCTCCCGTCAATGCGTCGACGCCCACACCCGCGCCAGTAGAAATTTCCTCGACGGTCGCGCCCTAACTGTGGAGCGCAGAATCTACGGACTGGAAAATGAATACGGCGTTACGTGCACGTTGCGTGGCCAACGCCGTCTCAGCCCCGATGAAGTGGCCAGGTATCTATTTCGGCGTGTGGTTTCCTGGGGACGCAGCTCCAACGTCTTTTTGGTAAATGGGGCCCGCCTGTATCTAGATGTGGGCTCACACCCTGAGTACGCCACGCCCGAATGCGATTCGGTATATGACCTCGTGGTGCACGATAAGGCAGGGGAGCGGATCCTGGAGCAGCTCGTGCTGTCGGCCGAAGCCCGCCTGAAGGAGGAAGGCATTCGGGGCGTTATCTACCTGTTCAAAAACAACACCGACTCTGCCGGCAATTCCTACGGGTGCCACGAGAACTATTTGACCACTCGGACCGAGGATTTGGCTCACTATTCCCAGGTGTTGATTCCATTCTTTGTCAGCCGCCAAATCTACGCTGGGGCCGGCAAAGTCACCATGACCGCTAGGGGCCCGAGCTATTGCATAGCCCAACGGTCAGAACACATTTGGGAAGGTGTCTCATCGGCCACCACTCGGAGTCGGCCGATCATCAATACCCGCGATGAGCCCCACGCCGATGCCGAGCTGTATCGACGCCTGCACGTGATTGTGGGAGATTCAAACATGAGTGAGTACGCCAACTTTCTTAAAGTGGGAGCGGCTTCCATCATGTTGCGGATGGTCGAGGATCCCGGCGTGATTTTGCGGGATATGACGCTCGAAAACCCGATTAGAGCTATCCGAGAAATCAGTCACGACCCGACCTGTCGCCGCAAGGTTCGATTGGCCAACGGCCGGGATGTTTCAGCGCTCGACATCCAGACCGAATACCTCAATCGTGCTCTTCGATTTGCCGACAACCGAGGCGTTTCGCCAGAAGAAAAGCAAGCTCTCGACATGTGGGAACATTGCCTTACTCGTATTGCAGATGACCCCTTGACGCTCACTCGCGAGTGCGATTGGGTGATTAAGCATCGGCTGATTCAGGACTACACCAACAAGCACAACATCGGTTTATCGGATCCGAGAGTGGCCTTGATCGATTTGCAATACCACGACGTGCGCCGCGACCGAGGCCTCTTTTATCTGATGCAGGATCGTGGTCTCGTCGAAAAGCTGGTCCTCGATGCCGACATTGAACAAGCCATCGATACTCCGCCCCAGACAACTCGTGCCAAGCTACGCGGCGATTTCGTGAAGCGAGCCAAAGAACGCAAACGCGACTACACGGTGGACTGGGTGCATCTCAAGCTCAACGACCAAGCGCAACGGACCGTGCTGTGTAAAGACCCATTTGCGTCCGTCGATGAACGAGTCGAAAAACTGATCGCCAGCTTGTAACCACGGTGACTCCGAAAGAACCCAAATCACCACTAACCTGAGATCAAATCCTGCCGATGTAACGAGATAGTCACCACGCGCCTGTGCAGTACGGGCAGCGTGACAGCGTGTAGTACGAGGAGCTAGAAGTGGACAATGACGAGAGCAACCCGGTATCCGGCGGTATCAACACATTGGATCCCGGCGCCATCGCAAACGGTAGTGAGGATTCACTTCACTCAACAGACACTCCAGAGATGCGTGCAAAAGCCCAGCTAGAGCGCTTATTGTGGATGAACGAATCTCACGATAGTAACGATGTCGGAATTCCTGGGGCTCCATCAACCGGCACCTCGGGCGATGTACAACCGGCTGACTCGCGCACGAGCCGACGGAACCGGCGACGCAAGTCATCCACCCGAAGCACAATTGAGTGGATCGGAGTCATCGTTGCCGCTCTCGTCGTGGCCATGCTGATCAAGACAATTCTGATCCAGGCATTCTTTATTCCGTCAGCTTCGATGGTGCCCACCCTCGAAATTGGTGACCGAGTACTCGTGAACAAAGTGAGTTACAACTTGCACGCCATTCATCGTGGTGATGTAGTCGTCTTCGAACGTCCTCCTGGCGACACTGACAAGAAGATCAAGGACCTCATTAAGCGAGTGATTGCGCTTCCCGGTGAGACCGTCGAATCGAAAGATGGCAAGGTGTACATCAACGATCGCCTTCTCGAAGAGCCCTATCTTCCTGCAGGTACGCTCACTCTCAGGCTGGCAAAAGTCACGATTCCGGCCGGGCAAATATTCGTGATGGGCGACAATCGGGGGAACTCCACCGACAGCCGAGTGTTCGGTCCGATCAGCGAAAAACTGATCGTCGGCAGAGCGTTCGTACGAATATGGCCCGTGAGCCGACTCGGATTCCTCTAGTAGTCCAGTTCAACGGCCGCCGATAGCGTCCATCATTCGGTCGGGATAGTCGCAATAGACCGCGTCAACTCCGTAAGCCAACGTCTCGACAATGGTGCGCTCGAATTGGGTGTCCCACGCGAACGCCTCTCGTTCAAACCGATGGGCGGTGGCCACCAAGCCAGCGTTCCAGTCAGAGTGATGCATATTGATGGCATCGACGCCCACGTTGCGTAGCTCTGCACATCTCCGCTCAATGCCCTCAGGAACCCGGCGCAAGCGTGTGGAGTCCACCAGCCGCACGTCGTCATCGAGACCCCGCCATGAGGCCACGAGCGACCAATCGGGATGGCATAGCCACAGGTGGTCACGCACGCCAGCGTTGGCACCATCTGCAATCAATACCGCAGCAACTGATGAATCCTTAACGTCGACGCTGAGATGTAGTCCGGGCGCCATCTCGCACAGTGCGGCAAACGTCGGAATGTGGTCGGGGAGCGATGCGAAATCGATTTGGCTAATGGGCTTTTTGCGAAGGCCACGAGTGACCACGCCGTCGTGGTCGAGTACCGCCACGCCATCGGCAGTCAACCACGCATCGGTTTCTAACCCTGTGGCCCCCAGCTTGATGGCAAGAGCGAACGCTGCCAAAGTGTTTTCGGTTTCATATGCCCGTGCGCCGCGATGGGCGAACCCGATTGGCGTCGTACGCCGTGACGAATACGTGGGCATGTGTTCACTCTGACATAGGGAGCCGTGTTCGATCGAAAATAAGTAGGTCACGTACGACATTCGCGAAGGATTTCCTCAAGTGGCCCCAAAGCCCCGCCGATCCTTGTTTTCGAATGGAAACCTCAACCCACCACATCAGCAACATGGCGGTTGCCTACGGCCACCCCACTCGCTCACATCATCCGTGCGGTGCATGATGGCCACAGTTCGAGCAAGTTGCCCACAATGCGGAGACGTGGAATTTTCCAGTACGATCGCCCAAGTACGGGTGTGCGAGGACAATGGCGTCGGTAGCTATTCCTTCACCTGCCCTGGTTGCCAAACCGTGGTAGTGAAAAACGCAGAGCCACGTGTCGTTGACCTTCTATCCGGCGCTGGAGTGCCCGTGGTCATGTGGCGAATGCCTGATGATGTTGACCGAGTCCATGCCGGAGACCCCTTTACTCACGATGATCTCATCAATTTTCATGAGTTGTTAAACGATGACGCGGCGCTCATGAATTTCTTCAGCGAGCGGGGCTGAACTGCGTTCGCGCAGTCAGAACTCTGTGGTTGACCCGGTAGTGTGTAGCCATGGGTAATTTATCCGGTACCGAGATCCTGGTGATCATGTTTTTGGCTCTGATCATTCTGGGGCCCGACAAACTCCCGGAGGCGGCCAGTAAAATCGGCAAGGCTATCGGCGAGTTCAAACGGGTGGCCGGTGGATATCAGGCCGAGCTCAAAAGTGCAGTCGATCAGGTGACTGAGCCCATCAAATCCACAATGACGTCGTTCACGTCCGCTGTCAATGACAACATCGGCACTGGCATGTTGGTGCCCACAATCCTCACGCCCACGAATCCCTCTCCAGCCGTGACCGGCGGCGTGATCGATGCCACGGCCACCGGCGTGCCCGCAACCGACGCCGCCGCTACGACCGCTGAGACACCACGGTTTGACGGATCTGGCGAGTCGGCTGCCATCGTCGAAGAAGTTGAGCCCCGCCGCGAAATGCCGACCACGTGGTTGCCGCACCTGATGCAGCAAGCCCCCGCCACGCCGGCAGATGTCGAGACAACGACCCCCACCGATACCGATGCCGATTCATCTCCCGTTTCCGAACCAATCGTCGTAGTTGTACCTACTGTTTCGTCGTCCGACAGCATTAGCTTCAGCTAACAGACCATGACAGCCACTACAACTACCGAAAATGAGCTTAATCCTGCTCCAGGCAAGATGTCTCTCGTCAGTCACCTTCGCGAGTTGCGGGACCGAGTTTTCAAGGCAGCGATAGCCCTTGCTGTCGGCACGATCATCGGATTCATTCTGTACAACCGCACGCTCGATCTGCTCATTCGACCGTACTGCCACATAATTCCCAAAGGCCAGCCATGCGTACTTCGCGTGACCGACCCGCTCGAACAATTCGCCGTGCGAATGAAGCTCTCGGCATACGTTGGATTTCTGCTCGCTTCGCCCTTCATCCTCTGGCAGGTGTGGAAGTTCATTACGCCTGGGTTGTACGAAAAGGAAAAAAAGTACGCTATACCCTTCGTGTTTGCGTCGGTTTTTTTGTTCTTCGCCGGGGCCGGCGTGGCCTATTGGACGATTGAACAAGCGTTGACGTTCTTCACCCAACTGGGCGGTGACAAGCTTCAGGCGTTCTACTCGCCTGGCCCGTATTTGCGTTTGATCTCGTTCATGATGTTGGCGTTCGGATTGTGTTTCGAGTTCCCGATCGTTTTGATCTTCCTGCAGCTGGTCAAGGTGTTGAGCTACAAGCAGCTAGTGTCAGCGCGCCGGTTTGCCATTGTCGGCATTTGGATATTCGTGGCCGTCGCCACGCCGTCTGGTGATCCGTACAGCCTCGCGGCGCTCAGCATTCCCATGTGTCTCTTCTACGAGATTGCCATTCTGTTTGGGTGGATCCGCGCCAGACGTAAGCGCAAAGCTGAGGCAAAAGCCTAAGTGCACGAACGGACCGCGCTTCGACAAGCATGGGAACGGTCCTTCGAATTTGGCCTCGACCGGTTTCAAATCGAAGCGATCGACGCTCTCGACAATGGCGACTCGGTGTTGGTGGCCGCCCCGACTGGTTCCGGCAAAACGGTCGTGGCCGAATACGCAGTCGCCAGCGCCCTCAACGACGGTCTCAAGATCTTCTATACCACGCCAATCAAGGCGCTTAGCAACCAAAAATTTGCCGACCTACGCCATCGATACGGGGCCGAGAAAGTGGGATTGCTCACCGGCGACAACTCCATCAACGGCGATGCCCCGGTGGTGGTGATGACCACCGAAGTACTGCGCAACATGATCTATGCCGGGAGCGACACGCTCAACAATCTGGGCTACGTGGTGCTCGACGAAGTGCACTATCTACAGGACAGCTACCGCGGTCCGGTGTGGGAAGAGGTAATCATTCACACGCCGGCACATGTGCAACTCGTGTGCCTGTCGGCCACTGTTTCCAATGCTCGCGAACTCGCCGATTGGCTTTCCACAGTGCGCGGCCCAACGCGGTGCATTACCGAATTTGAACGGCCCGTTGAGCTCGTTCATCTGTACATGGTGGGTGAAAAAGGTACCGAAAAGAATCATCTGATTCCTACGCTCAGCCATGGTCGGGTCAACCCAGAAGCTCATCGATTCGATAAGGCCACCACCGGACCGCCCCGCAAAGGCATGCGTGTGCAACGGAATTACTACACCCCTCGTCGGATGGACGTCATCGATCGGCTCGACGACGAAAACTTGTTGCCGGCGTTGTATTTCATTTTCTCCCGGGCAGCCTGCAGCGACGCCGCACGGGTCGCTCTCGATTCAGGTGTGCGACTCACGAATTCAATTGAGCGGCAACGAATACGCATTTTGATTGAACATCACACCGCCGGCCTTACCGACAAAGACCTTGACGTTTTGGGGTTCGATTCGTGGAGCGCGTGCATGGAAGCAGGCATTGCCTCGCACCATGCAGGCATGGTGCCTCCATTCAAGGAGGCTGTCGAAGCGTGCTTTATTCAAGGTCTTATCAAGGTCGTTTTCGCCACGGAAACTCTTGCGCTCGGTGTCAACATGCCAGCGCGATCGGTCGTCATAGAGAAGCTGACCAAGTTCACTGGTGACCATCACGAAACCCTTACGCCAGCTTCGTTCACGCAGCTCGCCGGACGGGCTGGGCGACGAGGAATCGATAGCATCGGCCACGCTGTCGTGTTGTGGAATCCGTTCATCACGTACGACACGGTTGCTGCATTGGCCATGAGCCGATCGTTTCCGTTGACATCCAGTTTTCGACCGACGTTCAACATGGCTGTGAATCTCGTACGCCGACTGGGACGGTCCGAGGCCCACGCCATTTTGCAACGTTCGTTTGCCCAATTTCAAGGCGACCGAGACCTCGTGAAAACGCGTGCCAAGCTCGACGCCCGGCAATCACAGTTTGAGCGACTTGTGGAACTCAGCACCTGTCATTTGGGATCTGTCACCGAATACCGCGATCTTGATCTGGCCGCCGATCAAGCGGTGAGAGCAGCACGACGGGCTTCGTCCGGCGATATTGAGCTGTCGTTGCAAAAGCTTCGTCCCGGCGATGTGGTGGCGCACGCATCGGCTGCCGCCAATCGGTTGGTGGTACTGGCAACCGCAGATCGACGCGGCGACCGATCGGTCCGGGTGCGGTGCTCGACCGTGGGCATGGGCACAATCACCTTGAGCGCCGACGACCTCAACGAGCCGCTCGACACCATTGGGCACATTGCTCTACCCCAGCCATACGCGCCAAGCGATCGCGGATTCCAGCGCGAGGTAGCGCGCCGTCTCCGCACTGCCAAACTCACGGCCCGCCGCCCAGATACCGGTGAAGGAGAGGACCTTCCCGCTCAGGCGGCACGGGCCTTGGTCCTTCGGGATACCCACCCTGTGCATTCGTGCCACGACAGCAGCGAACACATCCGGGCGTTACGTCAACTCGAACGAGCGCAACGAGACAGCGACGAAGATGAACGTCGCCTCCAAACCGCCAGCGGTTCGTTATCACGAAAACTTGATGCCATTCTGGAGCTGCTGACCCACCGAGGGTATGTAGATGGTTGGTCATTGACCGCGGCGGGCGAACGGCTCAGCCGCCTGTTCCACGAGAGCGACCTGCTCGTGGCCGAAACACTTGATGCTGGGCTCTTCGATGGCCTTGATGCCCCCAGCGTTGCTGCCTTGGCGAGCGTGTTTGTGTACGAAATGCGGTCGTCGGGCGCCGCTCCTGCCCCCAACTTTCCCACTCGTGAACTTCGGGGGCGGTTTGCCCAAATCGATCGACTCACGGCATCACTCAACAATTCTGAAGCCATCGCCAAGCTCAATATGACTCGTCCCCCTGACCCAGGGTTTATGGCATTGGCGTACACGTGGGCCTTGGGACACTCGCTCGACGAAGTTCTCCATGACGAAGACATCACCGGTGGCGACTTTGTGCGCACCATGAAAATCCTCATCGATTTGTTGCGCCAAATTGGCCAAATCGCTCCCGTAGCAGCCACTTCAGTCGCCGCTCGCAAGGCCGCCGAGTCGCTGTTGCGGGGGGTCGTGGAGGCGTCGTCACGAGTAGGGGATCCCGCGTGACCATCAGCAAAGGCGAGCCGTGGGGACATGCGACGCCGTGTGATGCGCCAGCGATAATTGTGGATTCCGATCAAGCTTTGGCCGAGCAGGTATCACTGGCATTGGCGATCAACAGCATGGCGAGAATCGGCCTTACAGGAGGCGACTTGTGCCGAACGATCGCCGGGCCCGGGAGTACCACCAAGATCGCTTCCACCGAGGCCATGACCCTGCCTATCGACGCTATCTCCGTGAAGTACGACGGGCACGAAGGGCTGGCCGTGGCCCACGTGGTGGCCCGTCGTCGGTGGTGGTCGGGCCCCATATTGGTTGTTATGAATGCTGAATTTTTGGGCCCTTGGGATGTGGCCACAAAAGGCCATCCCAACGATGGATTTGCCGACGTCATAGAAGCCAATTTGCCGTTCGTTGAGCGTCTCAAAGCTAGTCGACGCTTGCCACTCGGCGCCCACGTACCCCATCCCCACATCACCCAACGTCGGCAAAAGTCTGGCCAATTCAGCTTCACCAAACCGGCACAAATTTTCATTGATGGCCATTTTGTCGGTACCTCGATGACTCTCGAATTTGTGGTTCGCCCCGACGCATTCGAAGTGGTCATCTAACCGGCGTAGTGTGCGGAGATGGCTTCAACGGCATCGCAACGCATCGACTCCATAGTGGACCGACTCGGTCAAGAATTGGTCGATCTTTCGCACACAATTCACGACGATCCTGAACTCAACTTTGAAGAATTTCACGCCCACGATCACTTGGTATCGGCACTTGAACGACACGGGCTCGAAGTGGAAGCCCATGCCTACGGCCTTCCCACGGCATTCGTGGCTCGAGCAGGCACCGGCAATGGGCCCACAATCGCCGTGCTGTGTGAATACGACGCCCTGCCCGAGATTGGTCACGCCTGTGGCCACAACATCATTGCCACCTCAGGGCTTGGCGCCGGCCTGGCGTTAGCCGCCTTGGCCGACGAATTTGGCGGTCGGGTCGTGATCTTTGGGACACCAGCCGAAGAGGGCGGCGGCGGGAAGGTTTTCATGGCCGAAGCGGGAGCCTTTGTGGGTATCGACGCTGCCATGATGGTGCATCCCGCCGGTGCCGATTTGACCCGTATGAACACCATTGCCATCCACGAACTTTTCGTGCAGTACGACGGCATGGCTGCTCACGCCGCCGCCGCCCCGTGGAAGGGCCGCAATGCTCTGGACGCGGCTGTGCTGGGCTACAACAACATCGCGGCGTTGCGTCAACACATCGAGCCCACAGACCGCATACACGGCATCTTCACCCAGGCCGGCGACAAGCCAAATATTGTGCCAAAACACACGGAAGCGAATTGGTACGTGAGGTCCCAAACAGCCAAATCGCTCGACGCGCTCAAGCCTCGCGTGTTGGGGTGTTTACACGCCGGAGCGCAAGCCGCTGGCTGCGAAATGCACCACCAATGGGCCTCAGTGACGTATTCCGACATGATTGACAATGGCGACATGTTGGCGAGCTATCAAGCCCACGCTGCTGAGCTTGGCCGCCATGTCCAGACGCCCGAGGAAGCTGGCACACCAGTCGTGGGATCTACCGATATGGGAAACGTGAGCTACATCGTGCCCAGCATTCACCCCATGATCGCCGTAGCCCCGGCCAGCGTTTCGATTCACACGCCAGAGTTCGCCGACTACGCCCGGTCGGCGTCAGGTGATTTGGCCGTGATGGATGGAGCCAAGCTGATGGCCAGAGTTGGTATGGATCTGTGGCAAAACTCAACACTCTTGGCGTCGGTGTCTCAACAGTTCATTGCCGAATCAGCACGACGAGCCCAATAAAGCTGCGCTGCGGTATCCGCCAATAGGGCACAGTCTCGACGTAGTGTGGGATCGTGTCGATCTACGTTGGCGAAGATTTCACTCCTGCTGAGGCAGACGTTTTACGTCGATACTTTACGAATTTAGATCAGCCAGTTTTCGCGCTCGTGAATCTCCCTGAAGTTGTAAAGGGAGCATTATTCGCTCGCTATTCACGTTCAGCAAAAAGCCTTCGGCGACTTTTTTTAGACGAGTTCGTGCCTGATCTCGATGTACGGGGCGACGTCACCATCGACGCCACTATGGGCCTCAAACGGGCAGAAGACCTATACGACAAGGTGTTCTTGGAATACGGAGATGATTCCGTCGCTCAGCTCGGAGGAGTGCATTTAGCCTGCGAACAGGCCTCAAATCTCCTCACCAAGGTGCTCGAGTGGGGCCGTCTCATGGCATATTTGGAGCAATCCACAAGATACATTCCATACGATTCTCGACCTGGCGGCCGGTATCGATATTTTCGGGACCCCGCAGTTATGAACTCGGCCCAGGCCACCACGTACATCGTAGGCATGGACGGAATGTTCGAAACATATTCGCGCCTCTTGCCGGTACTCACGGAGCACATCAAGGCCGTGCACCCCAAGTCAGCCACCGATTCCGATTTCGTCTATCGCCAAGCAATTCGAGCAAAGGCGTTCGACGCGTTGCGTGGATTGTTGCCGGCGGCGTCACTTTCCAACGTCGGTATTTACGGCACCGGCCAAGGGTACGAAATGATGTTGTTGCGTATGCGCAGCCATCCGTTGCCCGAAGTGCAGTTGTACGCCGACATGATGTTGACCGAATTGCGCAAAGTGATTCCTAGCTTTCTCAAGCGGGTCGATCTTCCCGAACGCGGCCAAGTATGGAGTGAATACCTGGCTTCTACCTCGCACAATGTGGCCGACATCGCTCACCAACTTTTCCAAACCGAACCCCTTGAAGCCGACGACGATACAGCCGTACAGCTCGTTGACTTCGACCCTGATGGTGAACGAAATGTGGTGGCCGCCGCTCTGTATCCGCATTCATCATGTTCAGAAGGCGAGTTGTTGCGACGCGTCGACCGTATGACTGTCGATGAACGCACAGCGGTGCTGACCGCCGAGGTAGGGGACCGCACCAACCGACGGCACCGCCCAGGGCGAGCCTTCGAACGCACGTCATACCGGTGGGACATTTTGAGCGATTACGGCGCGTTCCGAGACCTGCAACGCCATCGGATGCTCACCATCACTTGGCAACGGTTGACGCCAAATCACGGATTTATTCGTCCCGATCTGGTCGATGAAGCAGGCGCTGCTAACGATTTCAACACAGCTATGGAATCATCTGCAGAGCTCTACGAAGCTCTCAACGATCGGTTCCCACAACAGGCCTCGTACGCCGTCGCATTGGCCTACCGAGTGCGATACAACATGCATATGAACGCACGAGAGGCAATGCATGTACTAGAACTGCGCACTGCCCCCGCCGGACATCCGGCCTATCGAAGAGTGTGCCAAGAAATGCACCGCCAAATCGGCGAAGTGGCGGGCCATCACGCCATCGCCGCTGCCATGAAATTCGTGGACCACTCTCACGTCGAACTGGAACGTCTCGACGCAGAACGACGGGCAGAATCCCGGCGAGGCGCTCAATAAAATCTGATCTCATTTCTCAAATCGACTAGATATTTGCCGATAGGAACAACGTCACTTGGGCGAGTGGCGTTGGAGGAAAAATGATCACCGCACATACGTTGGCCGAATCAACGACCCCAATTGAAGGCCGTCGGCGTTGGCAACACTCACAATCCTTTCGGACTCGGCGTCGAGCCCGCCGTCAACGTAGGGCATTCGTCAGCATCGCTGTCATGACAGTGACTGTTGTGGCGTCTGCCGCGTCGGCCAGTTATATCGTCAAGGCAGGCGACACATTGTCCAATATTGCCCAAAAAACCGGGGTGTCAGTAAATCAACTGACGAAGCTCAACAAGCTCTCGAACCCCGACTTCATCGATATCGGCCAAGTGCTAGCCACCGAAGCCGATGGCGGTCAATCGAGTGGCTCGCCTTCAACCAGCACGCCGACGACGACCACCGGTCCATCGACCAGCGAACGCGCCTACACAGTCAAATCAGGCGACAATTTGTATCGAATCTCCGCCAAATACGGCGTATCTATTGGTTCAATCGTGAAGCTCAACAACATCTCATCGGCCGACGGCATCGATGTGGGCCAGGTATTGCGAATTCCTGCCGCGCCAGCTTCGACAGCCACCACAGCTTCCCATGTACACCCTGATTTGTATGCGTACCCGGACCGCCTTGTACTCGTCCCAATTTTCGAAAAATGGGCTGCCCGCAACGGCATACCAGCTGACCTTCTCAAGGCCATGTGCTTCCAGGAATCGGGCTGGCGGGCCAATGCCACCTCACCGAGCGGCGCTTATGGCGTGTGCCAAATCATGCCCTATGAAGCCCGTTGGCTGGCTCGTGACGTCATTGGCGTACCCACACTTGACCGTGCCAACGCCGAAGACAACATCCGCATGGGTGCTCGTTACCTGCGCATTCTGCTGGAGGAAACCGGCGGAGACGCCCGCCTGGCTCTCGCCGGGTACTACCAAGGCCTCCCATCTGTAATGCTACGAGGCATGTATACCGATACCCAGGAGTACGTCCGTTTGATCATTGGTTTCCGAGCCTATTTCCGCTGATCTAACGCGAGTTCGCTACTAATCAGAGGTTTCGACCATCCGAGCGCCTATGATCCCGGCGCGAAAATATAGAGACAACACGTAGGCAGAAAGCACAAAACGGACTCATGGCAAAGAAGAAACAAGTAGTAATTGTTGAAGAAGTCGAAGAGTTGGAAGTATTCGAAGACGAAATGACCGACGAAGACGGGCCCGATGAGCTCGAAGGCGATTTGGAGCTCGATGAGGATGCGCTCGAGGAGGGCGACCTCGAGGGATTTGAAGAAGAAGCCGAAGAATTCGGCGATGGTGACGGCGATGTTCTCGACGAAGAAGAGGAGCCGATTGAATTCCCCGTTGCTCGGCCAGCAAAAGAAGCCGGCGAAGAAGAAGACGACATCGATGAAGACATCGTGGACCCCGATGACGTTGAAGACGACCTCGCCGTAATTTTGAAGGATCGCTTGGCGTCTCCCGACGAACAAGACGACGACGAAGATGCCGACCCAGAACCAGAAGACCGCACCCTCGACCCAGCCGACAAAATCGTGGCCAAGCGGCCCGGCGAATTTGTATGCCAGAGCTGTTTCCTCGTCAAGCACCCTAGCCAGCGGCGAAATGCCAAGGGGATTGCCGATGTCAAGGGCAAGTTCTGTATGGACTGCGTGTGATCAATGGCTGACGAACCCACCAAGTCGCCCTTCGATCAACTTTGGGAATTGTGTGTGTATGCGCCCATCGGCCTGGTGTTCAGCCTCCACGAGTTGGCCCCCGAACTCGTCAATAAGGGCCGCCAGCAAGTCAACATGGCCCGCTTTGTGGGCACGGTTGCCAGTCGCAAAATCAACAAGTTGGTCTCGTCAGCCAATCCGCTACAGCGATCAGCTGAGCCGAGCGGTTCTACTACACACGACACTGCGCCGGATACGGCCACAGTCCAGTCAGCACCCTTAGCGGGGCGATCAGCGGCTCACCTGGCATTGGCCGACTACGACTCCCTGGCCGCTTCCCAGATCGTGGCCCGGCTGGATTCATTGACTCCCGGCGACCTACTGGCCGTGCACGAATACGAATCGAATGGTCGCAGTCGTCGAACCATTTTGGCCAAAATTCACCAGCTGAATCCCGATCTGTAACTCGTGACAACTACAGCAGCCCGCCTGGCTGACGATGCCGATTTGAGTGTCTTGACGGACCTCATCGATGCTGCATGGAGTGAGCAAATTGATGCCAGAGGGGGATCGCTACTGCATTCAACAGCGAAGCGAAGCGGCTCGGGTGCCGACCGCGCTGAAGCCGCGCTACACAGCGCACACCACACGGTGTGGATGGGCACAATCGACTCGACGCCGATTGGGTATGGCGTTGTTCGCCTCGACCGTCTCTCCAACGGCGAGGACCTCGCCGTTATTGAAGATCTTTTCGTTCTCGAAGACGCCCGACAAATCGGGGTGGGCGAAGAAATGACCTCGGCTATCACGTCATGGGCCATCCAACATCGCTGTATCGGTATCGACGCAGTGGCCTTACCTGGCAACCGGCATACAAAGAATTTCTTTGAGATGCTCGGCCTCACGGCTCGGGCTATCGTGGTGCACAAATCGTTGCGTCCCGTTGAATGCATTAGCGAATAGCGTTGGCATATAGAACCATGGAACGCCCGCAGGTAGCCGTGGGGGCTATCGCTGTCGTCGACGACCATCTGTGCATGGTTCGACGGGCCACGGAGCCCCACATGGGCTACTGGTCGATTCCCGGCGGGCGAGTAGAAGCGGGCGAAACCATGGCCGAAGCGCTCGTACGCGAGTTCGCTGAAGAAACAGGGCTTGACTGCTTCTGCGGTCCATTTGTTGGCTACGTCGAGCGAATTGATCACAACTTTCACTTCCTGATCATGGACTTTGAAGTAATCGTGTTGGATCCCGATTCGCCTACGCCTGGCAGCGACGCCAGCGAAGTTGAATGGGTGCATCTGCCATTGGTGGTGGAGCGCCATGTGGTGCCCGGGCTGATCGAATTCTTAACCGATCATGGGTACATCGACGTGGTGCCCTAACACCGCGACCAACCTGCCCGCTATTTGCCGGACCATTTCGGTGCCCGCTTTTCGATGAACGCTTCGAGACCCTCCTTGGTGTCCGAACTCGCCAACACGCCGGCAAAAGCCTCGTTGGTCATTTTCTTGAGCGTGTCGTCATTTTCGCTGTGCGCGCTGAGCACGACCTTGCGGCTGGCCCAAACGGCCAATGGGGCATTTTGGCAAATTTGGAGCGCTATCCGCATCGCTTGAGCTTCAGCTTGGCCATTTTCTACCAGGCGGTTTACCAGCCCGAGCTGATAGGCCCGCTCTGCTGCCATTGGTTCGCCGGTCAGAATCACTTCCATCGCCGCAGATCGGCCGATAGCCCGCGGAAGGCGAAACAACCCGCCAGCTCCGGCGATCAGATTTCGCTTCACCTCAGCTAAGCCGAATGCGGAACGGTGGGTGGCGACCACGATGTCGGCGGCAAGCACAATTTCGCAGCCGCCTGCCGTGGCCAGCCCGTCGACAGCCACGATGATGGGCTTTTTACGGTCCCGGTACACGAAACCCCCGAAGCCGCCTCGTTTGGTGTTGATGGCGCCAGAGTCACCGGAGTTGATGGCCTTAAGGTCGGCGCCCGCGCAGAACACGGGGCGTTCAGGGGTGGTAATTGCGCAGAGTACTCCGACCCAAACATTGGGATCGTCTTCCATACGGTCAAGGGCGGCTTCCATTTCGGCAGCCACTTGCCCATTGACCGCGTTACGGGCCTCTGGGCGATTCAGCGTGATACGGGCAATTTGTCCATCAGTTTCGTAGTCGACCATAAGGTCACGAAACTAGTCAGCTAATGGTTCCGGTGACATATCAGCCGATTCGACGGCAATTTCGTCCACGGCAGGTTCCACTATCGCCTCGACGACCGGCGCCTCGACGGCTTCTGCCTCGACGACCGATGCCTCGACGGCTTCTGCCGCGACAGCAGCATCAACAACAGCGGCCTCAACGACGGGCGCTGCGACCACGGGTGGAGCAGGGATCATTGGCGGTGCCGGCGGGCGCAAAGCAGAAGCGGCAGGGCTGGGAGCAACACCAATGCCAAACAACGCGGCAATATGCGGCAAACGGCTGGCGTATTTCTTCACAGAAGCAACCAAAGCAGCGCTTGGTTCAGAGGGCACGCTGGCCGGTACAACAGCGGCTCGAATTGGCGAGAACGACAAGGCTTCGAGCATGGCGTCCCACCGATCGGCGCTGGCATCAGATGTCATAGAAGCTGCCGATTGGGCAATCAATTTTGCTGCCACATCGGCCGGGAACCGAGCGCCAGCCTTCACTGGACGCGATGTTTGCTTGAGGGCACGAACGATGCGACCCTCTGCAGCCGAAGACACAATGTCGGCCAGCCAAGCGTTGTGTTCGGCGTCGACACGGCGATCCAAAGCTTCTTTGAGGGCGGCAGCGGGCTCGCGCGTTGCTTCATCGAGAGCCACATCGTTGGCCCCTGCAATGAGGGCACGCAGGTCACGAAGATCAAGTTCTTCGATGTCTTTCATGGCGCCGTCGGCACGGTCTTTCCATTCTGCGGCACGCACTTTGTGGTTCAGATCAGACGCCAACTTCAACAACGCTTCAACGCGTACTTCTGGTTGACCAGCAGCCTTGAGCTCGGCGTTTTGCGCCTCGATTGCTTGGCGAACACCGGGAATTCCACCCCGGAAGAGCTGCTCGGCAATGGGGCGCTCGGCCTCTGGCAGTGAAGCCAAAAACGCTTGTTGATGAACTCGTCCGGCGCGCAAGCGCTTGGCACGGGGTGCAGCAGGCTCAACAACTCGTGCGGGGCGTGGCCCGCGCTCACCAGCAGGACGATCAGGACGTGGCCCGCGCTCACCAGCAGGACGATCAGGACGTGGCCCGCGCTCACCAGCAGGACGATCAGGACGTGGCCCGCGCTCACCAGCAGGACGATCAGGGCGTGGCCCGCGCTCACCAGCAGGACGATCAGGGCGTGGCCCGCGCTCACCAGCAGGACGATCAGGGCGTGGCCCGCGCTCACCGGCAGGACGATCAGGGCGTGGGCCGCGGCTTGGACCGGCGGGGCGATCGCCACGGTCACGACGGGGACGATCGTCTCCACCTTCGAGTGCTCGCTTGGACACATTGGCCACCACGCCATCGACGTAGCGGCCGGACCCGAGCCATTCAATTGTCTCTGCCGTGGCCTTCGAAGCCTTGGGTGGAGTGACGCTCAGGATCTCGGTGCCCTCGATCGATGTTTCAGCTTCGGCTCGAACCACGTCGCCAACCGATGCTTTCCAGCCGGTAATCACCAATGCGGAAACCACACCCTTTGGTGACTTGGCACCGGCTGCGCGCCAGGTCCACGATCCATCTGTTTGTGCGCTGGTTAGTTCGATCTCAATACGGCGTGGCATAGGGCCAATAGGGTAGCCGCTCAGAGCGCTCAGGCTAGATAACGACCAAGCGCCCACCCCGTGCACGGCGAATTGTGTACACGCAACGCTGGTCGCCGCTCAGGAGATGTTGTGTGCGTTCGACGGTGGCCACATCACCCAAACTGGCCTGAAAGGCGTCCAGCTCGCCACGGCAAAACCCTTGACAGACCTGGGCCGCGTCACAGATAGGGCAGTGGTGTTCGACGAGTTCCCATTCGTTCGGGCCGACCCGACGCGTTTGTGCCATATAGCCCTCTGCCGACCGAAGATCCGCCAGTCGATTGACTTTGGATTCCAGGCTTCGTTCGCGGCTTAAGGAAACGGTGTATTCATTCGCTTGGCGCTGAGTGCGTTCATCGATGACCTTGTCGAGGGCACCTTCGCCCAGTACGTGGCGGATGGTGTTGATGAGTTCCACAGCCACTTGATCGTGGTGGTCAGGAAATAACCGGTTGCCGTGATGCGAGAGTTGCCAATAGGTCGCTGGGCGACCCCGTCCGGCCGCTATCGGCCCTGAAGCTGTCTCGATGAGCCCCGCTTCAAAGAGTCCGTCGAGATGTTGGCGAATTGACGAAGACGTTTGGCCGAGGAAGTTGGCGAGCTCTACAGGTGTGAGCGGCGATTGGTGTTTGAGAAGTGCCACAATGCGGTTACGAGCATCGTTGACCCCAGAATTTTCTGAACTTTCCATCGGCGCTCCTCAATTTTCCGGAAAGGCTTGCAAGTTATTAACGCAAGTACTAGCTTGCGTTAATAACAGATAGCTTCAAAAAGGGAGACTACCATGGCATCGAACCCATCAGAAGCCAACACGTCGATCGAATACTCAATCGGCCCTGTTAGCGAATTTTTGGACGGCGTGCCTCGGATGATCAAAGCCGGGGCTCATCGATTGTTGGTGGCCAAAACTGAGTCTGGAATCGCAGCAATCGACAATGCCTGCCCTCACCAAGGTTACGGACTCGTACAAGGCGGTTACGCCAATGGGGTAGTGACGTGCCAGTGGCACAATTGGAAGTTTGATATCTCAAGTGGCGTGTGCCTCAACGGCGAGGAGAATGTGGCCTGTCACGTCACGCGGGTTGTCAACGACGAAGTGATCGTGACCATCCGCACTCCCGATAATGATGAAACACGTGCCAATTTGTGGCCCAGCTTGGATACGGCGATGAGCGAGCATCGGATCGGTCAGATCAGTCGTGACACGGCTCGCTTATTGGCTGCCGATACTCAACCTAGCGACATCGTCGGCGCCGCCATGGCATATGCTGGTCGCCGAAACGAGTACGGGTTCGACCACGGCATGGCCACGGCCACCGATTGTTTGAGTATGACCCAGGGAGTTCGTCAACGAATATTTGGCGACGAACGAACCTTGGCCCTTGCCCAAGGTCTCGATGGTTTATGCGACGACGCTCGCTATCGCCAGAGCCGACCAATGCCCGAGCCATTTGCCGATCTACCCCAGGGTTACGGCTCGCAATTAATGCAAGCCATTGATAGCGAAAATATCGAACTTGCCGAACAACTCGTCGTGACCGCAATTCATTACGGCGTCGGCATCGCAGGACTCAAGCCGTGGTTCATCCGAGCCTGCGGCCAACACCACTACGACTTCGGCCATCAAGCCATCTATGTGCAGAAGGCCTTCGAGCTCCTGGAAATTGCGGGCCCCGAACTAGCTCTCGATGTGTTGCCGACATTGGCGTTCGGAATGGCCTATGGCACCAAAGAAGACGTATTGCCTTACATGAAAAAATTCATGCGTGACCTCGCCAACGTCGATCTGGCTGCGCTCGCTCATGCACCGTCATCGATTCGAACACCTCAACGGACAAATGTTGCACGTCGCATGGCGGAACTCGTCGTGGATGAACAACTGTGCCCCACACAAGCGATCGTTGAAATCGCTACGGCCAATGGGGGAGTCGAAGTCCTTCTCGATGCTGTCGTATTGGCCGGTTCGCTACGCCTGGCCCGCTACGACGACATGTACGACCGTAACGGTGACCACGATTTCAGATGGCTCGACATCACGCACGTCGTTACATATGCTCACGCAACGCGGTGGGCATGGCACAATGATCCAGGCGTCGACGCAGCTCGGTTGGCATTGTTCACACTTTTCCTTGCTCACGATTCGGGCAGAGGTGAACGCAGAGGCATGGCGCCGATCACATTTCCAACTCCCGTTGATGGCGGGCTACGTGACGCCATCTTGCGGCGTGACGCCCGAACCGCCGTGGCCGCTGCGTTGGGGTCATCGCCGCAACAAACTATTGACGAATTGCTCGACATGTCGCTGGAAGACGGCGCTGGTTCATTCATCGTGCAAGCTCACATCATCAAGCTGTCAGTTGCCGCGGCCCGCGAATTCGAACTACTCGACGACCGGATTGTTTTAGCGGGCGCTGCAGCCTTCAGCGCCGGCCGGCGTATCGAACGATTCGTAGCAAACGCAGCTCATGAAGCCATCGACTTCATTCGAATTGGTCAGCCGCCAAAGCGATATTTCACAGGTACCTGGGTTTTCTTGGTAACGCCCATAATCCATGTTATGTCAAGTTGATCTCCCGGAACGTGGAACCTAAGGAAAGGACTTCATCTCGGCTCTAGGATCACCCCATGAAGCGAATCGCCATTTTGGCTACTGCACTGTGCATCGCACTCACCGCATGTAGCAACACATCATCGTCCACCCCGTCCACCTCAGCAGCGAGCACGACCAGTGGCCAAATACCAACCACCACGGCACTTGTCACCACGACGACCGTTCCTGTGACCACCACGGCGACTGCCACGACCACGACGGCTCCACCTGAGATGCGATACACAGCCGCCGGAACCTACGAGGTGGGCACGACGTCGTTCACCTTGAAAAATGGTGCCGTCGTAGACGTGTGGTTTCCCGCCACCGCTGGGTCAGGATCCAAGAAGGCCACGTACGACATGCGGTCATTTCTTCCGAAATCCGAAGCCACAAAAGTGCCAGACAGCGATGCAAAATTGTTCATCGAATCGGCATTCTCCGATGCCACTCCCCTGTCCGACGGGTCCAAGTTCCCGCTTGTGCTCTTCAGCCATGGCTTTGCTGGATTCCGCGACCAATCCACATTTCTCACCACACACCTAGCTTCGTGGGGATTTGTGGTGATGTCGCCACAACACAAAAGCCGTGATTTGTCGGCCGTGCTCCAACCTCCTGCATCCCCTCAGCAGGCCGACACGGCCGACCTTCTCGAAATTCTCGACACGGCATCAACGGCGCCAGAACTCAAAGCAGTCATGCCCCTGGTCGACGCCACCAAGGTTGCTGCCGTGGGCCATTCAGCGGGAGGAGGAGCATCGGCCAGGATCGCCAAGGACCCCCGCATCGCCACGTATGTTGCGCTCGCCGCCGGTGCCGCGGCCACTGACGACGCTGGCGTCTCCCTCACCAAGCCGGCGCTTTTTGTGGCCGGCAGTGCAGACGTGATTGCCAAACTGGACGGAGTACAAAAGGCATACGACACGTACGGGGGCCCAAAGAAGCTCGTCGTTATTGATGGTGTTACCCACCTCGGGTTTATGGACGTCTGTACGCTGGGAACCGACAAGGGGTCCACGCTCGACATCGCTGTGAAAAATGGTGTAGTCATTCCTGCGGTCATCACACGGTTGTTCGCCGATGGGTGCGACGCCAAATACACGCCTGCTACCGACGCGTGGCCGATCATCAACCAAGTGGTCACTGCCCATCTCAAATCGGTCTTTGGCGACGCCAACGCTGCTGCATCATTGAGTACAAAACTTGATGGAGCTTTTGGTTCGATCAAGGTGACGTATTCCGAAAAGTCGTAGGTTGACACCATGACTACCACGACCGATGTGACTTCGTTGCCGTCCACACCCAACATCGCCGACAACGTTCCCATTCCAGCAGCTCTCGTCGACTTCGAATCCGAGCGTACGCAACGCAAAAAGGAACTCGCAGCATCTCTTCGACTGTTCGCCAAATTCGGGTACGACGAGGGCGTAGCCGGCCACATTACGGCTCGTGATCCCGAGGATCCGCACCTGTTTTGGGTGAACCCATTTGGCATGTATTTCGGCCATATTCGAGCCAGCGATCTCATCGCCGTCGACAGCGAAGGCAAGGTTGTGTACGGCAATCAGCCAGTCAACCGAGCAGCATTCGCCATTCATTCCCAGATTCATGCTGCGCGGCCCGATGTGGTGGGGGCCGCGCATTCCCACTCGATCTACGGAAAGGCCTGGAGTTCGCTGGGCCGGTTGCTGTCACCGATTACCCAAGATGCGTGTTCGTTTTACGAAGACCACGTGTTGTTCGACGACTATTCGGGAGTGGTGCTCGACACCAGCGAAGGCCAACGAATAGCCCAGACTCTTGGCGACAAAAAAGCTGCCATTTTACGTAACCACGGGCTCCTTACCGTGGGTCACACCGTGAGCGCCGCTGCCTGGTTTTTCATTGCCATGGACCGCTCTTGCCAAGCCGAGTTGGCTGCCAGAGCGGCAGGCGAACCGGTGCTCATTGGTCACGACAACGCCACCCTTACCCGTGGTCAGGTGGGCTCACAACTCGCTGGCTGGTTTAGCTTCCAACCAATGCTCAACATGATGTTGCGTGAACAACCCGACTTAGTCGAGTAACGCATCCAAGATCTGCTCAATGTCGTTGACAGTTGTGCGGGGGTTCACAAAGCAGAAACGAAATACGGATTCGTCGGCCCATGTAGTGGGCGTAACGAGCGCAAACCCGGTTGCCAACATGCGATCGCTCCATGCTTGCATCTGGTCACGGGTCCATCCCACCCGACGGAACAGCACTACCGAAAGTTCCGGCTCCATCAACAGTTCTACGTGGTCGGCAGCATCTACTAGGCGAGCTGCCGCTCGAGCCAATTCAAGACACTCTTCTACGGCGGCCCGGTAGGCATTTCCGCCATGTACCGCAAGGCTGAACCAAAATGGCACCCCTCTGGCGCGGCGGGTGAGATGCACGGCGAAATCGCTGGGATTCCATTCTGGAGTCACAAAAAGCGTGTCTAAGTATTCACCCGTTTGGGTGTGGGCTGCTTGGCCATCACGTGCGTCGGCATACAGCAAAGCGCACGAGTCGTAGCCGGAAAAAAGCCATTTGTGGGGATCCACCACGAGCGAGTTCACGTGCTCGATACCCTCGAATAGATGGCGTGCCGATGCTGCCAAAACGGCTGCCCCGCCATACGCCGCGTCGACGTGCAGCCACAGGCCGCGGGCTCTGCACACCTCATGCAATTCGTCGAGGTGGTCCACAGCCCCTGCATTGGTGGTTCCGCCCGTGGCTGCTACCACTGCTACTGGCGCTCCCCCGTTGGCTTCCCACTGATCCAGCGCCTCGATGAGGTGGTCCGCTGTCATTCGACCTTGTTCGTCGGCGGGCACCATTAGCACTTGACAATCCATCGTGCGGGCCACGAGTTTGAGCGACGCATGGCCTCCGGCGCTGATGGCAATGGCGTTGCGGGGCGGATTGTCGTCGTGGTGAAGATTTCGTTGCCGACGCCACCAGTGGCGTCCGGCGGCAAGAGCGGCCAGGTTTCCGGGAGTGGCTCCGCTCACGAAAACGCCGCCTGCCGATGCCGGTAAACCGAACTCGTCGGCGAGCCATCGCAAGGCTTGATTCTCGGCAGCAATGGCACCGGATCCTTCGATCCACCAGTCGGCAATAACGTTGAGCGAGGCCAACATAATGTCGGCTGCCAATGAAGCGGGCGTGGGTGCTGCCGGTACAAATGCCAACACCCGTTCATGATCAAGCGCCATACACGAGGCAGCTACCACGTCAGTAAATAGGGCCATTGCTCGATCCTCACCGAGGCCCTCATCGGAAATTGCGGTGGCCAAGAGGGCGGCTAGCTCTGCGCTCGACTTCGGCCCCGCAAGCGGGCGGCGAACCATGAGTTGTTGACGGGCGAATTCAATGGCGGCATCGACGAGCGTCGAATCAGGTGTATGCACCCATGTAACTTACTTGGCGAGCCACGTATCCAGAAGAGAATGAAAATGACGAATTTTAGTCTCTTGATAATTGGCCAATGTGACACTTTGTTTGCCTACCGTGGCGTGCTTGAGCGTCTGCAAACCGATCTGCACCTTGGGCAAATTGAAGGTGTCTTGGTTAAACACTCGCGCCAGAAGTCCTAACTCAGCGGCCTCTGTCCAGTCGTCGTCGGGACCTAACCACCTTATGGGCACCGATTTTGGCTTGGGCTGCGTCTCGTCACATGGCGTCAAAAACATGCACTCCATGATGGCCATTTCGTGATTATTGCCGTATGGCCGAAAGCGGTACACGATGCGGTTGAACGCTCCCCACGGGTGGAAATTTGGGAACAGCGTGTAATAAAACGAGTCGGCGAATTCGGCATCCGACATGGTGTCGACGCGGTCGCCAACGATCGGGCGCCATTGCATTCTTCCACCCATGCCGACCACAGATCGAGCGGTCATGCCATCGTCTATCTGCACAAATGACTCTTGGTCGAGCCGTTTATCGGACATGGCATCGAACGCTTCTTGCTCGGTCGGCGTGTAGCGCAGGTGTGGTGACGGAGTCCCGTTGGGGGTGATTGCCCGGCTGAAATTGCCCCAGAAATCATATTGCGAGTTGGCGTCGCCGATTCCCGCTAACAGCTGAGGATGGGTAGCGACCACATGAAACGCTTCCATAAACGCTTCTTGCAACACCTTCCAGTTCGTGCGAAAAACACGTGCCACATGCACGGTCTTTGCCCGCTTTTCGAACTCCCACCCGGCGAAGTGGTTGGGCAAGTCACCCAAAAACGATTCAAGCGATTCGCACTTGGGATCCATGTTGACGAAAACGAAACCGGCCCACGTTTCGACCTGTACTTCCTTCAAACCGAACTGTTCTTGGTTTACGTGAGGAAAATCCCATTCACATGGAATTTGTTTCATACTTCCGTCGTTGTTCCACGCAAAGCCGTGGAACGGGCATCGGAGCTCGGCCACGTTGCCATCGGTGTCCCGCAACTGTCGCCCGCGATGCAAACACACATTGAAAAACGCTTTGATTGACATGTCGACTTGACGCACCAGCAGAATCGACAAGCCGGCAATGTCGTACACCAACGAATCGCCGGCATCGGGAATGTCGTCGCTACGGCAGGCCATTTGCCAGACCTTTGTCCACATTTTTTCGACTTCAAGGTCATGAAAATCGCGAGACGTATACCGGGAAACGGGAATGTCGGCGTCGTCCAAAAAATGCCAGCTTCGCATCCGCAATACGTCTGGCACGGGGTGCGTATCCATATCGAGAAGGTCGTCGTAACTCAAACCCGGCGACCTCGCCAATCCTCGTAGCTGTGGCTCGTCGACGCGTGAATCGGTGGTGGTCATTGTTACCTCTCAGTTCTTTATGGCTTGGGCTGCTTCGGCATGACGACTCACACCCACGGGTTCTGAAACCCACAGGCACACATGAGGATCGGCGTGGCGTAGAGCGCCCGATATCCACACACCGTGTTTCGTGAATCGGCCAGACATTTCGTCTTTGCGCACTTCAATGATTCCAGGCTCTACGAGGTCGTACGTCGCTCCCGAAAGCGGATGTTGAACTCCCTGCACGTTTGCCTCTTTCTGTGGTGAATGGCCATGCGATTTGGCACGAACTTACCAGGCAAATTTGCCTTCGCCTTGACCGGACGACCAAACAACGAGTCGAATGGAGCATGTCCTTTTCGCAATCCCCTCTCGAACAACGTATGCAATTCGGCATTTTCATGGCTCCGTTTCATCCCGTCGGACAAAACCCCACGTTGGCTCTCGAGCGAGATCTAGAACTCATCGAACACTTAGACCGTCTTGGTTTCAACGAGGCGTGGATTGGCGAGCATCACTCTGCTGGTTACGAACTCATTTCGAGCCCCGAAGTATTTATCGCCACAGCAGCGGCCCGTACGAAACACATCATGTTGGGCACTGGCGTGAGCTCACTCCCCTACCACCACCCATTCATGCTGGCCGACCGCATGGTGCTGCTCGACCACCTCACTCGGGGGCGCATCAAGTTCGGCGTCGGCCCCGGAGCGCTGCCCAGCGATGCATTCATGATGGGCATTCCCGTGGCCGAGCAACGCAAGCGCATGCACGAATCGCTTACCGCCATTATTCACCTTTTGACCAACGATGAACCGTTGACAATGAAAACGGATTGGTTTGAGTGCAACGAAGCACGGCTTCAATTGCGTCCCTACCAAAAACCATGTTTCGAAATCGCCGTTGCCGCCCAAGCCAGCCCATCAGGGCCGCAAGCGGCTGGCAATTTCGGGATTTCCATGTTGTCGTTGGGGGCAACATCAACTGCCGGATTCGATCTTTTGAGCCCCCACTGGGATCTCGTCGAGGAACTCTCGGCTGCCAACGGTCGGGTGGCTGACCGTTCCACATGGCGGCTCGTTGGCCCCATGCATCTCGCCGACACAGCCGAACAGGCGGCACAGGATGTGAAATTTGGGCTGCACGATTGGGACTTCTACTTCCAGAAGATCGCTGCCCTCGGTTTAGCAGCCGCTGAAGAAGTCACCGACCGCGTGAAAGCCGTCAACGACTCGGGGGTCGGCGTGATCGGAACGCCAGACGACGCCATTCGTCAAATCGAGCGACTCATCAAAAGCTCCGGTGGATTTGGCACCTACCTCATCCTGGCTCACGAATGGGCCAACACTCAGGCCACCCACCACAGCTACGAACTGTTCGCTCGATACGTCATGCCGCACTTCCAAGGTCACATCGCTCGGGCCAATAATTCAATGAACTATGCAGCCGACAACCGACCCAAATTCATTGGTGAAGTTGTCAATGCCATTGGGCCAAGTGTGATGGAACATCAGGCCCGTTACGCAGCCAAAAAGGCCGCCGCCGGCGAGGCTGAAGATACAGGCAATGGCACCGCCGTCGGCCTTGAAGGCATGGCGGAAAGCCCCAGTTCAGCGCGGTAACGTTCACCACATATGGTGAAGCAAATTTCTCTCGAATCGGCCCTACAACGCGACGCATTCCACACTCGTCACATTGGTGTCAACAGCGACGCCCGGACCACCATGCTGGCTGCAGTTGAGGCTGCAAGTCTGGATGACCTCATCGATCGGATAGTGCCGCCGTCGATTCGAATGCATGGAAATTTGGCCTTGGCCGATGCTCTCACCGAAACCGAAGTGATTGGCGCATTACGCGCATACGCCGATCGAAACGTCGTCGCCACCTCGCTGATTGGCCAGGGTTACTACGGCACCGTTACGCCTCCAGTTATCCAACGAAACATCTTGGAAAACCCGGCCTGGTACACGGCATACACGCCGTACCAGCCCGAAATTTCTCAGGGACGGCTCGAAGCACTTCTCAATTTTCAAACGGTCGTCATCGACCTGACCGGCATGACGTTGGCTAACGCTTCGATGCTCGACGA
The DNA here is from genome assembly GCA_038231795.1 of Acidimicrobiales bacterium. GTDB lineage: Bacteria > Actinomycetota > Acidimicrobiia > Acidimicrobiales > JBBRKR01 > JBBRKR01. Next base: position 110,615 of record JBBRKR010000009.1, read on the forward strand.
AGGCACTTCCGCTGCCGAAGCCATGACCATGTGTCGCCGCCAATCCCGCAGCGGCTCCCAGACATTTTTCATCGACGCCGACACCCACCCCCAGACGATTGCCGTCATCACTACGCGAGCCGAGCCAATTGGTATTGAGATTGTGGTGGGCAGCCCAGCGACCGACTTGGATGCCACAAAAGTGTTCGGCGCTCTGCTTTCGTATCCCGGCACGTCAGGCGCAATTCACGATCACACCGCCACTATCGAGTCACTGCATTCTGCAGGTGCTCTCGCAGTGGTGGCAACCGATCTTTTGGCGCTGATGTTGTTACGGGCGCCCGGCGAGATGGGTGCCGATATGGTCGTTGGCTCCTCACAACGCTTCGGTGTGCCAATGGGATTCGGGGGGCCACACGCGGCATTTTTGGCGTGCCGCGATTCGCATTCCAGGGCCTTGCCCGGCCGTCTTGTCGGCGTCAGTACCGATACCCAAGGTCGCCCGGCGTTGCGCCTAGCTCTGCAAACCAGAGAGCAACACATTCGCCGGGAAAAGGCCACCAGCAACATTTGTACCGCACAAGTGTTGTTGGCCGTGATGGCCGGCATGTACGCCGTGTGGCACGGCCCTGATGGGCTGCGCCAAATCGCCAACCGGGTGCACGCCCTCACCAGCATTTTGCGAGCAGCTCTCGTCGACGGTGGCATAACCATGGTCAATGACACATGGTTTGACACGTTGACCATTTCATTGCCGGGGCGGGCCGCGGCGCTTATTGCAGTGGCAGAAAGCAAGAACATCAACTTCCGGTCAGTCGACGCAGACACAGTCACTGTCAGCCTCGACGAGACATCGACGCTCGAGCTCATCTCGACAGTGAGCGAAATTTTCGGTGTACCTGCCGCCGATCGGCCGAGCGCAGCGAGCGGAATCCAGGAGTCGTTGGTGCGAACCAATGAAGTGTTGACACACCCCGTATTTCACTCCCATCGCAGTGAGCACGACATGTTGCGATATTTGCGCAGCCTTGCCGACAAAGACTTGGCACTCGACCGCACCATGATCCCGCTCGGCTCCTGCACCATGAAACTCAACGCCACCACCGAAATGGTGGCCGTAACATGGCCAGAATTCGCCAATATTCACCCGTACGCGCCCCCATCGCAAACCATCGGCTATCGAGAATTGATCACCGACCTTGAGCGCATGCTTGTGGCGTGCACGGGATACGACGCAGTGAGTTTGCAACCCAACGCTGGCAGCCAAGGAGAGCTTGCCGGGCTGTTGGCTATTCGGGCATACCACCGCAGCCGAGGCGACGTTGGGCGCGATATCTGCCTCATTCCGTCTTCGGCTCACGGCACCAACGCGGCAAGCGCGGTGATGGCTGGCATGCGTGTCGTGGTCGTGGCGTGCGACGACGATGGCAACGTCGACCTCGCCGACCTGGCCACCAAAGCCACCCAATACGGCGACGTGTTGGCCGGGTGCATGGTCACCTACCCGAGCACCCACGGAGTGTTCGAGACGGGCATCACCGAGCTGTGCGCCATCGTGCACAACGCTGGAGGTCAGGTGTACGTCGATGGTGCCAATCTGAACGCATTGGTGGGTTTGGCCCAGCCCGGCAAATTCGGAGCCGATGTCAGCCATCTCAACCTCCACAAAACCTTCTGCATCCCGCATGGCGGTGGCGGCCCCGGTGTCGGGCCTGTGGCCGTGCGTGCCCATCTGGCTCCCTTTTTGCCCGGCGACCCATTGGCACCTGTCGCTCCCGGGGCCGTTGGCCGTGCTGGCTCGGGCGCCGTTGGACCTGTGGCCTCTGCCATGTTTGGTTCAGCAGGCATTTTGGTGATCCCCTGGGCCTATATAGCGCTCATGGGGGCCAGCGGATTACGGGCAGCGACATCAACTGCCATCCTGTCGGCCAATTACATCGCTCGACGTCTACATCACGCTTACCCCGTGCTTTACACCGGCCAACACGGCGATGTAGCTCATGAATGTATTTTGGATTTGCGCCCGATCACGAAGGCTTCGGGAGTAACCGCCGACGATGTGGCCAAGCGTCTCATGGACTACGGCTTCCACGCTCCGACGCTCAGTTTCCCTGTTACCGGAACGCTCATGGTGGAGCCGACAGAGAGTGAATCTCTAGTAGAGATTGACCGTTTCGTGGACGCCATGCTTGCCATTCGGGCCGAGATCGATCAGGTCGAAAATGGCAAGTGGCCCCACGACAACAACCCGTTGCACAACGCTCCGCACACCGCTGAGGACTTGTTAAGCGACTCTTGGGATCGGCCCTACAGCCGCGAAATCGGAGCGTTCCCCGTACCGTCATTGCGTCGATCAAAATACTTCGCGCCGGTCAGCAGAATTGACGCCGCCTTCGGGGATCGCAACTTGGTGTGTATCTGTCCACCGATCGAATCGTTGGCAATAAACGTATAGCGGCTATGAACGCGTCGCGGTTACAAACGGCGGCTTGACTACGACGGCGTCCACCGTGGTGCCTCGCACGTCGAGTTGCACAGTTGCGCCGATCTCAATATCGGGAGGCACGAACCCCAACGCTATTCCGCATTCCCTGATCGGCGAATAGTTGCCGCTCGTCAATTCGCCCACCACAACCCCATCGACGAGCACTGATTGTCCAGCCCGTGGTGGCCGCCGGCCCTCGGTGACGAATGCCCGCAACCGACGAGCGATACCAGCATCCCGCTCGGCCATGAGAGCCAAGCGGCCAATGAAATCGCCCTTGGTCCACGACACCACCCAAGAAAGCCCGGCTTGGAGCGAAGTAATCCCAGCACCCAGCTCGTGCCCATGCAATGGCAGCGCGGCCTCGAGCCGAAGCGTGTCTCGGGCACCGAGCCCAGCCGGGGTGGCGCCAGCGGCCACGAGCGCCTGCCACATGGCGGGTGCTACATCGTTGGGGACTGCCAATTCCAATCCAACTTCGCCGGTGTAGCCGGTTCCGGCGGCCACGCATACCGCGCCGTTCCACACAAACTCGGTCACACCAAAGTGAGCCACCGCACCAGCATCGGGCGACACCCTGGCCACGATGACACGACTCGTCGGACCTTGCACGGCAATCACGGCACGCGTCGAGGTCACATCGACGCCGCCCAACACACTCACGATTCGATCGGTATTTGATGCGTTCGGCATCACGTCGAATCGATCAGGCGACACCCACCACACGATGATGTCGTCCACTACTGAGGCATCGACGGCGTCCAACAAATGGGTGTATTGCGCTCGTCCGGGACCGATTTTGCCGAGGTCGTTCGTGAAGGCGCTATTGAGACAGGACTGCGAATCTGGGCCCGTCACACGGACGGTGCCAAGATGGCTCACGTCGAACATCGCTGCGCCCTGTCGGCATGCCATGTGCTCTGCAAGCGTTCCAGAGCTGTAATTCAGGGGCATGTTCCATCCGCCGAATTCGGCGAATTTCGCGCCTGCGACAACGTGTTCGTTGTGCAGGGGCGATTGCTTCAGCGTGTTTGAATTCACCCAGCGATTCTGGCAGGAGTCGGCCCCCGCACAGCGGACTTGGCGGCATCGGGAGCGGTGCTGAAGTGCAAGATGGCAGCGTCGATATCATTTTTCACATTAGCCAGAGCCAAAATATTAAGAACGCCTTGACCCTTACGGACCACGTCGATGAGTTCATCGCCGCTGCGCACCACCACGCTTCGCCCGCCAGCAAAGATGACGTTGACGGTTGTGATGTCGTCGCCCAACACTTCTCGCACGTAGTCGAATGACTCCCGCACCATTTCTAATTTGATACCGGCGTCTACCAAGCTCTTGATCACCTTGAGTTCAAGTAGATCTCGGTAGCCGTAGCGGCGGCGCGATCCGCTGCCGGCGGCGTCGACCATGGTGGGGCGCACAAGATCGGTGCGAGCCCAATAATCAAGTTGGCGATAGGTAATTCCAACTATTTCGGCGGCCGCAGTTCCAGAGAATCCTTCGAGCATTCCTGCAGATTACACGCTTGAAACTTGAATGTGTGTGACAGTGCGCGCGCAGCCTCGCGCTGCTTGTAACAACGACGCGACGGATTCAGCTTTGAAAGTCGGTTGGGTCGATGTCATTGAGGAATTGGCGAAACTCTTCGACCAACTCCTCAGACTCGCCAGCTTCCCCAGCGCTCGATGCCACATCTGCCGATTCCGCTGGTTGCCCAGCCTGTTCAATCACCGATTCTGCTACGAAAATGGAAGCATGCGCTCGTAGCGCCAATGCCAGTGCGTCAGAGGGACGCGACGACACACGAACTTCTTGTGAGCCCTCAACGCCATTGTGCAACAGCACCAATTCGGAGTAGAAAATCCGGTCACGGATCTCGGTAATTTCGACACGAT
>JBBRKR010000010.1:0-108199 GCA_038231795.1 Acidimicrobiales bacterium
GCTTACCGTACCGACGCCAACGATGGCCAGCACCGCCCCACCAACCGCTTTAAATTCCCATCCACGAATCAGTATGGCCCGCAGGCCATCGAGCAAATACGTCATGGGATTGTAGGTAGCCAATGTGCCAAACCATCCCGTGAGCGCGCTCTTGGGCAAATACGACGTCGTCAAGAAGGCGAACGGAAAGAACAGCACGAAACTCGAATTCACTGCCGCTGCGTTGCCCGTCTTGAGCGCAATAGCGTACGGGAAACCGGTGAACGCCACGCCCCACAACCCGCCCAGAAGAATAAAGGCCAATGCGCCGAGCAGCCCGGTGTGGAAGTGCACGCCTATGACGAGCCCCAACAACACGACCGGAATCGACAACGCAATGACCACTAAAAAATCGGCCGCCATGAGTCCAAGCAACAACGACAAACGGCGAACGGGCGTGAGCAGCAAACGATCGAAGTAACCGTTGTTGATATCGGCCACAAGGGAAGCTGCTCGTGACACGCCAGTGACGGCGAACACAATCGACACCGGCAATTGGAACGCCTTAAAGTCCGGCGCCGCGCCAGACCCCTCGACGAACTTTTGCAACGATCCCACATTGACAATGAAGAAAAACATGGGGATAAAGATGGCAGGCAATATTGCTTCCGGTTCCCGCAATGCCAACCGGATCGCTCGTAACGCCACCGCCCACAAGTCACTCCACGCCCCACTACGGCGACCGGTGACTGTCACATGGCTACGAACGGGCGAAGGTGAAACCGATGTCGAAGTCATGCCGCCGCCTCCTCCTGCAAATGCCCACCAGTAAGGGTGAGAAACACATCGTCAAGAGTCGACGTGCGCAACATCAGATTCGACACGGCCACCCCCGCTTCGTTGAGCGCCAAGGCAATTGGGCTAATCGCCGAAGCGCCATTGGCCACACTCACTAAAACCTCGTGGCCCCGTACATCGATCGATTCAACACCAGCTACAGAGCTCAACGCTCCCGGTACCAACGCTGGATCGCCAACCGGCCGCACAACAACTACATCGGTTCCAACTGTTCGTTTCAATTCATCGGGAGTGCCCTCGGCCACGATTTTCCCGCCGGCAATAATTCCCACTCGATTGGCGAGCACGTCGGCTTCTTCCAGGTATTGCGTCGTGAGAAAGATCGTCATGCCGAGTTCGGTGTTCAATCGCCGCACCTCATCCCACACCTTTGTACGACTGGTCGGATCAAGTCCCGTGGTGGGTTCATCTAGAAACAGCACGGCCGGGTTGTGAACCAGCGCCACAGCGAGATCGAGCCGTCGTTTCATGCCCCCCGAGTAGGTGCCTATCCGTTGATCGAAGGCCGCTCCAATATCGATCAGAGGAATCAGTTCCTCAATTCGAGCGGCACGTTCAGATTTCGAGAGTCCATAAAATCGTCCCTGTAAATCCAAAATCTCGCGGCCAGTTTGCTTGAGGTCTAGGGCCGCATCCTGCAAAGCAACGCCGATTCGCAGGCGTACTTGATCGGCCTGCGTGGCCACATCAAAGCCAGCCACGGTCGCGGAACCTGAAGTGGGCCGGAGCAACGAGGCGAGCATCTTCACCATGGTGGATTTGCCGGCCCCATTTGGTCCCAAAAACCCGTAGATCTCACCTTCCGCAATTGAAATATCAACGCCGTCCACCGCGTTTTTGTCACCGAACGTGCGCACCAACTGTGATGCAGAAATAGCCAAAGTCATAGGCAAGTACTCTACCGACAGGGTATGACAGCACTGCCGCTACCGTCTAAAAGGCGCCCTCAACAACATGTACATCGACCCCCATTACCGCCACTGCATCAAAACGCAATCGAGCGCCGCTCACCGATCCCGCCCGCAACCACTCAGCCGCCAGCGCCCGGATGCGCCGTTGTTTCACGGAAGTTATTGCCTCCAGCGGCGACCCGAAAGCCATCGAGGCTCGAGCCTTGACTTCCACAAAAACAACTTCATCACCAAGCCGCACGATGAGATCGAGCTCACCGGCGCTTCCCCGCCAGTTTCGTTCCAAAATTTCGTAGCCGTGTTCGACATACCAACGCGCGGCACGATCTTCCCCATATTGCCCGCGAGCTCGATTGGCATCAGTGGCCACAGAGCAAGACGCCTACGCCAGGAGTTCTTTTTTCGGCAGTTCTTCGATGTTGACGTCCTTGAACGTCATCACCCGAACGCTGGGCACGAAGCGATGTTGGCGGTACATATCCCACACCCACGCGTCGCGCATCTCGACTTCGATGCATGCACGGCCACCCACATCACGAACGGTGGTGGACACTTCGTTGGCCAAATAAAATCGGCGCTCGGTTTCCACCACGAACTGGAACATGGGAGAAACGTCCTTGTACTCGCGGTACAAGGTGAGCTCGATCTCCGCCTCGTATTGCTCGAGATCTTCAGGACTCATGGGATTATCTCAACGGCAAAAGCCGCCGGGATCAGACTCGCTTTTCTTTAACGCGGGCAGCCTTACCAATGCGGTCACGCATGTAGTACAGCTTGGCCCGGCGCACATCGCCACGGGTCACAACTTCGATCGATTGCACGACAGGGGAATGCACGGGGAACGTTCGCTCGACGCCGATTCCTGAGCTCAACTTGCGCACGGTGAAGGTCTCCTGGAGGCCAGAACCTTGGCGCTTGACGACATAGCCTTGGAAGACCTGTACGCGCTCTTTGGCGCCTTCAACGACTCGTACGTTGACCTTCAAGGTGTCGCCGGGGCCGAATGCGGGCACGTCAGTGCGGAGGCTATCGGCATCAATCAGATCGGTGGGGGTCATAACAAGGCCTTTGATCGTTCGCGTGTCAGCGCCATTTGGCGCTTGGGGACCCCACAGGATAGGCCACGGCGCACCAGCGCGCCAAGAAAACGACGTGAATCAGCTCAACAGATCCGGACGATTGCGTTTGGTCCGTTCCATCGACTCAGCTTTGCGCCACGCAGCGATGCGGCGATGATCGCCGCTACGCACCACATCTGGCACGGCCCAATCCCGAAAAACGGCGGGCCTGGTGTAGTGCGGACCTTCCAATAAATCATCAGCAAACGATTCCGTGAGAGGCGAATCTGCGTTGCCCAATACTCCGGGAACGAGCCGTGCAACAGCCTCAATGATCACTAGGGCGCCCAATTCGCCGCCGGCAAGGACGAAGTCACCAATCGACACTTCGCCGTCACACAGGTGCTCCCGAATGCGATGGTCGACGCCTTCATAGCGGCCACACAACAGGCTAAATCCGTCAGTAAGGCCAGCAAGTTCCACGGCCATGGCGTGGTCAAATCGACGGCCACCTGGATCAAGTAGCAACAGCGGCCGAGGTGGAGCCACAGCTTCGACGCACGCAAAAATTGGCTCTGGCATGAGAACCATTCCCGCGCCACCGCCAAATGGAGAATCGTCGATTGCCTTGTGGACACCCGTGGCGTGGCTGCGCAGGTCGTGAGCCCGCACGTCGATCAGGCCGTTGCGGATGGCCTTTTCTAACAACGACTCGCCGCAATAGTTCATCACCATCGAGGGGAACGCCGTAAACACGTCGATCCGCAATCCAGCATGCTCGCTCGACGTCGAGTCAGCCGTCGCCACCGTTACGAGCTTTCGTTGATGTCGAAAAGTCCATCGGGGATCTCGACTCGCACAATGCCGTCTTCATCGATTTCGACAACAAAATCCATGGGAATCAAGCCGCCCGATTCGAGCACCAAAAGGTCGCTGCCGGGGGCTGGCATATCTTGAACGGCCTCAATTGGGCCGTGGTTCACGCCATGTTGGTCGACGACTTCGCGGCCGACCACTTCATGCACCCATATCTCATCGGGGTCGTCGATCGGCTCGGCAAAGAGATACAGATTCCTGAGCGCGTCGGACCCGTTGCGATCGATGATGCCCTCGAAGAACACCAACCATTTTGCATTCTGAGGGCGCGCCTTGAGAACGACCAGCGGCACGAGGTTCGGCCCAGCAAACAGTTTTGCCCCCCGAGCGACGCGTTCGAGGCGCGTGGTCGTGAGATCCACAATAAGTTCTCCGACCAAGCCGTGAGAACGCTGAATGCGGCCGACCTCTAAGAGTTGAGGTGGCATGGCAGAACTAGTCGAGGAACTCGATGTTGAGCTCGACGCCATCTTTGGCCGCCGCCGCACGAGTGACGGTGCGAATGGCCGAAGCGGTACGACCGCGTTTGCCAATGACACGGCCTACTTCGCCTTCGGCGACTTGCACATTGAGCTCGAGCTTGCCGTCTTTATCGCCGGCAATCACTTTGACTTCATCTGGCTTTTCCACCAGCGAGCGCACGAGATACTCGAGCACCGCGGTAGCCGTGGGAGCGGTATTGCTCACTAGTTAGGCCTTTGCGCCTTTGTACTCTTCCCAAGCGCCCGAGATCTTGAGCAGCTTTGCCACTGTCTCGGTGGGCTGGGCACCTTGGCGGAGCCAATGCACTGCTTTGGTGTTGTCGATTTCAATCACCGAAGTATCTTGGCGAGGCTGGTAGGTGCCGACGATCTCGATGAAGCGGCCATCGCGTGGGGCGCGGCTATCTGCGGCGACGACGCGATACGTCGGCTGCTTGGTCTTTCCCATACGCATGAGGCGAAGCTTGACTGCCACTGTGTTTCCTTTTTTCTGCCCGGAACCCGGGACTGTTACTGGGCCCGGCTGCCCGGGATTCCACTCTAGAGAAGGTGCGAATTAATTCAGCCCGGGAAGTGTAAACGGTGAACGCCGCTTACCTTTCTTCGAACTCATGCCGCCAAAACGTTTCATCATTTTGGAGACTTCTTTGAACTGCTTGATCAGCTGACTGACCTCATTTGGTGCAGCTCCCGAACCGTCAGCTATTCGCTTTCGGCGTGAGCCATCAATGAGATCAGGTTTCCGGCGTTCCTCTGCTGTCATCGATCTGATGATGGCTTCGACCCGCTTGAGCTGCCCGTCGTCGATTTCGGTATTCTTAACCTCTTTCGGGACCCCTGGCATCATACCGATCAGGCTGCTCAACGGCCCCATTTTCTTGAGCTGTTGCATCTGGTCGAGGAAGTCGTCGAAGGTGAAATTGCCACCCATGAGCTTCTCGGCGGCCTTCTCGGCTTCGTCTTTGTCGTAGACCTGTTCGGCTTTTTCGATGAGGCTGAGCATGTCGCCCATACCCAAAATACGCCCGGCCATGCGGTCGGGGTAGAACGGTTCAAAGTCGCCAAGTTTCTCACCGGTAGAGGCAAAAGCGATCGGTCGACCAATCACTTCTTTCACGCTCAGCGCCGCGCCACCGCGAGCGTCGCCGTCCAACTTGGAAAGAATTACTCCGTCGATGGCCAGCGTTTCGTGGAACGCCAACGCCACATTTACGGCGTCTTGACCGGTCATGGCGTCGATGACCAAGAACGTGTACTTGGGCGTCAAGACTTCAGAGATTTGTCGCACTTCTTCCATCAGCTCAGCGTCTATCGACAAGCGACCGGCGGTGTCACAAATCAAAACGTCGCGTCCAAGACGGCGGGCCTCTGCCAGTGCTGCCCGAGCGACCGAAACCGGGTCGCTCGCTTCGGAGAACACCGGCACGTCGATCTGACGACCCAACGTGCGCAGCTGTTCGACGGCCGCTGGGCGTTGCAAGTCGGCACCAACCAACATGGGATTACGACCCTGGCTCTTGAACCAACGTGCCAGTTTGGCGCTGGCGGTGGTCTTGCCGGAGCCCTGCAGGCCGGCCATGAGCACCACCGTTGGCGGGCGAGACTCGTAGGTAATTTTGAGGCCGTCGCCGCCGAGGGTAGCGATAAGTTCTTCGTGGACATATTTGATGACCTGTTGGCCAGGGTTCAGGGCCTTCGACAAATCAGTGCCAACGATTCGGGCTTTGACCCGTTCGACGAATCCGCGCACCACCTTGATGTTCACGTCGGCCTCGAGAAGGGCGACGCGAACCTCTCGCATTACTTCATCAATATCGGCTTCGCTGAGGCGACCCTTGCCCCGAAGCTTTTTGAAGATGCCATCGAATTTGTCGGAGAGGTTGTCAAACATGAAGTACTTAGGTTAACGCAACCACCATCGGTCACCGTCCCGCCGGTCGTGTTTGATACATTCGAGCAACAAGAGCGACCATGGATTGCCAGGTCAACTGGGCGGACAGGTTCATGGTGCATTCACGAAAGGCACCACAATGAAACGACACGCCTCATTCGCAGCTTTTGCACTCGCCGGCGTCTTGCTAGCCAGCGCATGCAGCTCCAGCAAGAGCCCGGTCGCAGCTAACTCGACTGCATCGAAACCGAGCTCCATCGCTTCCACAACCGGTGGAGCCGCCGCTACATCGTCGAGCAACGATGCCGTCGGTACGACAGCGTCTCAACCGACCACGTCGAGTGATGGTGGCACCTGCGACGTGACGGCATCTGGCGGAGAAACGGGAACATTTTCGACGCCAGCCGACGCATCCACGTTGCTCGTGAGCTACTGGCTAACCGACCAAGAGAAAACAGCGATGAAAGCTTCAGATACCGACATGCCGCTCGCCATTGTTTGCGACGGCGGTGCTGTATTAGTCAGCATCACCAGCAACGGATCGCTTAACCAGAAAAATTTCCCCAAAGGTCCGTCCGAATTTACGTTTTTGGCCGACGAAAATTTCGTCGTCAACGCGTCGACAGATTCGGCGGTCATAGTGACAGTACAGATTAAGAAATACGCCACCAATTGGGCATTAAAGGACAACGGCTACCTCAAAATTACTGCCCTTGATGACAACCACATTGCAGGGGAATTCAGATTCTCGGAACGGGACAGCTTCGCAAAGGTCGGTAGCGCCACAGCAGCGCCTGACACCCTCGTGACTGGCACTTTCGACTACAAGAATCCAAAGAAAGGCTGACCGCGTGAGCCCAAACTGGGCTCACGGTGTGGCCTTCACTGCTGTCGTGGAGGCGGGTGCCGTCGCCGACTCGATGGGGGCCGGGATCGGCGCTGTAGTTGAACCAGTCGGAACTACCGTCGCCGGCTGGGTCGTGTCGAGGAACTCGTCGGCAATGGCAACCGCTGCCCACGTGCCGGAGTCAGTGTCGGAGTACTCATAGGTAGGTACGAGTAAGACGCTCGAGCCGTCGCCCAACCACTGCACCTCGAGAACTATGCGGACGCCCTTGATATGAACCGTTCGCTTGGGAGCCGTCACTACTGTGCCAGGCACCACGGAGATCGCAGGCGCATTCGTCGTCGGTTCTGAGACCACTGGTGCATCGCCCACGACCGTCGATGACGTTGGCGCCACAGCTTCGACTTGCGCTACTTTGGGGACGCCGTCGGTCATTGGCCCGTACGCCATGAAGTTCTGCGTCAACCGCTTCACCGCTTGCGCCGGGGTGATGATGGGGTACGAATCGAATTGCACTGGCGTACCCAAACTCCCGTTGGCAAACGTCAATTTGCCATTCGCTCCGTAGCTCAAATACGTGGTCAAACCAATGACACCAATGCCATCGACAGACGTATCAATCGTGACGGACATGGCAGACACATCGTCGCTGACGACCACATGAGCATCGGCAGACGCCATGCCTAGTTTTTCGAGCAGGGCGAAAGCAGCGGCGCGTGCCGCTTGTTCGGTAAGCATGTTTTCTGGTCGGACCAATGGCGGTGGCGTGTAGTCACATGGAGCCGGCACGAGAGGCGGCACGAACAACGTCGATCCAGTGGTTGTAGGGTCCGGAACAGTGGTGTCCGGCGCCGCCACGCCAACCGTCGCGCATCCACCGGATGATACTGAAGCGTTCAAATCGATTGCGTTGTCAGATACGTACCAGTAGTTCGGTGCGGCTCTTTCGACGGTGAGCTGCCGGGTGCCGTCGACAACGGTCCATGCCTGCTGTACCTCGGAAGCCTCGCTGACAGGTTCTGTAACCGGGCCATTGAGCCCTAGCGCTGCCGCCAAAATAGCCACTCTGGACTTATCGGCTGCCGCGAATTTGTACACCCTGGCTTCGGTGCCGTAGTCGGTCAAAACGCCATCCACGACAAATTCGGTCTCGCCATACGGCATCGCCATATCCGTGAATTCCGAAGAAGCAGCGATTTTGCCTCCCGACGTCGGCGATGCCATCCGTGAGCCACCGAGGCTCAACTTTTGATGCTGACGAGCCGCAGTGGTCGTCGAATCTTGGTTGGCCGCACGATTGCTCGAAGCGCATGCGCCGAGCGCCAATGCGAGCACGAGGGATCCTGCCAGAACTTTTCTGTTGAACATGTCAACACCTTTCTTCACCAATGTGTATTGCCAAATCAGACGCTGGTGTACATGTCGGCGGTTCCCAGGTTTCAGTTAAATTTCTCGCAACGGACAGAAACCTACGACAGGAGGGCTTCGACGAATTCGTCGGGGTCGAAGGCGATGAGGTCCTCTGCTGTTTCGCCGAGGCCTACAAGCTTCACGGGTATACCCAGCTGTTCATGAATGGCAAGCACCACACCGCCTTTGGCAGAGCCATCCAATTTGGTGAGCACCACTCCCGTGAGCTCGACCGCTTCGGTAAACACGCGAGCTTGTTCCAACCCGTTCTGTCCGGTCACGGCATCAAGCACCAAAAGCGTTTCTGTAACGACGCCCGCATCACGTTCTGCGATGCGACGGATCTTGCGCAATTCATCCATCAAGTTGGTTTTGTTTTGCAGACGTCCTGCCGTGTCGCCGAGCACTAAATCAGCGTTGATGGCTTTGGCGTGTTGCACTGCGTCGTAGATCACCGATGCTGGATCGCCGCCATCTTGGCCTTTGATGACCTCGGCATTGGCTCGCTGGCCCCACACTTCGAGTTGCTCCGCAGCAGCGGCACGGAATGTGTCGCCCGCAGCCATCACGACTTTCTTGCCATCGCGATACTCCCGCAAGCCGAGCTTGCCGATGGTGGTGGTTTTGCCGACGCCGTTCACCCCTACAAATAGCCAAATAGTCGGTTGCCCTTCGGTGCTGTATCGCATCTCGCGATCAAAGCCGGCCAGGCGACTTTTGAAGTCGACTTTGATTGCTTCGGAGAGTTCCTCGGGGGTCGAAATTTCGCCAGCTTTGACTCGTTGTTTCATCGACGCCACGATTGAGTCGGTGATGATGACTCCCACATCAGCGGTCAGGAGGCCTTCTTCGAGGTCTTCCCAAACGCCGTCTGGCATCCCACCCTTACCTGTGAGCGAGCCGACCAAGCCGGCCAATTTCGAGCGAGTCTTGCCCAGGCGATCGCGAAAGTTTGGCCGCTCGACCACTTCGTCAGTTGGCTCGCTATCGGCATCGTGGTGAGCAGTGGATGAAGGGGCGGCCGAACGTTCCACGACGACAGGCACACTGATTTCGGGCCCCCGCACAGGAGGCGTCTTGCCCGCCCGTTTGAAGTCGTCGTCCGTCAAACGGGATTTCGTGAGCCGAGGCAGTAAAGCCAACCCGACCAACAACAACACAACTACTAGACCGATAATCGCGTACACCATGATCCCGCCAGGCTAGGCGCTGGCTGTACACGAAAATGAGCGAACCGTTACGCAGTGATCTTTTCGCTCACGACGCGGCTCGACCCGCCGGGCTGCATCGTGACGCCGTACAGCACATCGGCTGCTTCCATCGTGCGCTTTTGGTGACTCACGATGATGAGTTGAGCCTCTTCACGGAATTCACGAACCAGATCGAGGAAACGGTGCAGGTTCACGTCATCGAGAGCGGCCTCAACTTCGTCCATCACATAGAAGGGGCTTGGACGGCTACGGAATACGGCGAACAGAAACGCCAGTGCCGTGAGCGATCGTTCTCCGCCGGAAAGCAGCGACAGCTTTTTGACATTTTTGCCCGACGGCTTGGCCTCAACCTCGATGCCCGTGTTCAACAGATCATCTGGATTGGTCAGCGTCAATCGGCCGCGACCACCGGGGAACAGCGTCTCGAAGAGCTTCTCGAAATTGGTCGCCACATCGGCGTATGCAAGACCAAACACATTTTGAATTTCGTCGTCGATGGCTTTGATAACTCTGCTCAATTCGCGACGCGAGGTGCGCACATCTTCCAGTTGAGTTTCCAGAAATTGGTGGCGAGTTTGAAGCTCTGTGAACTCTTGGAATGCCAACGGGTTGATGGGCCCCATGAGCCGCAACTCGCGTTCCAATTCGCGCTGGCGGGCCAATGGGCTGACACCTTCAGGCAACGTCGGCATGGGGGCGGCCAACGCAACATCGGGCTCCACATCGAGCTCCGTGCGGCATTGCCCGACTGCTTGCTCGAGGCGCAACGCGAGCTCGGCATGTTCGAGTTCGTTGCGGCGCATGAGCTCTCGCAATTCTTCGAGTTCCTTCTCAGCTTCCTGGCGTAATTTTCGCAGATCGTCAAGCGCTATACCTGCTGCCCTGGTGGCTTCGCCCTGACGCAGGCGCTCCTCGCGCAGGCCAACCAATTCACCGTCGATCACTGCCATCGACCCGTTGACGTAACCGGCAAGCCAATCAAACATGGCCAGCCGTTGGTCCAGTACGGCACGACGGTTCGTGGCCTGTTCCCGTTCGACCACGTTCCGAGCAAGCCGTCCTTCGACGTCGGCCAACCGGTTGCGGGTGAGTTCGCGCCGTTGCTCGAGCTGTGCGGCACGCACTTCCAGATCGCGCCGCAACACCTGGACAGCCATGCCTCGTTGGTCGAGAGATGCTCGCGCGCCGTCCATGGCCTTGGCTCGATCTTTGGCTTCCATTTCTGCCATCTCGAGTGCCGGCAACATCACTTCAAGTTCGGCAGCTCGTTCTGAGTTTCGTCGCAAACGATCGCGTAATTCCTCAAACTGGCCCGATATGGCCTCGTGCTCTGCGGAGGCTTCTCGTCGTTGCGCTTCAGCTGATTGCACGGCATTGGCCGCGCTTGTTGAACGAGCTGTGTTGTCCGCCAACAGTTTCGTTAACCGTTGATGTACAGCGAGCGCTTCGTTGCGTGTCACCAGCGATATAGCTAGCTCAGCCTTGGCGGTGACCGCCAGCTCCAGCGCCGACGCCACGTTCTGGGTTGCCTCTTCCAGCAACGCTCCTGTGGCTCCTGCTTCGGCTACGCCGACACGCCATCCACTGGCCCCGAACCTGTCACCTTCGCGAGTCACAACGACCGCAGCAGGGTGAGCAATGGCGGCGTCGAGCGCAACCGCCCAGCCGCCTTCCACGACAACCGCATCGGCCAACAACGTATCGAGCAATTCGTCGACGCCCGCCCGACGGCTACGTACATGACGACGCACTGGCTCGCCCACATTGGGAACCGGTCGCCTTACGGCTGCCACACCGAGCGCCAACACCGCGCCGCGCGATTTCTCGTCTAGATGCAACGCTTCGAGCGCAGCGCGCGCCACCGTTACATCGCCCACGATTACTGCCGACAGTGCTTCGCCGGCAGCCGCTTCAAAGGCCGCTTCCCAACCGCTGTCGACGTCGACAAAATCGAGCAGTGTGCCCACTACTCCGTCGATAGCGGCCAGCTTTTCGGCCCCAGCTCTAGTGCGTGCGCTATCGAGCGCCGCGCCGAGCGCTTGTGCTCTGGCGGTCCACAAACCGTGGTCGACTTCCGCAGCCCGGGCGCTGCCCTCGGCTTCGCCAAACGCAGCTTCAGCGACGACCAGCGTCGCTTCTGCTGTCATCAAATCGGCCACAATCGCACCCTCGGCCGCCGCCGCGATGTCGAGTTCGGCCTGGCGATCGGTGGCACGCTGTGCCGATTCATTGACCTTGCGCTCAAGCGCTGCGGCGCGTTGGGTCACGATGTCTTCATGTTTGGTGGCGTCTGCCACGACCTTGCGCACGGCTTGGAGCTCACCACGGATGACAGCCGCTTTGCCAGACGCATCTGCGGTTACCGATTGGGGCGAACCCAATTCTGCCCACGCTTGTTCGAACGTGGATCGGTCGTTGATCAACACGCCTTCTTGGCGGGCCACATCGTCGACGCGGGGACCAAGCTCGCCGGCGGATCGTTCGATGTCAACAAGGGCGGCGCCCAATGTGATGGTCTCTGCTTCAAGCGCAGCCACCACGTCGGTGCCCAGCGTCGCTGCTCGGTCCCGTTCGGCAGAACGACGTCGCTCGAAAATTAAGTTATTGAGCCCGCGGGCCCGTTCCCGTTTCGATTCCAACAACGACAGGTTCTGCCCCAGATCGCTGGCCCCCGATGCCGACAGGTGCGCTTGCGCGGTAAGTACTTGCGTATCGAGGTGGCTCAAACGTTGCTTGATGGCCGTGTCGCTCTGAGCGTGTTGGAGCGCAAGCCGGGCCGACACTTCGATTCTGTTCCGCAATCCAGCAATCTCGCGCCCCGTCACGAAGAGGCGAACGCTTTTGAGTTCATCCACCACAGCGCCATGCTTTTGTGCAGCATCTGCCTGCTTCTCAAGCGGACGCAACTGGCGACGCACCTCACGCAACAAGTCTTGCAATCGCAACACGTTGGCCTCAGTCGAGTCCAGCCGCCGTTCGGCTTTCTCTTTTCGACGTCGAAATTTCAGAACGCCTGCAGCTTCTTCAACAATGAGCCGCCGATCCTCAGGACGGGCGTTGAGCACCGCATCGATCTGACCCTGGCTCACGATCACATGCTGTTGACGGCCCACGCCTGAATCGCTGAGGAGTTCTTGCACATCGAGCAATCGACATGACACGCCGTTGATGGCGTACTCGCTGTCGCCTGTGCGAAACAACGTTCGAGTAATCGTTACTTCACTAAAATCAATCGGCAAAATGCCCGCAGAGTTGTCGATCAGTAGCGACACTTCAGCACGCCCGAGAGCCGACCGTTTCGAGGTGCCAGCGAAGATCACGTCGTCCATTTTTTGGCTGCGCACGGCAGAAGGGGCTTGAGCGCCAAGCACCCAGGCAATGGCGTCCACCACGTTCGACTTACCAGAACCGTTCGGCCCCACCACGACTGTCACACCCGGCTCCATGTGGAGCTCCGTGGTGTCGGCGAACGACTTGAACCCCTTCAACGTCAACGACTTTAAAAACACTTTTTCAGCACCTCCTCGGGCTAGAACTCGGTGCCCCACGGGCAAGCTGTGCAACCCTAGTGCTGGCAGTGCCCGCAGAAAAAGGTCGACCGCCCGCCGTAGGCAGCACGCTCAATTACTCGGCCGCACACAAAGCACGGCTGACTGGCGCGATCGAACACTTGAAGGTGATGTTGATAACCACCTATTTCCCCATATAAACGCCGGTATTGTTGGTCGCGAAGGCTGCTGCCACCATTGTTCGCGGCATCAGCAGGAAGGGCCAAAATGGCCCGATACATTCGCCCAACTTCACGCGGAGTAAGCGAATTTGTGCGCCGATCATGACGAACTTTGGCGGCGAAGAGCACCTCGTCGGTGTAAATGTTACCTAGGCCAGCCACTTGGCGTTGATCGAGAAGAAATGCCTTTGCGTGGCGTTTCACCGATGCCACTTGACGACCGAAAGCCAATTTGCTCACCGGGCTCGCCAGTGGATCCCACCCCATTGCCGCCACCGAAGGCACCAAGCGGTCGAAATCGACAGAACGGCAGGCAAACACCTCACCGAATGTACGGGGGTCCACGAATCGGATTTCATCGTTGCCGTCGAGCCCCACACGTACGTGGGTGTGCTTGGCCAATTGCGCCGACCGGTCTACATGGAACACCTGCCCGCTCATGCGCAAGTGAATCATTATTACTAATGGATCGCTCGTCGCCGTGTCACCCACGGCGTCAATCAACAAATATTTTCCTACTCGCCGCAAACCCGTTACCTGAGCCCCACAGACCAGCGTTGCCAGCTCGCCCAGAAATTCATGCCGCCGCACAGATCGCTCGCCAGTGGCCACACAATCCACGATCGTGCGCCCCACCAGTACCGGCTCGAGGTCGCGTCGAAGCGTCTCCACCTCGGCAATTTCGGGCACCGCTAACGCCGCAACGGACTGTGACCGAGCGAACTATGGAAGTTGGCCAACATGGGCCAATGCCAGACGCACCAGGCGATCCTGGCCCGCCGTCATCTGGTTGCGAATCACATCGCCAGCAGCTTCAGCAGGCGTGAACCATGCCATGTCGAGCGAGGATTGCGAAGGTTGACAATCGCCCATCACGGGCACCACATAGGCCAAACTCACGGCGTGGTGCCGGGGGTCGTGAAACCCGCTCGCAAACGGGTCCGGGAAGTACTCGACAATGGTGAATGGCGCGATCTCGGGAGGGATTCTTGGCAACGCCACCGGCCCCAGATCTTTTTCTAAGTGACGCAACAGCGCGTCACGAATCCGCTCGCCGTACATCACTCGCCCACTCACCACCATGTGACTTATCGACCCGTCGGCGGCTTGGCGTAGCAGTAATCCCACATGCGTTACTCGCCCGATATCGTCGACCCGCACCGGCACGGCGTCGACGTAGACCAATGGCACATTAGCGCTGATCTCGGTCAGCTCCTCACTGTCAAGCCAGCCCAATTGGGTGTCAGTCATTTCGTTCACAAATCAGCCTTTCGTTCGAGCACGAATGACGAGCAGAGCAACGCCCGCCGCCCGTTGTTCAGATTGCTTTTTGCTTCGGCCATCACCGGTGCCCAAAATTTCGCCACCCAGTTCGACCGTAGCCGTAAATATTTTCTCGTGATCAGGGCCATCACCCGTCACCCGATAGATCGGAGGCGCCGGAAACAGGCGTACCGACATTTCCTGCAGTCGGGTCTTGTAATCAGTATCGCCCGCCGTGAGTGCTCCAGCATCAAGCCGTGGCACCACTTCGCGAAGCACAAAATTGCGCGCCTGCTCGATACCGCCGTCGAGATAGATTGCCCCCAACACCGCCTCCACGGCGTCGGCCAAAATCGACGCCTTCAATCGGCCACCGCCAGTTGCTTCACCACGCCCGAGCATCAATGCGTCGCCAATGCCAAGCTCCAACGCCAACTCCATGAGCGGCTCCTCGCTGACCGCTGCCTTTCGCAGTTCTGTGAGACGTCCTTCAGGCAAGTGCGGATAATGCTCGAATACGTAATCGGCTACGAGCATGCCAAGCACAGCGTCACCTAAAAATTCGAGGCGTTCATTGCTGAGCGAATCAATGTTTTCTGCGCACCATGAGCGATGGGTCATCGCCCGCTCCAGCAATGCCGGATCAGAAAAGTGGTAGTCCAACCGGGCTGCTAATTCGGCTCGGCTTGGGGCAATCAATGCTGGCGGCCGGGCCACCTCAGTTCAGGCGGCCGTTGACGTATTCGACGGCATCGCGAACAGTCTTGAGGTCTTCAAGGTCTTCGTCTTCGATGCGGAAACCGGGCACCTTGTCCCGCAGGCCCTCTTCGATGGCCTCCACCAATTCGATAAGTGCCAATGAGTCGGCATCGAGGTCGTCGGAAAAGCTCTGCCCTTCGGTGATCGTATCGGCATCAATTTCAAGAATGTCGGCGAGACGATCGCGAATCAATTCGAAAACTTCTGAACGGGTCATTGCAGCCACGGGGTCCTCCAAAGGGTGTGGGCGAAATATAGCTAAACGGCAGCGATGACGGCGGCGATGTGCGCCACCAATTCGCGTTCCACCATCTCGCTTGCCACCTTACAGGCATTCACGACGGCTCTTGCCGACGACGAACCGTGGCTGATGATGCACACGCCATCGGTGCCCAACAGCATGGCGCCGCCCACCGAATCGGGGTGCAGCGTGTCGTAGAGAGGAAGCAAAGATGGCAGCAAAACTTTTGCCGCTTCTGCGGCCTCTGGCGACGTGTTGAAGCTGTTCAGAACGCCAGTGATGACCGCCTTGAGCCCGCCTTCGAGCGTCTTCAATGCCACGTTGCCGGTGAACCCGTCGGTGACGATCACATCGGCTTCATCAAGCATGAGGTCTCGGCCTTCCACGTTGCCCACGAAGTTGATGCCGGTTTGGGCAGCCAACAGTTCGTGAGTTTCTTTGGTGAGCGAGTTGCCTTTTGACGACTCTTCACCGATCGACAACAGGCCAACGCGTGGGCTGGCCAATCCATACCGGGTCGCGGCATACACCGAAGCCATTAACGCGAATTGCACGAGCCACTCCGCATTGCACTCGGCATTGGCGCCGGAGTCCACGAGCACATTGGGATAGGCACGGCCAAGCACGGGAATCGGCGTGGCAATACATGGGCGAGAGACACCTTTGATTCGACCCATCCGCAAAAGCGCAGAGGCCATCGTGGCACCAGTGTTTCCGGCCGACACCATGGAACTAGCGCGCCCGTCTCGAACAGCTTCGGCAGCGCGCACCAGCGTGGAATCTTTTTTACGACGCACACCTTGGGCGGCGTCGTCGTCCATCTCGATAACTTCGGTACATACCAACGTCTCGAACCCGTCGACGCCTTCCAGCGCTTCGGCGGTGCCAACGAGCAACAGCGACAATCCGAAATCGTCACGGGCGGCACGTGCGCCGGCCAGAATCTCCGAGGGCGCTTTGTCGCCCCCGTTCACGTCGAGGGCAATAGGCAGCATTATGGCGAGGTGTTAGTTGACGTCGATTGCTTGGCGGCCGTTGTACCAGCCGCAACCGCCACAAACCACGTGGGGGGTCTTGGCGGCACCGCAACGTGGGCATACGCTGCGTGACGGCTTAGCCAGACGCCAGTTTGATGCTCGACGGCTACGTGACTTGCTCTTTGATGTTCGGCGCTTTGGGACAGCCATTTCCAGGATCCTGTCTGGGAGAGAAATTGCACCTTCGCGGCCGCGTAGGTGACCGGTACACAGTAGCGGTTATTCGTCGCTGAGTTTCAACCCGTCGAGCGCATCCCACGGACCAGGCGCCAGTTTCGTGTCGCAAGCGCAGGTCGCGTCGTTACGATTGATACCACAATCGGGACACAATCCGGCGCAATCTTCGCGGCACACTGGAGCAATGGGCAGCTCCAAAAGAATGAGATCACGCACCATGGGTTCAAGATCGATGAAGTCGATTTCGAGGGGATAGCTATCGCCATCTTCGCTGCGCTTGTCGAAAACCTCGTCGACCTGGATCGTCAACACCTGGGCCACAGGAACAAGACAGCGGCGGCAGGTAGCAGCCCACGGGGCTGTCAATGATCCCAACACCGTGATCGAATTTGATTGCGATTCGCACGTCACAGAAACATCAATCGGCGACGATGGCAAGATCAAAGAGTCACCGACCACGAGGCCATCTAGATGAACGGTGGTCGCTACTTGACGCTGCGAGCCAGGGCGTCGCATGAGATCCAATACAGCCACCTTGAGTGGTCCAACGCCGCTAGCCATGTACGCCTAACCGTTGTCCTGATCGAAGAATCCATGTTCGTCGAGCTCGACAGACGGAGCCGCCAATGCCGACTTTTTCGGGCTCGGCTTGAGTTGCAGCCGGTCCCGGCCTGTCTGAACAGTTTTGAGAGTTTTCTCCAAGACGATCTCGAAATTGGCCAAGCGGTGGTCGCAAAAATCTTCGACCTCCAGGCGCATCTGACGCGCCTCGTCGTTGGCTTCTTCCATGATGACCCTGGCCCGATGATTGGCAGCGCGAACGACTTCTTGACGTTCGACCATTTGCCCAGCGCGCACCCGTGCTTCTTCCAAAATGTCGTCGGCTTCGCGCTGCGCTTTGGCAATGACGTCATCGCGTTCTTTGAGCAGCCACCGAGCGGTTTTAAGTTCTTCAGGCAACCGAGCAATAGCGGTATCGATCGTCGCCAAAATATCATCGCGATTCACCATCACCGATGCCGACAGCGGCATTGGTCGAGCCTGCGACACGGTGGCGTACAGTCCGTGCAGAAGCCCCTCCGTGTCTTCAGGATTGGCTTGAGGTTCGTACGAAGCCCCATCATCGGGGTACTCGTCGTCGAATTCGTCGAAACCGTCATCGAAGTTCGTCATGGTCAGTCCTCTCGCTGCGATTCGGAAAGCTCGAGAGCCGCCCGACGTTCGCCGTATCGTTCATTCAAAATCTTCGCCACCGGGGCAGGCACCATCTGGGACACATCGCCACCAAACCTTGCGATGTCACGAATGAACTTGGATGCCAAAAACGAGTGCTCCGAAGCGCTTGGCACGAACAGCGTGTCGACGCCCGACACCGCGTGATTCATCTGGGCCATTTGCAGTTCGGTTTCGAAATCACTCACCGCCCGGAGACCTTTAATGATGAAGTCTGCTTTGACGTCTTGGGCCAAGGTGACCACCAGCGATGAAAACATGGTGATCTCGATGTTGGGCAAATGGGCCAATGAGTCGGCCATCATCGATTCGCGTTCCGCCAAAGTGAAAAGGGGATCCCCTTTTTGCGGGTTGCGCATCGCGGCCACCACGACCGTGTCAAACAGTCGGGAGGCGGTCTCAATAATTTCCAAATGCCCGTTGTGTAACGGGTCAAATGAACCGGGATACAGAACCCTTGTCATGGTTGGTCACCTTCGGCTGTCATGGTTGATCGGTCGTGAAATTCTGCAAGTCCAAGAATGGTGACCACCGTAGTTCCGTAACGTTTGCATCGCACGACTTCCCACACATCGCCAATCTCCAGATCACGATCTGATTCCGCCACCAGCAATCCGTGCGGAGTCAGAATTGGGGCGACGAGCGCCAGCAGTTCTGACCATTCGCCGTACCGATATGGCGGGTCAGCAAACACGAGGTCACACGACTCAGGAGCCGCTGTCGTGAGCCAAGCGTGAGCCACGAGCGGGCTGACCTTGGCGTGAGCCAAGAAGCCAGTAGCGGCCAGATTCGTAGAAATACTGATGCGAGCAGCCCGGTCTGGTTCACACAAGACGGCCGAAATTGCACCCCTGCTCAGACCCTCGATTGATAGCGCCCCCGTGCCCGCAAACAGGTCCACGATGCGCGATCCGATCACGGCATTGAGCGATTCCAACGAGTTGTAAGTTGCTTGACGCACCTTCACTGGGGTCGGCCGAGTGGTCTGCCCTATGGGCGCCACTAACAATCGTCCTTTGGCGTTTCCGGCTACAACTCGCATTTCTCCACGCTAGCTACTCCCCTCCCGCCAAAGTCGGCGCGTCCCGATACGCTGCCCGCATGGACCACGAACCTGGCATGCCCGCCGACACGCCCGACGCCGAAATCGAATGCGTCGACTGTGGTGGCCCCGCCCGGTTAATGACCCGCCCGGACGAGGACGGTCGCTTCTGGCCAGGCGAAATCGTGATGTATCGGTGCCGCGATTGCCTCGATGGCTGGTACATCGAGATCCCTCCCGACGACCCAATTAGCCACGGCGATTAATCGAGTTCGTCGCGACGAAGGCTTTTCTGTCATCCTGGTGGTGTCCCCCGTCAGCGATTTGGATGCTGGCCGCCCTGTATCCGGGAGAATTATGCCTTTCGAGGTTGGAGATCGTGTCGTATATCCGCATCACGGCGCGGCGATCGTTGATCGTCGCGAGACACGCAAAGCGTTCGGTCAAGAAATCGAATACTTGGTGTTGAAGGTTGCCCACGGCGACCTCACCGTGTCAGTACCGGCCGACAAGGCCGACGATGTTGGTGTTCGTCCACCAATTTCGCGAGATGAAGTCGAAGACATCATGAACGTGTTGCGTAAGCGAGACGCTCGTATGCCTTCGAACTGGTCACGCCGGTTCAAAAACCATGTCGAGAAGCTGAAGTCTGGTGACATCTATCAGGTCGCTGAGGTCGTTCGAAACTTGTCGCTCCGCGACAAAGACAAGGGCCTTTCCAATGGCGAGAAGTCGATGCTGATCAACGCTCGTCGCGTATTGGTGAGCGAGTTGTCCTTCTCACTCGACGAGCCAGAAGACGATGTGGAAGCCAACATCAAGGCCGTCCTCGCCGCCTAAATCCGGCGTCGGCGGGCACCGCCCGTAGCCGTATCTAGCTCTTAAAAAGCCAGTCGGCATCAGCCTCGGCCACGATCAGTCGTACGTCGGCTGCTAGGTCTGGATGATCCACAAGTCCTGGATCGCTATCCACGATTTCGAAGGCCACTGCCCTGGCTGTGGCCACCCATTCTCTGTCGCGCTTGAGCGACGCCAACTGCAGGTCATTTCGACCCTGTTGCCTGACGCCCAAAATGGTGCCCTCGCCCCGCAAGTCAAGATCCACTTCTGCGAGCGCGAAACCGTCGGTACTAGCCACTAACGATTCGAGCCGAGCCTGCCCATCGGGCGTTGGTTCTCCCTCGGTCACCAGGTAGCAACTCGAAGCTGCCGCGCCACGCCCTACTCTGCCTCGCAATTGATGAAGTTGCGCAATGCCGAAACGGCCGGCGTCCAGAATCACCATCACTGACGCGTTGGGCACATCTACACCCACCTCGATCACCGTGGTGGCCACCAACACGTCGAGATCGTGGCCACGAAACGCCATCATCACCGCTTCCTTTTCGGCCGACTTCATGCGGCCGTGCAATAGCCCGAGGCGAAGCCCGTGCAACACGCCACCCGTGAGCTCTTCGTAGGTTTCTTCTGCGGAACGCACCTCGAGTTTGTCGCTGCCCTCCACCAGCGGGCACACCACGTACGCCTGATGCCCGATCGACACTTGAGCTTTGACGGCTGCCCACACATCGTGTTCACCCAAACCACCTTCGGGATCTCCAGCCCACTGGGTCACGATCGGCGTGCGGCCTGGTGGCAGTTCATCCAGAATGCTCACATCCAGATCGCCGTACACCGTCATAGCTGCCGTGCGAGGAATGGGGGTCGCTGTCATCACGAGCACATCGGGAGTAGCGCCATTCGCGCCCTTGTCGCGCAGCATGGCGCGCTGCTCCACACCAAAGCGATGTTGCTCGTCGACAACCACCACACCGATCGATTTGAAAACCACAGACTCTTGAATCAGGGCGTGGGTGCCAATCACAATGTCGATCGACCCGTCGGCCAGCCCAGCCAAAATTTTGCGTCGCTCCACAGCCGTAACTCGCCCCGTGAGCAGACGCACATTCAGCGGGCGATCGGGCCACAGGCTGTCGTCGCTCGGCACGGTGAGGCCGCCCAACATATTGGCGATGCTCAACGCGTGCTGCTCTGCGAGAACCTCGGTGGGAGCCATGAGGGCGCCTTGATGGCCGCCCTGTACGGCCACCAATAAAGCGCTGACGGCCACCACCGTTTTGCCGGCGCCCACGTCGCCTTGCAAAAGCCGATGCATCGGCGCAGGGCCGCCGAGATCGACATAAATTTCGCTCACTGCGCGCCGCTGAGCCTTGGTCAATTTGTACGGCAACGCCTCGTGGAATTTGTTGACCAACTTGCCAGCAATGTGGTGTTGAACACCGACTGAATCGCGCTCCACGGCTCGTTTGCGCAGCACCAAGGCCGTCTGCAAACGAAGCAGCTCGTCGAACACCAGCCGGGTACGAGCCACCTGCACAGCAGCCATAGAGTCTGGTTGATGGATCAGCCGAAACGCAGTGGTGCGGTCGATCAGATTGAGCCGTTCCCGGATCTCGCTCGGGAGCGGATCCAGGAAAACGCCGGCCCGCACGAGGGCCTCAGAAACGAAGGTTTCGAAGTCGCGGGTACCAATCGACACCTTGTCGCTCTGCGGATAAATCGGCAAAATTTTGCGAATCTGACTGCCGATGAGATCAACCCCAGGGTTAGTCATTTGGGCCCGTCCGTTGAAACGTTCTAGCTTGCCGAAAAATACGGCGTCGGTTCCTTCTGCGAGTTGCCTGACACGCCATGGCTGATTGAAAAACGTGCATACCATCGATCCGGAACCATCGTTGACGATCACCTTGACGAGATTCTTGCCATTGTGGGTGCGGCTCTGATTGACGGTTTGCACAGTGCCCACCACCATGGCCGCCACCCCCTCCTCGAGGTCCCGAATACGCCCTTCACGAGAGCGGTCGACATAACGGCGGGGATACGTCATCACGAGCTGCAGCACATTGTCGACTTCGAAATGCTTCAAGGCTTCAAGCTTCTTGGGGCCGACTCCTTTGAGGACGCTGACGGGCGTCTTGTGCAGAAATTCAAGCGTGCGCCCCATGACCTGTGAGGTTACAAGGGCACGGAAAAACTACTCAAGCCCTATCCAGTAGGGGTACAAGGGCTGGCCACCGTGATGGGTCTCCACGACGATTGATGGGTGATGCGCCGCCAGCCATTCTGTGACGTAGCGAGTCGTCGCCGCCGAGGAGCCTTCGCCTTCCAGCATGGTGAGGATTTCATGGTTTGGCGAAATCAACGTGGCCAGAAGCCGACACGTCACGTCGCCCAAATCAGCGCCGATTGACACGATGCCCTGTGCACAAATACCGAGGAAATCGCCGGAGGCTATGGGGCCTGCATCGCTCGGCGCATCGCGAACGGCGGTCGTCACTTCGCCAACCACCGTTTCTGATGCCGCGTCTGTCAAGGCTTGAGTATTGGACTCAACATCGGAATCAGGGTCGTATGCCACCAACGCCGCGATACCTTCGAGGACCGCTCTAGTGGGAATTACCACAACGGTTTTGGTGGTGAGCGCATCCACCTGGCGAGCTACCGGAATGATGTTTTTGTTATTCGGCAATATCACGACATTTTGCGAGGCCACAGCCTCGACCGCATCCAACAAATCTTGTGTCGACGGGTTCATCGATTGCCCGCCGCTCACCACGGCCTGGGCGCCCATTGAGCGCAGAAGTCGAGCAATTCCGGCCCCTGCACCTACGGCCACAACTGCTGTCTCGACAGGCGTGGTGGGGATCTCAATGAGCTCTGGCGTTTGTTCGGCAACCCATCGTTCTTCGGCATGCAATTCGGCCACTTGTTCGAGCAAGTCGGTCACTCGAATGGTGCGCGGGCGGCCAATATCAATGGCAGCTTCGATGGTGGCGCCGATATCGTCGGTGTGGATGTGACAGTTCCAAATACCGTCACCGCCCACCACCACGATCGAATCACCAAGGGTGGCCCACACGTCCTTGAATGCGGGCACGAGGGCATCGGGTGCTTCGAGGAAGTACATCACCTCGTAGCGCAATTCCTCGACACCGCTTTCGCTGCGCACACGCTCGTGAAAATCTTCGACCACTTCGAACTGGTCTTCTGGCGCCGGTTCGGACACCGGCGAGCCCGTCAACACATGGGCCAGACTCTCAAGCAAGAGCACGAAACCGCTCCCGCCCGCATCCACCACGCCGGCTGCTTTCAGGATCGGTAGCTGTTCGGGGGTGAACGCCAACGCAACATTGGCGGCAACAAGAATTTTCTCGCACAACTCGTAGAACAAAGTAGCCCCAGTGGCGAGTGCTTCTTCAGCTCCCACGGCCGCTCCCCGAGCAACCGACAAAATCGTGCCTTCAACGGGCCGCATCACAGCTTCATCGGCAGCCACTGAGGCCGCCCGTAAACCAGCCACCAGCACTGGCCCATCAACCTCACCGCCTTCCTCAAATGCCTCCCGAAAAACCTTGACCAACCCCCGCAAGATTTGGCTCAGAATGACGCCAGAGTTGCCACGAGCGCCCATCAGAGAACCTTGCGAAATTGCCCCGCACACAGCCACGAATTCGGCGTCGTTCGGCAGTTTGTCGAGATCTTTGACGACCGATTCCAGAGTCAGCGCCATATTCGTACCGGTGTCACCGTCGGGCACTGGGTACACATTGAGGCGGTTGAGAGCCGCCTGGTGTACGCGCAAGGTGTCGCGATACAGCACGATAAAGGCGCGCAAATCATGTGTTTCGAGGGCACGTACAGACGTCACGCCGCCCAGGGTACTGAAAAATGGCCGCAGCACCGATACGGCGACACGTTCGTCAACCACTACAATAAGTGCCGATTCAGTGTCACTCCAATTGGGCTAATCCCGAGAGGCTTGCTACGCTGACTCGCTGTCCCCAACCGGTGTGATGCGGTTGGGCCCCCTCGAAAGGTTGCATTGTGGCTGCTGTATGTGAAGTTTGTGGAAAGAAGCCTTCGTTCGGCATGGCCGTGAGCCATTCCCACCGTCGTACCAAGCGTCGTTGGAATCCAAACATCCAACGGGTTCGCGCCATTGTGGCTGGTTCGCCCAAGCGCGTCAACGTATGCACTGGCTGCATCAAGTCGGGCAAAATCGTTAAGGCCGGCACGCCGGCTCCTCGGGTCTAAAGCGGCCAACCCATGCAAGGTGTCGTCAAGAGTTACGACCCCGGCACTCGCGCAGGCATCATCATGCGCGATACAGATTTGTCCGAGCACGAGTTAGCAGTCGACGCCCTCGATGGCTCCGTGTTTCGGATGTTACGCCAAGGTCAGCGAGTTCAATTTGTGTTGAACGACGCCGGCCTGGCTACTCAACTTCGCTTGGGGAGTGAAGTTGATATGGGTACCCCCGGGTTCCCGAATAGCAACACCAGAGGAATTTCCGCAAGCTAACTGCTGTACGTTTCCCAATCCCCAATTGCTCAGCACGCTGAGCTCACAACTTCATGAGGTGCACATGAGTGCTTCGACGACCAACGCCAAACTCACGGCCTGGGTAGATTTCTGGGCAGCAAAGTTTGGGGCCAAAGATGTCTATTGGTGCGATGGGAGCGAAGAAGAGTACGACCGCCTGAGCGCCGACCTCGTGGCCTCGGGAACGTTCACCAAGCTCGACGACGCCAAGCGCCCCAATAGCTTTTGGGCCCACTCTGATCCAGGCGACGTGGCCCGGGTGG
The DNA here is from genome assembly GCA_038231795.1 of Acidimicrobiales bacterium. GTDB lineage: Bacteria > Actinomycetota > Acidimicrobiia > Acidimicrobiales > JBBRKR01 > JBBRKR01. The sequence continues at coordinate 24,651 of JBBRKR010000010.1, forward strand.
AAGACCGCACGTTTATCTGTTCGAGCGACCCGGTTGATGCCGGCCCCAACAACAACTGGCGCGACCCCGCCGACATGCGAGCAGTGCTCGACGACCTTTATACCGGCGCCATGGCCGGACGCACCATGTACGTGGTGCCTTTCTCGATGGGCCCCCTCGGTAGCACCATTGCCCACATTGGCGTGCAGCTCACCGATTCGGCCTACGTGGCGGCCAGCATGCGCATCATGACGCGTATGGGCCAAGGCGCTCTCGACGTACTAGCAGATGGCGATTGGGTGCAATGCCTGCACTCGGTTGGCGCTCCTTTGGCCCCCGGCCAAGCCGATGTGGCGTGGCCGTGCAACCCCGACAACAAATACATTGCCCACTTTCCCGAAGACCGTGAAATTTGGAGCTACGGCTCTGGCTACGGTGGCAATGCGTTGCTTGGCAAGAAGTGCTTCGCCTTGCGTATTGCATCAGTGATGGCCCGTGACGATGGCTGGCTGGCAGAGCACATGCTCATCTTGAAACTCACATCACCAGCCAATGTAGTGAAATATGTGGCCGCCGCGTTCCCGTCGGCTTGCGGCAAGACGAACCTGGCCATGTTGGTGCCCACTGTGGCGGGATGGAATGTGCAAACAGTTGGCGACGACATTTGTTGGATGAAGTTCGGCGCCAATGGCCAGCTGTACGCCATCAACCCTGAGGCTGGTTTCTTCGGAGTAGCTCCCGGCACTGGCAACGACACCAATGCCAACGCCATGGCCACCCTCACCGGCAACGCCATTTTCACCAACACTGCTATGACCCCGCAGGGCGACGTGTGGTGGGAAGGCATGACCGCCGAAAAGCCTGCCCACGCCACTGATTGGCGAGGCAACGCGTGGACGCCGGAAACCGAAACTCCCGCCGCCCATCCCAATGCTCGATTCACGGTGGCAGCATCGCAATGCCCATCGATCGCACCCGAATGGCAAGACCCCAAAGGCGTCCCGATCTCGGCGATCCTGTTTGGCGGCCGCCGCCGCACCACGGTGCCGTTAGTCAACGAAGCGTTCAACTGGGAACACGGCGTGTTTCTGGGTTCGATCATGGCTTCGGAAACAACGGCCGCAGCCACTGGTGCTGTTGGCAATCTGCGTTTTGATCCCATGGCCATGCTGCCGTTCTGCGGTTACGACATGGGTTCATACTTTGCCCACTGGCTCAAGATCGGCGTCACCGCCGATGCCGCGAAGTTACCCAAGATCTTCTTTGTGAATTGGTTCCGTCGAGACGATTCCGGCCGATTTCTGTGGCCTGGATACGGCGAGAATTCGCGGGTGCTCAAGTGGGCGTTCGAGCGAGTCATTGGAGAAGCCGATGCCGTGGAAACTGCTATCGGGTTCCTTCCCGCACCGGGATCGCTCGACACTGAAGGCCTCGATATTTCCGAAGCCGACATGGCGGAATTGCTCAGGGTCGACAGCGACGGCTGGCGGGAAGCAATTCCACAAATAGAGCAACACTTCGCCCAATTTGGCGAGCGGTTTCCGGCGCAGCTGCACAATCAATTGGCAGCGCTACTGAATCGATTGTCAAATGTCTGAAACCGGTGAACGGTTCAATTGCATTTATTTGAATGATGGCGGCCAACCGGCCGCCATCATTCATGATGCGCTCATTGCCTTCATCAATGGGGCCAAGGTCACGCTGGATGCCGCCATCTATGACGCCCACTTTCGCGACAACTCCGTGGGCCTCACCATCGTGGCCGCTCTCGATGCCGCAGAGGCCCGAGGTGTGCACGTGCGAGCCGTCTACAACCACATGCCAAGCGACCCCGCCAAGGTCGTCAGCGGCGACCCTCAATCGGGTCCGTCGATTCTCCAACAACTCGCGGCAGCCGTGCCGTCGCAGGCCATTCCCGGCGAGCCCGATTTAATGCACCACAAGTACATGATCCGCGATGGATCCGCTGTGTGGACTGGTTCCACCAACTGGACAAGCGACGCCTGGACGCGCATGGAAAACATGGTGATCACCATTCAGAGTGCCGACCTCGCCGCCGCCTACACCCAAGATTTCGAGCAACTGTGGACGAAGAAACACGTTGATCGCACCGGCACCTTCGACGACCAGGCCGAAACCATTACCTACCGGGGCGCGCCGATGAGCATTCGGGCCATGTTCTCGCCGGGCCGCGGTCGAGCGATTTCCAGCACCATTGCCAAACACATCGCAGCAGCCAACACGCGAATTCGCATCGCCTCACCCGTGCTCACTTCGGCCAAGATCCTCGGCGCGCTGAGCGAACGAGTAGACGAGCCGGGCATCAACGCCAAGCTGGTCGTAGACGGGCCGCAAATGGCTCAGGCGTGCCGGCAGTGGGGCGGCGACCCTCGTACGGCGTGGAAGGTGCCTATGTTTCGCCACGTGGAAAGCTCTGGGTTTCTGGTATCGAAGCCGTCGACGCCATGGCAGCCGGGTGACGGGCTTCACGATTTCATGCATGCCAAAGTGGTCGTGTGCGACGACACCGTGATCACTGGTTCGTACAACTGTTCACGGTCGGGTGAGCGCAACGCCGAGAACGTGTTGGAAATCGTTTCCCAACCATTCGCCGACCAGTGCGCGGCGTTTATCGACCAAGTGCATAATCGTTACGGCGCGGTGGCCCACAAACACTAAGGTTCGGCCTGTGAAAGTCACCGTGTACATGCTCATACAAACCGACGTCAACATGGCTGGCCCCGTGGCCGCCGCCGCCCGGGAACTTCCCGGTGTGCTGACCGCCGACGATGTCACTGGACCATACGACGTGATTCTCAAGGCAGAGGCGCCCAGCTTGGACGACCTTGGCAAAATGGTGATCGGCAAAGTGCAGCAAATCGCTGGCATTACCCGCACACTCACCTGCCCCGTCATCTCGTACTAGGCAGCCTTCATTAGGCAGCTCGAGGCCGGTATCAGGTCTTGTGGATCACCAGCATCGCCCGGATTCCTAGGCCCATCACGAACAGCCCACCAAGCCCGTAGAGCAGAAATAGTCGGTGCTTGAGTTGGATGCGATACGAATACAAAATCGCCACTGAAAACAGCATCACGAACGCGTAAAAAATATGGAAGTCGCTGATCTTGATGCCATATCGGTTCAGGGACAAGATGCCGAAAATCATCTGCACCACGATCGATACCTCGGCGATTGTCACGCACAACCACAACTGCTTCATGCGGAATTTCGGGTACTTGTGCGCACACAACGACCACACTCCCGTGAGGCCGTTACCGATGATGACAAACCAAGCCCAACCTCGATGAAATTCGACGAGTGGCTGCCCAGCGGCAAACAGGTTCAGACCTACGCTCCGGCGGTTTCCGAGGCAAAGTAGGCAGCGGCCGCTTCAGCCTGTACTTGGAAGTCGGCAATTGATTGCTGGCTCAATTCCACCAGATCCTGAATCTCGCCGTCATCGAAACCAGCCAAATTGCGGAACTTGCGGGCCAAGTGAATGGGTGATTCGGCCTCTTCGGATCGGAACCCACCGAAGCTAAACAGCTTGTCGACAGTGCGTTGGAATTCGAGGGCCTTCTCACGGCGCTCAGGATCCTTGGCGGTGATCTTGCGAAGCCAATCCGAGCCCATCTTCACGTGAGTTACTTCGTCGGCCAACATCCAGTCTTCGCAGAAATACAACACAGGGTCGCCGTAGGCGCCGCCCACGTCGCGCATTGCGTTAAACACGTCGATGGCCAAGCCTTCGAGGGCACGGTTGACGCCAGCAAGGCGCAACACGGGATCACTCGAGCATGCTGCTTCGAAGAGCACAGTTTGTTCGGCGTATTCGCCAATGCCGGTGCCCATATGGTCGCTGAGCTTAAGTGAGATTTCGCAATGGCGAGCCTCGTCCCAGCATTGGCGGGCCATGTCGAGCTTGAGTTCGAATGGGGCTTCTTCACCGGTGGTGAAATCCCAGCATGTGCGCCCAGCGCCTTCCAACGCTTGGATTTCACCCACGAAAATGCCGTGCATCAATTGGCGAGCAGCATCGGCCGAATCGGGGCTGCGCGGATCAAGGTTGTTGAGGCGACCGTCTTTGCGATCTTCGGTCAACGTCAATTGACGAGGGTCGAGAATGGCGTCTTCGATCTTGGAACGAATGAATCGACCATCACGGGCAAGTTCCGACGGCGGCATATGACGCTTCATTGCGACTCCTTTGGGCAGCTCACCACCGGTGAACTGTCGAGTTGAACAGTGTTTAACCGGATGATAGCGAAGTTTTGATGACACTAACGACGGGAACGGCAAAAAGCTGACCGGCGGGCCGCCCAGAATGCACCCCGAGAGCGCTTGTTTATCGGCCGATCGTGACCAACATCACTAAGCCGGCCAGCACCACAAACGATGCCGCCACACGCCGATGAGCGGCGCGCTCCCCCAGCACGCGCCAACCCAACACGGCAGCAAACACCACAGAACTCTCGCGCAGCGCGGTCACGTACCCCACCGAAGCCCGACGGATAGCGATCAACACCAATCCGTAGGTGAGCAACATGGCTGCGCCGCTCAGGAAATACCTTCGCCAGAGCCGAGGGATCGACGCCCGAAACTCGGCCCACCGTCCAACCAGAACACCGTGTGCAGTGATCGTGAGCGCCCCAAAGGACGTCTCGGCAGCCACGTAGGTGAGCTTGCCTGACAGGCGAGCACCCTTGGCATCGATCACAGTGTAAGTAGCGATGACCACGCTGAGCATGAGCGCCAGAGCCAACGGTCTCGACGCCCGCAACTCGCCGAGAAACACCAATCCAAGGCCGATCACCACCAGCGCCAGCCACCCGAATCCGTGCATGCGGTCGTGCAAAAAAACAACGCCGCCCACCGCCGCCAGCAACGCACCACCGCCACGGGCCACGGGGTACACCAAAGAGAAATCGCCAGAGTCGTAACCCTTGGCGAGCAACATCACATACGGCACGTGGACGACCGCCGAGCCAATGGCCCATGGCAAAACGTGATGATCAACGCCTCCGCTGGCCACCAACACCACGCCGGCGATTACGCCTCCAAACAGGAACTGGCCCCACAACGCAAGATGACGATCAGCGGCTGATTTGGCTGCCAAATTCCATGCCGCGTGCAGTACCGCGGCCACCAACGCCAACACCGTGGCCAGCAACATGATGAGCCGCTTTCTACCGGATCAACGTGTCGGCTTCGTGGCCGTGTTGCACGAGTTGCAATGACCCATCGTCGGCAACGAGCACTTCGGTAATCGAACAATTGTCGAGGCTGGCAATGACGAGCCGGTCGTCGCCCAGGCAGGCGCCGATCACGGCATTTATGGCAATGAAGTGACTCACGAAAATCGTGGGTTCAGTGCACGCCGCAACCCTGGCCACGACCCCGTCGCGAAACGTGGTGTAGGTGTCGCCCAAGTCGGTCCATGTACCCGCCATAGCGGTGCGGAGCCACGCCACTCGATCGGTCATGGCGATACCAGGTGGCGAAGGAACTTCCGCCACCGCTACGTCGATGACCGGCACGACTCCCCACGCCTTGGCCAATGGTGCAGCTGTTTCCTGGGTGCGACGCAACGGGCTTGTCAGCAGTGCCATATCGCCCGGCGCAACGCGCTCAACGACCGCCGTCGCCATGGCTTCAGCTTGAGAACGGCCGAGGTCGTCGAGCCCGGGATCGATGTCGGTATCCCATCCCCCAGTCGCTCGGCCATGACGCACAAGCAACACCCGTGTGCTCAAAACGGAATGCCTGCCAGCTGGTGTTCGTGGACGCCAGCCGGCGCCCCTTTGCGGATGAACCATTCAGTGCCGAAGGCCATGGCAAAGGCCTCGGGAGGCATCTGCATGAAGAACGAGGAGTCACTCACCTGGCTGGCATGGCAGGCAATCGACGCCCATTTTTGCGTGAGGTAGGCCGTCACGTCGACAGCGGTGGTGAGTTCGGTTTCGAGCATCCCAAACGGATTGCCATCATCGGCACCATCATCGGGATTCCAGTCAGGCACATTTGAATCTCCGCCCGCCGCTGCGGCTGCGGCCCGTTGCTCAGCGAACATTCGCACCATGTGATCACGATTCATAGTCGCCTCGTACACGTGGGCAGTGCCCGCGATGTCGGCGGCCCTGTGGCCGATGCGGTGCACAGCTATGTGGTCGGGGTGACCGTAGTTGCCATGCCAGTCGTACACGGTGAGGGTGTCGGCGTTTTCTTCACTCAAGATGGCGGCCAGCTTGGTGGCGGCCTCCTCCACGTTGGCTTGCATCAGCGACATGGGGTCGTTGTTTTGTTCCCAGCCCGTCATCCCGGAATCGAGGTAGCCCAAGAATTCGACCCGGGCGATGCCCAGCGTCTCGGCCGATTTCGCAACTTCGTTTGCTCGACGTTGGGCCAGCGTTTCGCCGTCGCCAAGGTCTTCGGGCTTTTCACCGTATTCGCCTCCTGTGCCCACCACCAGCACCACCCGGTGCCCGGCAGCAGCAGCGGCAGCAATGACGCCACCGGTAGCGATTGATTCGTCGTCAGGATGTGCGTGAAACGCAACGAGAGTTCCCATTGCTTTACTTTACGGCCCCGGCGCTGTGAAGCTCCTGAATTGCTGAATCACCGAGCCCGAGCCACTCGCCGAGAACCTCGTTGGTGTGTTGGCCGGCGTGAGATGGGGGGCGTTGGATCGTGGCGTGGGTGCGGCTGAACCGGGGAGCTGGCGCTGGTTGGCGCACACCTGCCACGGTGACAAACATTTCCCGTTCAACGTTGTGAGGATGTTGTGCTGCCTCACTCATTTTCAATACGGGAGCGAAACACACATCGGTGTGTTCCATGATTTCGCTCCACTGGTCGCGGGTCTTTTCTTTGAACACTGTGGCGAGGCGAGCCTTGAGTGGCACCCATTGGGAATGGTCCATTTGTTTGGCGAATTGTGGATCCCCGGCCAACCCAGTGAGGCGAAGCAGTTCTGCGTAAAATTGCGGCTCGATTGACCCAATCGATACGTATTCGCCGTCGGCGCATTCGTACACGTCGTAGAAATGGGCGCCCGTATCGAGCAGGTTCGTGCCTCTGGTTTCGGAGTGCATACCCATGGCGGCAAAGGCGTGGAACATGGTCATGAGCACCGAAGAGCCGTCCACCATGGCAGCATCGATCACTTGACCCTTGCCGCTACGGGAGGCCTCAAGGAGGCCACACACCACGCCGTACGCCATGAACATTCCGCCGCCGCCGAAATCGCCGACCAGGTTGAGGGGCGGCATGGGGCCTTCCCCGGCCCGACCGATATGGGCCAAGCTGCCCGATAGTGCGATGTAGTTGATGTCGTGCCCAGCGGCCTGAGAATAGGGACCGGTTTGCCCCCAGCCGGTCATGCGGCCGAACACAATTTTCGGGTTGCGGGCCAGGCACACGTCTGGCCCGAGGCCGAGGCGCTCCATCACACCGGGGCGAAACCCTTCGATAATTGCGTCAGCGTGCTCGACCAGTTGCAACACCGTTTCGACGCCTTCTGGGTTTTTCAGATCCACGCCAATTGAGCGTCGCCCTCGGTTGAGCACGTCGGGTGATGGCGTGGTCGGATCAGCTCCTCGTACCGCTTGGGCGCGGTCGACGCGGATCACGTCGGCGCCCATATCGGCCAACATCATGGCGGCAAATGGGCCAGGCCCAATTCCGGCGATTTCGAGAACTTTGAATCCTGTAAGTGGTCCAGTCATGGGGGCACCTTAGGAGTTGACGCCTCGCAGGTGGCTACTGGAACCCATCGTTGTGGCGGGAGCAGAACTCGATCACAGATCCAACTATTTGCGGAATCAGCGGAAGAGGCATGTCGTGACCCATTTCAGGAACGAGAACGAGTTCGCATCCCGGAACGATTTCGGCCAGACGCTCGCTGCCCGACGGCGTGATGAGGGAGTCGTCAAGCCCATGCAGCGCCAGCGTGGGCACTGTCAACGTAGCCAAGGCCGCTTCCCTACTTCCCGATTCGATAATGGCTGCCATCTGACGCCCGGCGCCTTCCGGATGGAACGCTCTGTCGTATTGGATGGCCTGTTTGTGGGCCACCATGTCGGCGTCGAACAGCGTCTTGCTGGAGTACACCCTGGACGTCTCGACACCCTGGGCGATGTAGGCGGCCCGCTCGGTGGGCGGCGCCGCCATGAGTGCAGCGGTGGCCTCCGGTGTGGCCTGGCCGAAACCATGGCCGCCGGTGCGTGACATGACCGAGATCAACGACAAGCATCGGTGAGGCATATCGATGGCGAACGTCTGCGCAATCATGCCGCCCATCGAATTTCCGTAAATGTGCGCGGCGGCGATGTCGAGAGCGTCGAGCACGGCTGCCCCATCTCGAGCCATGTCACTGAGCGTGTACGGGGCTGGTTTCGTGGCTACGCCGTCGAACCACGTCGATAGGCCCACGTCGCGATTATCGAACGTGATCACAAATAGGCCAGCCGCTACGAGCGCATCAATGAACTCCGGATGCCACCACACCATCTGGGATGTGAACCCGTTGATGAGCAGAATGGCGGGCAGGCTGGCATCGAGAGAATCGCCAAACGTTGCGTATTCCAACTCGACAGGTTGAGGACCGGCATGGTTGATGGCGCGAGGCATAGGCGGGCAATCTACGCTCGCTGGATCCATATCAAGGAGTTGAGCGATGACAACTTTCGGCGTCCATATCGGGCTACAGGAAACCACCACATCTGAGGTCCTCGATTTGTACCGCAAAATCGACCGCCTCGGTTTCGGGTGGATCAGCGTGTGGGACCATTTTTATTCCGCCAACCTGCTCACGGCTGACTGTTTCGAGGCCGTCGCAATGCATGCTGCGTTAGCGATGGTCACGTCGCGCGTACGCATTGGATCGTTGGTGTACTCGATTGGCTACCGGCATCCAGCCGTGATTGCCAAGGCCATCACGACCATTGATCACCTGTCGAACGGGCGTGTCGATGTGGGGCTCGGCGCCGGTTGGCACGAGCCGGAGTACACAGCGTATGGCATCGAATTTCCGTCGCTCACCACGCGCTTTGAACAAGTCGACGAAGGACTTCAGGTGCTCAAGGGTCTGTTGCATTCCGAAGTAACTTCATTTGAAGGTAAACACTTTTCACTTGTTGAGGCACGAAACGATCCCCGCCCAGTGCAGGCGAAAATTCCGATTTGGATCGGCGGCGGTGGCGAAAAGAAAACACTCAAACTTGCCGCTCGCCATTGCGACGGATGGAATGTGCCGTTTGTGAGCCCCGAAATTTTTGCCCACAAAGTCGGGGTGCTGCGCGACCATTGCCACGACGTGGGTCGCGAACCGAGCGAGGTGCGCTGCACTGTGAACCTTGGCATTGCCTTCACCGAGGAATCGTTGCACACCCAGTTTGGCAAGATGGCCAACTATGTGCGGCCAGGGGTATTGACTGGCTCTGACCAGGAGATGATCGACCGCATCGCCGAGTACGAGGCGGCTGGAGCATCACAGATCAACTTGGCGTTGCGGGCACCTTTCGAGCCGGAAACACTCGACCGTTTCGCGTCGTTGCTCAAGTTGGAGGCCGTGGCTCCGTGACCGATTCGACGCAAATTCGGGCCATCGCTCCTGGCCGAGTGAACATCATTGGCGACCACACGGATTTCACTGGCGGGTTGGTATTCCCCATGGCGATTGCCCATTCGGTGGTGATTGAAGGAACCCGGGGAGGGTCAGAGGTACGGCTCACATCGTCAAGTCAAAACGAACCCGCTGTGGTGCAACTCGATATTTCATCACCTCATGACATCTCACCGAACTGGGCCCGATACGTTGCTGGTGTGGTGGCCGAGATGCGCCCCCAGGTGGGGTTCACGGGACACGTCACCTCGACCGTACCTGCTGGAGCGGGCTTGTCGTCGTCGGCCGCGCTGGAAATCGCGGTGGCATTGGCGCTCGGATTTGATGGCCCCAAAGTGGAGCTCGCTCAACTCGGCCGCCGAGCTGAACACTGGGCATCCGGGGTGCCGTGCGGGATCATGGACCAACTCTCGTCGGTGTGCGGCCAAGCCGGTCATGCGCTCATGATCGACTGCCACGCATTGACCGTCGACCCCGTGACGTTGCCGGGAGGCATCGACATCGTGGTGATTCACAGCGGTCAAGAACGCACGCTGGCTGGGTCTGGCTACGCCGACAGGGTGCGCCAATGCACGGAGGTTGAGGCAATCATCGGGCCGCTGCGATTGGCGGGGCTTTCTGCTGTAGACGCCATCGAAGATCCCGTACTGGCGCGCCGGGCCAAGCATGTGATTTCTGAGAATTCTCGGGTGCGAATGTTTGCTGCTTCGCTGGCCGATGGTGAGTTGGGGATCGCAGGCGAGATCATGAACGACTCCCATATCAGCTTGCGCGACGACTACGAAACATCCACGCCCCACGTCGACGCTCTCGTGGCCACGTTGCAGGCGCAGCCTGGCGTGTACGGCGTGCGGATTACCGGTGGCGGATTCGGGGGATGCGTGGTGGCCATGACGACCCCCGGCGCGCTGGACGACTCATGGGGTTCCGCGACCTGGCACGTACAGCCGGCTCAAGGTGCCCGAGTCGAAACAATGCAACCGCTGATGTAAGAAACAATCATTTCGAGTGCTCAATTCAAAGCATGCGGAGCTCGCAGAGTTTTGCGCATGCAGTAGCTGGATTCGGGCGTTAACACGTACTCGCCCCACGGTGCGCAATTCGTAAATCCTGCCCGCTCGTACAGCCGAATCGCACCGTGGCTCGTGGGTCCCGTCTCCAAGCACAACTCGCTCAACCCGAGCGCCACAGCCTCGGCTTCCAGTTTGGCCATCAGCGCGGCAGCGATCCGATTGCCGCGCCCGATCGGGCGCGTAAACATGCGTTTCAACTCACCGAAACCGGGCGCAATCGATCGCATGGCGCCACACGCCACTGGCACACCGTCGAGTCGGCCAACGAGGAATGTGCCCACGCCGGGCGCCACGTCGGCGTCGGTCAAACCGAAATGATTGGCTCCTTGTTCCGGGTATTGGGCGGCCAACTCGGCGTTGAGTTCGCCGATGAGTTCTTGTGCCGCGGGGTCGTCGAGCGAAGTGCGTTCGAACCACAACGGCAGGAGCGGGTTAGCTAGGTCGAAACCATGTGAGGTAGGCCCATACGCCCGCCGAAATTCGAGACGCTGGCGGGCCTCCGCTGGCGTCGGGATATGGCCTGCCGGCACCCACCACGCCACCACGTTTGTGATGGGCTCGGCTTGAAACCATTCGCCTCTTCGACGCGACACGTCTCGATGAATTCCTTTGTAAACAAATGCTTTGAGAGCATCGATCGACTCCCACACGCTCAAATTTATGATCAGCGCCGGGTCGTCAAAAGCATCAATCGAGGTGGCGCTTCCGGAGTCGTCTTGAAGCCGCCAAACAAAGCCCGACGACGCGTCGGCTAGCCCGTTTACTGGATCTACATTGGCCACAAAATCGGCAAGTTCTAGAGAGTCTAAAGGAGCCACCAACCGGCCAACGTTGAGCTGCGCAACATGCCATCCAGGGAAGGAAATCTGTGCTTGCGTCATAAAGCGAACGGCTTACATGCGTCCCAAAAGCTCAGCTTTTTTGGCTTGAAATTCTTCATCGCTCACGAGCCCTTGGCCACGAAGCTCGTCGAGCTGCCGGATCTGATCGGGAATCGTCAACACGGGAACGGGCGCCACCTTGGTGGCCTCATCGGCAGGCATCGGCGGCGGACTGGTTGGGGGCGCACCGAGGTTCTTGCCAATCCGATCGAACTTACGATTTTCGTTGGCTTCCATCTGCCGATAGACCTCGTTTTGCACCGTAGCTGGCCGGCGGATATCGGTGAATTGTTGCTGGCCGCCTTCACCGCCCGATTCGATCATGAGGTCCCCGGCGCCCAAAATTCGCTCGAAAATGCTCTGGTTGAAAATTACGTTCATCACCTTGTCGAGAGGGATCTCGATGCCACTCTTGGCGAACACACCATGGCGATACACCAGTCGATCCGTTGTAATCACGAAGTTCGTGGTGGACCATTTCATGTAGCGACCAATCATCCACACCAGGGCGGCGACGATCACAATCAACGTCATCCACGTGGCCAGGTTCGGCCAGAACCCGTTCTTATCCTTCAATTTTACGAGCACGGTGACGCCGAGCGCCACTGTCACGACGAGCGTAGTTACGGGGCCAGCGAGGAACCACCAATGGGGCCGCAGATCGAGTATGACCTCTTCGTTGTCATTTAGAAGCTTCGTTGGAAATGCCATGGCCGCACAGTAAGCGATATCCGTCGCTCCCGCTCAGTATCGGCCCAACGACCACTGTCACACCCTCCCATTAGGGTGGCGAATGTGAATCCTGACGACCTCCTTGCGGGGCTTGACGATCAACAGAGCGCGGCGGTCACTTCGGCCGCGGCGCCGTTGTGCATATTGGCCGGGGCAGGCTCCGGCAAAACGCGGGTGATCACTCGACGTATCGCACATCGCGCCGCTATTGGTTCGCTTGAACCCAAACACACGCTGGCTGTCACCTTCACCCGCAAAGCGGCCAGCGAGCTCAGCGATCGCTTGTTGCGCCTTGGGTTGCGCGACCGTCCGGCAGCAGGCACGTTTCACTCTTTGGCCTACGGCATGTTGCGCCAACGATGGGCCGACAACGGGCGCACACCTCCTGAACTCCTCGACCGCAAGAGTCGCATCTTGGTTCCCATGGTGAACAGCAAGCGCAGCTTGGGCGTCCAGGCCATCGATATCGCCACCGAAATCGAATGGGCCAAAGCCCGCATGATCATGCCTGAGGACTACGGGTTGGCGGTAAAGGAAGCGGGCCGCCGTACCCCTACCCAACCGTCGATTGTGGCCAAGCTGTACGCCGAATACGAAGACGTGAAACGAAAAAAACGATACGTCGATTTCGACGACTTGCTCGGGCTGTGCGCCGACGCCATGGAACGCGATGTCGAATTCGGCAAGGCCATGCAGTGGCGGTACCGGCACTTTTTTGTGGACGAATTTCAAGACGTCAACCCGTTGCAGCATCGGTTGCTTGAATCGTGGCGAGGGCTACGTGCCGACCTGTGTGTGGTGGGCGATCCCAACCAAGCTATCTACGCATGGAACGGTGCCGACTCCGACTTTTTGACGCGCTTTGATCGCTACTATCCCGGCGGCGAGACGGTAACCCTGGTCGACAACTACCGTTCCGCTCCCCAGATTTTGGCGGTTGCCAACGCTGTGCTGGCATCGAGCGCATCACCGGGAGCCGAGGCACGACTTCGTCCCCATGCCGACCCCGGCCCGGTGCCCACCGTGCGATCAATGGCGAAGGATCGCGACGAAGCCACCGGGATCGCTCAATCGATTCGCCGGCACCACGATCGCGGTACTCGATTCAGCGATATGGCCGTCCTTACCCGCACCAACGCCCAGCTCACGTTGATCACCGATGCTCTCAACAAGTTGGCAATCCCCTTTCGCACCCGTGGCAATGCCAATCTGCTGGAACAACCCGAAATTCGCCAAGCGCTGGTAACCCTGCGCCAATCGCCACCGGCTATGGCGTTCGAAAGTGCCTTAAGCGATCTCGTGGAGCCCGAGTTTCTAGACACCCTCACCGACGACCGGCGGGCCAATATCGAAGCTCTCGTACGCCTCGGCCACGACTACGCCATGATCGACGGGCGAGCCAATGCAGAAGGCTTCGCCGCATGGCTAGCGGCCTCACAACGCTCCGGCGACGCGTCGGGAAATGCCGGCGTCGACTTGGCCACATTCCATGCCGCCAAAGGCTTGGAGTGGCAGGTCGTTTTCTTGGCTGGAATTGAGCAGGGGTATGTACCAATGGGCCAAGCCAACACGCCTGAGCAACGCGAAGAAGAACTCCGATTGCTCTACGTGGCAGTCACCCGTGCCGAACGCGAACTCCACGTATCGTGGGCCACCGAACGCACCTTTGGCGAGCGCACGGCCACCCGCCAACCGAGCCCGTGGATTGGTGCCATCGAACTGGCAATCGAATCAATGCGCAAAGGCGCGGAGCCTGCCGATTGGCGAAAAGCGCTGGCCTCCATTCGTACCGTGAGCAGTGCAGGCGCTGGCGCTGGCAAGCCCCGTGCCCGCATGGCAGCGGCATCGAGCGACGATCCGCTTCTGGGCGCCCTCAAGACGTGGCGAGCGTCCATAGCCAAAGCGGCCAAAGTACCGGCCTACGTAATCTTCAACGACGCCACGCTCAACGAGATCGCAGTGGTGAAGCCGCGAAACGAAGGCGCGTTGTTGACGGTGTCGGGAGTCGGTCCCGTGAAGGCCAGCCGGTGGGGAGAGACCGTGATCGACATCGTGGCCGAACACGTCTAGGTAGCTGCGATGTGCTTGCGCCACCGGCCACCGGTCCCAAGTATTACGGGCCGACGGTGGCGATCACCGGCGCATGATCGCTGGGTTGCTGACCCTTGCGGGCCTCGCGGTCGATACGCACATCGGTGACGCGATCGGCAAGCGAATTCGTGGCCAACACATAATCGATGCGCATGCCTTCCTTCTTATGAAATGAACCATTGCGATAATCCCACCACGAAAAGATTCCGCCATCTGCATGATGGTCACGGAATGTGTCCCGTAAGCCCCACGAGCACACGTCGGCAAGCGCGGCGCGCTCCGGCTCGCTGGTGTGGGTGGCATCCACAAACGCGGCTGGATCCCATACATCGCGATCATCAGGGGCGATGTTGTAATCGCCGCCTACTGCCACCAAATCACTCGGCGAACACGTCGCCGCCAAGTGGGCCTTAAGCCGCCCCAGCCATCTCAATTTGTATTCGTAATGGGGATTGTCTAACGCTCGCCCGTTGGGTACGTACACACTCATCACCCGCACGCCGTTGCATGTGGCCGAGATCAGCCGGGCCTCGGCGTCAGGCTCCTCGCCATCAGCGAAGCCCAACGTCACATCGCTCAAACCGACCTTAGAAAGAATTGCCACACCATTCCAACGGCCCTCGCCGCAATGAGCTGCCTCATACCCCAAGGCTTGAATGGCCAGATGGGGGAAAACGTCCTGGGCCAATTTCGTTTCCTGCAACAACACCACATCGGCGTTATCGGCGGCCAGCCACTGCTCCACGCGAGGGAGCCGGGCCTTAAGTGAGTTGACGTTCCAGGTAGCAATGCGCACACCAAAACCGTACTCGGCACAGCCCCGCCATGCCGGCGGCGGGTACGATTCTGCTCAGTGAATACTGAATCTGCCCAGTGAATACTGAAATTTCTGCCGTCCT
Organism: Acidimicrobiales bacterium; assembly: GCA_038231795.1. Lineage (GTDB taxonomy): Bacteria > Actinomycetota > Acidimicrobiia > Acidimicrobiales > JBBRKR01 > JBBRKR01. Next base: position 39,929 of record JBBRKR010000010.1, read on the forward strand.
GTGGGATTTCGGCGGGGTCATCCTGTCGAGCCCGTTCGAAGCATTCAACAACTACGAATCGGTGGCGGGCCTCCCTAAAGATTTGATCCGCACGATCAACGCCAGCAACGCGGATACCAACGCCTGGGCACAGCTGGAGCGAGCAGAGGTAAACCATCGCCAATTCTGCGCACTGTTCGAAGCAGAAGCACTCCAGCTCGGCCATGTCGTGGATGCCGACAAAATCATGCACATGCTGCACGGCACGATCCGCCCCGAAATGGTGGAAGCATTAGATCGGGTAAAGGCCGCTGGCTACGCAATCGCGCTCCTGACCAACAATTTCGTCTCCATGGCGACCGCCATCGACCCTGAGCGTGACGTCGCCATTCGAGCCATCCTGACTCGCTTCGATGCCGTGGTGGAATCAAGCGTGGTGGGCGTCCGCAAACCCGATCCTGCGTTTTACGCAAAGGCGTGCGCAATGCTCGGCGTGTTGCCGACCGCGTGCGTATTCCTCGACGATCTGGGCGTCAATCTGAAACCAGCCGCGGCGATGGGGATACGCACCATCAAAGTGCTGAACGCAGATCAGGCCCTGACCGACCTGGAAACAATCCTGGGAATCCCACTGCGATGACCAACGTGAGCCACGACAACCGCACCAACATGGTGCCGCCCGCCGAGCGGCTCACTCACGTTTTACCGACTGCCACCTTGGCCGAAAACGGCCGACCCCGGAAACCGTTTCGCGACGAGTTGTATGCCATACCAAATCTGCGCAACGCCTTCACGGTGGCGTTCCTGTGGGTGCAATCGTTGGGCGTGGTGATTGCTGCGTGCCTGTTGCACAACCCCATTGTGTGGGTCATTGCCTTCATGCTCATGAGCCGGGCGTGTGTGTTGCATGCCATCTTGGGCCATGAGGCAGCACACCGGTTGTTGTTCACTAACAAGGCAGTCAACGATTGGGTGGGCAAGTGGCTCGTTGGCTACCCAATGTGGTTCGTGCTGGACGGGTATCGACGGGTGCACATGGCGCACCACCGCGACGAGTTCGGGCCCAACGAGCCCGACATTGCCTACTACCGGGGATATCCGATCACGAAGGCATCTTGGCGGCGAAAACTCATTCGAGACGCGGTCGGCATTTCGGGATACAAAAACCTGCGCGGATTTTTCATGGGGTGGAGCAACGCTGATCGTCGCAGGTCCGCGATCAGCGTGTTGGCATGGCAAGCGGCACTCATGATCGGCTTCACCGTGGCCGGCTACCCACTGGCATGGCCGCTGTTGTGGTTCCTACCGTGGATGACGTCGTGGCGAGTCATGAATCGACTGCGCGCCGTAGCCGAACATGGCGGCATGATCCGCAGCGACGACCGCCGCGAGACCACCCACCACATTGAGCAACACTGGCTGGCTCGTTTTTGGATAGTGCCGTACAACACGGGCTGGCATCTGGCTCACCATGTGGACAGCGGCGTGCCATTTCGAGCGCTCCCCCGCCTGCACCGCGAGCTCGTAGACGCCCAGTGGGTGACGCCAGAAATTACCCATCGCAACTACCTGAGGTTTTGGCGCACCTGCGTTCGATAACGCCCGACGGCGGCACGAACCCAACGTGCCTGTTATAGCCCCGAGAACGTGGCCACCATGAGGTCTTCAAGCTCCTGCAGATGCACAGCATGTGAGCCAGTAGCCGGCGAACCGGACTCGGCCCGACTCACACGACGGATCGAGTGGGTAGACCCGTGAGCCTCATACAAGTGGCCCTTGGCGAAGTTCCACGGACCCATGTTTTCGGGTTCTTCCTGAAGCCACACGATGTCGTGACAATTGGGATATTTCGCTAACTCGCTCGCCACTGCGTCGTAGGGCCACGGGAACAACTGCTCTACACGGACCACTGCGGTCTTCTGGCGAGCAGGCGAAGCGAATGCCATCGCGTCGTAAGCCACCTTGCCTGAACACAGCACCACCCGTCCAACAGAGTCAGTGTGCAATGGGGCTCCATCGGCCAAGACTTCCATGAAACTTCCGGCCGCCAAATCACCAATAGGCGAACGCGATTGCTTTGCTCGCAACAACGATTTCGGCGTGAAAATCACGAGCGGCTTACGAATCTCACGGTGCATTTGACGGCGCAAAATATGGAAGTACTGAGCAGCAGTGGTGACGTTGGCCACCTGAATGTTGTCCTCTGCGCACGACGATAAGAAGCGCTCAATGCGGGCGCTGGAATGCTCTGGCCCTTGCCCTTCGAAACCGTGGGGCAGCAACATCACGAGGCCCGACGTCTGATGCCATTTGTCTTCGGCGGCCACCAAATATTGGTCGATGATGATTTGCGCCCCGTTAACGAAGTCGCCGAATTGGGCTTCCCACAATGTCAACGCATCTTTGTTGGCCACCGAGTAGCCGTACTCAAACCCGAGAGCCGCGTACTCGCTCAAAAGCGAGTCGTACAGCCACAAATTGCCTTGTCGCTCGCCATCGAATCCCGAGCCGTCCGCCAGGTGCGCTAGGGGCAAATGCTCTGCCCCGGTTTCGTAATCAATGAGCATGGCATGGCGTTGGCTAAAGGTGCCTCGACGCGAATCCTCACCGGCGAAACGAATGTCGATGCCTTCGAGTAGAAGCGATCCAAACGCCAACGCCTCACCGGTCGCCCAATCCAGGTCGCCGCCCTCGTATTGCTTGGTACGCGTTTCGAACTGGCGTACCAATTTCGGATGAACAGTGAACCCATCAGGGACCGTCGTGAGACCCTTGAATACGCGGTCCAGCACGGGGCGCGCCACGCCCGTGACAACATGAGGTAACACACCAATAGCCCCTGGGGCCTTGCGGGCTCGAGTGCCAGCAGGAGGCGCTGCCTGGCGGGTTTGGTCGAGCGATGTTTGCAAACGTCCCTGAAAATCGTCGAGCGCCTTTTCCGCTTCTTCGACGGTAATGAGACCACGCTTCACCAATGATTCCATGTAGATCTTGCGCACGCTGCGTCGAGCCTCGATGCGCTTGTACATCAGCGGTTGCGTGTAGCTGGGGTCGTCGCCCTCGTTGTGGCCATATCGGCGGTAACACACCATGTCGATCACAACGTCCTTGTGGAACGACTCTCGGTACGCAAATGCCAGCCGAGCCACCCGCACGCACGCCTCGGGATCGTCGCCGTTCACATGGAACACAGGGGCGTCGATCATCTTGGCCACGTCGGTGCAGTACTGGCTGGAACGGGCTTGTTCTGGCGCGGTAGTAAACCCCAATTGGTTGTTGATCACCAAGTGAATCGTACCGCCCACTCGGTACCCCGACAGGCCCGAATAGTTCAGGCATTCAGCCACCAAACCTTGGCCAGCGAACGCCGCATCGCCATGAATCAACAAGGGCAAAACGCTGAACGAACCAGGCTGGTTGATCTGATCTTGGCGGGCCCGCACGATGCCGGCCACCACCGGATTGACTGTTTCCAAATGGCTGGGATTGGCAGCCAACTCGACGATGATTTCAGCGCCGCTGCGGCTCACAAATTTGCCGACGGCACCCAAGTGATACTTAACATCGCCAGATCCCTGAATGCTTTCCGGATCTACGTAACCTTCGAATTCACGGAAAATTTGATCGTGGCTTTTGCCCACGATGTTGGCCAACACATTGAGCCGACCACGATGAGCCATACCCAAAACTGCGCCATCGAAATGGGCTTCTGCGGCTGCGCTCAGAATTTCGTCGAGCAGCGGAATAGCGCTCTCGGCCCCCTCAATGCCAAACCGTTTCGTACCCACATATTTGGTGGCCAAAAACTTTTCGAATGCCTCAGCCGCATTGAGCCTCTGCAGAATATGGATGTACTCGTCTTTGCCTAAATCGAACCGAGTGCCTTCAACTTGTTGCTGAATCCACTTCTTCTCGGCGGGCTCTTGGATGTGCATGTACTCCACACCTATGGTCCGGCAATAAGCGTCACGCAGTACGCCCAACAGGTCGCCAAATGGCATCGATTTACGACCAGCTACCCCGCCCGTCAGGAACTCGCGATCAAGATCCCAGATAGTCATTCCGTACGTTGCCGGATCAAGTTCGAGGAAGGTTTCTGGCTCCTTCCAACTCAGCGGATCGAGATCGGCAATCAAGTGACCACGGGTGCGGTACGTGGTCACCAGTGTGTTGACTTGCATTTGCTTCTCGAGCCGGCTCTCCATTTTGTCGAGCGGGTTGACGTCGGCTTTCCATCGAACTGCCTCATATGGCAAGCCCAGACTTGCGAAAATGTCATCGTAAAAACCACGCTCGCCAAGCAGCAATTCGTGCATAGCTTTCAGGAACATTCCCGACTCCGCACCCTGGATCACCCGATGGTCGTATGTACTGGTGATCGTGACTACCTTGCTGACGCCTAATTCAGCCAATGCATGGTGGTCGGCTCCCTGAAACTCGGCAGGAAATTCGATCGATCCCACGCCCACAATTACGCCTTGCCCAGGCATCAACCGGGGCACGCTTTGCACGGTGCCAATCGTGCCAGGATTGGTGATCGACAACGTGGTGCCTTGGTAGTCCTCCAACGTCAATTTGTTGGTGCGGACCTTTCGAATGAGGTCTTCGTAAGCGGCGAAAAAACTCTTGAAATCCAACGCGTCGACACTCTTGATATTGGGAACCACAAGGGTGCGTGAACCGTCAGATTTTTGCACATCCACAGCCAAGCCCACATTGATGGTCTTGTTGCGTTGCACCCGTGGTTTGCCATCGGAACCTTCAATGAACATGGAGTTCATGACCGGTACCGTGTCGGCAATGGCCCGCACTGCGGCGTAGGCAATGAGGTGCGTGAAGCTGACCTTGCCACCGCGGGTACGGGTGAGGTAGCCGTTGATTACCTTGCGGTTGACCTCCAACAGCTTGGCGGGCACGTTGCGAAAACTGGTGGCCGTGGGCACCGTCAAACTGGCCTGCATGTTGGCCACGATCGAAGCCGCGGCACCGCGAATCGGCTCGCCTCGCTCGGCCTCTGGCACGGTTGCGATGGGTGCAGGATGTGTGCCTACAGGAGCAGAGACCACCGGCACAGCAACCGGCGGGGCGGCCACCGGCGGGGCGGAGACTGCATTCTTTTGGGCAGGCAAATTGTTGCTGTAGTCGGCGAAAAACTCCTGCCAGCTCTCGGTAACAGAGGCGGGATCGCTGAGGTACTGCTCGTACATTTCGTCCACGAGCCACGCGTTGGGGCCCGTCACGTCGGGGTGCTGGGGGGAAGTCACATATGAAAGTTACCCCGGCGATACAGTCAAACCGTGGTCAACCCAACAACATGCGAGCTCTGTCAAGCAAGTGAATTCACCGAGTGGTTCTATAGCGACGACGAGTGTTGGATAGCCGAATGCGAATCATGCGTGACTCCCATGGTGGTGTGGCGGGTACATTCACCACACCCAAGCGCCGAGATCAAAGCGTCGCTGCACAAAAAATTGGCCGACGTGATCGAGACGCAATTCGATTTTGTGCATCGAGTCGACGACAACATGCGTTCCATTCCCGATCACTATCACGCTCACGCCCGCCCCAAAAACGGGTTCTACGGGCACAACCTGAAACGGAAATCGTGAATAACGATGCCTTCACTCGATAGCCTGGCCCCTATGTACCTGACTCCCCGAAAACTCGGCCTCACCGCCGGCGCACTCTCATTGTTGGCCCTGGCTGGATGTGGGTCCAGCGCCAAGGTCAACACCACCATGCCTCCCAACGCCGGTCTCACGATCATTGCCAAGGACAACATCTTCGACGCTAAGACGTTCACTGCAAAGGCGGGCGACGTTGTAGTGGCCTATGACAACAAGGGCGCCACTGGCCACAACCTTCGCATCGACGGCGTCAGCGGATTCAAGCTGGATGCCGCTCCTGGCGAAATCGCGGTGGGAACCGCCAAGCTCATCAAGGGCACATACACCATGTATTGCAATATTCCCGGCCATCGCGATGCCGGCATGGAAGCCACCCTCACCGTTGGCTGACTAACCGGATAAAACGAAACAAGGCCGCCGATCGGAGAAATCCGATCGGCGGCCTTTCGTTTGCAATCCCTTACGGGTTCATCAACGTGGACCACAGGATGAAGAACACGAGCCACAAACCAAAACCGGCGATCAACACGTTACGCACGCTGTCGTACAGCACGTTGAGGCCCTTCTTTGGCTCAAACTTCCATGGCATGAGACCCAAGCAGTTGAGCTCAAGCACGATGATGAGAATCATAGAAATGGCCCAATAGGTGCCCGTCTTGCTGGATTCGTAAATCACTGCGGAGTACTTGCCCAAGGTGGCCAAATGACTGGGGAAGATCATGAAGAACACCATCACGATTGAAAACAGCGTGTTCTGACGCGATGCCATCACGGCCTTACGGCCAGCGGCAGGAGCATCGGGGTTGGCAGGTTGACCGGCGAGAACGGCTTCAGCATTGGCGAGCACGATCTTCTGGTTGCGCCAAATAACGCCCCACACGTTGAGCAACATGATGATGGCAATGAGCATGCCGGTCGAGATACTCAACCCGCGTGCCGTCTTGCCGAAATCGGTGAAGTAGTCGCTTGTAAGGAGCGCAATCAGGATGCCCGTGAGAAAGGTTGCCACAGCTGCCCACCGGAACCACCACAGGGTGCGCCGAGTCACATTATTGATGGCGTGGTTACGCGCGGTGGCGTCCATTGCCGCGTATGCCGGTACTTGCACAAAGTTGAAGAAATACAACAGACCAATCCAGCAAATGCCAGAAAGGATGTGCAGCCAACGTGCGAGGCCGGCAAACCCGGCTTGCTTTAACAGTTCCATAATTCCCCCATGGGTAGTGGTGTAGTTGCTTCGATAACCGAATCCAATCGGAACCTATCACCGCCGCCAAGGCACAACAGCGTTTCATGCTCGACGCGTCTACCAATCGCGCACCGGGTGTCGAGACCCCGCTCACCTAAGCTCCTGCGCCGTGGCAGCTCAATACATCTACACCATGTACAAACTCGGCCGATTTCATCCGCCGGATCGTCAGGTGCTCGAAAATATCTCCCTCTCGTTTTACCCCGGCGCCAAGATTGGCGTACTCGGTTCCAACGGCTCTGGTAAGTCCAGTTTGCTGCGGATCATGGCTGGGCTCGACGACGGTTTCTCCGGCGAAGCCCGCCTCACCCAAGGCTTCAGCGTGGGCTTGCTCGAACAAGAACCCAAGCTCGACGACAGCAAAAACGTGATGGACAACGTGCTCGAAGGTGTTGGTGAGGTCAAGGGCATCATCGACCGCTACAACGAAATTTTGGCCATGTGGGGCGAGCCAGATGCCGACTTCGAAAAGGTCGGCACGCTGCAAGCCGAATATGAAGACAAGATTGCCGCTGCCGATGCGTGGAATTTGGAACGCAACGTGGAGATCGCCATGGACGCCTTGCGGTGCCCGCCCGGCGATGCAGACGTGTCTACCTTGTCGGGCGGCGAGCGCCGCCGAGTGGCGTTGTGCAGACTATTGCTGAGCCGCCCTGATCTCTTGCTGCTCGACGAACCTACCAACCATCTCGACGCCGAAAGCGTGGCATGGTTGGAGCGATTCCTGCAGGAGTACCCGGGCACCGTTGTGGCCATCACCCATGATCGCTACTTCCTCGACAACGTGGCCCAATGGATTCTGGAACTCGACCGGGGCAAGGGCATACCGTTTGAAGGCAACTATTCAAGCTGGCTCGAGCAGACCCAAGCCCGATTGAAGGCCGAAGAGAAAACCACATCAGCTCGCCAACGCACGTTGGAACGCGAACTCGAATGGGTTCGCATGTCACCCAAGGCTCGCCAGTCCAAAGGCAAGGCCCGTCTGAGCGCTTACGACAAATTGCGGGCAGAGGCTGAAGCCGATCAGGGTCGTGGCGACAAGCTCGAAATCATGATCCCACCAGGCCCACGCTTGGGCGACACCGTGATTGAAGTCGAAGGGCTGTCCAAGGGATACGGCGACAAATTGCTCATCGACAATCTGTCGTTCTCGCTGCCAAAGGCGGGAATCGTGGGCATCATTGGCGCCAACGGTGCTGGCAAGACCACGCTGTTTCGCATGCTCACCGGCCAAGAAACTTCTGATTCCGGCGAGGTGAAAATCGGGGAGACGGTGCAACTCAGCTACGTGGATCAGAGCCGCGACACGCTCGACGGCAAAGCAACCGTGTACGAAGAAATCACCGGCGGCATCGACAACCTCAAGATCGGCAATCGCGAAATGCATGGCCGGGCCTATGTGGCGTCGTTCAATTTCAAAGGCTCCGACCAGCAGAAGGAAGTGGGCCTGCTGTCGGGTGGTGAGCGCAACCGGGTGCATCTGGCCAAGCTCCTCAAGACCGGCGGCAATGTGTTGCTCCTCGACGAACCAACCAACGATCTGGACGTCGACACCTTGCGTGCACTAGAAGAATCCTTGGAAACCTTCCCCGGTTGCGCGGTGGTCATTTCCCATGATCGCTGGTTCCTCGACCGCCTGTGCACTCACGTGTTGGCCTTTGAAGGCAATAGCCAGGTGCGATGGTTCGAGGGAAACTTCACAGAATACGAAGCGTTCCGGCGCAAGGAAATTGGATCCGACGCCGACACCCCACACCGGATCAAATACAAGCCGCTTGCTCGATAAAACAGCCAAAAATATCGATTGAATTTTTAAGTTTCGGTAAGTTTCGCCGATTGTCTATGTATGGCAACGGCAACACTTAAGAAATCACAGTTCACTTCACGGGCAGTTACTCGCACGGTGGAGGCGGGAAATTCGGCAATCTGTATTCATTGCGATGAGCAGGTGAAATTCACCGCAAAGATGCGTACTTACCAGATCATTTGCAACGTGTACGACCACGGGCAATGGCTCAAAGTGGAGCACTTCCATTCGGATTGTTACGAGCTTGCACAGCACCCATACGGTGAGCCAGGGCCTCTAGCTAACACTCGCATTCAAATGCTTGAAGCACGCAGGGCAACCGAAGAGGCTCGCCGAGCCGCAATTGAGGCAGCCGAGCTCTAAGTCTGGTGCCGTTGATTTCAACGGCACTGTTACATCAGCGATCTGCGAAGATGGTCGCTCCATGAGTGAACCAAGCCCCGACGATCACGCACTCGCTCGCCAACTCGCCACCGACGCCGGAAAATTGCTTCTCGATTTTCGCAACGATTGGTTTGCCCGTGGCGGGAACAGTTGGACGTTGCGCGACGAGGGCGATATGAAGGGTCATCACTTTATTGTCGACGCTCTCGCACTTGCCCGTCCCGACGATGCCGTGATTTCCGAGGAGGGTTACGCCAAGCCTTCCCGCCTCGAGAACAGCCGCGTGTGGATCGTGGACCCTCTCGATGGCACCAATGAATACGGCGAACGTGGACGCCCAGACTGGGCCATCCACGTGGCGCTCACGATCGACGGTGACCCCGTTTGCGGTGCAGTGGCCCTACCTGTTCTGGACGTGACCTACGGCACCGACACACCACCGGTGATGCCTTCGAATGCCGATCGCCGTCTGCGCGTTGTGTCGTCACGAAGCCGCACCACGTACGCCGCCATGTTGGTTGCCGAAGCTCTCGACGCCGACATTGCCTACCTCGGCTCGGCAGGGGCAAAAGCCATGGCCGTAGTCCGAGGCGATGTGGATGTGTACGCCCATTCCGGTGGCATGTACGAATGGGATTCGTGCGCGCCGGCAGCGGTGGCGAGAGCGGCAGGCATGCATGTGAGCCGCATTGACGGTTCGCCATTGGTGTACAACCAACGCGACACGTGGATGCCCGACTTTTTAGTGTGTCGACCAGAGCTTGCTGAACGCGTTCTTAGAGCGTTGTGGGACTAGCGGTTCCTACAACCGAGAGGCTGCAGGCAATCCCAATCGCAATACTGCAAAGCCCTCGACAACAACCGTTGCCCGCACGGCAATCGGGCGGCGCACCTTGTCCTGCAACCGACGTAACTTGCGTCCATACTTCGATGCTTCACCTAATGGCATCACGCCCACCCTTACCCCGTTGACCCATACCGAAATTCGAGGCGACGTGCCCAAGAGCTCGGGGAAAAACATGGCTACCGCGTCGACAGGAATATGAGCAACAAGGTGTTCGTCAAGTTCGACGTCGCAGGCAATATTGCCGTCGAGCACAACTAACTCCACTCCGCCTGGCCCCGACACGAGCGAATGCGGTATCGGGCGAGGCAGAATGCCCCCTGTTCGGACCCGTCGATCAATCACGTTGCGAGATTACGCTGCCAGCCATGGCGCAGGCACCTCGAACGTTTCACGAACGGGCGAGAACCGTGATCGAATCGATTGAGCCGGGCACCGTGATGACATACGGCGAGGTGGCCGCCGAAGCAGGATCACCTGGCGCCGCCAAGTCAGTAGGAGCGCTTCTGAGCGCATCCGATGGATCGTTGCCGTGGTGGCGAGTAGTCAATTCTCAGGGCCGGCTTGTACCTGGCCATGAGGTGGAGCACACTCGACAGCTGACCAACGAAGGCGTGAGGGTAGTCAACGGACGAGTGGCTTTGCCCCGCTGCGCCAGCTGATCTACACCACCCGAATACCCCCCCGGCGCGGCCACAACCCGAAGGGCAAAGTGCGAGCATCGAGAATCTCCGGCGGCTCTCGATCGGCGACGTCGTGCCACAGCCCACCTCGAGCCCGCAGCGCTTCTATGAAAATCTGCGGATCATTTATGTAATCGTCGAGTTCGTCATTGTTCAACATGTACAGCGAATCGATCGTGTCGAGTACACCTCCCTCACACATCCGAAGCGCGATTTCATCGAGTGCACGACGGCACTCTGCGAGCGCCTCGCCGAACTCAAAGTTCGCCAAACCCAGAATTGCCGTTGTGAACGACGACCGTTCAATGACCGGCTGATTGGCCAACAACCGAGCTCGGTCGAGTAGTTGTTGGGTGGTCAGTATTCTCAGTTTCGCCGTTTGGCACGGCGTCACGATTGAAGGGGGAAGATCCACGACATTTGGCGAAACGTACATATACCCGTACCAAGCTCGACACAAGGTGTGATCCTGGCTAGCGATAAACGACTCCAGAAACGGCCGGACCACCAGCGAATAACTCAGCGGCTCCAACGGCAACGGCCACGAATCCTCAGCAACGCGTGCCAGCAACAAAGGGACCGACCGCTCTCGGGAGCCGAGAACGGGGTGAGAATTCTGCCCACGCTCATTGTGAGGTAACCAGTCCAACATGGCCGACCCCTATCGTCGGCCAAACCATATCCACTGTGCGTGGTCAAATGCCAGGATTTCTTCAGTTATTTGGCTAAATATCCAGAACAGTCACGATGCCCGTGTTTCCGTCAACGCGAATTCGGGCGCCATTGGGAATACGTTGCGTGGCGCCCGTAGCCGAAATTACACACGGAATGCCCAACTCGCGGCTCACGATTACCGCATGACTGAGCGGTGCTCCGACATCGACAACCACTGCTCCTGCCGATACAAACAACGGCGTCCATGACGGATCGGTGCTGTGCGCGATCAATACATCGCCTGGCTCAAGAGCTGATGGGTCGTTGGAATCGAGGATGACGCGAGCGATTCCCTCAGCTACTCCAAGGCAGCCGGGAATGCCCTGCAATGTGTCACCTAGTTGAAGAGTTTCGTACGCTACGTCAGACATCTTTTTCCATGCCGCCGGGAAGTCGGGCGCCAGATCAAAAACGAATTGCGGCTCGTGTTCTGCGAACTCGTCGCGCAACGCCTTTCGAGCTCGGATCGTGGACATGAACGATTCCGGGTTGTCGAAGAAGGCAGCGAACTCGTCAACGAAGAGAAATGCGAAATCCTCCACCTCGTCAAAGTGGCCCCGTTCGACCATTCGACGCCCGAGCTCGCGCATTGGCATCCGGCACTCCTGAATCATTCGCACCACGTTCGTCTTTGACCGTTCACGACTGGAAAGCCACACCGCTGCCGCTGTGAAAGCCAGCTCAAACTGTTGAGCCGCCTCTGGATCTGCGGCGACCATCGCCCGAACGATTTCGCCAGCGGCATTCCGGCCCGCCGCAAGTGTGGCTTGGTGCCCATCTGGCGCTGCTGAATCGGGCGCAAGGCGCATGCGATCTATGGCGCCAAGGGCGAGCGATGGTTTCGTCTCCCACGTGGGGTGCGAAGTGTCCCATTCATTGGGTCCCCGACTGCCGAACTCGAAGAGAAATTCGTCAAACTTGGCGACGAAGTCTTGGTCGCTGGGATTGGATCGCAACCGTTCCTCAAGGCCCTCAAGGCCTGCAGCGAACTCGTTATTGACGGCCGAGCTAGACGCAGCTAGCCGCCCAAGCTCCCACATGGCCACGCTCGGTTCGGCAGAGTCAACGTTGCCAATGCCGGAGATCAAAGCGCTCAACAAATCAAGGCGTCCAACTGCAGTGCAAATTGCTTGCAAAATACCTACTGGCACAGTGGCCGCGTATGTCCCGTGGAGATGTTGACCGAATAGCCGACGGAAATGGTCGTCGGCCAATTTCAACGTGAAGTCAAGAAGTTCACGATCCGACATCCCCGGTAGGTCGGGCCGATCAGCACGAAGTTGTTTGGTGACGCGCTTGTCTTCCAGCAAATCGGCGCGCTCGCCGCTCGTGAGCACCATGCCCATCCACTCGCCCACTTTGGCGCTGAGATCCGGACGGACATCGCCGGGGCGTTCAACATAGGGCGGAATGCCGGGTTGAGCGCCAAAGAATTGTTCGTCCATCGACTTCCAGCTCAGGCCGGGAGCACGCTCGCCAAACAGGCGGATGATGGAAGCGTTCAAATAGCAGTACCCGCCGAATACCCCGATCACTTCCATCTCAGTCGGATTGAATTCGTCGAGTTCAAACGCGCCCATTCGCACCCAAGCGTCGCGCCAACCCATTTCAGCTCCTTTGTGCAAAAACGCACTCTTACTGAATGGGACCACGGGGTCTGGAAACACCTCTCCCACATTGGCCCGCGTCCACAACGTAAAGCGTTCCGACAACGCAGAGTCGCAAATCCATGTTTCCAACATTCCGCCCATTTCCCGCTCCAAATCTGTTGAGTTCCGGACACCCCCCGGCGCACATTCGAAGCCTATTCCACTTCGGTTTCATGAAAGCGACAGTTTCGCTGACACACTGTGAGGGTGAATGTCCCGAACCAGTCGAACAGCCCCTCTACCGATGAAATTTGGGAGCTTGACCGACCGACCATCGATTGGCTCGATGGCATCGATGAACTGCGCCAACGCACCCGAGCACAGGTTCCCGTGCTCACACAACACCGTCGACTGCCACCCGGATTTCGTGTACTTAGGGTCGGCGGAAAATTTGGACTTGCGGTCGGCATTTGGTCGTTTAGGAAACGCCACCTGGATCAATCGGCGTCCCGGTCCGACATTTCGCGACGGGTTCGCCTCGTCAGCGAGGACCTCGGACCAACGTTCATCAAATTGCTACAAATCATCTCTTCGGGCGAAGGATTGTTCCCCGTTGAACTCGTGGCCGAATGCAAAAAGTGTCGCGACCAAGTTCCTCCCATCTCGTGGGAAGTGGCCAAGGAAATCATCGAGCGCGAGCTCCGCGGGCCGCTGTCTGAGTTTTTCGAATATGTGGACTCCAAGCCCTTGGCTGCCGCCTCAATAGCGCAAGTGCACGCAGCCACGTTGCTTACTGGAGAACGCGTTGTCATCAAAGTGCAGCGGCCGACAATTGAAGAGTTGGTGGCTAAAGATATTGCCGCAATGTCGTGGCTGGCTCCGTTCATGATTGGGCGTATTCCGGTGGCCGCGTTGGCCAACCCGCCGGCACTCGTCGAACTATTCGCTGATTGCATTGTTGAGGAACTCGACTTCCGACTCGAAGCAGCCAACATGCTGGACTGCGCCGACATGTTGGCCGAATTGGGACAAACCACATATGTGGTCCCCCGCCCCCACCCGTCATTGGTCACCAAACGGGTGCTCGTGATGGAACGCCTCGATGGCTTTGCGTTCGACGACGTGGTGGGCATGACCAAAGCTGGCGTGAACACCGAAGAGGTCGTGCGCACGGGCATGATTGCTTTCCTCGAGGGCGCCATGCTCAAGGGCATTTTTCACGGCGACCTTCATGGCGGAAATCTGTTTGTGATGCCCGATGGACGCACCGCGTTGCTCGATTTTGGCATCGTGGCACGGCTGAGTGACTTCCGCCGAAAGGCATTCCTGCGGCTCCTGGTGGGTGCCACCATGAACGACATCGAGGGCCAACTCGGGGCCTTACGTGACCTCGGCGCGCTACCTATGGACACCGATCTCAAACAGGTCATCCGCGACCTCAATTTGGACGGCCCTCCAATCGACCCCACCAAACTCACCGGCGACGAAATGGTGAATGAAATACAGAAAGTCGTGAAGGCGCTGCTGGGCTATGGGGCCAGAATGCCCAAGGAACTCATGCTGTACGTGAAGAACTTGGTGTTCCTGGATGGGGCGATTGCGAGGCTGGCGCCCAACCTCGACATGTTCGAAGAGATCGCCAATGTAGCCACCCACCTCGCCACTAATCACGGTGACCAAATTGCTGCCGATATCGGCGTGGACCTTCGCAACGTCGAGATGGATTTCACTGGTATTAAGGCCTCATTTGGCGTGAACCCCGATGAGGTTTCGTCGCTCACATACTCCGAATTGTTGGAGCGTCGAGCACTCATCAATGAACGGCTCGTTAACCGCTCAAATAGCAAGAACTCGACGAGCAAATGGAAATCCAGAAGCGCATCGACTGCACGAGTGATCGGCAAGCAAATACAGCGTTTGCGGGCTCGGTTAGTGAAATGAGGTTGGTCGTCGCCAGATGCTCAGTGGCCTATCAAGGTCGGCTGGCAGCGTCGCTCCCTGAGGCCAATCGGCTCATCATGATCAAGGCCGATGGGTGCGTGGCTATCCATGCCGATGGCGGCGCGTACAAGCCCCTCAACTGGATGAACGCACCCAACATTTTGGTGGAACTTCCCGACCTCGATGGCCAAGCCGCAGTGCTCACCGTGACGAATCCAAAGGGCGAGCAACTCATCATCACGCTGCACGAGATTCACTCCGATAGCGCCCACCAATTGGGCATCGATCCTGGTCTCACCAAAGACGGCGTAGAGGCCCACCTACAAGAATTGCTTGCCGAAACGCCAGGCCATTTGGGTGAAGGGTTCGTACTCGTTAGACGTGAATTTCCGACGGATATCGGACCGGTCGACTTGCTATGTCGAGATTCCGACGGCCAAGCAGTCGCCGTGGAGATCAAGCGCCGTGGAGAGATAGATGGCGTCGAGCAGTTGTCGCGCTACCTGGATCGGCTCGAGCGAGATTCTCGGTGGACACCTATCAGGGGTATGTTCGTTGCGCAGTCGATCAAGCCTCAAGCCAAGGTGTTGGCCGAAAGCCGGGGTATAGCGTGGCTAGAGGTCGACTACGAACTCTTGCGCGGCAACCGCCCGGACGAACTCAAACTTTTCTAGCTAGTTAGCTGAAGCGGCACAGCCCTTGGTCGATGCACACGGCACCATCGCCGGTCACCCCGCCGTTAGTAGTGGTGGTAAAAACTGCTTCGCCGTCTGCCATACGCCAGATGCGAATCGTGAGCGCATCGCCAGGCAACACGGGAGAGGAGAAGCGAGCTTCCATGTGATTCATCTTGGCCGGGTCGTTGCCGGCCAGCTCGCTCAAGAGCGCTCGGCCGGTAAAGCCATATGAACACAGTCCGTGCAAAATCGGCGTGGCGAATCCGCCCATGGCCGCAAACGACGGATCGGTGTGCAACGGATTGCGATCACCGTTGAGGCGATACAAGAAGGCTTGATCTCGCGACGTCTGAAACACCACTTCGTGATCTGCCGCTCGATCCGGCGGCTCGTTGATGGCGCCAGATGGGCCACGCTCGCCGCCCCAACCACCTTCGCCTCTTATGAAGACCGACGACCGCTTCGTGTACAACGGTGTGCCGTCGGGGAGGGTGGCGGAATCTTCCATAACCACGACACCGGCCTTGCCTTTGTCGTACATGGCGGCGATCTTGTCGACGCTGATTGCTTTGCCAGAGGCCGGAATTTCCTGATGCCACGTAATGGCTTGCTGGCCATGGACCAACATGGCGGGATTGAAGCTGCCGATATTTCGCATGGCCGACTTCTCACGATCGCTAGAGCCCATCACCACCGCTTGCGTGGGCAATGCCCTCTGCACGACACCATTGGTGTTTTCGGTAGTGAACGCCAGATGATCAGCCCCGCAATTCAGGCTGACGGCATACAACAACGAGTCTTTACTTGACCATGAAAATTCGCTCGGTTCCCCGACCGAACCAACTGATTCTGGATTCAATGGCATGTTCGATTCCTCCCTAGCTACTTTTTCGGTTTCAAGGTTGTCCACGGCCATGAGCCGTCTTGGCCGTCCATACCGGCCTGCGGGCGTGCCGTTTCCAGCAGAGTGTCCACCATGGCGCCGATGTTTTTGGGATCATCGGTGGGGGTCATGCGGGGCCCGCGATGCCAGCCTTCGGCCACAGCGAGCGTCTGCCCAGAGGCCTCGAATACCCGCCCCGTCACATGTGCGGATTCCTCAGAGGTGAGCCAAGTGACAATGGGTGCAATCCAGCGCGGCGAACGCATTTCGCGTTCTTCTTCTGTCTCGGGCGCTGGGCCCAAATTCTCTGTCATACGGGTGAGGGCCACTGGCGCTACGGCGTTCACGGTGACGCCATAACGGGCCAATTCCATGGCGGCAATTTGCGTAAAAGCAGCAATACCCATTTTTGCGGCGCCGTAATTCGTCTGCCCAGGATTGCCGTATATACCCGACACGCTGGTGGTATTGACTATGCGACCGGAAACAGGCTTGCCTTCTTTGGCACATTCTCGCCAGTAGCTCGCGGCCCACCGCGACGGCGCAAACGTGCCTTTCAGGTGCACCTTGATTACCGCGTCCCACTCGTCTTCGGTCATGTTCGTGAGCATGCGGTCCCGCAGAATGCCTGCGTTGTTGACCACGGCATGAAGGTCGCCGAAGTGATCCACGGCTGTCTGGATGAGGCGTTGAGCGCCATCCCACGATGAGATGTCATCACCGTTGGCGATGGCCTGGCCACCCATGGCTTCGATTTCTGCCACCACTTGTGCAGCGGGCGACAGGTCGCCACCGGAGCCATCAGCGGCTCCACCCAAATCGTTGACGACCAATTTGGCGCCTTCGCTGGCCATCATGAGCGCATGCTCACGGCCTATTCCGCGACCAGCGCCGGTCACGATCACGATACGTCCATCACATAAGCCCACGAGGTCTCCCTAGTCCGTTGCAATTGCAGGCTGCATCATGCCCCATGCCAGCGCCACATGAGAAAGTGCACGCATGACTCTTTCAGAATCTGTGGTCTCCACCCACCTGGCCAAGGTGTGGGGATCCAACATCGTTCCCTCTTTGAGCGAGTACATCGCCATTCCCGCTTTGTCGAAGAATTTCGACGCCGAATGGAGGAGGTCAGGATTCATCGATCAGGCCGTTGCCCACCTCACAGGCTGGGCTCAGTCGCGTTCCATTGCCAACATGAACGTCGATGTGGTCGAAATCGACGGCCTCACACCGGTCATTCTGATTACCGTCGACGCCTTCGGCGATGGCCCTCAAGAAGAAACCGTATTGCTGTACGGCCACCTCGACAAGCAACCGGAAATGACCGGGTGGCGAGATGGTCTGGGGCCATGGATTCCGGTGCGCGAAGGCGACAAGTTGTACGGCCGCGGCGGGGCCGATGACGGATACGCCATCTACGCCGCGCTCAGCGCCATCGAAGCGTGCCAATTGGCCGATGGAACTCACAGCCGTTTGGTGGTCCTGATTGAAGCCAGCGAGGAATCAGGTAGCCCCGATTTGCCTCCCTACATTGAGCACTACGCCGACGTGATTGGGTCACCCACATTGGTCGTGTGCCTCGACTCGGGTTGCGAGAGCTTCGACCGGTTGTGGACCACGACGAGTTTGCGCGGCTTGGTAGCAGTGACCGTCACCGTGAAAGTCATGACGATGGGCATTCATTCGGGAAGCGCATCTGGACCTGTGCCGTCCACCATGCGAATCATGCGGCAACTGCTTGATCGCGTGGAAGACGCCAAATCCGGCCGCGTACTGTTGCCGTCGTTTCATTGCGAGGTACCAGCCCATCGCGTTTCCGAAATTGCCGCCCGAGCCGACGCCACCCACTCCGCTGTCCAGTCGTGGTTTCCGTTCGACGGCATCACAGAACCCACCACGCACGACGGAGCGCAAGCGATCACCAAAATGACCTGGGAGCCAACGCTGAGCTACATCGGTGCCGACGGCTTGCCCACTACAGCGGCCGGGGGCAATGTGTTGCGGCCAAGCACCAGTTTGCGACTCAGTTTTCGCCTTCCGCCCACTGTCGACGCCGATGTGGCGGCAGCCGAGCTGGTCGAAGTTCTCACCAGCAATCCGCCATACGGCGCCACGATCATCGTCGACCACGTCGAAGGAGCCAACGGGTGGAACGCCGCCACGCCAGAGCAATGGCTCGTCGACGCATCCAATGCGGCGGGGATGGCGTATTTCGGGGCAGAGCCGCGCAGCTTGGGCGAGGGCGGCAGCATTCCGTTCATGCACATGCTTGGCAAGAAATTTCCCGCCTCCCAGTTTTTTGTGGTCGGCGTGGTGGGGCCCGATGTCGGAGCACACGGCCCCGACGAATACCTCCATCTTCCCATGGCGGAAAAGATCAGCTGCTGCGTGGCGTCGATGCTGGATGCTCACGGTCGTTTCTATGCAGCGCCCGGTATCGCCTAACTCGTGGATCTCCTCAAACGAAACCGCTCGTTTCGCACGCTCTTTTTTGCCCAAATAATTTCTTACAGCGGCGACTGGTTTGCCACTGTCGCTTTACTCGGCATCGTCAAGGAAGTCACCGATTCCGCTCTGCTCGTCACTCTGGTGTGGGTGTTCCAAAGCTTGCCTGGTTTCATAGCGTCGCCGTGGGCAGGTTCAGTGGCCGATCGATTCGACCGCCGAAAAGTGATGATCATTGTTTCGTCGATGCAAGCCATTGCCGCACTTGGATACCTCGCCGTGCATTCAAAGTCGACAGTGGTGTATGGGCTTGTCGCGGAAACGCTTGTGGCCGGGCTCGCCTCATTCTTCG
Source organism: Acidimicrobiales bacterium (assembly GCA_038231795.1). Taxonomy (GTDB): domain Bacteria; phylum Actinomycetota; class Acidimicrobiia; order Acidimicrobiales; family JBBRKR01; genus JBBRKR01. Next base: position 59,106 of record JBBRKR010000010.1, read on the forward strand.
GCCCTGCTTCCCAAGCCGCGTTACCCAATGTGGTGGCGACCGAAGATCTGGGCCAAGCCAACGCCATCATGAGTTCGACGTGGGGCGCCATGTTGGCAATCGGGGCTGGATTGGGAGGGGTGTTCACCACATTTGCGGGACGCAATGCGGCGTTCATCTTTGACGCAGCGACATTTGCCGTGGCAGCACTGCTCATCGCAACGGTGCGGGTGCCCATGAACCAAGCTCGGTCAACCGACCGCCAAAAAATGCGACCCATTCACGACACTCGTGAGGCGTTGGCTTTTGCCCGCCCTCGACCGACAATATTGGCGCTATTGGCCTCGAAATGCTCGTTTGGTTTGGGGGCAGGGGTGGTGGCGCTTCTTCCCATTTTGGCTACCGAGAAATTTCATGGTGGCGACGGCACGACGGGCTTGTTCCTCAGCGCCCGTGGCCTTTCCGTACTCATCGGGCCATTTCTCATCCGACGGTTTGTTGGATCATCAGTGCCTCGAATCATCAAGGTATGCGGCTTTGCCACGGTAATTTATGGGGCAATGTATTTCATCGTGGGATCGGCCGGGTCGACAACGATGGCCGTGGTATTCATCTTCTTGGCCCACATCGGAGGCGGGTGGCAATGGGCGTTTTCGTCGCTCGGCCTACAACTGGCCACACCGGATGAATTTCGAGGCCGAATTTTCGCTGCCGACTATGCCTTGGTGACGCTGACCATGAGCATTTCAAGCGCGGGCGCCGGCGCATTGGCAGAACACTACGGACCCGGCCGCGTGATGTCGGGCATTGCCCTCGTGTCGTTGGTTCTGGGGTCGACGTACCTCTGGACAACTCGACGATTGTCGGCTGCAGAGTAAGCAGATCGCAACAGTTGTCACGGGGCTGTCACGGAACCACGAACGGTCGTAACGAATTGCGTAAACAAGGCATTTTCATAGGGAAATTACCTGGAAACTGACCCCTAACTTGGTGCGCCGACGTGATTGACTTATCCGAGGCGAACAGAACCCCCCAAACACCTTGCGGACCATGGCAGATAACTCACAACTCCCCCGAAAAATAATTGTCACAAATGATGGCATGGCGGCATTTCGCGACCACTTCGATCCGTACTCCGAAGACGAAATCGGCGACCAAGGTATTCACGATCAAGCCGACATCGGCGACGAGTTTCACGATGCCCAGCCGGTATCGAGAGCCGGCAGCAGCCGCACGCCGCGACCGCCTCGCACGACGGCGCCGTCCCACAAACGAAGCGCTGTGCTCATTGCATTGATGGCCGGGGCGATCATCTCAGGTTCGCTCGCCTTGTTTTACGGACTGTGGGCCCTCGACGTGCACGACCGCAATGTGGCCAGAAATGTCACCGTGGCCGGACGCCCCATTGGCGGGCTATCACCGGAAAAACTCACAGCGGCCCTTGCCAACCTCAACGCCGAATATCAATCAATCAAGATTCATGTCAAGACCGAAAATGGCCCTCTGGACACTACCGCCGGCGAGTTGGGCATCGGCATTGACGTCAACCGCACATTTGCCGCGGCCATCGCCGTTGGACATCGAGGCCCTGTGCTACCTCGAGCTTGGAATTGGGCAGGCTCGATTTTGGGTGGCGACATCAACGTAAAAATTCCCATCGTCGTCGACAACACCAAATTTGTAGCGACCGTCAGCCAACTCGAGCAGATCAGCCTGAAGCCGCCAACCGAACCAACCGTGACGCTCAACAACGACGACCAGTTTGTGGTCACTCCGGGAATTCCCGGCATAGGTCTCGACATCGCAGCGCTTTTGAGTTCGGTGCCCCGCGAGTTGCCTGGCACGGCCAAGGGTTTCACACCACTAGAACTCACGGCCAAACGTCTGGTCATCAACCCAAAATTCTCCGATGCCACGGCAAAAACGCTGGCCGACCAGGCCAACACAGTGGCCACAACGAGCCTCACAATTGAAGTCAACGGCCTGGCGAAAACGATCAATCCTCATCGGGTACGTACGTGGTTAATGCCCGTCATCGGGCCAGATACCGCGGCGTTAGGAATCAACAACGACCTCATTTCAAAACAATTATCGAGCATTTTTGATTCGGCCGCAGAGCCTGGCAACAACGCCAGGGCGTTTATCGATGACACAGGGCAAGTCGCCTTCAAAGAGGGCACGACAGGTCATGGCTGCTGTGCCGAAGCACCCAGTTTGATTCTCAATGCCCTCGTAACCAAGCGAGAAACGCCGACCAAACTCGAGCTTCACACCATTCCACCGTCGATCACCGTGGCTGATCTTCAGAAGCTTGGCATTAAAGAGATCGTCGGCGAAGCAACTACATACCAAGCATGCTGCGGAAACCGCCAAAAGAACATCCAAAAGATTGCTGATGCCACCAATGGGTGGCTCGTGATGCCCGGTGAGACATTTAGCCTCAACGCCGTCACGGGAATTCGCACGATCGCCAAAGGTTGGTTTATGGCCGCTGGCATCGAGGGGGCTGGCGGCCACAAGAACCAACCGGGCGGCGGCGTGAGTCAGTACACCACCACGCTGTTCAACGCGGCGTTCAAAGCTGGCTTACCAGTCCGTGGGCAAGCGCACACAGTGCACTTTGATCGCTATCCCTATGGCATCGAAGCCACACTCAGCTTTCCGACTCCAGACCTGAAGTTTACCAACAACACGCCGTACGCCATTTTGATTTGGAATTCGTACACCAACGACACTGTCACGGCCCAGTTGTGGAGCACCAGGTTCGCCTATGGCACGGCATCTCAACCGCAAATCGAGAAGCTCGAATTGTGCGAAAAGTGGACGGTCTTTCGCACCATCACGTACATATCGGACAAACACACTGCGCAGGACAAATTCACCGGAACGTATTACCCAGATGGTGCTGCGAACTGCCACGGCGATCCCGCTCCAAAGTACGACGAACAAGGCAACGAGATAACCACCACGACGTCCACAACCACGCTGCCAGGTGCCACTACCACCGTGGATCCCAACGCTCCCACTACCACGAGTACAGCGCCCCCGGCAACGACTACGACGGTGAAACCGTGATGGGGTGCCCCCCAATCGCACAAAACCCCGAATAGGCTGCTTGCACATGACTGACATCCTGGATCCCCCGATGCCGAGCCAGTCCGAACCGGCCTCTCAAAATACAGCACCGCGCTCAACATCTGATGCGAAAGTTCGCGGCCCGAAGCACCTGACAGGTTCGCCAGGATCAGCTGGAAACTCGCGGGTCCGGAGGGGCACCGGCACCAAATTTGGGTTGGCCGGCTTGATTTTCATTGGGGTACTAGCCGGTGCTATGTCGCTGCTGTACGGCTTGTGGGCACGAGACATTCACAATGCCAACGTGGTGCGTGATGTGTCGATGGCGAGCAGAAGCATCTCGGGCCAGACCCCCGCACAATTGGACGCCACCCTGGCACTGATTCAAGCCGAATTCGCCAACACGCCCATAACCATCGCCACTCCAACGGTGACCATCACGGCGGCGGCAAGCAAGCTGGGAATCACTATCGATAGTGCTGCTACCCGCAACCGTGCTTTGGCAGTTGGCCACCGAGGAAGCGTTCTTGAACGTCCTTGGAATTGGTTGGGTTCGATGGTAGGCGCCGATCACAACGTGCCGTTGAGCATCAATGTCGATCAGGTGGCTTTTGCCGACGCGGTGCGAGCTCTCGAGCGCGACCAATCTCGCCAACCCGTCAACGCCGACGTCACTCTGGTGGGCGACAAGTTCGCTGTGACCCAATCGCTGCCCGGCAACCTCATCGGGCTCGATGGAGCGCTTAAGAAATTACGTGCACTTAACCTCACGAGCCTCACACCGATATCGGTTTCAACCCAACCGGTCGTGGCGCCTGCGGCTTTCGGCGACGGCGATGCCCAGATACTCGCCGACCGGCTCAACACCCTCGCCGCCCACCCATTGACGGTAAGCGTCGGCGGCAACACAAAGACCGTCGATAGCGCAGTTGTGCGATCGTGGCTCAAGCCCGTCATCGAAGTCGACCACACTACCGTCGCACTCGACGGCACGAAAGCGATTGCCGACCTCACCGCCATGTTTGGCGATGCCGGCAAAGTCGGCACACCCCCAACGTTCAAAGTGGACTATCCCAACGGCCAAGGCAAAGACACGCCGGGTGTGATCACCATTGTGCCCGGCACCGACTCCACGGTGTGCTGCGAAGCAGCTCCGTCTTCTGTCTTGGCGGAATTGAGTTCGACCAACGCCACGCCCATCGTGATGACCTTGCGCACTGTGCCAGGATCTGTGGCTGCCGAAGCAGCGAAAAGCCTCGGCATTACCGAACGAATTTCCTGGTTTCAAACGCCGCACAATTGCTGTGAAAATCGAGTCGTCAACATCAACCTCATGTCCGATGCTGTACGCGGGGCGATTATTCAGCCCGGTGAAACGTTTTCACTCAACAAGTTCGTTGGTGAGCGTACCCCGGAAAAGGGCTACCTCAAGGCTGCCGGTATTTGGAAGGGCGCCCATGTAAACCAGTACGGCGGTGGCGTGTCGCAACTGACAACGACGCTGTTCAATGCAGCCTTTTTCGCCGGTATGGACATCACCGATTACAAGATGCATTCGGAATATTTCACCAGATACCCATTCGGGCGCGAGGCGACCTTGTCGTGGACCTCGCCAGACCTCAAGATAAAAAACATCTCCACAAAACCAATCATGATTTGGACCTACTACTCAGGCACGCAAGTGACTGTCGAGATGTACGGCACGAAGTTCGTTTCCTCGTCGGAACAGTCCGGCCAGACGCAGACTCCAAGTGGCACGTGTATCAGCGTGGCTACCGAACGCACCAGAGTGTTCCTAGATGGCACCAAAAAGGTCGATTACTTCTACAACACGTATACCCGACCGCTCGAAGAAGACTGCATCGGCACGCCAGCGAAGAAGTACGACGAGAACTTCAACGTGATCACCACCACGACCACTAGCACGTTGCCAACCACCACGTTGCCAACCACCCCCGCAACCTCGAGCTCCGTCCCCCCGCCTGTACCGTGAGTACAAACACCTTCGGCCGTGTTTTCGACGCGTGCATCGTGGGCGCTGGCCCCGCAGGCACTGCAGCAGCGATCACACTGGCGAAGGCCGGCCGTTCGGTCGTGGTCGTCGATAAAGCGACATTTCCTCGTGATAAATGTTGCGGTGACGGGCTCACCGCTGGAGCGTTGCGGCTCCTGGAATCACTCGGGCTAGATCCCGTATTTGTTGCCTCTTGGACCATCGTTGATGACGTGATCGTGAGGTCGCCAAGCGGACGAAACGTGACGTTTCCCATGCCACGAAATGCAGGTAGCTATTCGGTCGTGGCGAGGCGCATAGACCTCGACAATGCCTTGGTGGCGTTGGCTCGCAGCGCGGGAGTCGTCGTCGTGGAAGACGCTCCGCTGACGAGTTGCGAGCTGTCTCAAAATGGGGTCAAGATCAACGCCCACGGCAACTTCATCGAGGCCCGTTTCGCCATCGGCGCCGATGGCATGTGGTCGCCTTTGCGAAAGCTAGTGGAACCAAAAACCGATGGCCCACCGTACCTCGGCGAGTGGCATGGATTTCGTCAATATTTCACAAATGTCACAGGACGAGCAGAGCATGAAATGTTCGTGTTTTTCGAGCCGGATTTGTTGCCGGGTTACTTCTGGTCATTCCCACTCGGCGACGGGCGCGCCAACCTCGGGTTCGGTCTCGTACGCGCCAAAGACCAATCGATGCAACAAATGAAAACTCTATGGCCGGAAATTTTGGCCCGCCCCCACATCGCAGAATTGTTAGGCCCCAACGCCGCACCAGAATCGGTGCACAAGGCATGGCCCATCCCGGCCCGTGTCGACAAAGCCATCCTCACTGCAATGGAGGGCCGCGTGCTCTTTGTGGGGGATGCCGCTGCGGCCACAGACCCCATGACGGGTGAAGGAATCGGCCAAGCCCTTCTCACCGGCACGCTTGCCGCGCAAGCGATAATTGGTGCGGCGGCAGCGGCCGAAGTAGCAAGCGTGTACGAGACGTCAGTGCATCGACACTTGGTGGCCGATCATCGGCTGGCCAACACTCTTTCGGGTTGGCTTCGACATCCGCTGCTCGCCCGCGGCGCTCTTCGAATCGCCGGAGCCACCCCGTGGACCCGACGAAATTTCGGCCGCTGGCTCTTTGAGGACTACCCCCGAGCCATGCTCTTTACTCCTCGTCGTTGGCATCGAAAGATGTTCACCGGACAGGGCTCCTTCCAAAAACGGTAGCTAGCCTGCCGACCATGCGCACACGACTCACCGACCTACTCGATATTGAACACCCCGTGATGCTGGCCGGGATGGGCGGGGTGAGCTACCACGCGTTGGTGGCCGCCGTTAGCGAGGCGGGCGGCATTGGCACGCTCGGTGCTTCCACGATGGGGGTCGATGAGTTGCGTTCCGAAATTGAGCTCACAAAACAGCTCACATCAAAGGCGTTTGGCGTGGATCTGTTGACCGCCATTTCCGGCCAGCTCGAGCACGGCATCGACGCCATCATTGACGGCGGCGCCCGCATTTTCGTGGCAGGCCTCGGCGTACCTCGTGAAATTATTGAACGGCTGCATTCCCACAATGTGTTAGTGGGATCGATGTGCGGCAAGGTTCGCCACGCCGTCGCCGCTGTGGCCAGCGGATGCGATTTCGTGGTAGCGCAAGGCACCGAGGGAGGAGGACACACGGGCACGATAGCCACCATGGCTCTTGTCCCTCAGGTGGTTGACGCTGTGGGAGCCCAGGTGCCCGTAGTAGCCGCAGGAGGCCTGTACGACGGCCGTGGACTCGCAGCCAGCTTGGCACTTGGTGCCGACGGCGTGTGGATCGGCACCCGATTCATTGCCACCCCAGAGGCGCGGGCCGTCATTGGCTACAAGGAGACCATGCTCACCAGTGCCGAAGACGACACGGTGATCAGTCGAGCGTTCACCGGCAAAACCTGCCGGGTGATTCGCAACGATTGGACGCAACACTTCGAAGATCACCCGGAGGAATTGCAGAAATTCCCCCAACAAGCCTTTGCCGCCGCCAAGGCTGATGCTGCCCATCTGGGATACCCAAGCGACTTTGTGAGCGACCCCAAGCGTGAATTCATGCCATGCGGCCAGGGCGTGGGAGCCATCAACGAGCTCATTCCCGCTGGTGACATCGTGCGGTCAATGGTGGCAGAAGCAACGCGCATCATGGAGCGATTTTCAGCATCGCGATAGCGACGTCATCGATTACATCAAGGCTCAAGTATTTGGGTTAAGCGCGTCGATAGGTGGATATCGACTCGTTACCGAACATCTCATTGGGGGTTAAGCCCCGCCACATCGCATCACTTGCCGACCCATCGATACTGCGGGAAACGCTCGCCGAAACTGGGGTCATCAGCCTCGACTTGTATGCGCCAGAAACCATCCAACGGTGGAACGACGTCCTCAATCCGCTCTTCGAAGAACGGGCAAACACAAAGCGTTCCTACGTGGTGGCAAACGAACTACATGACCTTGGCATCTTTGCCGAACAGTTCACGCCAGGATTGTTGAGCGTTTTTGAGATGGCTCAGGAGCACCCTGTGCTATACCACTGTCACGTGTATGAAATCCAAGGAGAGCAAGCGCTCCCCCACGACGGCGCCCGGAACCTCAACGGCTGGCATCGCGACATAGAAACGGTTGGCGTATTCCCTTCCGACCCGTTGGCGTTCCTAAGCATCTTCACATTGTTGAGCGATGTGGGAGCAGGCGACGGCGGTTTCGAGTTCGTCCCCCGCTTGCCGGAACGCGTGCCAGCCAACGGTGAGGCATGCGTACAAATGACGGGCCAGAGTGGCCGTTCACTGCTGTGGAACCGTTCATTCTTTCATCGGGCATCGCCGAACAATGGCCCCCGCCGACGTCGAATACTGAAGGTATCCGTTCAGCCGGCGCGACTGCCAAATGACCGACTAGGACTCAATGAATTCAGGGCAATCGACGGCTTGAACCCTGACTTACGAAGCTTGCTAGGAGCTGGTTTCCACAGCGGCGGCGACGGCGCCGCGGTGGCATTTGAAGTTCCCCAAACGACCGGGACGGTGCAACTCAGCGCAGCCGGTCGTGTGACCTATCGAGTAGTTCAAGCAGCGCGGAGTCGCCATTAGGCCGCCTGGGCGCGCCCGGCGCCCCGGGCATCTCTCCAACTACCGCCGTCAATCACCTTTCCGACCTTCGTCGGAACTACATCGAGTCGACGATGTCTCGCAGCGTTTCGATAGTACGCACTGAATCGGGACCGACTGTATTCACGCTGAGCACATTGACGCCCGCTGCTTTCATCGCCGCAATTCGCTCAACTACCACGCTGCGCGGCCCCACCAAATTCATGCCGGCCAGCCACTCCCGAGGCACTGCCCGAGCGGCTTCGTCCTTGTGCCCATCGAGGTACAAATCTTGAATTTGTTTGGCTTCAGCTTCAAAACCATATCGACAGGCAACGTCGTTGTAAAAGTTCTTGCCCCGTGATCCCATGCCGCCCACATACAGCGCCACCATTGGACGCCCGGCATCCAAGATCCGCTCGGCAGTGTCGCCCACAAATTCGTCGCCAATAGCGACAACGCCGCCCGCCGAAATCTGCAAGGGGCCAAGATCACTTGATCGCTTGGCGGTACCGGCCCGCAAGCTGTCGCCCCACACCTGATCTGCTCGCTCCGGGAAGAACATGATTGGCAACCAACCATCTGCGTGTTGAGCTGTCGATTCGACGGCCTTGCCCATAAGGCTGGCCCACCAAATCGGGATGTTTTCCCGCACAGGATGATTGATGAGTTTGAGTGCCTTGCCTTGGCCCGTCCCGAGGCCCTCTGGCAACGGTACTTGCACGGTCTGCCCATCGTAGACGAGCTTTTCGCGACGCCACACCATGCGACACACGTCGATGTATTCGTTGATACGAGTCATGGGCTTCTCGTAAGGCACTCCGTGGAATCCTTCGACGACCTGAGGGCCAGAAGCGCCGAGCCCCAAAATGAATCGTCCATCGCTCACGTAATCGCAACCAGCTGCCGTCATGGCCATCAAGGCGGCCGTCCGACTAAATACGTTGACGATCCCGGTACCGATTTCTACCCGGTCAGTTTTGGCGGCCAAGTAGCCCACCTGGCTGATGGCGTCGTAGCTGTACGCCTCAGGGATCCACACTTGGTCGAGGCCCGCTTTTTCAAGCTCGACGACCTTGGCCACGCCTTCTTTGAAGCCACCCGAATAGCTAAGCATCATGCTGAGTTTCATGGGGCGACCCTAGTAGCCGTTAGTCGGCGCGCTCCACCCGTACGGGCAGATGTTTGATGCCGGCAATAAAATTGCTCCGCAATCGATCGGCAGGGCCAACAACTTCAATATGTTTGATTCGTTTGAAGAGCTCCTCAAACGTCACTTTCACTTCGAGGCGTGCCAGCCATTCGCCAAGGCATCGATGGGCCGACATGTACCCGAACGCCACATGCTCGTTGGGGCTGCGCGTTAGATCAAACGCATATGGTTTTGGAAACTGCCGCTCATCAAAGTTGGCAGAGATGTAATACATCACTACCTTGTCGCCTTTTTTGACGGCCTGTCCGCCCAGCACGGTGTCTTGTGTGGCTGTGCGTCGAAAGTGCATGGTGACGGTTGACCATCGCAATATTTCGTCGGCCGCAGTAAGGCTCACGTTGGCGTCGGCCATCCACTTGTGCATCTGATCGGGATGTTCGAGCAGCGCCAAGAGCCCGTGGGTAATGGTGTGACGAGTGGTCTCGTTACCAGCCACCACAAGCAGTGCAAAGAAGTTGTAGAACTCGGCGTCGGTGAGTGGTTCGCCATCAGGCGGCGTCGCCAGCAGCGTCGAGATGATGTCGTCTGTTGGTTCAATCCGACGTTGGGCTGCGGCCCGGGCACCCAGCTCAATAACCTTGAGAGCGCTCGGCGACCGGAAGGGCAAAAGTCGAAATTCTTCGGTGTCGGATTGATCTACCACGTGGTCGGTGAATTCGGAGTCGGTGTTGGCGATCATGCCATCGCCCCATTCGACGAGCTGTTTGGCTTCGTCGTCTGGTACGCCCAAAAGGCGGCACAGCAATCGCATTGGCAACTCGCGTGAAATTTCGGTCACGAAATCAAACTCGGTTTTTTCTGCCAATATTTCTTCGAATACTGCAGCCGTCAACAACCGGAATGAGGCCTCGTAGGTTTCCACCATGCGCTTGGTGAAACCCCGCTGGACCAAGCGCCGCAACCGCGTGTGGCGGGGAGGGTCGAGTTCCATCATGGAGCGGCGAGCATCGGTTTCTTCTGCGTCCATTTCTTCGAGACGGATACCAAGCTCTGCCGTGAATCGTTTGTAATCGCGCGCCACTTCGAGCAGTTCTGGGTAACCGGTGACGGCCCAAAATCCGGAGCCATCAACCTCATCTACCCACTGCACGGGAGCTTGCTCGCGCATGCGCTTGAACGTGGAGTGCGGTATGCCTGCCACATATGTGTCGTGGCTCACAATGTCGGCGAATTCTTCACCGGAATCAAACTGCATGAGCTTGTTCATGATTGCCATCCGTTCGGTGAGTAGCAGGTATTTTTTACGTCGCAATAGAAGTCGAAACTCCACGCCCCGCCTTCGCGGCCAATGCCGGAATTCTTGGCGCCGCCAAATGGTGCGGCGAGATCTCGCACAAAGAAACAATTGACCCACATGGTGCCAAAGGCGATCTCGCGACTCATTCGCTCGGCGCGGCCACGGTCGCCGGTGATGACGGTGGCGGCCAGACCAAACTCTGTGTTGTTAGCGAGGGCAATCGCCTCGTCGTCAGTTGCGAATTTTTGCACCGTTAACACAGGACCGAACACTTCCCTGGTGAGAATCTCCGAACCGGGCGCGCAGTCGGCAAAAAGTGTTGGTCGGTAGTACAAGCCGCCCAATTCAGTGTTGGGCCCGCCGCCCATTAACACCGTGGCCCCGTCTGCTTTGGCCCGTTGCACAAACCCATCGATTCGCTCGAAATGTTCGCGTGAGATGTTGGGACCGAGGTCGGTTGTCATGTCACGGGGGTCGCCTTGATGCCATCCATTGGCGGCCTCGATGAGCCGACGCACGTACTCGTCGTACACCGATTCGTGTACCAGGTGGCGCACGCCGCTGAGGCACACTTGGCCAGCGTTGTCGTATTGCTCGACGCCCTGCTGCACGGCGATGTCGAGGTCGGCGTCTTCGAAAACAATGAACGGGGATTTGCCACCCAACTCCAAACTCACCGGTGTGAGGTTGCGTCCGGCCACCGACGCGATGTGGCGGGCAGTCGGCACCGAACCGGTGAAGCTGATGCGGGCGATTCGTTGGTCGGCTACCAAGGCGGCGCCGACTTCTTCGCCGATGCCTTGGACCACGTTGAATACGCCGTCGGGCAGGCCAGCGTCGCGTGTGATATCGGCGAACAAACTGGCCGTGAGTGGCGTCCATTCCGCTGGCTTCAGGATCACCGAATTGCCAGCGGCCAAAGCGGGCGCGATCTTCCATGTGGCCAACATGAGCGGCGCGTTCCAGGGTGTAATGAGCAAACACGGCCCGGCCGGGCTCCACGACACCTTGTTGGTATGCCCGCGGGTCTCGAAATCTGGATGCCCGAGTGAGTTCACCAGGAAGTCGGCGAAGAATCGGAAGTTGTGGGCCACGCGAGGCATCACGCCGCGCCGATGGGCTCGTATGAGAGCACCGTTGTCGGTGGTTTCCACGATGGCCAAATCTTCGAGCCGTTCTTCGACCAAATCGGCAATGCGGTGCATGATGCGCGCTCGCTCGGCGGGCTCGGTTTGCGCCCAGATGGGGAACGCCAACACGGCTGCGCGCACCGCAGAGTCAGCAATGGCGGCATCACCCCTACTGATGTGGCCGATCAGCGATTCGTCGATTGGTGAAACGTCTTCAAAGGTTTCGGCACTCTGAACCCGTTGGCCGCCGATCCAATGCCGGGTATCGACGGCTATGCCGGCCACAGTGATGGTGCTCATGATCGATCCTTCAGCTCTTGTTCGGGGGACGAATGCCGCGGAATTCCCAGTCGCCCCCGAAGGCCGTCGACAACACTTCTTCGGTGGCCGTCGGCTGATGGCCGACATCGTCACGAATGGGAGTGGGGCCGGTCACGATTCGGTTCGAGAGTGTGCCGAGCCCTTCGACCTCCACGCTCACGAGATCGCCGGGAAACACGGGTCGAGAATTCGCGGGAGTGCCCGAAAGTATTACGTCACCGGGATTGAGGGTGATCGTGCGAGCGAGGTCGGCCACGAGGTAGTGCATGTCCCACGTCATCTCGGTGGTGGAGCCGTCTTGGCGAAGTTCGCCATTCACATACGTTCGGATGTATTTGTCGTGGAAGTCCCAATCGGTCACCAGCGACGGACCGATCGGGCATAGCGTGTCGGAGCCCTTCACACGCAGCATTGAGCCGCCGTCGGTATCCCGAAAATCGTGCAGCCCATAATCGTTGGCAATGGTGTATCCCGCGATGTAGTCGCCTGCTTCGGCCTGGCTCACATTGCGGCAGGTGCGTCCGATCACGATTGCCACCTCGCCTTCGTAGTTGAGGTATTTGCATCGCTCTGGACGCACAATCTCACCCCGATGGGCGTTGAGCGATGAGGTCGGTTTCTGGAAATACGTCGGCGTGGCCGTGAGCTTGATTTGAAACTCATGCACACGCGAAATGTGATTGAGGTGCACACACAAAATTTTTGTCGGGACCACGGGCGGCAGGTACACCGCTTCGATTTCGCGCACGCGGCGGCCATCGGGCGACACTAGCCAGTCGCCCTGCGATTCGACTGTAGTGACGGCTCCATAGAGCACGATACGACGGGTTTCTGAAGCCATGCTTGCCCTCTCAAATAATCGTTCGAATTCGAACGATATCACTGTGGCCAGGTACCAGCACCGTGTGTTGCAGTCACATAAGGGCCATGTGGGCCATCATGAGGCATGCTCCACCTCGCAGATCACCGGTGGTGCCCTCGCTCATTTTGTTCATCACATAGGCGAACGTCATGTTTGTTTCGAAGTCGTTGACCACCAGCGATCCACCCCATCCGCCCCAAAAACACGACCGGGCGTTGGGACTGATCGGCAACTCGGCGCTGGTGAGACCGTACCCAATGCCATGGCGCATAATCATGGGCAGCACCAGGTCTTGGCCATACGTCTGTTCTTCGAGAATTCGCTCCACCGAAGCTGACTTGAGAAGTCGCACGCCACGGGCTTGTCCTCCACCGCTGACAATCGACTGGATGAGGGCCACCGATCGGGCATTCCCGTGACCGTTGGCGGCTGGTATTTCCGCCCGCCTCCATTCCGGTGTCCACGAGAATTCAGCGCCCAATTTGAGACTTGTCGACGTCCGTGTGGCCACTGAATCGGCATCCCCATCGTTGGTTTCAAAACCTTTCGAAGGGGGCACAACGAGCGATACTCGTGAGTCTGCCGATTCAGGGGTGCCGATGAAAAAGTCGGCGCCTAACGGAGTGGCGATTTCTTCGGCAAAAAACTGGCCGAGTGTGCGGCCCGTAATTCGCCGAAGGATTTCATTTTCCAAAAAACCTTGAGTAACGGCGTGATAGCCAGAACGAGTACCGGGCTCCCACCAAGGAGCTTGAGCAGCCAAAAGACCAGCGATTTTTGAGTGGTCACATAAGTCCTGCGGGGTAACAGTTTCCTCGAATCCCGACAGGCCCGCAGTGTGGCTCATAACGTGGCGAACCAACACACCGTCCTTGCCGTTGGCAGCAAACTCTGGCCAATATTTGGCCACCGGCGCGTCGAAATCAAGCTCGCCTCGATCGGCCAACATCAGCATGCACAGCGCAGCCATTGTTTTCGTAGTGGACCACACATTGGTGATGGTGTCGCGTGACCACGGGGTGCCGTGAGGATCAGAATCTCCTGCCCAAATATCGACCACGAGTTCGCCTCCCACCGTTATGGCGAGCGAGGCGCCTTGCTCGAGTCCTTGATCAAAGTTGCCGGCAAAAGCTGCTTGCACTTGCTCAAATTTCGGGTCGCACGTTCCGTGAATGGTGGTCATGGAGCACCCTACCGCAGCAACTCAATCGATCGACGACCCGAAACTTTGGCGACCCTACGAGAGATCGAAACGATCCAGATTCATGACCTTGTTCCACACGCTTACGAAATCCTCCACAAATTTCTGCTGAGCGTCGGCGCTTGCGTACACCTCGGCAACGGCGCGCAGTTGCGAGTTCGAACCAAAGACAAGGTCGACAGCCGTCCCCGTACATCTCACATTTCCAGTGGCCCGATCGAGCCCCTCATAAATGTGTTCCGTCGAAGTTTCACGCCACATCGTGGTCATGTCGAGAAGATTCACAAAAAAGTCGTTGGTCAGCGTTTCGGGGCGATCAGTAAAGACGCCATGGGTCGATGGCGTTTGCGCATTCAACACACGCATACCTCCAAGGAGCACCGTCATTTCAGGGGTCGTTAACGAAAGCAAGCTGGCACGATCCACAAGCAAGTCTTCAGGCCGTCGCGTGTCGCCATTTCGGAAGTAGTTGCGGAAACCATCGGCAGAAGGCTCGAGAAACCCAAAGCTCTCCACGTCGGTCTGCGCTTGCGAAGCATCGGTACGGCCCGGAAAGAATGGAACCTCGATGGCGTGCCCGGCGTCGCGGGCGGCCTGCTCGATGGCGGCACAACCACCCAAAATGATGATGTCGGAGATCGAGACTTTTTTGTTCGTAGTCTGGGCGTCGTTAAACGATGCTTGAATCGCTTCCAAACCACGAAGCACGGGGGCCAAGTCCTCAGGGTTATTTACTTCCCAATCCTTTTGTGGCGCCAGGCGAATGCGGCCACCGTTCGCTCCGCCACGCTTGTCACTCCCACGGAATGTCGAAGCGGCTGCCCACGCGGTCGTCACGAGTTGTGACACTGACAGTCCAGAAGCAAGGATCTGATTTTTCAATGCTGAGATATCTTGGGCGTCGACAAGGTCGTGATCAACGGCAGGGACTGGGTCTTGCCAAATAAGTTCCTCGGTCGGAACCTCTGGCCCCAGATAGCGCGAGACGGGGCCCATATCGCGGTGCGTCAATTTGAACCACGCCCTGGCGAATGCGTCAGCGAACACGTCTGGGTTGGCCAGGAACCGTCGAGAAATCGGTTCGTAGATCGGATCGAACCGAAGCGCCAAGTCCGTCGTAAGCATCACCGGGTGGTGGCGCACGGCGGGGTCGTAGGCATCGACCACGGTGTTATCTGCAGCCCGGTCTGATGGTCGCCACTGCTGCGCACCCGCTGGACTTCTCGTTAGCTCCCAGTCGTAACCGAACAGGTTCTCGAAAAAGTTATTGTCCCACCTGGCCGGAGCAGTGGTCCATGCTCCCTCTAGCCCGCTGGTAATCGCATCACTGCCCTTGCCAGAACCGAACGTGCTCGTCCACCCGAAGCCCTGCTCCTCAAGGCTGGCGCCTTCGGGTTCACGGCCCACGTGGTGTTCAGAAGGGGCGGCGCCATGCGTCTTGCCAAATGTGTGACCACCTGCGATAAGTGCGACCGTTTCTTCATCGTCCATGGCCATTCGAGCGAACGTCTCACGAATATCACGGGCCGCGGCGAGCGGATCGGGGTTTCCGTTTGGCCCCTCTGGATTTACATAGATCAAACCCATCTGGACGGCGCCTAGTGGTGTGGCCAGCTCACGATCACCGGTGTACCGCTCGTCTGCGAGCCAAGTTTCTTCCGGGCCCCAATAGATATCTTCCTCTGGCTCCCAGACATCGGGACGACCGCCGCCAAAACCAAAGGTCGGCAAACCCATAGACTCCAATGCCACGTTTCCGGCCAGAATCATGAGGTCCGCCCAGGAAATTTTTTCTCCGTACTTCTGCTTTATCGGCCACAGCAGGCGGCGTGCCTTGTCGAGGTTTGCGTTGTCGGGCCAACTGTTGAGCGGCGCAAAACGTTGTGTACCGGAGCCGGCGCCCCCGCGGCCATCATGGACTCGATAGGTGCCAGCAGAGTGCCATGCCATCCGAATGAACAACGGGCCGTAGTGGCCGTAGTCGGCGGGCCACCAATCCTGGGAGGTTGTCATCGCGCTCTTGAGATCTTGCTTGAGGTCGTCCAGAGCAACGTTGTTGAAAGCTTTGGCGTAGTCAAATTCGACGCCCATCGGGTTGATACTCGGCGAATTTTTCTTTAGTGGACCCAGGTTCAATTGGTTTGGCCACCAATGTAGGTTCACGATGGAGCCCCGCGCATTTGGCGAATGGTTCAACACCGGACACTTCGCAGTCGGGGCGTCTTGTGGGTCGGTAATTGTGACGGGTCCTGCAACTTCATCGTTCATGGTGATCCTTCGTTGGCTATGGGAGTGATGGGAGTGATGGATTGGATTTTGACAACACGGTTTTTTCTGACTTCTGACACGCTGGGCATAGACCCCAATAAATAACCTCGGCTTCGTCGATAGCGAATCCGAAATTCTCAGTGACGTCGAGGCACGGCCTTGCTCCTGCTTTGCAGTCGACATCCATTGTGAGACCACAGTCCCGGCAAACAATGTGATGATGATTGTCGTCGACTCGATCCTCGAAGCGCGCTGGAGACCGGGCGGGCTGAATTCGTCGAATTAATCCATTGTCGGCCAGGGTGCCCAACGCGTCATAGACAGCCTGGCGCGAGATCGTGCCAATTTCGGCACGCACAAGTTCCTGTATTTCGTCGGCAGTGCCGTGCGGCATTTCGGATACTGCGCCAAGCACGGCCAATCGTTGCGCTGTGACGTGAAGGCCATGTAGCCGCAGAAGATTTGCGTGGTTGGCTGATTGCGAACTTGGCATACCGGTACCGTAAATGAATTTTAGACAAAGTCAAGTTTTGGATTCAATCTAAATATTCTCTGAAATCGCCGCCCTCGAGGAGCGACGCCCTGGGCACTACGTAGTCGTCGGACCGGCGGGTGCCCGCAAAGGTTGAATCACTTGTTCAGCGAACCGCAGGGCTGGTTCAGGCGACAGAGGATGACCAAAATCCATTACGAAATGGTCCACGCCAAGAGAACGGCGGTGGCGAAGTTTTTCGACCAGCTCAGCCGACTCGGCGTCAGTCTCGGGAAGCGATACTTCGATGGTCATCGATACTTCGATATCGCCGGGATTGCGCCCGGCGCGTTCGGCGGCCTCTCGCACGATGGCATATTTACGGATCCACGTTTCGTCATTTCGATACGAACAATTCCACATGTCGGCCAGTCGGCCCACCATCGGCAATCCAATCTGCTCGCCTGCCGCACCAATACATACCCGGGGAATCGGCGATGGCAACGGCGGCGCACTGGCCCCCGCTATCTTGAAAAATTTACCGTCAAACGTGGCATCGGCGTCGGTCCACATCAAGCGGCAAATGGCGATCACTTCTTCCAATTGCGCGAACCGCACAGCGGGTCGGGGGAATTCATAGCCGTAGGCGGCGTACTCATCTTCACGCCATCCAGCTCCGATCCCGAGCACGAAACGACCGCCACTGAGGGTCTGCAAGGTGGCTGCCATCTTCGCGGTAAGGGCTGGGGGCCGGTACCCATGGCCAAGCACGTGATGGCAAAGTTCGACGTTGGGATGGCGGGCAGCCAACCACGTCAGCGTGGTCCACGCCTCCATGAATGGATCAGTCTTGGCATCGAACCCGTAGAAGTGATCGGCGAGCCACAGCGAATCAAAATGGGGCAAAGCAACCGGCAAAATGTGGTGATCCTGATAGACCACAATCGGCTGATGGTCGCTCCATCGGTTGCCGATGGCGGGGGTGAGCCACCCAAATTTTACGTCACGAGTCATGACGCAATCTTGGCATCATTCGCTAGCCCAGTGACGGACTACGCGTTGGCCTGCGTGCCGAGGTAGGCGGCGATCACGGCGGGGTTGTTGCGAATTTCAGCTGGCGTACCTTCAGCCGAAACCGCGCCCTGGTCGAGCACGGTAATGCGGTCACAAATTTTGGTGATAAATCCAAGGTCGTGATTAATGACCACGACGGCCACCCCGATGGCCAACGCTACGCGACGTAATACGCCAACCATGGCCGCAGACTCGTCGTCAATCAACGGTGTTCGCGGGACGTAGGCCAAAATCAGTCAAACCCGCGATGGCAAGTAGTTCATCGCTGGTCACATACGGCACGTCACGCGACGTTGTCGCCAGACGAACTGCGCAACCTCGATGTTTTCCTGCACACTCGAATTGGCGCATATGCGCAGGTTTTGAATCGTGCGGGCCAGTCCGGTGAGCAAGTTGACAAGCGTTGCTTTGCCAGCGCGCAGTTCCTAGAAAGGAACGCAATGTCAATATCATTCGAATTCTAACGATCGCGCAGAACAGGCGTACAATCGACACATGGCTGACCTGTCGGGATTCACATTTCCACGCACTGTTTCTGGCGCAAGTTCGATTTTACCCAGCCCTCCGTGGCACTACTCAGGCGATCTCCTCACCGTGGAATTTCGCACAGACCCGTCCCGAATCGCGGAACTCCTTCCTCCCGATGTGACGCTGGCTCACGACGACGAAGACCCCGGCGCCGTTGCCATGATCTTCGCTGACTGGCAGAGTTGCGGCCCCGATTTTTCCGAGTTGGACGACCCCATCCGAGCGCAATACAAAGAAGCGTTCGTGGTCGTGAGATGTCGTTTCCGGGGCAAGCTATACAGCCGCTGCGTGTACATCTGGGTCGATAAGGACTTCGCCCTCGTGCGCGGCCACTTCCAGGGTTACCCAAAAAAGATGGGCTCGATCTGGATGACGAGGCCCGTCACGATTGGCAAAGCTGGCCCTCGGGTGGCACCCGGCGGTCGCTTTGCCGGAACCGTGTCGTACCACGATCGGCGCATGGTCGATATGCGGGTGACGCTCACCGGACCTAGTGATACCAACGGTTTCGTCAACGGGCATCCCATGGTCCATCACCGATTCGTACCCGCCATCGAGGCCAACGGCACCGATGCGTGGAGCGATGTAGTGACGATGGGCGGCGTCGATGTAGAACTCGGACAGGCATGGAAAGGCGACGCCGAAATTTGGTTTGGCGACTCACCGGTCGAAGAAATTTCCCGCCTCGAACCACGAGAAATTTTGGGCGGCTATTGGCGAAGCGTGGGCACCACATTCAACGGGGGCACCACGCTGGCGAGCTCTGGTCAGTAGTCTCCCCCGATGCCCCGCGCCTTCGCTCACGACCGCGATGACGCACGTCAAGCAGAGCTTGATGTGCGCGCCCGGGTCGGCGAGCTACCCATCGACTACAGCGCCATGGTGGCCATGTCGAACGTGTTTCGCGTCGCTACCGCAGCCCGCAAACACATGGAAAAGTCGGTACTCGCCGACGAGCAACTGAGCTGGAGTGGCTTCACGGCCCTGTTCGTGTTGTGGGTGTGGGGCGCAATGGAAACCAACCAACTCGCCGAAGAAGTGGGCATCACCAGGGCCTCACTGTCATCGCTTATGGCCACCCTTGAGCGTCGCGGGCTGTGCACACGATCATCGCATCCAGCCGACGGGCGTCTGGTGACCGTTGGGCCGACGGCCAAAGGGAACAGACTCATGAAAGAACTGTTCCCCAAATTTAACGCCCAAGAAGCGCTCCTCACTCAAACATTGACTGCAACCTCGCGACATTCTTTGGCTAGCTCGCTTCGGGCAATTTTGCGCACCATCGAATCAATTGACGGCCCGTAAAAATACGAATGCGCCGGGGTTGCCCCCGGCGCATTGCAATTCGTAAGTCGGTTGCTGACTAGGCGAACCACGTCTTCCAAATGCTTTCGTTGGCCTTGATCCAGGCCGCGGCTACGTCGGCTGCTGGCTTCTTGTCAATCTCAACTTGCGGCAGCAACTCAAGTTGCTGCGCATTAGTGAGTTGGACCTTGCCGAGCATGGCCCACACGCCCGGGTTCTTCGTCTTCAGCTTGGCGCTTGCCAACTTGACGAGTACATCGGCCGGGTAGCCACAGGCGACCTTGGCGGGATCTGCATAACAACCCTCCTTGAACGGGGGCAACTTCACTTCGACCAAGCCGTACTTACCAGCGGCGGCGGTTGGTGACCACCAGTACAACAAGATCGGCTTCTTAGCGGCAACTGCGCTATCGACTTCGGCCACGGTGGCGGCTTCCGAACCTGAATTTTGCAACTCAAAGTTGAGTCCCAACGTGGTGATGAGCGGACCATCGTAAGCCGAGTAGCTGGGGTCTGTGCCGAGGAAGCGGCCCTTGTCTCCTGTGGCAGAGGTGGCAAACAACTTCACAATGGCGGGATCTTTAAGACCTTCCCATGTGGCCAGCGAGGGGTGATCCTTCACCACGTAGTCAGGAACGTACCAGCCGATTTGGCCAGTGGTTCCAAGCTTTCCCACTTCAACAACTGAACCGTTGTCGATAAAGGCTTGCTCTTCGGCAACGACGCCGGACTTCCACAACTCGGTCACGAAATCGACGGTGCCATCGGACAATCCAGTGAATTGCGTGTTTTCGTCGATCTCCACAATTTCGGCTGGCGTACACAATTGCGACTCGATGAGCTGCTTCATGATTTGTGCTTCCACGGCCGAAGCGGTCCATGCGTTTTGAACGACCTTGATGGCATCGCCCTTCAAGCCGTCACACTTCTTCACTTCGCCGCCCGGAGCAACGGTGGCAACCGGAGCAGCTGTGGTGGAGTCTGTTTTGGCGGCGGTGGTGGCAGTTGTCGGGCTCGACGTCTTAGCGTCGCTCCCACACGCAGCCACGGTGAGTGCGGCAGCGGCGACAAGTGCCCCGACGCGGATTCCCATGAGTTTCATAATTTCCCCTGTGTTGAGATATTTCACACAACGCATTTGGCGTTGGTTTCCGGATCGTAGCGCACCATAACGGACGAAATTACAAAACTCACACGCCCGTCTACCGGTACTAAGGTTCCGGCCACGCATCTGAATCTGGGGGATCTCATTCATCGTGGAGAGCAACGCAAACACATTTCCTACACTTGACGTACGTGATGTGTGGAAGGTTTTCGGGTCACAGCCCGATACTGCCGTAGCGATGTCGAAAGATGGAGCGAGTCGTAGCGAAATTTTGGCCGCCACCGGCAGCACAGTCGCCGTACGCAACGTGAGCTTTTCGGTAGCCAAAGGCGAAACGTTTGTGGTCATGGGCCTGTCAGGGAGCGGCAAGTCGACACTTGTACGTTGCCTGTCACGACTCATCGAGCCCACGTTGGGCGAAGTCGCACTCAACGGCCAAAATCTGCTCACCATGAGCGCAGACCAATTGCGCGAAATACGCCGCAACCGCATGTCGATGGTCTTCCAACACTTCGGCCTCTTTCCCCACAAACGAGTCATCGACAATGTGGCGTACGGTCTCGAGGTTCAACGGGTGCCGAAAGCACAACGACGCCGCCAAGCCATGGGCGTCATCGAGCTCGTTGGCCTCACCGATTTCGCCATGCATTTCCCTCAACAACTTTCAGGTGGAATGCAACAGCGCGTCGGCCTCGCTCGAGCCCTGGCGCTGGATCCCGAGTTGTTGTTTTTCGATGAACCGTTTTCGGCGCTCGATCCGTTGATCCGACGCGACATGCAAAACGAACTCATACGACTGCAACAGCAAGATCAACGCACGATCATTTTCATCACCCACGATTTCGCTGAGGCAATCCGTCTAGGTGATCGAATCGCCATAATGAAAGACGGCGAATTCGATCAGATCGGAACGCCAGAAGAACTGGTGCTCTCGCCCGCCACCGACTACGTGCGCGAGTTCGTCACCGACATTCCCCGCGAACGTGTGCTTACTGCGGCATCTGTGGCACGCGGTGAGCCGTGTGGGACGGGACGCACCATTGCGTCCACGGCGCTGGTAGCCGACGTGCTGCCCATGCTTTTAGAAGCCGACGTCGCTATTGATGTGATCGGCGTCGACGGCAAATCAATCGGCTCGATCGATCGTGAAGCTGTGGCTGCTGTACTTCGAGGGGCACGGGCGTGACCGCCACCGTTGCTCCCCTGGCGACAGAACCGCGGCCGCTCACAGAACGCTTGAGGATGCTAAACACCCGCAGCCGCATCGCAGTGGGTGCCGTTGTTTTGGTTGCCGTTCAAATTGTGATGTCTGGCACGTCAATCTTTCCTGACTCATGGAATATTCACGTAGCCAAGCCGGTCAAACACTTTCAAACCTGGGTCCAGCAACATCGCAAAACCAACTTCGTACTCGCCGATATTTTGCGGCCTATTGGCAGTTTCGTTCTGTGGTTCTACGAGTCTCTGCGCGACCTTCTGCTGGCGTTGCCGTGGTTTTGGTTGCCACTGCTCGTGGCCGTCGTGGTCGCCCGATCGGGCCGATGGATCATGGCAGTGAGCGCTGGCGCGGGGTTGATGTTCTTCGAAGTCTCCGGCCTCCATTCGCGGGGTATGGAGACTGTGGCCCTCATGATTATCTGCGTGGTGCTGTGCGTGGCCATTGGTGCGCCAATCGGTATTTGGGCCGGACTGAACCCGAAAGTCGAACGACGCATTCGCCCTGTGCTCGATGCTTTGCAGAGCCTGCCGACCACTATTTATCTCGTGCCATCAGTGTTGTTTTTTGGCATCTTGCAGACCCCCGCCGCCATCGCCACGGTGGCGTTCGGCATCCCGCCTATGATCAGAATTACGGCGCTTGGAATTAAACAAGTACCACCTGCGTCAGTCGAAGCAGGGAAGATGTTCGGCTCCAGCAAATCCCAACTGCTGTGGAAGATTCAAGCGCCCCAGGCGGTGAAATCGTTCGTTACCGCCATCAACCAAACCATCATGTTGTGCTTGGGCATGGTGGTCATTGGATCGCTCGTGGGCGCTGGCGGATTGGGTAATGAACTATTACAGACACTCCGTTTGCGTAGCCCTGGCCGCGGATTCATCGTGGGGCTCGCCATCTTCGGCATAGCGGTGGCCTTTGATCGATTGAGCCGTTCCTTGGTCGATCAGCGTGCTCGCCTCGCTATTGCCTCCAAGGTGTACTGGTTGGGCGCAACTGTGGCCATGATCGTGGCGCTCATCGTGGGTCGCATCGGCGGGTTCGCGAAGGTGCCGTGGAAATTCGATTCCAGCATCGCCCAACCAATCGACGACTTCACCAAATGGATCCGCGACAATTTCGGCGACACGTTGTTGACGATCAACGATTTCATCGTGCGCGACGTAGTCATTCGCATCCGTGATTTTCTCAGCCAATCAACGGCGTGGCCGGTGCTTATTCTTGCCATTGCCGGTTTTGCGTTGTTGGTAAAGGGTTGGCGCATGGCCACCTTTTGCGTAGTGGGCCTGGTGGCCGTGGGCCTTATGGGTATGTGGAAACCGTCAATAGAAACGTTTGCCCAAATCGTGGTGGCCGTCGTGATCTCTATCGGGGTAGCAATTCCAATGGGAATTTTCGTAGGCCGCCGCCCTCGACTGGAAACGTTTATCGATCCGTTTTTGGACGCACTGCAGACGTTTCCCAGCCTGATCTACGCCATCCCTTTCGTGATGGTTTTCTCGGTCGGATACGTACCGGGTATTTTGGCCACTGTGTTGTTCGCGGTGCCACCAGGCATCCGGCTCATTGCGCTCGCCATCAAACAAGTGAACCCCGAGACGCTCGAAGCGGCTTCTACCTTTGGGGCCACCAACCGGCAACGGCTGTGGGGCGTGCAAGTACCGCTAGCCCTCAAAGGAATGATGCTTGGCATCAACCAAGTGATCATGATGGCAGTGTCGATGGTGATCATCGCCGGTCTCATCGGCGGCAATGGTCTCGGGTTTTTGGCCGTCACATCGCTTATCAAACAAGACATCGGACTTGGCGTAGAAGTTGGTCTGTCCATGTTGGTGATGGCCATCATTTTGGATCGGCTCAGTGAGGGCGTCGCCGAACGTCTCGACCCGGCGGGAGTAGCCGCCCGCTAGTGGTTCGAGCGCATATCGATCACCACGCGGCCCACGATTCGGCCGTGACGCATGTCGTCGAGCACGCCATTGATTTCTGTCAACGGTACCGTCCGGATGGTGGCCGATACAGCCCCTCGCACGGCGAAATCAACTGCCTCTTGCAAATCAATTCGAGTGCCGACGTTGGATCCCCGAAGAGACAGTTCGCCATTGACAAGCATCGAAATCGACATCCGCATTTCGTCGGCATGACCTCCGGGCAATCCAATGAGTACTGCCACTCCAGCCGGGCGCAGCATGCCAAGCGCTTGTTCGAATGCGGGCGTGGCCACCGCTGTCACTACCACTCCGTGCACACCGCCAGCCAGCTTTTGCACCTCAGCGATAGCGTTGCTTTCACGTCCGTTCACCACGATTTCAGCGCCCAACGAACGAGCCAAATCGAGCTTGTCGTTGTCGACGTCGACGGCCACCACGCGCATGCCCATAGCCACCGCGTACTGCACCGCCACATGACCGAGGCCACCAATGCCCACCACCGCCACCCATTGGCCAGGGGCCACGCCGCTGCGCTTGAGGCCGCGGTACGTAGTGACGCCAGCACACAGAATCGGCGCAATGGCAATCGGGTCGACATCGTCGGGAAGCTTGGCCACGAAGTCGGCAACGGCCACCATGTAGTCGGCATAGCCGCCTGGCTTCGAGTAGCCAGTGCCTTCGGTGGCCGGGCAGATTGTTTCCATGCCAGCTCGGCAGTAGTCGCACCGGCCGCAAGACGAGTACATCCACGCCACACCCACAAGTTGCCCAACGGCGATGCCCTCCACACCTGGGCCACAGGCAACCACACGACCAGCGACCTCATGGCCCGGGATGAGCGGCAACGTCGGCTGCGTAGCCCAATCGCCATCAACGGCATGAAGGTCGCTGTGGCACACGCCGCAGGCGATCACTTTGATGAGAATTTGCCCATGCCCAGGAATCGGCACCGTGACCTGTTCCAGAACGAGGGGCTTCCCAAATTCGCGCAACACGGCAGCAGTCATCACGTCGTGGGTTGTGTTCGTCATCGCACTTCGCCTTCGAACCACATATGAATTTGGCCAGTTCCAGCAGCGGCTTCGTAGTCGCTAAACGGAACCCCAGGTTCAGTCCACGACCGGCCACCGAATGCGCCAGCAATGATTGCGTAGTGCCCGAAACGACCCTCTGGCGACACTTTGCGGTAGTCGTCATAGCCGTCGATCACGGCCGCGTGATCGCCCACCGTAAGGCGCTCGATCACATGGTGATCGGCATCGCGATGGGCCGGCACGGAGATGTTGTCGGGGTGCGACGACTCGTGGTTGCGCAACTCGCGCAGCGACCAAAATCGATGCGACAACCCGCCCGATCCGAGCACCACCACTCGGCGATCGGACTTGGCCACGGCGTCGGCAATGAGGGATCCAAACAACAAGTAGTCATCGCGCGTGGCGGTCTGGCAGATACTGACGCTGATCCACTTTTCGTTCCGTCGATGCAGATAGGGCAACAGGTTCACGGTGGGGTAATGAATAGGCAAGGCGCTGTCATGCGACGCGTGAATCCATGTGTCGTCGCGCCCATCGGCCTGGGCGGCAATCGATGCCGCAAGTTCGGGGTCGCCGTCGAAGGCGTATGGAATTTGACACATGCCGCGGGGAAGCTCTTCCGACGTGTAGACGCCAGCACGATGAGCGTGGGCCGACACGATGTGTTCGAACGTGGAATACCAGTGGGTGTCGATCACGATGATGGTGTCCGGTTTGACGCGATCAAGGCACTCTGATCGCAGCCGATGAAGCCCAGCCACAATCGAAATATCGTTGCCGTTGTTGACGCTGCGCCGCCACTCTTCGCTCATGGCGATAGGCGGAATGTGCGATACGATTGACGCTCCTACGATTGATCCCATCACAGACTCGATTACAGAAACGCGAGGTAGTGGTTGAGTTCCCAATCGGTCACTGCTCGCCGATATTTGTCCCACTCTGCCCGCTTGATGGCCAACCAATAGTCAGAGAATTCTTGACCCATGGTGGCGGCGAATTCCGTGTTGGCTTCGTAGGCGTCGAGTGCTCCTGACAGATTTTCTGGCACGCAGCGCTCGGTGTTGGCCGTTTCAAAACCATCACCAACTTCAGGGGCATCCAGGGGCAGCGATTGGACGACACCGAGATATGCAGCGTTGAGCACGGCAGCTGTGGCGAGGTACGGATTGGCCGCGCCGTCGCTCATGCGATGTTCTATGCGTTTGCCGGGAGTAGGCCCCCACGGAATTCGGACGGTGGCTGATCGGTGATCGATGCCCCAGTTCGCCCAATAGCCACTCATCTGGCCGGGCACGAGGCGCTTGTAGGCATTCACTGTGGGAGCGCATACTGCCGACATTGCCTCGTGGTGAGCGAGGCAGCCAGCAATTGAGTGGCGAGCAATCTGGGAGAGTTGTGCTTCGTCGGCAATGTCTAGAAAGACGTTGACACCGTTGGCATCTTCTGCCGAGAAATTCACATGAAGACCGCTGCCACCCTTGTCGGCAAACGGTTTGCCGAGGAATGTGAGCAGTAAACCTTTGCGTTGCGCTAGTTCCCGGGCGAGCACCTTGAACAAGAAAATGCGATCCACCGATTCGAGGGCATCGCCGTATTCGAGCGTGAGTTCGAACTGCGGTGTGTCATATTCCGAGTTGATTGACTCCACACGCAAGCCTGCCTGTAGGGCGGCAAACATGATGTCGTCAATGATCCCCGCTGGGTCGACGGCAGGCCCAGTGCCGTACACGTAGGCGGTCGGAGTGTCCCACTCTTCCCATCCACCTCGGCCGTTTGGTTGCATCACAAATGCCTCCAACTCGATGCCAACCTTGGGCGTGAGCCCCATCTCGGTCCACCGACTGATTGCTCGCCGCAATACCCGGCGAGGTGAAATTTCCAGCGGCTCGTCGTGCATCGACACATCGCCGACTACGACGCCCGTACGGTCGTCTTCCCAACTGGCCCGAACATCGGCAGGGTCAAAACTCACGTCCACATCGGGGAGGCCTTCGAGCATCATGGTGCCCGGCGCAGGGGTCATTTGACGGTCGTAGTCAAGAGCGAAAAGAGCAATGCAGTGCTTGGTGCCCCGGTGAGCAATCCCCCACGGCAAATACTTTCCCCGAGCCAATCCGAGGTGATCGGGAAACAGCAGCCGAACACGGTCAAATGACGGAGAATCCCCTGAAGTTGTCATGGGGTGAGCGTAGCCCAGAAAGTCATTCGAGTTCGAACGATCTACGGCAGGGGGCCGTCAACGGCGGCGCGCCAATTCGGCAGAAATCTGGTGGCCACGAGCGCTGCCAAAGCGGTGGCAATTGATCCCAAGCCAAACGCCAATCTCAAATTCCCCACGTCGCCAACAATGGCGAGGAGCAAAATGCCGACCCCGTAACAGGTGCCCATCGACATGTTGGTGATCGACATCACTCTCCCCCGCTCGTTGGTGGGGGCGTCACGCTGCACGATGGCCATGCCCGTCACAAAGATTGCCGACACGCTTGCGCCCAGCACGGGAATGACGATCAGCGCCACCGCCGTGTTGGGCGCCAGTGCATATGCGCCGTAGGCCACCGATGCCGCCGCGATGCTCGTAGCTAACATGCGCGATCGACCAAGCTTGTCCACATAGATCGTTGCCGCCAGGCTGCCAACGATGGCACCGATTCCTTGCATGGCGCTGAACGCACCGGTCAGGCCACGCCCGCCATGAAAAATCACGTGTGCGTAGATGGGAATGAGCCCCATAAATCCGGCCAAGAAAAGGTTGAGCCCCATAATCAGGCTGATGCCGTAACGCACCCCGGCCACCCGCTTCACGGCGCGCAAACCATCCTTGAGTTGACCCAGAATCGTTTCGTGCAACTCCCCTGTTGGATAGAAATTTTTGCGCAACAATGCCACGGCGATTGACATAACGGCGAACGACAACGCGTTGATAAAGATGGTCCACGATGGGCCGGCGATCGAAGCCACCAACGTACCCAACACGGGCCCCAAAATACGGCCGGCGTTCCACGAATAGATACCCAATGACACCATCGCCATGAGCTCTTCGCGAGGAACTAAATCGGGCAACATAGCTTGATATGACGGCTGCCCAAACGAACCCGCCGCACTGATAAGCACGATGATGCTCGACAACAAGAACGGGTTTCGGTGGCCAGATCCCAGCACAGCGGCCAACAACAGCGTCGCCGCAAATTGCCCAGCCAGCGACCACTTGAACACCTTCTTGCGTTCGAAGCGATCAGCCAACAATCCACCGATCGGCGAGCACACACCCTGAGGCGCGAAGAACGCCAGCGCGGTTATTCCCGTGTAAAGGGCGCTATTGGTTTCCTTGGCTACCAGGCTGCCCACCACCACCATCTGCATCCAGGTGCCGATGTCGGATACGACGCCAGCTCCCCAAACGAGGAGTACCGCCCGGCGGCGCAGAGGGCGAAAGGGGTGCGAGGTCACGACTGTCCCACGATACCGGGCTAGCCAGCCAACGCCCGACCCGTTGTGTGGGATGCCGCCAGTCGGCGGGAGAAATACGCGGCTGCGACTAGAAAACCAGCAGCGATCATGGCGAAACTGGCTAACAGGTGGAACCCTACGGCTCGGCGGATGAACCCGGAAGAGAATCCGGCCATGCCGCCACAAAAGCTCATCAACAAGTCCGAGACGCCCTGCACGGCAACGCGGTTTTCAAGGGCAATGCTGTCAATCAACAAGCTGCTTCCGCCCACGATACCGAAGCTCCATCCAATGCCCAATAGCCACAGCGAGGGGAACAGCAACTGTTCCACGTCGCCAGAAAGTGATGCCAAAAGCGTGGCTGCCACGAGAAGCATCGCCCCTATGTAAATCGTCTTGAGTTGACTTCTGCGGTCGCAGAATCGCCCCACCAGGGGGCTGAATGCGTACATGCCCGCAATGTGTAGCGAGATGACGTATTGACTCACGCCCTCGTGGCCGTGCAGCTTCAAGTGCACGGGAGTCATGGCCATAACGGCGACCATCGTGACCTGAGAAATGACCATGGCAAACACGGCCAATCGAGCCATCGATGATTGGCCGATCACGGCAAGCGCGGCGCCAATTTGTAACTGCGGTCGATCCCCATGCTGCGAAATTCCGCCCGACACTACGAGCGGATCAGGACGTAATCGAACCGCGGTGTTGATGAGTGCGCCGATGAAACACAGTGAGCTAAACAACCACGGCCCGGTGTACTTGTGGAGCCCAAACCAACTCTGCCCGGCATGCTCCAAGGGACCAACGAGCACGGGCCCAAGCACGGCTCCAAACGTGGACGCGAACAAGATCTTGCTCATGGCCGCGCCGCGCTCGTGAGGTTCTGCGAGGTCGGTTGCCGCATAGCGCGACAATAGGTTCGCGGCCTGGCCATTGCCATACAAAAACAGACCCCCAACGAAAATCGCTAACGAATTTCGTTCGACGCCGAGGGCGGCGATGAGCCCGCCCACCACCGCCAGTCCGTAGCCGTATTGGAGCCCTACTCTGCGACCCTTGCGCTGCATCACACGCGACAACAATTGCACCATAAAGGCCGTGCCGGTGGTCACTGTGGCAGTGGCTGCTCCGGCCCATGGCGTGTTCTTGCCCAATATTCCTTGGATCACAAAAGCGCCAACGGTGACGGCCGAGGCCAGCGCCGCAGCACCCACCACTTGTCCAGACGCCAGCACACGCAACGTGCGGTGCTGCAAGGCTGCCCTCTCGTCGGCGGTCATCGGGATGGCGCCGGTGGCGATCGAAGTTGTCACGTTGGTGTGAATGTGTGATGGACAGCTTCGACGTTGTTTCCATCGGGGTCGCGCACGAACACTCCGTAGTAGCCCGCGTGATATTCGGGCCACACTTTTGCATCGTGCAAGACCTCGGCACCGAGGCCAATGGCGACATCGCGAAACGCGTGAACTGCTTCGCGCGATGGGGCCCTGAACGCTATATGGATCTCCCGTTGCGCACCTCCGGTTTCGTGGCCGCCAAGCCAAAACGACGGAAAGTCCACGCCGTATCCCATGACATCGCCAAAGTCGCGAAGGCGACGCCCGCCAAGCGGGGCGAGCACGGCGTCGTAGAAGGCGGCGCTTGTTGCGATGTCATCACATTGGATGGAAAGATGATCAATCATGGGCTGGTGGCACTCCTATGAGAATCGTGGCGATTGGTGAAACTTTCGAAACTGTAGTGACGAGGACTCAGTGCGCGCCGCGACTTTGCATCGGTGACGATGCCAGCAGAAATTGTCCTTGACATATTCCGATATCGGTATATAATGTGACGTGGCCCGACAAAGCACAACCTCAGACGTCTTCAACGCAGTCGGTGACTTGCATCGTCGAGAGATTTTGGACGTCCTAGCCGCAAGAGAGTCGACAGTTGGAGAACTGGTCGATCGGCTCGGTCTTTCCCAACCACAGGCGTCGAAACATCTCCGAGTGTTACGCGAGGTCGGACTAGTTCGGTGTCGCACGAAGGGAAGCAGCCGGGTGTACCGCATCCACGGTCCCTCTTTAGCCCCGATGCGCACGTGGTTGACACAACTCACCGAGTCAATCAACGAACACTACGACCGCCTCGACGACTACCTCGCCACTATGCAATCAACCACTACCTCCCCACCTGAAAGTGAAATCCGCACATGAGCACACGCCACGGATCGGCGACGGTAACGTTGCCATCAGACACCACATTCCTCATTACCCGTCAGTTCGATGCGCCGCGCCAGCTCGTGTGGGAAGCAATCACTACTCCCCGCCATTTGTTGCGGTGGTGGGGACCCGATTGGTGCCCGTTGGTGAGCTGTTCCATCGACCTGCGACCCGGCGGCTCGTGGCGTTACGTCTCACGCAACGTCGACGGCTTGGAGTTCGCATGGCATGGCGTCTATCGCGAAATCGTACCGGCGCAACGCATTGTGCAGACCGAAATATTCGAAGCATTCCCCGACGGCGAAGCTCTAAACACTATGACCCTCGTCGAACACGATGGTGTCACAACACTGCAAACCTTGGTTCAACACGAGAACCAAGCGAACCGGGATGGGCATGTGAATTCGGGGATGGAATCGGGCATGCAGATTACGTTTAACCGGCTCGACGACGTGCTCCTCGACGCCAACAGCAGCGCCGGCCGTTACCGCAGAATTGCCGCCCAGTTCGATGCGCGAGTTCAGGCCATGACGTCAGATAGTTGGGACAACCCCGCTCCGTGCGACGGGTGGGTAGCACGCGACATCGTGACCCATCTGGTCACGTGGGTGCCATCTGTCATCAGTCAGGCAGGCATTGAATTCGCACCCACCGACCCTCTCAATGATCCCGTCGGCGCATGGACCGCGTTAGACGCCACACTGCAAACTGCGCTCGACGACCCAGACGTAGCCGCTCGAACTTTCCACGTGGGACCGCCTGGGGAGATGACCGTCGAAGCGGCAATTGGAATGCTGGTATTGGGCGATGTACTGATTCACACATGGGATCTGGCCAGAGCCGGCGGCCTCGATGAGACGCTTCCTGCCGACATTGTCTCTGAGATGCTCATCGGGATGGAACCCCTCGACGACATGTTGCGAACGAGCGGTCACTATGGCCCACGGGTGATCGTGCCCGATATTTCCGACGACCAAACTAAGTTAATTGCCTTCACGGGACGCACTCCATGACGTGTCGTGTTGCGGTGCCGACGAAGGCTCCACACACTCACCCACGAAAGGTTCACCATGGGAAAGATCACGCTGTTTTTCCACACCACGATCGACGGTTTCGTTGCCGATGCCGACGGCGGCTTGGGTTGGGCGAGCCTGTCGGAGGAACTGTTCAGCTACGTCGGGCAACGAATTGGAGCGGCGAGCACTGCCCTATACGGCCGTAAGACATTCGAGATGATGGAGGGCTATTGGCCGACCGCCGCCGATCAGCCATACGCCACGAAACACGACATCGAACACGCCAGCTGGTACAAGACTGTTCACAAAGTCGTCATCTCCAACACGTTGCCCTCCGGCACGCCCAATGGGCCGACCGTCATTGGCGAAAATCTGGCGTCAGAGATCAAGCAACTCCGCGACGGGACTGACGGGGAAATTCCAATGTTCGCTAGTCCCACCGCAGCCCATGAACTCATGGCCCAGGATCTCGTCGATGGCTACTGGCTGTTCGTTCATCCCGTGATTCTCGGGTCCGGCACCCCGCTATTCGTGGCGCCGCACTCCTTCGCCAAGGTGCGTCTCGTCGACTCCCACGCATTCGAAAACGGAGTCGTGTGCCTCGACTACGAACGAAAAACGGACTGACGCGCGGTACGGCCCATGAACGGTAGCTAGGTCAGCGACTTCCAGAACACGACTTTGTGGTCGGCTGGCCCATAGAAACGTCGAATTCGCGCTTCCTCAACGAATCCGCATCTTGGATAGAACGCACGAGTTCGCCCATACTGCACCGTCGATGACGTCTCGACGATCAACACCTGCGCGATGTCCGGGCCACGCTCGACGAGGTCCGCTTCAACACGGCCAATAAGGTCGCTGCCAATTCCGCCACTTTGTCGACCAGGTTTGGCAGCGATAAAATACAGGTTCCACATCCGATCCGAGAATGGCTCCGGCGCGTAATACGCGGCACCGACCACCTCGCCAGCGGAGTCCTCGTAAACGAGCCATCGATGGCCGTCGAGAGAACCATCGAGCGATCCACCGACTGTCTCGCCGACGAAACCAACCTCATCGGAACTGAACATGTCTACGTCGACAGCGAGAGTCTTGATCGCTTCGATATCGTGAACGGTGGCCGGTCTGATCATCGCCCGACATCTTTGTTTGCGAGCGTCAATGTGAACGAGCCTCGCAGCAAGTGAGGCTGCACTGCGCGATTCACTCGAAGCCATGCCGGGACTCATCCACTACTATGTCGGCATTGATCGCCAAAATGGACAGCTCACCAACGTCAGCGTATGGGACTCCTTGGAACATGCGCAAGCAATGTCGTCGTTGGCTCCAATGTTGGCGCAACGGCCCGTGATGGAAGCAGCAGGCGTCAAATTCGAGACCATTACCAACCACGAAGCCCTGTGGTCAATTACGCCCTGAAAGCGCCCTTTGACCCGCCCGGGGTTCGCTGAAATTCCGAGTGATTGTCGAAACACTCCCTTGTAACATGCCAGCGTGTTCACCCAACCCAACGATCTCACAGACGTTCAAGTCTCCGAGACAGTGTTCCGAGGGTGGGGCCAAGTTGTCGACAAAATGGCCTATGCGGCGGTGGGTTTTGGCAGCCACCATTGGTTTGCGACCGTTGGCAGTGCCAAGTGGTTCGTGACGGTTGACGATCTTGATGCCCGGCATCGCGACCTAGATGATTCACGCATGAAAGTCAGGCAACGTTTGAGCGCGGCACTGGAGACCGCCCGCTCTTTACAGCAATCCGGCAAATCATTTGTAATCGCACCTGTAACGAACACCGCTGGCTCGGTTCTCGAAAACGTGGATGACCGTTTTGTACTTGCGCTCTACCCTCACGTTTGTGGTCGACCTGGCTCGACGGGCCGATACGACTCCCAGGTCGAGCGATTCGAAGTCATAGATCGGCTCATTGAAATTCACACATCAACCGAGACCGTGAAGGGAATGGTTGGCGTGGACGACTTCAGTATTCCGAGTCGAGATCAGCTCAATGTCGCATTGGCTGAGACCACATCGCCGTGGTCACAGGGGCCGTACTCAGAACCAACGCGCGCCCTCCTTCAACGTCACGCCGGCGACATTACGACCGTGTTGAATCGATACGACCAACTCGTCGAATTGGTGAAAGGTCGCGGTGGTGCCCCCGTCGTAACGCACGGCGAGCCGCACCGAGGCAACGTAATTTTCACAAGCGAAGGCGCGTCGCTCATTGACTGGGAAACGGCGCTTCTAGCACCTCGAGAGCGAGACCTTTGGTCCCTCGTCGACGAAGATCAAGAGGTAGCCGCCTACTACTCAACTCGGTCAGGGTCTGCAATCGACACAGATGTCCTTGCGCTCTATCGCCTCTGGTGGGACCTCTGCGAAATTTCGCAATACGTAGCTGAATTCTGCAACCCACATACCCATTCGGCGGACACGCGAACGGCTTGGCAGGAGCTCACCAGGTACGTCGATCCAACGCGCTGGTCTGACCGGGAGTGACCCGAATCACGTCAGCCCATCGCGATTGGAGGCAATTGAGATACACACTATGGTGACGACATGTCAGTGATGATTGTTACGGGAGCGAGCCGCGGCATCGGTGCTGCCACAGCCGTGCTCGCCGCAGAATCTGGATGGGATGTGGCTCTTTCATGCCGGTCGTCGATGAGCGAACTTCGCGCCGTTGCCGACACAATTGCCGGCCTTGGTCGACGAGCAATCTGCACTAAAGCCGACGTAGGAATCGAAGCAGACGTGATGGCCCTGTACGACGCGGCAGAGACGCTCGGAGAGGTCACATGCCTCGTGAACAACGCGGGAATCGCTCCGGGGTATGGACGCTTCGTTGACCTCACTGTGGAGGTAATGACGCTGACGTGGACCACGAATATCACCGGCGCGTTTCTATGCGCGCGAGAGGCCGTGCGACGAATGACCGCCGGATCAATTTCTGGTTCGATCGTCAACATCACCTCCAAGGCCGCAGTGATTGGCGGGCCGAATGAATGGATCCACTATGCGGCATCCAAAGGCGCCATCGAGACGTTGACAGCGGGCTTGTCGAAGGAAGTCGCCGCGCAAGGCATTCGCGTCAACGCCGTGCGCCCAGGTCTCATCGAAGGCGGATTCGGCCCATGGGATCCAAGCACCCGTGTGGCCTCAATGGCCCCAGCGATACCCATGCAACGAGCGGGCGACCCACGTGAAGTGGCGCAAGCCGTCGTGTGGCTGGCATCCGATGCAGCCTCATATGTGACCGGCGCATTCGTCGACGTGACCGGCGGCCGGTAAGGCACCAGGCCGGCCAAGAACGGCTAGTCGATGAGCTGGTCGGTACGAACGCGGTCGCGTTCGGCGTCTTCGTGGGCAGGTAGGGAACGCCCAAAGAGTTGGTAGGTGCGGGCCAAGCGGCCGATCACTCCCGGTTCAGTCGTGTAAGCGAAGATGGCGGCGTGGCGGGGCCGGGAACTCGCTGCCACTCTCGTGACGCGGTGCAGCGAGTGGCGACCGCGAAAAATTTGCAGGTCGCCAGGGCGAAGATCGAGAGCGCGCACGGGGCCAGCGTCGCCCTCCAAAACTTGTTGTATCGCTTCAAAATTTTCATCCGTTGCCGTGCGGATCGCGGGCACGTATTCGAACACTCCGCCATCGTCGGCCGGGTCCACCAGCACGGTCACGGCCACGTCGTTGGTGTCGAAGTGCCAACTGAATTGCTGACCTGGTTCCAGGATGTTGGCAGTGAGCCCAGCGAGCGGATCGGCGTAGCAATACAGCGCCGGCATCTCAAGGCATTCGGCAATAAAATCGACCAACGCGTCACTACGAAAGATCACATCGGTGGCGCACGTATGGTCCCAGGAATCGCCTGGAATGAACCCACTTGATCGCTCGATGAAGGTGTTCACCGGATGACGATCAGGAAAGGCAGGATCGTGCGTGGTGTGGAAATACGGATTCATGTTCTGCGTCGAAAAGTGAGTTGTGTGTTTACGGGCAACTATTTCGTCATTGAGCACCTTGACGGCCGCCGGTCGAACAAGGCCAGGAATTACCGCGCACCCATCGGCTTGTAGGCCAGCACGCGCGTGCGCCACGGCCTCGACGTAACCAGCGGCCTCCGGGGCGTGCAACGGGTAGCGATCAAGATCGAGCAATTCGGCGACGGACATCATGAGATGCTCCTTGTAGTAGTCACGATTGGTTTCATGCTTCCCATGGCGGTGTCCAGTCACCCTCGAGGCGCATAGACAGTTGCGCATCCTCTTCGAGTTGACGGACCACATGCAGCTCTGCGGCAGCTCCTCCGTAACGGGCAACGGCCGTCTTGAAACGCTCGCGCGTCACTTCGGTAATTGGCAACGGAGTTCCCACGGCCTGGCCTAGCTCGGCAATCAATCCGAGGTCTTTCACACACAGATCAAGACTGAACGACGGGTCGTAGTGCCCCGCAAAAATTGATGGTGCATCGTGACGGGCGACGAACGAATCGCCCACGCTGTGTTTGATGGCCTCCCACAATGTCGCCAGTTCCACGCCATTGGCCATTCCGAGCGCAAACGCTTCGCCAATGGCAGCTGCGTGAATGAACCACAGTTGGTTCGTGACGAGTTTGACTGCGTTGCCAGTGCCACGTGGCCCACAATGAATCACCCGTCCGAGGTGTTCCAGGATGGGGCGGGCACGAGCGATATCGGCATCACTTCCACCGATGAATAGGGTCAGAAGACCATTACGAGCTCCATCGACAGCACCGGTCACCGGCGAATCAGCAACCGACACTCCAGCCGGCGCCGCCGCCGCCAACTCGTGAATGAGCGACGTGCGATTCGTGGTCAGATCCACCCACATTGATCCAGACTTCATTGCCGCCAGAGCACCCGCCGGTCCTGCCATCACGGCCTCGACATGGTCGGGGCGAGGCAACGAGGTCAGCAAAATATCGCTTTGCCGAGCAACCTCGACGGCGCTGGAAGCTCTCGAAGCGCCAGTGCTCACTGCGGCGTCAAGGGCGTCAGTCGATAGGTCGTAGGCGACGACCCGAAACCCAGCTTGTGTGAGTCGGCGACACATTGGACCACCCATGTTGCCCAACCCAATGAATCCGATCATTTCGGAGGAGGTCACTGTGCTGTCATGTGTCTGACTCATGGGTCAATCATATAGAACCGGAACGTTCGAGTAAATCAGGTATCTGTATCATATGTCCATGACTTCAAATCATGCTGATGTAACCGACAACGCGCTGCGGGTGTTCCTCGCCGCTGCCAATGTCGGCAGCTTCACAGCGGCCGCTCACGATCTCGACGTGAGCCAATCGGCAGTCAGCCATGCCATTGCCCGCCTCGAACGAGCGCTCGGTACAAACGTGTTCGAACGGCGCTCAACCGGCGTCGCACTTACCGAAATCGGGCGTCGACTATTCGACGATGTGCACGCGGGATTCGAAGTTATCGACCGGGCCATCGACGCGGCAAGCGATGCCGATCGCTTGCGTGTGACGTTGTCGGTGTCGACGTCGCTTGCCTCACTGTGGTTACTCCCCCGCTTGGCGTTGTTTAAGCAAGAACACCCCGACGTAGAGATCAGATGCCACACCAATGACACCGACCGAGGCGTCGCTCGAGACGATGCCGACATTTGGATTCCGCTCGGCCTCGGACCATGGCCAGGGGTAATCACTCGTCACTTTTGCGATGAAGAAATCATCCTGGTTGCAGCGCCCCTTGTCGCACAAAAATGGAGAGACGTACCAATGAGCGACCTTCTCCACGCGCCCCTGCTGCACCTTGACGAGCGCTACCGACCACGATTTGATTGGCACCGATGGTTCCACCACTTTCATGTGACGAGTCCAAGCCGACTCCCGGGTCCACGATCCAATGACTACTCACTCATCGTGCAAGCCGCGGTGGACGGTCAGGGTATTGCGTTGGGGTGGGCGCATCTCATGACAGATCTGATCGCCAACGGCAAGCTCAGCCAGGTGGGCAAAGGGGTTGTGCGCACCAACCAACCGTTCACGATCTTGACCCGCACACGCCTGGCTGCGACCGCTCTGGCCGCGCCAAAATCAGTCGTCGACGTGTTCGCCGACTGGCTCGTTGCCCACGCGCCAGCTTTACCTCCTGTCGGTGTGGCCAACACTTAGTCGAATCGGACTTGCGTAAGATACTACGAATCCGTAGTATCTCGATATGAAACCAAACCGTGTACACCGAAGTGCTGTAACGGCACTGCTGTTGACTGTCTGCGTGATTTTTGGCGGCTGCACCGCTTCCTCCACCAAGGCGGCCACCACCGCGCCAACCACAGCGCCACCAGCCACCTCCGGACCATCAAGCACGACCACGACAACCACAACATCCGTGCCGACCACGCAGCGACCCTTAGGGCGCGCCGCTTCGTGGCAGGCCGACCTTGATCAGATCGTTCCGGAAATGGAGAAGATCCACCCGAACCTGTTCCACGGAATTTCGCGCACCGAACTAGAAGGCGCCATTGCCGAGTTATCGACCCGAGTGCCCAAAGCCACCAACGACGAACTGATGGTGGGCGTGATGCGGGTGGTGGCGATGGTCAGCGCCAAGGGTTGCGAGGGTCACACTGGAGCGTTTGTGTGGGGTACCGGCACATACCCCGTTGACAGCATGCCCCTTCGCCTATGGCTGTTCGACGATCGCCTCGTTGTGGTCGACGCGCTTGCACCGTATCGCGCGCTTATTGGTTCAGAAATCGACGCCATCGAAGGACGCCCCACTGCCGAAGTGCTTGCCGCAATCAAGCCGCTAGTGCCTCACGACAACGATCAAACAATCCGTCTCGTGACACCACGATTGGTTTTGATTCCACAAGTCTTGCGCGGGCTCGGGCTCGCCGATGACGGGCCAATTTCGCTAACCGTGCGCCCGGCCACAAGCCAATCGGCAACAACTGATGTCACTGCACAAATCACGGACGTGAACCCGATTTC
Organism: Acidimicrobiales bacterium; assembly: GCA_038231795.1. GTDB lineage: Bacteria > Actinomycetota > Acidimicrobiia > Acidimicrobiales > JBBRKR01 > JBBRKR01. The sequence goes on from JBBRKR010000010.1 coordinate 97,807, forward strand.
TATGGCCGACTACAACGGATGGTCAGGGCCGTATGGCCTACATCTGCCAGTGGATCCAACGGTGCGATATCTGTCCAGAATCGGTGACGCCCTGTGGTGGGAGATGCTCCCCGATGGGAAAACAATGTACGTGCAGTACAACCGAGTCGACCAGTTGCCGACGGCACAACTCGCCAATTTGCGGAGCGCGCTCAGTGACAAAACCGTCACGCGAGTGGTCCTCGATGTACGACATAACTACGGCGGTGAGCTATCAGCGTTGGATCCGATCATGTCGATTTTCAAAGGTCCAACTGTTGATCGGCCGGCGGCACTTTACGTACTTACGGGGCGCAATACGTTCTCGGCGGGAAGCCTCCTCATTGGCCGTCTGCAACACGACACGCATGCCATATTTGTCGGTGAGACTATGGGCGGGTGCCCAACAACATGGGGTAATTCGAGCGATCTGACGCTCGCCTATTCAGGCATTGTGATCAGCGTGGCCCATGACCTGTCGGTCGGGGTCGACGCCCAAGATGCCCGTCTAACAATCGAACCCGACATTTCTGTCACTCTTACATTCGACGATTGGGCCAACCGCGTCGACCCGGCTCTGGAATCCGCTCTCGCCGCCAACAAATGACAGACCCTACTGACAACACTCCCGGCACGTCGCTGCTCTTCGACGTATTCGCGCTCAGCCAGGCCGTTGGCAGGCTGCTTGCTGATGCCATGAGCGCTGGGCCTCTCACGCCCACCGAGTACGCCGTGTACAGCGCCATCTTCGAACTCGAGGCCGCATCTCCAACGCAACTCTCCCGACGCCTCGGCATGCGTCTCACCACGTTCATGGATCAACTGCGAGTTATCGAAGGGCTCGGGCACACGAGTCGAATCACCAACCCAACTGATGGGCGTTCGTACTTCGTGACGCTGACCGCCACGGGACGCAAGGCCCATCGAGCGGCCAATCGCCAATTCGAAATTGCCCACAGCGCATTTATTGCTGGACTAACCGGCACCGAGAAACGAGCTGCCAACACATTGCGCGACCTCCGCTCCGCGGCCGACGCCGCCAGGTCGACCACCGTGGGAAGCTAAAGGTCGAGCCCACTTCACCTCCGCTCCAGTACGAATGCAACATCTTCCCGACGCAACGCCAGCCACAGTTGCTCGTGAACCGGCGGCACGGCAGTTCGCTCACTGTTTCGTCTTTCTCATGTTGGAGTGGTCGCCATAAATCTAGGACTATGGTTTTGAAACCACACGTCGTGCTCGATTGTCGGAGCGGGCAGCACGTTTTTCTTCTACGGACCAGAATGGAATGGCTATCACGGGCTCAATTGCGTTAATTGACGTAGAACGAACGATCGACAGGAACGCACGATGAAAGAAGTCGAACCTTTTGCGTCGCGATGGAAGCGACGATCCCGAACCATCCCCACCATGCTGGGCGTCACGGCGGCACTAATTGTGTTCTCGCCAGTGGTGCTTGTTGGCGCCGCCCTCGCCGACATCATTCGCGGGCGACGCAAATTTCCGACCGTGCGATTGGCACTATTCGCCATGCAATACGCCATCAATGACAGCGCCGAGATCCTGCTCGCTCCCATGTTGTGGGTCATCGCTAGCTTCGGCAAACGCCTCGACAGCCCGTCATCAATCGCTCGCCACCAACGCCTTCAGGCATGGTCAATTGCCGTGTTGGCGCGTCGGGCCGATCGGCTACTCGGCGTGCGTCTCGAACTCGACGACAACACGATTTCCGCGCTCGCGCCTGGCCCAGTGATCGTGCTGTGTCGTCACGTCAACATCGTCGACGCATCCATCCCGACTTTGTTGTACCAGCGCCTTGGATTGCACACACGCGGCGTGATCATGGCCGAGATGCTTGCCGACCCCGGATTCGATTTGATCTATCGCCGCACCGGATCGGTGTTCATCCCTCGGGACAACAGCCCCGAAGCAGCTGCACTTCTCACTGACTTGAGCGCCGGGATTGACTCGTCGACAGCGGTCGTGATCTACCCAGAAGGCCGGCTCTTTCGTCCTGAACTACGCGACCGATTTCTCATCAAAATCGCCGGAATAGATGCCAGCCGGGCGGCACGGCTTGGATCACTTCGTCACGTACTACCGCCCCGCCCTGGAGGCGTATTGGCGTTGATGGCAACCATCCCGTCGGCCGATGTCGTCGTCATTGCTCACGCCGGTCTCGATCGGTTCGCGTCCTTTGCCGAACTCACTCGCTCTGCTCCGCTCGAACGACCGATCACCGTTACCGCGTGGCGAATTGCGGCCCACGACATCCCGCCCGAACTGGATGACCGCGTTGCTTGGCTCGACGAGCAATGGCTCCGAGTCGACCAATGGATCGATCAACAACTCAATCGGTCCGCGTAGAGTTCGAACTCATGATCGCGCCACGCACACTCATCGTCGGCGACATGCTTCCCGACTTCGCCCTCGTTGATTCCGACGGCCAACCGTGGCATCTGAGCGACCAGCGCGGTCGACCACTGGTGCTGATTCTTCATCGACATCTCGCTTGACTACCGTGCCAAGAACACGTGATTGCGGTCCGCGATCACCTCGACCTTTTCGGTGAAGCGACCATCGCAGTCGTCACCTTCACCGACCCTTCCCGACTTGCTGGCTACCGGTCACATCTCCAGGTGCCGTTCCCGGTCCTGACCGACATCGATCGCGGTCTGTATCGCGCTGTCGGCGCCGAACGGGGAACCAACCGTCAAATATGGTCTCGCAACACGTTGCGCTTATATGCCCGACTGCTCCGCAGCGGACGCAAGCTGCAACGACCTACCGAAGATATCCACCAACTCGGCGCCGACCTCGTGGCCGACAGTAATGGCCGAATTGTGTTTCTTGCGCTGCCACCAAATCCGGATGCCCGCCCGCCGATAGACGACTTGACTCGAGCGGCCGGAGGCCATTGAGACTGCTCACTCATTTGGATCGTCAGCCCACGCTTTATCTTGGGCATCCATCGCCTTTGTTCGTTGGGCAGCTTTTGCTAAGGCGTGCTCGGCATCGAGGCGAGTGGCGTAGGGCCCCAGCAGTTCAGAGGCAGGGCCGCGATTCTCATCGGTCTCCACTTGGTGAGTCATCACGTTGTACCAGAAAGTCATACCCAAACCTACCGCGCAGTTCGCAATCGAGCGCTTCTCGGTGAAGGGCATGGCGCCACCGCAGAGATCGTTTGGATCTCTAGCTCACCCGAGCAGGACTGTCACTAGACCCCGTCATCTCGGATGTGCTCGGCATCCGCCTCATTGCGTCCAGGCGTGGACAATTCGCAGATCCGTGCGTTCGGGTTCCGGTGGCAGGTCGTCACCGAAGACTTCGGATAAAAGCCGATGAACGACTGGATGCAGACGCTCCTCGACGAAGCGGTCCCAATCCTCCTCCGACTCCCAGACATCGAGGTAACGCAGGCCGCCCTCGGCACGCTCGATCGCTAGGTGAACGATCATGCCCTTCGGTGGGGTGTCTCCGAGCCCCTCGACGATGCGGGCGTAGGACCCTGCGTCGATCGGAACGTCTTGTGTGAACGCATATGTCATTGTGACTCCTATAGTTAATCCGAAGCACTCTCGGATGACTATCGTAACGGACGTGGAACAAAACGTCAACAGGCCCGCCTACGACAACTCCGCACGTCGAGAACGCTCGGAGGGGACCAGGCAACGCATCATCGACACAGCACGCGCCATCATGGTCGAGCGCGGATATCGAGGCACGACAATTGCTGAGATCGCACGCCGCGCTGACGTCCACGTCGACACGGTGTACGAGCTCGTTGGTCGAAAGCCGGTCCTGCTTCGAGAATTGATCGAACAAGCGATCTCTGGCACCGATCGAGCCGTCGTCGCCGAGGATCGCGACTACGTGAAAGCGCTTCAGGCAGCACATCACGCAACAGAAAAACTCGCTATCTACGCCCGAGCCGTCCGGGACATTCAGAGCCGAATGGCTCCTCTGCTCGTGGCATTGCGGGACGCGGCCGAGACAGAGCCCGAAGCACGGCAGGTGTGGCTGGAAAACAGCGAACGGCGCGCAACGAACATGCGCAAATTCGCCCACGACATGCACCGAACAACGGAGCTTCGCGCCGATATGTCGATTGAACAAGCAGCCGACGTCGTGTGGGTCACGAGCAGCGCCGAGGTCTTCGTCATGCTCACATCCGAGCGAGGGTGGACCGCCGAACGCTACGAGACTTGGCTCATCGATCTGTGGTCACGCTTTTTGCTGGACTAGCCGAGCGACGACGCAAAGGAACGCTGATGCCGGTCAACGATCGGCCGAACGAGAAGTTACCCATGGCAGCGTGGGAGAATCCGCTTGTGATGCACAACTGGCTGATCGAAGAGCGAGAGTATGAACGGCACGAATCGCGCCGCGGTCGTCGGCACGCATTCGAACATTTGGACGCAGCACGAACGGCCCTCGTGGTGATCGACATGATCCCGTTCTTCGTGACGGAAAATTCGTACGCGCAAGGAATCGTTCCCAACATTCAATCCATCGCCAACAGCCTTCGCTCCGCAGGCGGCACTGTGGCATGGGTACTTCCAGCAACAGTTGAACCCTCCGAAACGACAGTCGAATTCTATGGACCTGACATTGCCAAGCTCTACAGCAAATCAGGCGGCACAGGGGCGCTCCCGCGACGGTTGTGGCACGAATTTGAAGTTGCACCCGGCGACATACTCGTCGAGAAATCGCGCGCCAGCGCCTTCTTCCCGGGCCACTGCGATTTGGCATCGCTGCTGCACGACCGTGACATCAACACCGTCCTCATAGCGGGGACGGTCGCCAACGTTTGTTGCGAGTCCACAGCGCGTGATGCACGCACTCTTGGATACCGCGTGATCATGATCGCCGACGCCAACGCCGCGCTTCGCGATCAGGATCTCAATGCCACAATTCACACCATCTACCGCAGCTTCGGCGACGTTCGTCCGACCTCGGATGTGATCGACATGATCGAAGCATCAACCAAGCGCGCGGCCGGCGACTAGACGCCGAGGACGAGCGCATACAAACACGCCGGCACGCGTCCGAATTCGCATGCGACCCTCTTGGAACCGTTTGGCTACTGCCGATTCGAACTCCTCACGCTGAAGGTCCGTAGCAAACTCGCCAGGTGGAAAAGACAAGCCATACGCGACCACCGCTGCGGGATCGTCGACAACAAGGTCGTTGTCGAACGCATGCCATACGACGGACTCGAATTGTTGGCGGAGTCGCGCTTCACCGGTGTCGATTCCGAACACTTCATAAAGACCTTCGGCATGGCTGCAGAACACTTCGGCGATTGCGTCGTTGATCTCTCGCATGTGCCCGTAACCATTTGTGGCTATCAGCACCACGCCATCGGAGCGCATCACTCTGGCAAGCTCGGCTACGCCTTGGTCTGGATCAGGCACGTGGTACATCATGTGATTGGCGATCACCACGTCAAACGATGCATCGCCGAACGGCAAAGCCTGCACATCGCAAGCACGTCCATCGACTCGATCAAAGCCCCACAACTGAGCCGTGGCGATAGCTTCGTCGACCATTCCCGGCGAAAGATCGGTGAGCATCAACGCCACCGTCCGAGGCGCATCACACGTCTCCCAGAATCTTCCCGTTCCACATCCGCATTCGAGCACGGAGGCGGCCGACGGCCACACAACTAAGTCGGCTTCGAACTTGGCGATCGACACCGGCGACGTTGAGTACGCCCGATGGAGATGGGTGCGCACGTCGAGTTTCGAACCATCTGCGTACTGAACGTCACGGAGATATTCCTGATCGCCTCCGCTGAATGCTGAACGCTGCGTCACGACGCCGGTCTATCACGAAACACCCGTCACCTTGGGGCGCGCTCGGCCACCGCCAGTCGTCGTCTACGTGGCTCGGGCGGTGAGGAGAAGCTGGCCGAATTGGGCGCCAATGGCGGCTTCGTCGGTGTGATCGGGGTCAACTACCGATGCAACGATCGTGCCGTGCACGACAGCAATGATGAGCTGTGCCATGTCATTGGGCGCCACCCACGAAGGCAGCTCGCTATTGATTTTCTGAGCAGCGATCTGGTCGGTCAGCAACTTTGCCAAATCGCGAAGAAGCGATTGCAGTGCCGCGGAAATTGACGGGCTTGTTGGGGCCGTCGCGATGATCTGGAGGTAGGCCGACAGGTCATCACGATGGTCGCTGAGAATGCGCCGAAGTAGCACGATCGACTCGATCATTTTCGCCGGCGCGTCGGCGTTGGAGCCGAGCATCTCGATGACAGGAGCGAGCAGATCTCGTGCGGTAGCAAGCATTGATTCAGTAATCAGTTGTTCCTTGGATCCGAAGTAGTAGGTGATCGACGCAAGGTTGGCCTCGGCCATCGACGCAATCGCTCGCGACGTCAACGCCGCTACCCCGCCGGTGGCCAGAAGTCGTTGTGTGGCCTCGATCAGAAGGCCTCGCGTGATCGCGTCTGAATCTTCCATAGACCGCCGTTGACTTGGATTCATACGTGAGTATGATAACGAACATGCGCATAACAGCCACGGTTCACGACGATCGTGAGCACGCCGGCGTGTCGAGGGCAACTCGCTGGAACATTGCTGCGGCGGGCATCGCGGTGGTCACTTCCGCAGGCGTTCTTTTGGCTCCCTGGGGAGAGTCCGTCAGCACCGATGCAAACGGAATACAGACCACAACAACATCGTCGCTGCTCTCGAATGAAGGAGCAAGCGTGCTCTACGTGATAGCGATTCCGGTGCTACTTGTGTTGCTGCCATTGGCACTCCCCAACGAAAAAGCGAGCTACCGGGCGCGGGCAACAATCGTGGTGTTGTTGAGCATTTTCATCGTGCTCGGCGCGTTGACGATTGGCATCTTTTTCATCCCCACATGCATCGCTATGGGCGTATCGCTTTCGGCACAACAATCGACACGACCCTCACTCGCACCACCGCCACCACTACCGCCCTCTGGTCACTCCACCACAACTGATCCCGAGGGGTGGGGGGCCGACAGCACGAATGTGCTGTGACTCCTCAATCGATCGAGCGTTCCTTGACAAGGACGTGTTCGTCATAGCTGATGCCGAGTTCGACGGTATTGATCACACGATCGGTCATTCTCCAGTCCGCCATTTTGTAGAAAGCGATCGCTGCGAAATTGTCGACTCGTGTGTGCAACTCGAATTCCGTGTGGCCTTCGGCGGAGCATCGGAGACGGAGCAACTGCAAGGAACTCCCCCTGGCTGCACTCGCCGACGGGCAGGTCACTGATTCCAAATAACCGCCACCCGGATCGCCTCTGCATACGAGATCGCCTGACCTGTAAGTAACTGCGTCGACCGTGGAGTATCTAGTGCGCATCAATTACTTTCGCGGCCACAACACGACTCAGCGACAGATTTTCACAGTTGGTGGAGCGGCGGCCGAACGTCTGGGCACCGACGAAGCCTCATCCCCCGATGTGGCTCATCTCGACCTTGGCCGGACGGGTGGCAGGCCGGATGATGAGCCCCGTAGTCAACCCTTCGGTGAACGTCGACCTGGTCTCGGAGTAGCGATCCGTCCTGTCACTCCACAGTCGATGGACCCGCTCGTCGAGTGCCTCGTCGACGGTCCGCCCGTCGTGGCTGGTCCTGATCAACTCACGCAGATCGGTGCCGCCGGCCGCGAACAGACAGGTGTACAGCACGCCTTCGGCCGACAGGCGAGCCCTGGTGCAGTCGCCGCAGAAGGGCTTCGTGACGGAACCGATGACCCCGACTTCCCCGCTGCCGTCGCGGTACCGCCACCGCGTGGCCACCTCACCGGCATATGACGGCTCGACGGGTTCGACACCGAACTCGCGGTCCAGCACGTCCACGATGCTGGCGGCGGTGACGACGTCATCAAGTCGCCAGCCGTTCGTAGAACCGACGTCCATGTACTCGATGAAGCGAAGGGTGTGGCCGGTGCCCTTGAAGTGCCGTGCCATGTCGACCACTGATGCGTCGTTGACGCCACGCTTGACGACCATGTTGATCTTGATCGGACCGAGCCCGGCTTCAGTCGCAGCAGCAATCCCGTCGAGCACCTGCTGCGCCGAGAAGGCGACGTCGTTCATCGCCATGAAGACGGTGTCGTCGAGCGAGTCGAGGCTCACGGTTACCCGCTTGAGCCCAGCCGCAGCTAACCCGGAGGCCTTCCGTTCGAGGAGGGCGCCATTGGTGGTCATGGCGAGATCGTCGATCCCGGGAATGGTCGCGAGGCGGGCGATGAGATCCTCGAGACCTCTGCGAAGCAACGGCTCGCCGCCGGTGAGACGCAGCTTGGTCACTCCGTGGCGGGCGAATGACCGGGCGACGTGCTCGATCTCATCGAAGTCGAGCAGTTCCGAACGAGCCAGATATTGGAAGTCGCGATGAAAGACCTCCTTCGGCATGCAGTACGTGCAGCGGAAGTTGCAGCGATCGGTGACCGAGATGCGGAGGTCCCTTACGGGACGGCCGAGTGTGTCGGAGACCGACCTTGGGTCACCCGTCATGAAAAGGACTTGCCGCACCCGCAGCTGCGGGTGGCGTTGAGGTTCTCGACGCTGAACCTGGCCCCCTGGATGCCGTCGCTGTAGGTGAGAGTGGCACCGTCGAGATGCTGACTACTCGCCAAGTCGACCTTGACCGTCACGGTCCCGAAGACTGCAAGGTGATCGTCGGGGTTGGTCTCCGAGTCGAAGAACATCTCGTACGAGAGCCCCGAACACCCGCCGGCGCGTACGGCGATGCGGAGGCCGAGCTCTTCGTCGCTCACTTCGGCGGCGATCAGTTCGGCCACCTTGGTGGCTGCTTCGTCGGTGAGGTTGATCAACGGACGAGTGGCGGGCGCACCGATGACCTCGATGGTGCTCATGGTGTGTGGCTCCTGTGATTGGCAGCGTGGTTGGCACTGCGGGTGATGGCGAGTGGACTGGTGCTGGTCGACGGCGACGACCCCGCCGGATGGAACGGCGCTGTGCCGCCGGAGTGGTCGGTGGTGTCGACAATGGCGGTGATCTCCGGGGCGACCAGGCGAGCCATTGTCTCGAAGCCGTCGCGGAGGGTGGCAGTGGACGACGAGCAGCCCTGGCATCCTCCGCTCATCTCGATCGACAGAACGCCGTCGGTCAGATCGACGACCGTGATGGTGCCACCGTGCGAGGCGATCGACGGGTTGACGGTGCGAGTCAGTAGATCCTCGATTGCGACGCGTACCTGTCGGTCGCTGCGTTGCGCGACGCCTGGCGCTGCGCTGCGGGCGACTCGGTGAACGATCACCGGGGAGCCAGCGGTCAGATGTTCACGGATCGCAGCCCCGATTTCTCGCCGGAGGGTGCCCCACGACGCCGCGGACGACTTGCTGACTGTGATGGTTGGGCCGGCGATGAGCACGTGTGTGATGTGACCGAGCCCGAACAGTCGGGCGACCAGTGGCGCATCGTCGGTCGGATCGATCTGGCGGTAGGCGAATGGCCCGCCTGGATGGACAATGCGGTCGACGGTGAACTTGCACGAGTCGGGATCAACGACCGAGGTCTCAGCCTTGATTGCAATGGCCGGCGCTTCTCTGCTGATTCCGTCCGCCAAGTCAGACATCTTCTACCGCTCCGACTCCGATGCGGTCGGCAAGCAACCGCAGGTATTCGAAGGCGTAGATACCAGTGCTGTGGCCGTCGCTCCACTTCACCGTGAACGCGTAGTTGCCGACCGTGGTGATGACGCGTGGGCCGACGTCGGGGCTGATGCTCGTCGGGTCGAGCAACGCACGACCGCTCAGTTCCTCGACGCACGCGGCGCACCGGCACGCGAGGCGCAGGTCGCGAACGTCGAGCTGGTCGATGCGCCCGTCTTCCCACAGCACCGCCAGCGTCCGCGGGTCGCGACGGGCGAAGCCCAGGGGGACAATGGGCGATCCGCCGGCGTCTGTATGCTCATCGAGCCACTCGGGAGACCCGGCGTCGGAGTCCCATGTCCAGGAGAACGACGGGAGCTCGGCGTAGTCACTGCCGTGTAGTTCTGTGTGGAGCCGCTCGGCGATCCGTCGGTAACTGCTCGCGGCCACCGACTCCGGCTTGTCGATCACGATCGGGTTGCCTCCGTCGCCGCCCAACACGATGTCGGCATCGAGCGGGATCGCACCGAGGAACGCCACACCCAAATCGGCGCTCATCTGCTCGCCACCGCCATGGCCGAACACATCGGTGTCGGTGCCACAGTGCGGGCAAGTGAACGTACTCATATTCTCGACGATCCCCAGAATTGGGACGTTCACCGTCTCGAACATCCGCAGGCCCCGCCGGGCGATCTTGAGGCTGACGTCCTGCGGGGTGGTGACGATGACGGCGCCCGACAGGCGCAGGCTCTGTGCCAGCGTCA
>JBBRKR010000011.1:0-99508 GCA_038231795.1 Acidimicrobiales bacterium
GGCGATCTGGCTACGACCGACGCCATGGATATTGATGCGGCCCACGAGCTCGTGGAATTGGGTTGTGTGATCGGAGCCCGCAACGCTCTGGTTGGCATGGTGGCGTTAGGCGAAATCGGTATGGGCAACACCACAGTGGCCGCGTTGCTCACCGCAAAACTTCTGGGCCTCCCGCCCGAGTTCGTGGTTGGATTGGGGGCAGGAGCAAATTCGGAAATGATCGACCGGAAGGTCGAAATCGTGGGAGCGGCACTTGCCCGAATTGAGGGCGAGGCTCTCGATGCGATCGGCTTGATTGCTTCGATTGGCGGCCCCGAATTCGCGTTGCTCACGGGAGTCATTCTGGGGGCCGCCCACGCCGGTCAGATCGTGATCCTCGACGGCTTAGCGACATCGGTTTGTGCGTTGCTGGCCGCTCAGATCGAGCCGTCGATCACTGCCCATCTGATTGCTGGTCAACGCAGCCGAGAACGGGCCCACGCCGCAGTGCTAGCGCAATTGGGTCTTGAGCCATTGCTCGACATCCGGCTCAGGGCAGGCGAGGGCGTAGGGGCATGTCTGGCGAGTGGACTGGTGCTGAGCGCGTTGAGAATGCGCCGAGAGGTTGCCGCCGTAGCTGATGACGCCGAGGCCGATAACGCCGAGGCCTAGAGAACGTGGGTCAAGCGACCCCTTGATGCCCAATGGCGTGAGAGATGTCTTTCGCCGCGGCAATGCAGTGCTTCGAGCACGTGCGTACGAATGCCGGTGTGAATCGAAACGACGGGCCCACCACGCTGACGGCGGCCACCACGTGATCATTGGCGTCGAAGATGGGACAACTTATGGCGGTCACGCCCTCTTCGATGCCGTCGCGTTGGGTGAATGCCTCAACACGACGGGCGGCCAGGGCTGCTCCCACGGCCGTTCCTCGGTGAGGTAGTGGTCGGTCGAGCCATCCAGTGTGGCGCAATTGGTGGGTGCCCGGCGTCGACGCAACGTACACGGCATGTTTCGTATCGCGGGGAATCGCCAGATAGCACGACTCGTGGGTTGCTGCCGCGAGAGAATCAAGGTGCGGTTGCGTCAACGTGGGAAGGGGAGCAGCACTGATCACGGCGAACGCCAGCCGCACGAGTTCCACTCCCGGAAAGAACATTTGGGTGTTCACGTCTCGACGCACAAGGCCTGCAGCTTCGAGGCTGCGCAGTTGACGCAACGCCGTGCTGATCGGTAGTTCGGCATCGGCGGCGGCGTCGGTCAGGGATGTGCCCGTATCCGATCGCCCCACGAATTTGAGAAGGTGCAACGCCCGATCGGAGCTCCGTGGTTGGCCTCCGTCGGATTTCTGGTGAGTTTCATCAGGTGGTGATAGCTTGCGCATAGTGAAAATGTACCAGGACTCCGTAACTGTCGGCCAACATGGCATCTCGTCGCTCGAGGTGTTGTCGATTGCTCGAGGAAATGCCGTCGTGTCGATTGCAGAAGGAGCGCTGGTGGCCATGGCCGCAAGTGCTGCTCTCATCGACGGATTTCTGAACTCTTCGACGCCCGTCTACGGCGTCACCACGGGGTTTGGCTCGCTGGCATCCACTGTGATTCCGGCCGAACGAACTGCGGAATTGCAACGGGCGTTGGTGCGTTCGCACGCAGCAGGCATGGGTGCTTTGGTTGAGCGAGAAGTAGTGCGAGCCATGATGGCGTTGCGACTGCGGAGTTTGTGCATGGGATATTCCGGAGTGCGTCCGCTCGTTGCCCAAGGAATTTCGGCGTTGCTGAATGCCGGGATTACCCCGCTCGTGCACGAACACGGATCGCTAGGAGCAAGCGGCGATTTGGCTCCTTTGGCTCACGCCGCCCTCGCCCTTATTGGCGAAGGATTCGTGTGTAACGCCGATGGCGAAATCGTGCCCGCCATCGATGCGCTGCAAGCAGCCGGGCTTTCGCCGATTGAATTGCGGGCTAAAGAAGGCTTGGCCCTTATCAATGGCACCGACGGAATTCTGGGTATGTTGGTGATGGCCTTGGCCGACCTCGACGACGCCCTCGCTACTGCCGACGTTGTGGCAGCGATTACAACGGAATCGCTTCTCGGCACCGATCGGGCGTGGGCTGCTGATCTGCAGGCATTGCGTCCCCATGTCGGTCAAGCAGTCAGCGCAGCGCGAATGACAGCGGTGATGGCGGGCTCTGGAATTCGTGAAAGTCATCGCAAAGGTGATGGCAAAGTGCAAGATGCATACTCACTGCGATGCACCCCTCAAGTGCACGGAGCGGCACTCGACACCATTGCCTATGCCCACACCGTGGCCGGCAATGAGCTTCGCTCGGCCATCGATAACCCCATGATTCTGCCCGACGGTCGAGTGGAGTCGTGCGGCAATTTTCACGGCGCGCCGTTGGCCTACGCGTGTGACTTTTTGGCCATCGCCATTGCCGACATTGGTGCTCTGGCAGAACGCCGCACCGATCGTCTGCTCGACCCTCACCGAAACGCAGGCCTGCCCGCATTTCTGGCACCTGACGCTGGTGTCAACTCAGGCATGATGATCGCCCATTACACGCAAGCAGCGATGGTTATGGAGAACCGTCGTTTGGCCACGCCAGCAAGTGTCGACACTTTGCCTACCAGCGCGTTGCAAGAGGATCACGTCTCGATGGGATGGGCGGCGGCTCGAAAATTGCGAGTAACCGTGACCAACTACCAACGTATTTTGGGCGTCGAATTGGCATGCGCCACACGGGCCATCGACCTGCGAGCTCCGCTTGCGCCGAGTCCGGTCACCACGGCCGTCGTGGCATTGGTTCGCGAATTTTGTGACGGGCCAGGACCCGATCGTTGGCTGGCGCCAGAGCTGGCTGCCGTGGCCGATTTGGTAGCCAGTGGAGCGATCCGAGCGGCCACGGAATCGGTGATTGGTTCCCTGGATGTAGATGACGCACAAGCGCATGTTGCGCCGCACAACAAAGGAGCGAGTTCATGATTGGTGCCCGACCTGTACGAGCCGACCGGGGTACGTCGCTGAGCTGTCCGTCATGGCAGACCGAAGCCGTGTACCGCATGATGCACAACAACCTGGACCCCGATGTGGCAGAGCGCCCCGATGATCTTGTGGTGTACGGCGGCACTGGTCGCGCCGCGCGTAGCTGGGAAGCGTTCGACGCCATGGCCCGCACGTTGCGCACATTGCGCGACGACGAGACCATGTTGGTGCAGTCTGGCAAGCCTGTAGGCGTGATGCGCACCCACGAGTGGGCGCCTCGCGTGATCCTGGCCAACTCCAACTTGGTGCCCGAATGGGGTACGTGGGACGAGTTCCGTCGCCTGGAGGATATGGGTCTCACCATGTACGGTCAGATGACGGCCGGATCGTGGATTTACATTGGTACACAAGGCATCTTGCAAGGCACGTACGAGTGTTTTGCCGAGATCGCTCGCAAACGTTTTGGGGGCACGTTGGCGGGCACGATCACGTTAACTGCTGGCCTCGGCGGAATGGGCGGCGCCCAGCCGTTGGCCGTCACCATGAACGACGGCGTTGCCTTGTGTATCGACATCGATCCAACTCGTGTGCAGCGCCGAGTAGAGACTCGGTACCTCGACGTGGTGGCCGATTCATACGACCACGCCATTGCGCTCTGCATCGCCGCCAGGGATGAGCGCAGAGCGTTGTCGGTGGGCCTCGTGGGCAACGCGGCCACTATCCTGCCTCGCCTGTTGGCTAATGGTTTTCCCGCCGACATCGTGACTGACCAAACCAGTGCCCATGACCCGTTGAGCTACGTGCCAAGCGACATGTCGATGGAGAGCGCAGAGCGGTTGCGGGCCGAAGCGCCACAACAATTCATTCGCCGCAGCAGAGAGTCAATGGCGGCTCATGTGGAGGCGATGGTTGGGTTTATGGACGGCGGGGCTGAGGTTTTCGATTACGGAAACAGTCTGCGCGCCGAGGCAAAGCTGGGTGGGTATGGGAGAGCGTTCGACTACCCGGGATTTTTACCCGCCTACATTCGGCCGCTGTTTTGCGAAGGCTTGGGGCCGTTTCGATGGGTGGCCTTAAGTGGCGACCCGGCCGATATTGCAGCCACCGATCGCGCCGTATTGGAAGAGTTTCCCGACAACGAAGGTCTGCATCGGTGGATCAAATTGGCAGGGGAGCGGGTGGCGTTTCAAGGGCTTCCCGCTCGCATCTGTTGGCTTGGATACGGCGAGCGACACCGGCTGGGTTTGCGGTTCAACGAGATGGTGCGCACTGGCGAATTGAAAGCCCCGATCGTGATTGGTCGCGACCATTTGGATTCGGGCTCTGTGGCGTCGCCGTATCGCGAAACCGAAGCCATGCTGGATGGGTCCGACGCCATTGCTGATTGGCCGTTACTCAACGCGCTGATCAATACCGCCAGCGGAGCATCATGGGTCAGTATCCATCACGGTGGCGGTGTGGGTATTGGACGCTCGATTCACGCTGGTCAAGTATCGGTGGCCGATGGCACGCCGTTGGCAGCCCAGAAGCTGGAACGTGTGCTCACCAACGACCCCGCCATGGGCGTGATCCGCCATGTCGACGCCGGTTACGAGCGGGCCAATGATGTAGCTGCCGAACGGGGCGTACGTATCCCAATGCAGGAAAGCTGACGAGACGTGGCCGTGTTGCCCATCATCACTATCGGGCACCCAACGTTGCGCCTTCACGCCCGCGAAGTGTCCGCAGCTGAGTTGGCATTGCCCGAAACGCAAACGTTCATCGACGACCTGATCGACACCATGAGAGCGGCCAACGGCGCGGGCATCGCCGCCATCCAAGTCGACAATCCAGTGCGCATTGCGGTAATGGAAGTTGGCGAGAATCCCCGCTACCCGTACAAGCCGCGCTTGCCGTTGACCGTCGTCGTCAATCCTGTGATCGAACCGCTCGATGATGAGACCGTCGACATCAACGAAGGGTGTTTAAGCGTGCCGAACCTGCGAGGTGTGGTGCGCCGAAATGTGAATGTGCGAGTCACCTATCTCGACAGGTTCGGCGTGGCTCACGACGAAATCAAACGTGGGCTCACGGCAGGAACGTTCCAGCATGAATGCGACCACCTCGATGGAGTGCTCTTTCTGGATCGTGTCATCGACCCTGCCACAGTGACCACGTGGGACAACTATGAACGGTTCCACCGCGACGCGTTCGTGGAGCGCATTACGGAGTTCGTGCGGCGCGTGGGTAGCTGATGGCCAGCTCCACGTATTGGCTCGAGCATGCTTGGCTGGGCGGTGCTCACAGCGGCGTTTCGCACGGCGTTGTGATCACGGTGGAAGATGGACGGTTTGCCTCAGTTGAGCTCGGAATTGCTGTGGTTCCAGAAGGTGCAATTGTGCTGCGGGGCCTTACTGTGCCTGGGTTTGCTAACGCCCACAGTCATGCCTTTCACCGAGCGTTGCGAGGGCGAACACATGGCAATGGGGGCACGTTTTGGACCTGGCGTGATGTGATGTACTCGGTCGCCGAGCGACTCAATCCCGACACGTACTTTGCCCTCGCCAGGGCGGTGTTTGGTGAGATGGCGTTGGCGGGAATTTCGTGTGTTGGCGATTTTCATTACCTCCATCACGGCCCAGGAGGGGTGCCCTATAGCAATGCCAATGCCATGGGCGAGGCAGTCATTGCCGCAGCCGGTGAAGCTGGAATCCGGATCACGTTGCTCGACACGTTGTACCGCCGCGGCGGGCTTTCGCCAGCGGGCGAACCACTGACGTTGAGCCCCTTGCAGGAACGGTTTTGTGATCCGTCCGTTGATTCGTGGGCCGAGCGGGTGGCCTCGATTTCGTCGGTGGCCGGGGGCTCTCAGCACGCGCTCGTCGGGCACGCTGTGCACTCCGTGCGTGGCGTTGGTCGCGATGATTTGAACGCCGTAGGGCGCCTTGATTTGGCAGGGCCAATGCACGCCCATGTGTCAGAGCAGGTTGGCGAAAATACGGCAAGTGTAGCGGCCTACGGAGAGTCTCCGCTGAAGGTTTTGGCGTCGGCCGGCGTGGTGCACGACAGGTTTACTGCCGTGCACGCCACCCACGTAACCGACGCCGACGTGGCAGCGTTTGGCGGCCGCAATGCGTTGTGCTGCATGTGTCCAAGCACCGAACGAGATTTGGCAGATGGCATTGGAAGGGCACGCGATTTCGCCAACGCCGGCGCCCGGTTGTGTTTGGGGAGCGATTCGCAAGCCGTCATCGACATTGTGGAGGAAGCTCGATTGATGGAATATCACGAGCGATTAGAGCGCCAGAATCGGGGCGTATTCTCAGCTGACGAGTTGCTACGAGCGGCAACCGTCAACGGCCACGAATCCCTTGGATGGTTCGACGCGGGAACGATTGCTTCCGGTGCCCGGGCCGATTTGGTGACCGTTGGTATGGGTGGCGTGTCAGTGGCCGGAGCTGGTGTGCACGAGCTCGATTCGGCATTGGTTTTTAGTTCGTCGGCACGCGATATCACCCATGTAGTGGTCGATGGGCGAGTGATCGTTCGTGACGGCCGCCATGTGAAATTCGATGTGGCCGCCGCCCTTCACACGTCGGTTACCGATCTTCTGGACGCGCAATGACCACCACCGTGATCGACAATATTGGCCTCCTGGTCACCAACGATCCCACCGTGGAAAACGGGCTGCTTGGGGTGATTCACAACGCCAGTGTGGTGATTTTCGACGGTGTGATCGTGTCGGTGGGTCATGCCGGACAGAGGGCCGATGAGGCGATCGATGCTCAGGGTCGATGTGTGATTCCAGGATTTGTGGACAGCCACACGCACATGGTTTTTGCCGGCGACCGACACAGCGAATTCGCGGCGCGAATGGCAGGTGAGCCATATGCGGCCGGTGGAATTCGAGTGACCACGCAAGCCACTCGTGACGCGTCGTCCGATGAGCTGTACGCGTTGGCCGCACGACGTGTTTACGAGGCGCAGCGATGTGGCATCACCACCACCGAGATCAAATCGGGGTACGGCCTCACCGCATCCCACGAGCTGCGAACCCTAGAAGTTGCCGGCCGACTAACTGGTGAGACCACGTTTCTGGGAGCCCATGTTGTGCCCGCTGAGTTCGTGGGACGGGCTGACGACTATGTGCATCACGTGTGCCGCGACATGCTGCCGCTGTGCGCGTCGAGTGCCCGTTGGTGCGATGTGTTTTGTGAGACGGGGGCGTTCGATGTGGACCAGTCCCGGGCTGTGCTTAAGGCTGGGCGAGCGCACGGATTGGGTTTGCGGGTGCATGGAAACCAGTTGGGATATGGGCCTGGTGTGCAGTTGGCGGTGGAGATGCAGTGCGCTTCCGTGGACCATTGCACGTACCTCACTGATGCCGATGTCGACGCGTTGGCCGCTAGCGAAACGGTGGCCACGTTGCTGCCGGCCACCGACTTTTCAACGCGACAGCCGTATCCCGACGCCAGGCGTTTGCTGGATAGGGGAGCGAGCGTAGCGCTTGCTACAAACTGCAATCCGGGGTCGAGCTATACGTCGTCGATGGGTTTCGTTCTTGCTCTCGCAGTGCGTGATTGTCGCATGACAATCGACGAGGCGGTGTATGCGGCTACGGCTGGCGGAGCCAAGGCGTTGCGACGCACGGACATCGGGCGGGTGGTGCCCGGGGCACGCGCTGATGTGGTGATTCTGGACGCCCCGAGCCACGACTATTTGGCGTACCGGCCGGGCATGGGCCTCGTGGCGCAGACCATCATTGGCGGCCACAGCGCGGCGATGCATTCGTAGTAGTCCCGCAGGCCGCCGGTTCTTAGTCGACGATGTTGACCATTACCGGAGGCCGCTGGGGAGTCTCAACCGTTGACGTTGGCCATCCGAAATAAATGAGAGCGAGCACAGTCGTGTTGGGCTCGAAGTCGCAAAACTTGGCCACAGTATCGTTGGCGCCTTTGGGGCACGAACCCCAGTAGGTGGCAAGGCCGTGGGCCGTGGCACCGAGCAAGATATTTTGTATCCCAGCCGCAACGGCATCGCGGTTTTCAGCGGTGCGCAACGGTGAGTCGCCGGATGCGGAGCCCACCACCAAGGTGCCAGGAGTACGAAGATATTTAGTTTGTGCTTTGTTTACCTTTTCGGGGGGATCGCCATTGAGATGCATGGCAGCCGAGACTGTTTCCCCCAACGCGGCGCGCCCGTTGCCGACCACGTAGGCGAATCGCCACGGCCACGTACGTTTGTGGTTCGGGGCCCATTGCGCCAGGTCGCAGAGTTGGGTGACGAGTTCTTGTGGCACTAGCCGTTCGCGGTCGACCAACATTGATGTCCGGCGACCACGTACTAGCGCCGCGAACTGGTCATTGAAGGTTGATTCATTCATGCCGCCACTCCGAAATTCCAGGCCCCTGTGGTGGAGCTCAACAGCCAGTACCCATTGCCATTGCTGGTGGTGACGACCGATCGCACCGACCGGGTCACGTTCCTGTCACCGGTGGAGCCCAGAAATTTCACATCACCGAAAGCGAAAATGCCGCCATCGGAAGCGACCATCAAATATCCACCTCCCGTGGCCGACCTGATCATGCCGATCACTGGTCGATTCAAGACTACGGCACCCATCGAGCCGTAAAACGCAGCGTCACCGAAGGAGAAAATTCCGCCGTCGCTGGCTATTAGCCAATAGCCATGGTTAGTAGGCGATGACGCCATACCGACCACTGGCTTGTTCAGTTTCGTAGCGCCCATCGAGCCGTAAAACGCAGCGTCACCGAAGGAGAAAATTCCGCCGTCGCTGGCCACTAGCCAGTACCCGAGCCCACTTGCCGTGGTGGCCATGGAAATGATTGAGCCGTTGAGTGGCTTGCCGTACATGGTGCCGTAGCTGACGGCGCTACCAAACGGTTGCACATCCCCCGACGCCAACGCGATCCAGTAGCCAAGCCCGTCGGGCGTGGCCGCGATGCCCACCGCCTTGTCGCCGGTGCCCACATAGGCATTGCCGAATGCTGTAGCGCCGCCGGTCGCGATCACTGTGCCATCGCCGTGCAACGTGAGGTAGCCGGATCCTTGAGCGATGGCGCCCGTGACGTACACGCCTGGTGTCCAGCCGAAGGCCCAATCAAGTGCGTCGGCCGTTTGCCCCATGCGATCCGGCGATCGAAACACCAGCGTCATAATTTCTCGATTGCCACGTTTGGCTAAGGCTGAAAAACAGCGACCGGCGCTGTTGGTAGTGCCTGTTTTTCCGCCCACCATGCCTACGAAATTTCCTAACAGCAAGTCGGTAGTGCCTGCGGTGCGTTTGATCCCGTTTGCGCTCACAATGGTGACAAAGGACATGCCGATGATGCGGCGAATGTCGGGGTTGTGAAACGCTACAAGCGCCAGTTTCGCCATATCGGCGGCTGACAACATGGCGTGGTTGGCGGCTGTGGATCCTTCGATCCAGCCCGTCGGATCAAACACCACGCCGGCATCTTCGAACCCCATGAGCGCTGATCGGTCACGGGCCATTTGCGTCCACTTCGCCAAATCGCCACCGCTCACCGCATCCGATAGGGCGTAGGCAGCGTTGTTGTCTGACGGAATGAGCGCCGCTTCCAGCAACTTTTCGACGGTGAATTGTTCGCCGGCCTGTATGTACAACTCGCCTTTTTCCCGAGCTCCAGCAGCTGCGCTCACGGTGACGACTTGATCAAGAGGCAATCGTTCAATGGCCATGAGCGATGTCATGAGTTTCATCATCGATGCTGGTTCAAGTAATTGGTGCGTGTTGTTACTGGCCAACACCTCGCCACTGGTTGCATCCAACACCATGTACGCCGCGCTCCCCGGAAACAAGTTTGGATTGACAGCAAGACCAATTGCCTGTGGCGCTACGGGTACGACGGCGCCGGCGTTTGGCATGTCGGCTGCGACCAGCATGGTCAGCGTGGCGACTGTCGTAACGGTGGCCACGATCACGGTGGAAATTCTGTGTCTAAAACAAATCAAGGTCGGTAACGATAGTCATCGTTGAGACGCAATTTGTGGCGGCTAATGCAAACTCAGCAATTCGGGGGTGCGACTATCAGTCGGGAAGTTTGTGACGGCTCGCCCATAGTGCAGCCTGTGTGCGATCCGTCACCCCAAGACTGTTGAAGATGGCAGTCATGTGTGCTTTTACCGTTTTTTCGGCAATCCCCAATTGGCGTGCAATCAGTTTGTTACTAAATCCCTCCGCCACCAACCGAAGTACATCGACTTCCCGTTTTGAGAGCTGCGGCATTGACGGTTTGACAATGTTCCCGGTGATGAGTTGGCGCGTCACCCGGGGATCAATAGGCGACGCTCCGCTGGCCGCCGTTCGAATGGCCTTTGGCAACTCGCCAGGGTCTGCGTCCTTCAAGAGATAGCCAACTGCTCCGGCATTGAGCGAGTCCACAATGCGTTCCCGATCAGCAAATGATGTGAGCATGACCACCTGGCTGCGGCACGTGCTGGTGATCGCTTTTGTGGCGGAAATGCCATCGGTGCCGGGCATCGAAATGTCCATGAGCACAACGTCGGGCACGAGTCGACGGACCAATTCGATTGCTGCGTCGCCGTCACGTGCATCGCCGATGACTTCTATGTCGGGCTCCCGATCCAGTATTTGGCGTAGGCCTGAACGAATCATCGAGTGATCATCCACGATCACCACCGTGATGGTGGCAGTCATTGATGTGGAAGTATTTCCGAGGCCCGCCTCAGTTGTCATGACGTGCATGTTAGATCGAATTTCGTCACGAAGGGATGTGTGCCGTCAGAAGGAATCCACCGGCCGCTAGCGAACTGAAAACGACCTCACCGTTGGCCGATTCAACAACGTCGCGAATGATGTTGAGGCCAAAGTGTCCTGACCGTTGCACCTTGGACATCGCAACCGTATTGGAGCCGACGCCGTCGTCGGCAATAGTGAGCACCGTCATGTGCGGTTCACGTTCGACGGTTAGCTGAATCGATTTTGCATGGGCGTGTTGGACGGTATTGCGCACGGCTTCCTGAGCGACTCGATAGATCAATTCATCTTGTTCAAAATTCGCTTCGGAGGCTTCGGCGACGTGCAACGTGGTGGTGAGCCCACGCGCAGCAGCGGTGGCGAGTAGGTCGGTGAGCGCCATCTTGAGACCCTCTTCGTGAAGAGACGGTGGATAGATATCCACGATCAAGCTGCGTAACGATTGAATTGCCTGGCGCGTAGCTACCCCGGCTCCTTCGATCTCGCCAGCAATGTTCTGCGCGGTGATCAAAGGGGAAATGGCGTGCAACTTTGAGGCATTCGAAATCAATAAGTAGTTGATCGCCACGAGGTCTTGCACAACTCCGTCGTGCAAGTCGCTGGCGATTCGACGGCTGGCGGCACCGGTCGCATCGAGGGCGTACCGGGTGAGTTCTGCCTTTTCTCGATCACGCTTGGTGAGCCGTCGAGAAAGGATCCACATCAACGGAAATTGAATCAGTTGAAGGAGCACCAATGCACCAATGCCGACGGGCAGGAACTGTCGCGATATTCGTTTTGCGTCGGCCTCGACAGCGGAATGACGAAAGTACATCTCGAAAAGCAAAGGAGTTCCCTTAGGAGTGACGACGCCCGTGTACACCGAAATGAGTTCACCGAATCCTTGCTCGGAATAGTTCTCTGCGTCTGACAGGTCAGTTACCTTCGCCGATGAGGTGCCGCGAGTAAAGGCAGCTCTGTCGGCGGTGTCGAGCTCGAATTGACGGCCGATCGCTTCACGAAAATCCGAATAGACGATGGTCCCGTCAGCTGTCCACATTTTCACCCTGACTACCTCGGTATCGAGAACTCCTCGGTGCACGACGTCGTCGATTCTGCTGATTTGTTGGGTGTCAAATTTGGGCTCTGTGAGGAGTGGCTCAATGACCGACGAAGCCACGACCTCAGTAATTCTGGATTTATTGCGTAGCGCCTCGGTTTCGGCGCTGGATCGGCTGACCACCACGCCCACGATCGCCAGGAGTACGGTCACGATGACGCCGGCCAGCAAATAGGGCACAATTAATCGACGGTTCCCCTTGGGCGTTAAGAGACTGAGGAGTGCAGTGTTTTTGGCCAAGCTGATGCCTTTCGGAGCCTGCTGATTCATTGCAGACTACCGAAATGTTTTGTACCGGACGACCCTGCGGTTTCGTGCTTCGCCGTGTGCGAGGCTGTGAACGAGCGCTGTGATGGCGTAAATGGAGCGCTGTGATGGCGCGAGTAGAACGAGGAAGGTCAGACGTTTTATGAAGATGCGAGCATTTGAATACCACAGGCCCGAGACCTTGGCCGAAGCGCTGGCGGTTTTGGCTGAATTCGGTGGCGACGCCAAAGTGATCGCCGGCGGTCAAAGTTTGGTGCCCATGATGGCCATGCGACTCAGCACCCCAGACCACTTGGTTGACATCAGCCGCATCAGCGGCCTTGACGAAATCAAGTTGGCCGACGGGCGTCTCACGATTGGAGCCATGGTGCGTCACGCCGCGGCGTTTTCGAACGACCTCGTGGCCACGACAGCTCCATTGGTTCATGCCGCGTTACCCCATATTGGTCATCGAGCAATTCGGAACAGAGGCACCGTGTGTGGCTCGTTGGCCCATGCCGATCCAGCTGCCGAATTGCCTGCCGTGGCGCGTGCATTGGATGCTGAATTTGTGGTGGCGAACGCACACGGCATTCGGCTGATACCTGCGCACGAATTTTTCTTGGGGTACCTCACCGCCGATGTGGGAGACGGTGAAATGGTTACCGAGGTGAGGTTCCCAATTGCGGCAGCCAACGCCGTTGTATCGGTGCAGGAGGTGTCGCGCCGGCACGGCGATTTCGCATTGGCTGGATGCGTGGCGCAACTGTCGATCGCACCGAACGGCACCATCGAGACCGCTGCGTTGGCGTTGTTCGGTGTCGATGCTACGCCGTACCGCTCGGCCGCTGCCGAAGCGGAACTGGTGGGCAACATGTCGACCTCTGAAGTATTCGCTAACGCGGCGACAAAAATGACCGCCGATCTCAACCCTGCGGCCGACAACCACGGCTCGACGGCGTATCGGCGACACTTGGCCGGCGTGCTGGTTCGTCGGGCATTGGCCGATGCGGCGAGCAAGTTTTCCCTCACGATTGGAGCGTTGGCATGACCGCGCAAATGTTGTCTCTCTCGCTCACGGTCAATGGCCTCGAGCATGTTCTCAACGTCGAATCACGACGCACGCTCGCCGAGGTGCTGCGCGAGGACCTACAGCTCACGGGAACTCATCTGGGGTGCGAGCACGGGGTGTGTGGGGCGTGCACCGTGATCATTGACGGCGCCGCCGCCCGTAGTTGCCTTGTGCTCGGCGCGCAATGCGATGGCTCGCACGTCGAGACTGTGGAATCGCTGGCGGCTGATGGTGAATTGCACCCCATTCAGCGGGCCATGATCGACCACCACGGGTTTCAGTGCGCGTTCTGTTCACCGGGTTTCTTGATGTCGATCAAGGCATTGGCCGACGATGACCCCGATATGTCAAAAGAACAAATTCGCGAGGAACTGAGCGGCAATTTGTGCCGTTGCACTGGCTACGCCAGCATTCTGGCCGGTGCAGAAGCGGCCTTCGATGTGATCTCGAAACGCAACAAACTCAACAGCATCGAGGAGACCAAAAATGCGTGAAGCAATCGTCGGCAAACTCGTCGGCAACTCCGTAAAGCGCACTGAAGACCCGCGCCTACTTACCGGCACCGGACGTTTTGTAGACGACGTGACAGTGCCCAATATGGCCCACGCCGCTTTCCTGCGAAGCCCTATGCCTCACGCCGAAATCACCCGCATCGACACCACAGCTGCGAAGCGTTCCCCAGGTGTCATAGCAATTTTTACGGGCGCAGAAATCGCCGAATTTACCAACCCGTTCGTGGGCTTGATGCCCCTGCCCGGCATGTACGACCCCACGTTCTATTCGCTCGCTACCGACCGAGTGCGCCATGTTGGCGATCCCGTTGCGTTGGTGATTGCCGAATCTCGTCGCGCTGCCGAAGACGGTGCCGAACTCGTCGAGGTGAACTACCGCGAACTGGAACCTATCTCCACCATTGGCCAAGCGCTCGACAGCACGCGGGCGCCAATTTGGCCCAAAGCCAAAAGCAACGTGATGGTGTCGATGAACCAGCCAAGCGGCCCCGCCGTCGGCCCCATCTTTGCCGACGCCGATCGCACGTTTACGCAACGGTTTGTGCAGCATCGCCAATCGAATCAGCCTATGGAAACTCGGGGCATCGTCGTCGAAATTCGAAGCGAGGGCCCGGCCATTGTCCACGCCGCCACACAATCGTCGCATGCGTTGAAATGGGCATTGGCCATGATGTCGGGGCGGCTTACTGTCCCCGGATCGATCAAGGAAATGTTCAAGCATCGTGACCGACCAAAGCTGTTTGTGAATGGTGCCAAATCATTGATGGCCGCCAAGCCGGAGATGAAGGGCGCCGGTAAGCCCATGATGCCCACCATGATGAAACAGATGGCGTCTGATCCCAAACGAGCCTTGGATTTGCAACGATCGATGGTGGCTTTGTTGGCCAAAGGTCAGGATTCCCGCCCTGAAGTGGTGGCCCAAGACATCGGTGGCGCATTCGGCGCCAAGGGCACTGTGGGCCGTGAGGATGTGGCGGTGTATGCCGCCGCGGTGCACCTTCAGCGCAGTATCAAATGGATCGAAGATCGCAATGAAAATCTCATGGTTGGCGGTCACGCCCGCGATGAAAACGTGGAACTTTCGATGGCGTGTGATCACGACGGGACAATTCGGGGAATGCATGTGCGCCTCGATATGAACATTGGTGCCTACCCCGCGTTTCCGTTCGGTGGCGGGATGTTTTCGCAAATCATCAGAGTGATGATGCCGGGCCCGTACCGATTGCCGGCGTTGCAGTTCGATACCCGGATCGTGGCCAGTAACAAAGGCACTTACGTGGCCTACCGCGGGCCATGGGCGGTAGAGACATGGGTACGAGAACGGATGCTCGACATCATGGCTCGCAACCTCGGCATCAGCCGCGCCGATATACGCCGACGCAACATGATCACGGCCGCCGAATTGCCAACCAAGATGATCACGGGTCCTGCGCTCGACGTACGCATGTCGGCCGCGGTCACGTTTGAAAAGGCCATGGAAGTAGCTGAGTTCGACCTGTGGGCCGCCCGTCAAGCCGAGGCTCGGACCAACGGAAAAATCGTGGGCATGGGGTTCGCTACGTTCATCGAAGCAGCACCTGGGCCTCCGGGATTTTTCGATCAAGTCATGCCAGGAGCTGGCTCCATGGCCGCTTCTGAACCAGCGCACGTGGTTCTTGAATCTGATGGCACGGTGAGCGTCTATATCCAACAGATGCCTCACGGCCAAAGCCACGAGACCACCTTCGCCCAAGTGGCGGCCGACGAGTTGGGTGTGCCTATGGAACAGATTCGGGTTCGCTACGGCGATACCCGCGTGACGCCGTTTAGCTTGTTTGGCACCGGAGGGAGCCGGGCGGGGGCAATGACGGGTGGCGTTGTCACGTTTGGTTCACGCGAGCTTCGTGGTCGCATTTTGGATATCGCCGCCGACCTTTTGGAGGCATCCCGGGACGACCTTGTTGTCACCAATGGCAATGTGCATGTGGCGGGCACGCCTGCCCGCAGTGTTGATTTCGCGGCCGTCGCCGCCCAGGCAAAACGGTCACCCCAACCGGCTGGTGCGGTAGCCCCCAAAACGAGCGAGGCCATTCGTATCCAAAGCGAATACGACGGCGGCGAGGGCGGCTGGGCTCAGTCAACTCATGTGTGTTGGGTGGAGATCGATCTCGAAACCGGTGTGGTGAAAATCACCAGATATGTGGTGGCCGAAGACTGTGGCGAGTTGATCAACCCAGCCGTCGTGGAAGGCCAAGTTCGCGGTGGGGTGGCGCAGGGGATCGGCGCAGTGCTGTACGAAAAAATCACCTACAACGAGTCGGGCCAATTCCAAACTGGCACGTTCATGGACTATCTGATCCCGACCACCATGGAAATCCCCGAAATCGAAATTCACCACATTGAGACGCCGTCGACGATCGAAGCCAACTATCGCGGTGTGGGCGAAGGGGGCATGATCGCCGCCCCAGCAGCTCTCACTAATGCCATCGAAGATGCCCTGGCGCACTTGGGCGTGATCATCACCGAACAGCATTTGCCGCCGTCGCGAATTCTGGAGTTGGCGGGAGTGATTACGCCGTAAGTCCCGAGAACACGATTGGCTCTGGGTTGTCGATCACGCACCGCGTGCCGGTGTAGATCGACACCATGCACTTGTTGCAATGGATGCATGTGGAGCTTGAGGTGGAGCCTTCTTGCCATCGGGTGATGAGGTCTGGCTCCCGCAAAAGGGCTCGTCCCATGGCCACGAATTCGAACCCTTTGACCATGGCCATGTCGAGCGTGGCTCGCTCAGTGACGCCGCCGAGCAAAATCATTGGCATCGCGAGTTGTGCCCGAAAATCGGCCACCGTAGGCAAAAAGTATGCTTCCTTCCACGGATACTTCTTGAGCACGAAGCCGCCGAAAAGCTTGAAAGGCCACTTCATTTTGGGCGGCAATATGGAAGCGAATTCGGCCATCGGGCGATCGCCATGGAAGATGTACATGGGGTCGGCCAGAGAGCTTCCGCCCGAGAATTGGATGGCGTCGAGGTGCTCGTCGGCCTGCAAAAGCTTGGCGATCTGCAGACTCTCGGTAGGTTGCAGCCCGCCTCGTTTGGAGTCGGCCATGTTCATCTTGGCGGTAACGGCGATCCGATTGCCAACGGCATCTTTCACGGCCTTCACCACCTCGCGAGCAAAGCGGGCCCGGTTCTCGATGGAGCCGCCGTAGTCATCGGTTCGCTTGTTGAGTTTTGGACTCATGAATGCCGACAACAAGTATCCGTGCCCGAGGTGTAGCTCGATGCAATCTAGGCCGGCATCGGCCAAGCCCACCGCGCTGCGTGCAAAATCGGCAACCACTTGATCCATTTGCAGCCGGGTGATCGCCGCATATTTGGAGCCCATTATCGAACGCCCAGCGGAGGGCCCCACCGATAGTTTCCCCGGCATTTGCCCCACCGCGCCAGCGTGACCGAGCTGAGCGGAAAGCAGAGCGCCTGCTTTGTGTACCTCGTTGGCGATCGCCACCAAACCCGGCATTGACGAATCGCGCACCGTCAATTCATTGGGCGCGCCCATGGCGTCTTTGCTGACGGCCACGTAGCTCAGTGTGGTCATTGCCGCCCCTCCGGCCGCCACTTTGCGATGAAAGTCGATGAGCTCTGGTGTGACCTTTCCGCCGATGCTCATGCCTTCAAAAGTGGCGGCTTTGATGATGCGGTTTTTCAGCGTGATGGGGCCAAGTTTCCCGGGTGAAAATGGGTCTACGGTCATAAGCGGGGGACCTTAACCGGTTAGGGTCGGCCCGTCGAGTTGTTCGTACACAGGGGGAATAAGTGCCTGACGCAATCGTTGAACGCGATGGTCAAACAATGATCATCACCATGAATCGGCCGGCACGATTTAATGCTTTGAGCGGTGCCATGTTGGTGCGTATGTACGACGCCATGGTCGAGGCGTCGAACGACGACGATGTGCGGTGCATCATCCTCACGGGCGCTGGTGGCAACTTCTGTTCGGGTGCCGATTTGCGGGCCATGGCTGGCGATAGTGCCGATAGTGATACCGAGATCGACACCGCGGCCCGGATGAAGGCCGATCCTCAATTGCATTGGAAAGCGCTGCTGCGGGATTACCGGCCCACCAAGCCACTCATCGCCGCTGTCGAAGGTGTGGCCATCGCCGGAGGCACCGAAATTTTGCAAGCTACCGATATTCGGGTGGCAGGTGTTTCGGCTCGATTTGGCGTGAGCGAAGCACGGTGGAGCCTGTATCCCATGGGCGGCTCGGCAGTCCGTCTCCGGAGGCAAATTCCGTACACCGTGGCTGCCGATATTTTGCTGACCGGCCGCCATGTGACAGCCACCGAAGCGCTCGGCTACGGCCTGATTGGCCACGTCGTCCCCGATGGCGAAGCGTTGGCAAAGGCCAAAGAAATCGCGGCAACTATTTGTGCAAACGGACCCTTAGCCGTGGAAGCAATTTTGCGTACCTTGCACGAGACCGATGGCATGACGGAAGCCGAAGCGCTGGCTCACGAGTACGACTACGGCTGGGCCGTGTTTTCGTCGGCTGATGCCAAAGAAGGCCCCCGTGCCTTTGCCGAAAAACGCCCAGCCAATTTTCAGCGTCGATAGGTCGTTGCCCGGTGCTCGTCGACGTGCATCTGTCGGCTCTGCGGCCTACTGGCGCGGCGGCGCGTGCCGTGGAGTTGGCGGCCACAGGAGTCGACGGACTATTTACCTTCGAAGGTCAACACGACGTGTTCTTTCCACTTGTGCTTGCCTCGCAAGTCGTTGACCTCGACCTCATGACAAATGTGGCGATCGCGTTGCCGCGCAGCCCCATGCATATGGCCAACTCGGCCCACGATGTGGCGTTGTTGTCGGGAGGTCGTTTTCGGTTAGGGCTTGGCACCCAGATCCAGCCTCACATTGAGAAACGTTATGGGTCAACGTGGAGCGATCCGGTTGGTCGGATACGAGAATATATCGGGGCAATGCGTGCAATTTTCAGCTCGTGGACGACGGGCGAACGGCTAAATTTTCGAGGCCGATACACCACCCACACGATCATGACGCCGGCCTTTAATCCGGGGCCTCTGCCCGGTGGACCGCCGCCGATATACGTCGGCGCACTCGGCCCAAAACTCACGGCTATGACCGCCGAGGTGGCCGACGGATTGTTAGTGATGCCGTTTAATTCCGAGCGCCATTTCGCCGAGCACACCATGCCAGCGGTGCGCTCCGGGCTTGCGGCAGGCGGGCGCGCGCTAGCCGATCTCGACATTGTGAGTTGCGCCATCGTGGCCACCGGCGAATCCGACGAAGCAATCGGGGCGGCACTCAAAGCAGTCAAAGGTTTGCTTTCGTTTTATGGTTCGACGCCCGCCTACAAGCGTGTGCTCGATGCTGAAGGTTTTGGCCACATCCAGCCCGAGCTCAACAGGTTGAGCAAACTCGGCGATTGGGTTTCGATGTCGGCGCTTATTCCCGATGACCTGGCTCGTCGCATCGCCGTGGTGGGTACCCCCGCTCAGTGCGCCGCGGAAATCAATCGCCGGTTCGGTGCGGTATCACACCGGGTATGCGCATACTTTCCTGGTTACCAAATTTCCGACGCCACGCTCGCCACTCTGGTGAGCCATATCCATAACGTGGGGACGCCATGAACGATCGATATCTCGTCATCTCCGCCGATTGTCACGGCGGCGCGTCCCTCGTGGATTACAAGCCGTTTTTGGACCGTGCCTATCACGATGAATTCGATGCGTGGGCGAGCACCTATGTGATCGATTTCGACGACTTAGTGAGCGAAAACGCCAACCGGAATTGGGACTCCGATCGACGTTTGGCCGATCTCGAACGCGACGGCATCGTGGCCGAAGTGATCTACCCCAACACCATTCCGCCCTTCTTTCCCAAGGCCTCGCTGACCGCGCTTCCTGCTGCTCGCGACCGAGCCGATTACGAGCGTCGCTGGGCTGGATTGCAGGCCCACAATCGCTGGTTGGCGGCGTTTTGTGCAGCGGCACCTGGGCGTCGGGCGGGGATTGCTCAAGTCATGTTGGAAGACATCGATGCTGCGGTTGCTGAAGTGCGCGAGGCTCACGCTGCCGGGCTCACCGGCGGCATTCTATTGCCAGGAGTACCTCCCGGCCAGGCAGTGCCCCAACTCCATGTGGCCGATTATTACGAACCACTTTTTGCAGTGTGCGACGAGCTCGGCATGCCGGTGAATCACCACGGCGGTAGCGCCACTCCACCCATGGGCGACACCGATGACGCCAAGGTGATTTTCTTGCTGGAGACCACGTGGTTTTCCCATCGGGCTCTTGTGCATCTGATGGTGTCTGGCGTGATGGAACGCCATCCATCGCTGCGGTTTGTGTTCACGGAACAAGGCACCGCGTGGATCCCCGAGGAGCTCATGCGGCTCGATTATTTCTTCCATCGCATGGCTACAGCCGAAGGCTCGCAAGAGTACGTGTGGGGCAAATCGGTGATGGACAAGTTGTCGATGAAGCCCAGCGAATATTGGGCGCGTCAATGCTACGTGGGGGCCAGTTTCATCCGCCCTGCGGAAGTGCCATTGCGTCACGCTGTGGGCCTTGATCGAGTGATGTGGGGAAGTGACTACCCCCATAAAGAAGGCACAGAGCCGTACACAATCGAAGCGCTGCGGGCGTCGTTTGCCGGTGTGCCTCACGATGAGACGGCCATGTTGCTTGGCGGGAATGCCGCCCGCGTGTATGGCTTCGACCGGGCGTTGTTGGATCCAATCGCCGCTCGCGTTGGCCCACTCGTGGCCGACGTCGATGTGCCGTTACACCGCGGCGATGTGCCGATGCACGCGGAAAAGTGTCCTGCCCTCTTCGGGTTCGGATCATCAAATTTTCAAACACAAACGAAAGGGTTCTGATATGGCAAAAATTCGTTACGGGGGCCGCACGCCCGACCAGTTGCGCAACCGCGAACTCGAACTCACCAGCGTGGAAACATGGGCCACCACACTCACCGTCGTGTACGAGACAGATCCGGAAGCAATTGCTGCCGTGCTGCCGCGGCCGCTCACTCCATCGGCCGAGCCGCTAGTACGAGTCACCTTTGCGTCGGTTGATATCGGCAAGGGCCGTCCGCCATTTGGTGCCGGCACATTTGCCGTGGAAGCAATGCACAACGACATGGTCGGCGGGTACCCGCTGGTGATGCCCATGACCACTGAACAAGCAGTGGTTGGGGGCCGGGAAACCTTCGGAGAGCCCAAGAAGTTGTCAGCGGTCACCCTCACTCGAGACGGCGACGCCGTGCACGGCTCCTTCGCCCGAATGGGCACCACGTTCGTGGAAATCAACGGCCACATCACGGGCGAATTGCCACCCACGCCCGACCGTCGTCGAAGCGACTTCTATTTCAAGTTTCTGCTTGACCCTGCTGGCACGGGATTCGATGCCGATCCGTCGCTGGTGTACTGCCATCGCGACGAAAAAACGCGGGCATGTTGGAGCGTCGAAGGCGACGTGACTTTGCGGGACTCCCACTTCGATCCGGTCGCCGATTTCCCCGTGCTCAAAGTGCGGTTCATGGAATTTGCGGAGCGGTCATCGAGCCAGCGCGGCGAAATCATCCAGACCGTCCCTGGCGAATGGATTCGGCCGTTTGTGCACCAACGTTACGATGACCTGAATCCCATCGGCACCGACTGACCACGCCGTGCAATCGTTACGCGGCAAGGTCGCGGTAGTCACAGGCGGCGCCGGTGGCATCGGAAGAGCAATGGGGGAGAGATTCCTTGCTGAGGGCATGCAAGTGGTGTTGGCCGATGTTCAGGCTGGCCCATTACAGGCAACCGTAGACGCCATTCGGGCCGAATTGCCCGGCATAGCAGCGCCCGCCGATGTGATCGGTGTGGTTACCGACGTGACCAATTTCGCGTCGGTAGAAGCCCTTCGTGACGCCGCGATTGACGCCTTCGGCACCGTGCATGTTTTGTGTAACAACGCCGGTATTGGTGCCGGCGCTGAGGGGCGCATGTGGGAGCACGAGCTCAACGATTGGCGATGGGCCATTGGGGTCAACGTGATGGGCGTGGTGCACGGCATCAACGCCTTCGTGGGGCTCTTGGTGGCGCAAAACGAGGGTCACGTGGTGAATACGTCATCTGGCAATGGCGGCATCTCTCCGTTGCCGTCAACGCCCCAGTACGCAGCCACCAAGGCAGCCGTGGTGACCATGACGGAATGCCTCTACGGCCAACTAGCCGACGTGGGCTCTGCCGTGGGAGCCAGCGTGCTTTTCCCAGGGCCACACATGCTTCGCACCGGGCTGTTCGAATCGTGGAGAAGTCGCACCGACGAGTTCGCCAAGCAGAGGCCGCGCATCACGCCGTACACCACTGTCGAAGTACTGGAAGTGCAGATGCGCGCCGCCGGAATTGAACCGCAGTACACCTCGCCGCACGACGTCGCCGCTGATGTGGTGGCTGGCATTCTGGCGAACCAATTTTGGATTCATCCGGCCAGCGAGCGCAGCGACACAACTGCTCGAGCCAGAATCGAATCTCTTGTGAATCGAACCAATCCCGCGTATCTTCGCCCGGTTCCGGGCTGAGAAAGGTTTCCTATGTCTGACGCAAATGCGCCTTATGTCATCGTAAGTGCTGACTCCCATGCTGGTTTGCCGACCGGCGATTACCGGGAGTACCTCGACAAAAAATTCCATCCCCAGTTCGACGAGTTTTTGACCGAACGACATGCCCAACTCGAAGCCATGACGGCACTCGGTGTGCGCAATGAGGCTTTCGCCAAGTCGTGGTACGAGGAACACGAAGAAGCTTTGCGAAGTGGCTGGGAGGCCGATCGACGCGACCTCGAACTCGACGGCGATGGCGTTGCTGGCGAAGTGGTATTCCCTGACGCCGACGCCGTGGAGAGCCGCACCTGCGTTCCGTTTGGTGCAGGCCTTGGCCTATCGGGCGACATGGATCCAGCGCTGGGGTTGGCCGGTGCCCAAGCCCACAATCGGTGGCTGGCCGAGCTGTGTGCGCTAAGCCCAGAACGTCGCCGCGGCGTGGCATTGGTGCCCATCACTGCCGAACTGCCTCTCGTGTTGGCCGAGATTCGACGGGCAAAAGAATCGGGTTTGGGCGCGGTTATGATCCCCGCCATGTGGATGAGCCAAGCGCCATACCACGACCGGAAATACGACCCCGTGTGGGCCCTGTGTCAAGAACTGCACATGCCAGTGGTGACCCATTCCGGCCCTGCTGATCGAGACTCCTACGACAACCATTTGGGCATCTACGTGACCGAAGTGACGTGGTGGCCAGCGCGACCGTTGTGGTTCATGTTGTGGTCTGGCGTGTTTGAACGGTTCCCTGGGTTGCGCTTTGGCGTGACCGAAGCCGGCTGTTGGTGGCTGCCGCAACTGCTGTGGTTTTGGGACCGTTTGTACCTGGGCCAGAAGGGGTCTGAGAAGTTGGGTATGGACCCATTCAAGGGCTCCATCACTATGGCGCCAAGCGAGTACGTGGATCGCAACTGTTTCATCGGGGCGTCCAACACGAAGCGTCGCGAGATTGGTATGCGCTACGAAATTGGTATCGACAACATCTGTTGGGGCAACGATTTCCCCCATCCAGAAGGCACCTGGCCCAACACCCGCGATTGGTTGCGTAAAACGTTCCACGATATTCCGATCGAGGAGACGCGGCGCATGGTTGGCCTCGCCGCGGCGGAGATCTATGGCTTCGATTTAGCGGCACTGCAGCCCCACGCCGATCGCATCGGGCCCACTCCTACTGAGCTTGGTCAGGCCACCGCTGAGGACCCCAATGGCGATCGCCTTGTGGCTCGATGGGCGGAGTGCAAAACGGTTGGCCGGCATTGGCTCACCGGCCACGATTTCCCGCTCATGATGTAGCACACGAGCCAGGCTGGAATTTCGACGGCTGCCGCTTGATTACGTCCCAAGCGTGTGGTCGAATGCCTGACATGGGGAAATCAAAGGTTTTGTACATATCTACAGGTCTTGTGGTGGTGCTATTCGGGCTTGCCACCATCTTTCTTGGCACGCCCCCAAAGTCGACCGATAGTGGAACAATCGTGGCCGCGTGGTTCGTCGAGCATGCCAGCGACGTGCGTTGGTCCACGTGGTTTGGAACGCTTTCCGGCGTGGCCTTTGCGGTATTCGCGGTGCAGGTTCGACGCCGCTTGCCGGCGCCGTATCGAGATGTGTTTTACTTCGGAGCAGTGGCCTTGGCGATCGAGACGGTTCTTCAAAGTTGGTTCATTGTTGGCATGGCACTTCACCCCCGGACGCTCGACCCGTCGACAGCGCGCACGTTGCTCGATATCTCGAGTTTTTGGGGGCCTTTGCTCACGTCGTCGACCATGCTGATGTTTGGCTCGTTCACCCTGGCTGTGGTGCGCAAAGTCGGGGTTGCGGGAGTGCCTCGTTGGGTGGGATACTTGACAGCCGTGGTATTCGCCGAGCAACTTGTTGAGACGATCACGATTTTCGGCTCTCGTGGGTTTATCGCTCCCGGCGGCCCGATGAACGTGGTGCTCGGTGCCGGACTGTCGATCATCGCCTTTGTTTGTATCGCTGTAGCTTTGGCGAAGGCTCCTGAACGATAGCTAAGGCGCTATCGGGATGGTTTCCGCTCGGAATCTACGGGCGGCCTTCCAGGCGCACGGGCAGCGTTTTGATGCCGTGGACGAAGTGGCTGCGGAGCTTGTTAACCGGCCCTGTGAGCTCCACTGAATCGACGTGATCGAAGAACGATTCGAAGGCAATCCGCATTTCCATACGGGCCAAGTTGGCGCCCAGACAGAAGTGCGGGCCACCACCGCCGAAGGTCACATGGGGATTCGGCGACCGAGTCACGTCGAACTTAAACGGATCCTTAAATACGTCTTCGTCGCGATTGGCCGAGGCGTAAAACATGACCACGGGATCGCCTTCTTTGATCTGTTGGCCGTGCAGCTCAATGTCGCAAGTGGCCGTACGACGGAAGTTGTTGACAGGGGTGCCCCATCGCAACATTTCTTCGACGGCCCCGGGGATCAGTGAGCGATCGGCTTTGATTTGTTCAAACACGCCAGGCTGTTCGATGAGCGCCAACACGCCGTGACTGATGCCATTGCGGGTTGTCTCGTTGCCGGCAACGGCGAGCAACAACACAAACAGGTCGAACTCGTGCTCGGTGAGGCGATCGTCGCCGTCGGCCGACACCAGGGTGGTGATGATGTCGTTGCCGGGGTTCTTGAGACGGTCAGCCGCCAGCTCATTGGCGAACATGTACAACTCCATAGCCGCCGTGGCAGCGTCCTCTGGTCCTCCGGAATAATCGGGGTCTGTGGAGCCGATCATCTTGTTGGACCAATCAAAAACGCGGTGCCGGTCAGCGGTGTCGACGCCCAACAATTCGGCAATGGCAATGAGCGGCAATTCGGCGGAAACTGTTGTCACGAAATCCACGGAACCGGTAGCTACGGCGTCGGAAATAAGACGCTCGGAGACCTCTACGAAGTGCTCCTCCAACATGCGCATGGCCTTGGGTGTAAAGCCACGGTTCACCAGGCTGCGCAAGCGCGTGTGCTCTGGGGGATCCAAATCGATGAGCATGCGAGCCATCTCAAGGTCGGGCCGGTCGGACATCATCAGCGAGCCCTTGGCGGCTGAGGAATAGTTTTGAAATTGCCGTGACACGGAGTTCACGTCGGCGTGGCGGGTGACGGCCCAAACCCACTCCGGAAATTCCGCTTCGACGCCCCGTACCTTGGTGAGCGGAGCGTGTTCGCGCAACATCGAGTACAGCTCATGTGGCGGGCCATTGCGATGAGCCTCGTTGCTCAAAATGTCGAGTGAGTCGTAGGACAGTTCGGGGGGCAAAGTCATAATCCCGAATGTACGTGACGGGCGTTGTGGCGGCACCGTTGTAGGTTGCGAAAATGCAAATTGGTGTTGCACTTCCCCAGATGGCTCACGGCCTCGATGCCGACAGAATCGCGGCGTGGTGTCGAGGAATCGAGGAGGGCCCTTTCTCGAGTATTTCAGCGGGGGAGCGCATGACCTTTCACAATGTGGATGGATTGACGCTCCTCAATGCCGCGGCAGCGCTTACGGAACGGGTGCGAATTTTCTTGAACGTGGCCGTGGTGCCGTGGCATGAACCAGTGATGCTGGCCAAACAATTGGCAGGCCTCGACGTACTGAGTAACGGCCGCCTCGATATTGCAGTGGGAGTGGGCGGCCGAGCCGACGATTATCGGGCGCTCCACTCACCTTTCGAGGGCCGCCACAAACGCCTCGATATTGGCGTCGCCGAACTCAAGCGGCTTTGGGGAGGCGGCTTGGCCGCCGATGGCGTTCCCGTTGGGCCGCCAATGGTACAGCCGGGTGGGCCGCAGGTTTTGTGTTCGGGAATGGGTCCGAAATCGTTGGCCAGAGCAGCCCGATGGGCCGATGGCGTGAGCGGGTTCAGCTTGGGTGCTGACGCTGACGAAACTGATCGGCTGTTTGCGTCAGTCCGCAATGCATGGACGGCTGCCGAACGCACCACAGCGCCCCGTCTAGTGACCGGTGTATTCGTGGCGCTCGGCCCCGATGCCCAAGACACATTGCATAACTTTGCCGCTGAATACTTGGCCGTGTTTGGCGCCGAGCTTGCGGATGCGCTCGCCAAAATGATGCGGGTCCATTCCGTCGACACATTGCATCGCACCATTGCCGCGATGAGCGCCGTGGGTGCCGACGAATTGATCCTCGTACCGGCGAGCAGCGACCCCGAATTGTTGGTCCGTATCACCGATGCGGTGCAGTAACGAGGCAACAAATCTGGCCCACGATCGGGCGTGGGATAACGAGGTGCCGGTAGGGTCATCCCTATGGCCATGCCCAAAAATCAGCCCATAATCGACACCATGATCGGCTTTCCCATGGGAAGCAAAAAAGAGGTGTACGCGTTCATCACCCAGCAGTTGAAGGACACCGAATCGAAGGAAGAATTCACATTTCCGGCGCAGTACATGTTCAAGGATGTACCCGATGAGGCGCATGACGGCGAAGATCCAATCAAGGTCACACTTGATCAAATGGACAAATACAACATCGAGATCGGCATGATCGGCGTGGATGGCGTCCAAGGTCAAAAGGCAATCACAGATCATCCCGACCGCTTCGTAGGCACGCTGTCGGTGGATCCAAATCGGGGCGTTGATGCGCTGCGTGACATGACCAAGGCGAAGGAAATGTGGGACATCCGTTCCATTGGTTTGTTCCCCTCTGGCACCTACCCGCAGGTGGCCATCAACGGCAAACTGATGTACCCGCTGTACGCAAAAGCGTGCGAGCTCGACGTTCCTGTGTTCTGTTGCGCAGGCGTGCCAGGGCCTCGACTGAAGATGGAGCCGCAACGCGTTGAGCACATCGACGAAGTGATGTACGACTTCCCCGAACTTGTTTTTGTGACCCGGCATGGCTGCGAACCGTGGACAGAACTCGCCGTGAAACTGATGCTCAAGTGGCCCAATTTGTACTACTCCACAAGCGCATTCGCACCGCGTCACTACAACCAAAACATCATTAATTACGCCAACTCGCGGGGCGCCGACAAGATCTTGTACGCCGGCTACTACCCAATGGGCATGGAACTCAGCCGAATCATGGGCGACATGCCAGGCGTGCCGTTCAAGGACGATGTGTGGCCGAAGTTTCTCTACGGCAACGCCGCCAAGATTCTCAAAATTACGAAGTAACGACCAGCCGCAAGGCGCCCTGGTTTATGGTGCGACGCTCATGAGGTCGGCCATGCCGGTGGGGTCGTGACGACCGATCGACATGTGTTCGAAGATGCCATGGCCCACAGCACCATCATGTGTGCCGCCAAGTTGTGTGGCACGGGCCACGAAGTCGATGGGTGCCCAACCAACGCGTCCAGCCACCGCAGGATCGGCCATGTCGTACACCGCATTGGCCACATAGCCCCTGCCCATCCACTTGCCGTGATTCCAATCGGGATCAGCGCCGTAGCCACATCCCACATTCAGCGCCATTCCCCCCAACAGTTCGATTTGCACGTCGAATGGTTGACGGCCACGCTCCGCAACATGCATCACTGCACTGGTGGGATAGCGGCTTCCTGAACGATACGTAATGTCGACATCGGGCCAGCCGAGTTGCTCCACATGACGGCCAGAACTCGCGGGGAACATGCGCACTGCTTCGGTAAGCAAGCGGTGTCCATCGGGGCCTTCTTGGATGATCACCATCATCGAATGATCCTCGAATCGCAGCGGCACCCAGCACCACCACATGCCCAGTTCGTGTTCTATGTTGTACCGAGTTTGCGGCTCTGATTCGCCCACTGGGCGGATGCCCCACGAACGATCCCTGGTGCCCGTCCACGTGTCGTGGGTCACGGCGAAGTCTTGCCCAGCGGCGTGTACTGTGCCCCTCCACAAACCGGTGCCAGCGAACCGACACGCATCGAGCTGGATGCGTGCCCCAGTGCGGGTGATGTGTTGCGGCTCGTCGATCGGCGCGGCGGCTGCTGTCCAGGTGATGTCGTACGCCACGCCATCGGAATCGGCGTTGTCACAAATGAGCCGCACCTTTTCGAGAGGCTCGATAACTTCAACACGGAATGGCCCGACGCGCATGTCGAGCTTGTTGTCATGGGAGGCGTCGGAGGCCCGTGTAACGTACTGCTTGCCGTCCATACGCACGCACCCATATCCGTCGACCACGCCTAAGTTTGGGTACACGCCGTAGCCCGCAATGAGCTGCACCGATCCGTCTCGACTCATGGCCTGAAAGATGTTGCGGTCGTATACGTTGCGATCACTTGATGCCACGTATCTCATCGACATGGGTACTTGATGGATTGGGTATTCGTCGAGTGGATGCGGCATGAAAACTCCCCTGCGGTCACGGCGATGTGGGCGCGTGGGCACCTTACCCAAGGTGGAGTTTCGATGGTGCGTCGGGCCCGTAAATCGGGCATGATCTGTCGCACTTTGTGTGGCAATTGCTGAGGGGAACGATATGTCAGAACAACCATCGCTGGAGCCGACCGGCAACGAACGTCCGGATCGCTCCACCCGTGATCCAGAAGTTTTGAGTCGTCAACTTGGCGGGTGGCTAGCCACAAAGTTGGGTCTCGAAGCTCCGGCCACTGTCACGGATTTACATTCACCGACTGCCAACGGCATGTCGAGTGAGACCATCCTTTTCGACGCCGAATGGCACGGAGAGGTGCATCCGCTGGTGGCGCGGTTGGCTCCCGACACCAGCGCGGTGCCGGTGTTTGAGTCGTACGATCTGGTGGTCCAGGGCCAAGTCATGCAGGCCGCTGCTGCGCATAGCAACGTGCCCATTCCTGAAGTCATTGGTATCGACGACGGCACCCTTTTGGGCGACGAATTCTTCGTAATGCGCCGCATTGATGGGATCGTGCCTCCCGATGTGATGCCGTACAACTTCGGCGACTCGTGGCTCTTTCACGCCTCGCCCCAAGATCAGCGGCTGCTTCAAGACACCAGCGTGGCTGCGCTCGTGGGATTGCACGGTATCGACGACCCCACCACGGCTTTCGCCATGCTCGATGTGCCTGGCGATTCTCGGTCACCACTACGTCGACACGTCGACAATCTGAAGCGCTACTACGACTGGGCGATGGACGGCCGTACCCTTGATATCGCCGACGCCGGTTTCGCGTGGATCGAGAACAATTGGCCAGTTAATGAAAGCGATGCTCGCCTGAGTTGGGGCGATGCCCGCATTGGCAACATGATGTTCCGCGACTTCGAACCGGTTGCCGTGCTGGATTGGGAGATGGCTTCCATCGCGCCCCGTGAAGTGGATCTAGGTTGGATGATTTTCCTCCATCGATTCTTCGAGGATCTGGCTGTTGGTTACGGCTTTGCCAACATGCCCACCTTCATGCGTCGTGTAGATGTGGAATCGGAGTACGCCCGACTAAGTGGACACATACCGCGTGACATGGACTTTTACACGCTGTACGCTGCTCTTCGCCACGCCGTAGTTATGGCTCGGGTCACGTTGCGTTCCGTGCATTTTGGCACCGCGGTATTGCCAGAAAAGCTGGACGACATGGTGCCTCACAAAGCCTCGCTACAAGCCATGATCGACGGCACATACTGGGCCAATATCCAATAGGTGCCGTTGGCGGTTATGGGTAGTAGCCGGTGACGTCCACGATGAGTTCGGTGGCGGAGTCGGTGTAGATGCACACTTGGCCGTTGACGTCGACTTTGGCGATGACGGCGTTGGCGATTGTTTGGCCTGCGTTGTAGTTCAGGTTGGAGGCGTTAGGCATGGCGGCGGTGCATGGCCATACGGTCACATACCCTCCGGCTGCTGATCCTGTCACGGTTACGTTGAGCACGACGGTTGAAGCTGTGGGTGATACGCCGCCGCGTGATTTGATGTTGACCGATGTTTGCGATTGCGCGGTGCGGGTGCCGATGGCTTCTTGCATATGATCGACGGTGACCGATCCAGCGCGTGTGTCGAGGAGCCGGGCTGGATCGAGTGGTTGGTAGACAGAGATGGCGATCGACGGAACGTATCCGGAAGCGTCGATGAGTACGTGCGTCGAGCTCGAAGTGAAGATGCATACTTCGCCATTCGTTCCGATTTTGGCGATTGCCGCGTTGGCGATTGTTTGTCCGCCGTTGAAATTCAGCGTCGAGCTGTTTGGAGGTTGGGTTCCGCACGGAAATACCGTCACGTATCCGCCTGTGGTGGATCCAGTGACTGTCACGTTGACGACCACCGCGAGGGCGTCGGCTGGTATGCCGTAACGACTGGCCATCACGACTTGGGTTGTTGAGCCGGCAGCTCGCACGCCAATACCTTCGGACTGATGATCAACCGTTGTGGAGCCCGGTCGCATGTCGAGCAGTCGCGCTGGGTCGAGTGGGTGATACGGGGCACTTGATGGTGTGTACCCGTTGACGTCCACGATGAGGTCGATAGCAGCGTCGGTGTATAGGCACACTTTTCCGCTCGCTCCAAGTGTGGCGATGACGACGTTGGCAACAGTGTCGCCTTGCACATAGTTGAGGTTTGAGGCGTTGGGTGTGGAGTTTTCGCATGGGTAAGCAGTTAGGTATCCGGCACCTTGCGCGCCTGTCACTGTGATGTTGAGCGAAGCGGATTTTGCACCAGCTGGCACACCGGCCCTTCCTGTCACGTCGAGTTGAGTTACCGATCCTGCAGCCCGTTGACCGAGTGATTCGAAGAGATGATCAACAGTCAAAGAACCGGCTCTGGTGTCCATGATCCGAGCGGGGACGTTTGCGACAAATTCGGGCGGCAGTACGTTGACAGCGTCGACAGGCAATGGCGCGTCGTGGAGTGTGGTGTTGCCGATCTGACCCTGGTCGTTTGAGCCCCAACACTTGATTGATCCGTTTGTAAGTTGGGCGCAGGTGTGGAATTGTCCGGCCGCGATGTGGACGGCGGTCGTGACTCCGACCACATCGACTGGCGTGTGGTCATTGGCGCCGATACCGTGACCAAGTTGACCCAGACCATTGCTTCCCCAACACTGCACATGGCCAGTCGCCAATACCGCGCAGGAGTGCGAATTGCCTGTAGCGATTTCGATGGCGTTGGTGATCCCGCTCACGAGCACCGGCGTTATTGACTTATTGACAACGGTATCGACGCCCAATTGGCCTGATCCGTTGTATCCGAAGCATTTGACGGTACCGCCGTTGATCAAGATGCAGGTATGGAAGCGACCGCCGCTGATTTGTAAGGCGTTGGCAATACTGTCTACGGAAACGGGGATAAGGCTATTAAGTTGTCCATTGGCGGCATTACCCAACTGCGAGTTGGTCCCCTCGCCCCAACACTTAACTGAAACAGATGATCCAGTCGTTATGGTCACACAGATGTGATTGCCTCCAGAGGCGATTGTGGCGGCAGTGTTGATTCCTTGTACGAGCACTGGTGTTGCGGAGGAGACCCCGAGCCCATTGCCGAGTTGGCCTTCGATCCCACGCCCCCAGCACTTCACTGTTCCGTTCAGAAGCATCGCGCATGAATGGTTGAGTCCGAGCGCGATGTTGGCGACGCCGGTGAGGCCTACCACGGTGGTGGGCGTGAATGTGCTCGGGCCTACGAATCCGAGCTGACTGCTTCCGTTTCCACCCCAGCATCGAACAGTGGCGTCGTTAATTAATGCGCACGAATGATTCCCCCCTGTGGCTACCTGCACAGCGCGGCTTATACCGGCAACGACCTGGGGCGCCAATACAGGGTTCCCGCCTGCTCCAGCTTGTCCCGAAAGGTTCGCGCCCCAGCATTTCACGGAGCCACCTGGTAGCAGGGTGCATGTGTGGTGATCGCCAGCTGCTATCGACTGTGCGGAGGGTATTGGATTGACTGTGAGCACGGCATGCGCTGGAGCTGTTGGCCCCGCAATCAAAATTGAACACATCACGATGAGTATCGCGACGAGTCGAATCACGCGTTGAAAAATGGTTTTCATGGGTACCGCCTACGGAAAGATGCTGAAGTTGTCAGCACGGATCTGTCCGCTGGGATCGGGTGATCCACCAGAATGCGCTTGGGCCGAAGGTACACGACAGCGCGTCGGGTTTCGCGTTCAGGTCGTCGTTTGCCTCAACGCTATGCGGCGTAAAGGTGGCAATGTGGGTGGTGGCACTTTGCGCGGTGGTAGTTCAGACAGGAGTGCCGTCGAGGCCATGGCAATGGTGGCGATAGCTCGCTCAATGGCGACTTGGGTGGCCGCCGATGTTGACTGTACGCCGCTAATTTTGCGCACGAATTGGCGGGCGGCGGCTTCGATTTCTTGCGCGGTGGCGACCGGGTCGAGGCCCCGCAATGTTGTGATGTTTCGGCACATGCCGCGATGCTACGGCAACGGTTCTCAGCGTTGCAGCTACTTGGCGTCCTTGGGCAATCCGAGGCCGCGTTCGGCAATGATGTTGCGTTGTATTTCGTCGGTCCCTCCGCCGATTCGGATGGCGTATTGGTTGAGCATGTAGTGCTGCCATGTGCCACCGCCGTAGGCGTCGTCGCCGTACAACATGCCGCCCGCTCCGAGCATGGCGACCGCCAATTCGGTCGACAATCGCCAGTGGTTCGCCATTGACAATTTCATTGTCAACACCTCTGGACCAGGCATGGTGCGGTTCGCCGTCGCGGTCTTGAGGCGGTACCCGGTGTACTGAAGAATTTGAGCGCGCGTGTAAGCGGCTGCCAGCTGTTGACGAATCGAAGCATCGCCGGCCACGCCGAGATTCTTTGCAATGGCGATGAGGTTGTCGACGGTCCATGCGCTGCTGTTGCCACCGATCGCCCCTCGCTCGGAGGTCAACGTGGTGTTGGCGATCCGCCAGCCACCGTTGACTTCTCCCAGAATATTTTCCTTAGGAATGCGCACGTCGGTGAGGAACACTTCGTTGAAATGCTTGACGCCGTTGATCTGTGTGATGGGCCGCACTTCAATGCCCGGCGTGCGCATGTCGACGAGCAGGTACGTGATGCCGGCTTGACGGGCGCCCTCGCTGCTTGTTCGGGTCAACAGAATTCCCCAATCGCACAGCTGCCCGAACGACGTCCACACCTTCTGCCCGTTGACGATCCACGTCTCGCCATCGAGCTCGGCTTTGGTTTGCAACGACGCCAAATCGCTGCCCGCATTCGGCTCCGAAAACAGTTGGCACCACAACTCTTCGCCGCGCAAAATTGGCCCCAAATAGCGTTGTTGTTGCTCTAGTGTGCCGTGAGCAATCAACGTCGGGGCCACCATGCCGGCCGCCACCATGAACACGCCAGTATTGATTTCGGTGCGACCCATTTCTTCGCCGAAAATCGATGCCTGCGCGTGGCTCAGGCCGCGCCCACCAAATTCCTTCGGCCAT
The DNA here is from genome assembly GCA_038231795.1 of Acidimicrobiales bacterium. Taxonomy (GTDB): domain Bacteria; phylum Actinomycetota; class Acidimicrobiia; order Acidimicrobiales; family JBBRKR01; genus JBBRKR01. Next base: position 33,521 of record JBBRKR010000011.1, read on the forward strand.
GTAAGCCCGCCCCAACCGCCGTCGTACAACACCCGTTGCCAGCGTCGGCAACTGGCGGCATGGTCTTCGAGATCGTGCAGATGACTGGCTGAACTATCGAGTGTGCGAGGCCCGGCAACAGTTTCGAGCCACGCTCTGGCGGTCGCTCTAAAATCAGCTTCCTCTGGCGAATCACCTATGTGCATGCGATGGAATCCTTTTGCCGACTTTTGTGCGGTAAATCGCTGGGAAGCGTTGGCCAGCTTAGTTTCTGACAGTCTGTCAGAAACTCTTGACTTGGTGAAGTTGTAGATGTTCGCACTGCTCGTGCTCTGCCGTTAGTGTCAGGACTCATGGGTACATATTGCGTGACTGGGGTGGCGTCGGGCATTGGTCAGGCCACGGCGTCAAAGTTGAAATCGCTCGGTCATTCCGTGATCGGAGTCGATCTTCGAGATGCCGATGTGATCGCCGATTTTTCGACGAACGAGGGCCGGCAGGCTGCGGTCGAAGGCGTGGAAGCGGCCGCTAGCACCAGTGGTCTTGACGGTGTTGTGCCATGCGCTGGAGTTGGCGGCATTGTTGATGGCGCACTCGTTGTGTCCGTCAACTTCTTCGGCGTGATGGCACTCGTCAACGGGCTTCGGCCGTTGCTCGCCCAGTCGCAGAATTCGCCCGCTGTGGTGATGATTTCATCGAACTCCACAACGACCACGCCTGGGCTCACCAGCGATGACGCGCAGGTGTATCTGGATGGCGATGAGGTCGCCGCCCAAGCTCATTTCGAGCCCAAGGGTTGGTTGGCGTACCCGGCTGGCAAATTGGCCATCGCATATTGGGTACGCAAGTCAGCTCCAGGTTGGATGACTGATGGCGTACGGCTCAACGCCGTTGCGCCTGGCGTGATCGACACGGGAATGACCCGTCCGTTGCTCGACATTGATTGGGTAAAAGGTGCCCTTGATCAGATCCCGATTCCAGCTGGTCGGTGGGGCAGGCCAGACGAGATCGCGGAGGCGATTGCGTTTCTCATTTCACCGGCATCGAGTTACGTGGTGGGCCAAACATTGTTTGTAGACGGTGGCACCGACGTGGTGATGCAACCTCGATCGCACCCGCAGCCGCTCGGCTAGCCGGGCCACACAATCGACTGCATCTCGGTGTAGGCGTGCAAGCCGAACTCGCCGCCATCGCGCCCGACACCTGAGAGCTTGAATCCGCCGAATGGTGTGGCGTGATTTCGTTGCGCAGTATTGATGCCCACGTTGCCACTTCGGAGCTGGCTGGCTACACGCATGGCTCGCTCAGAGTCCGATGAGAACACGTAGTCGTAGAGACCGAATTCGGTGTCGTTGGCGATGTCAATTGCCTCGTCTTCGTTATCGAAAGGAATTACGACTACCACCGGCCCGAAGATCTCCTCGCGCACAGGAGTCATGTGGCGATCACAACCAGTGAGAAGAGTTGGCGCTACGAAAAAGCCTTCTTCAAGACCAGCTGGATTGCGGCCATCCACGACCACTGCCGCGCCTTGTGCCGCACCTGCCGCAATGTGCGCTTGAATACGATCACGCTGGGCCCCAGATATCACGGGCCCGACGATTGTTTGCATCGACGTTGGATCGCCGACTTTCAAATTGCGGGCATATGCCGCCAACGCGTCGACGACCTGATCGTGAATCGATGAATGCACGATCGCCCGTGTGGGAGCCGTGCAAATTTGCCCTGAGTGGAACGACCACACGCTCCCGATAGCACCAACCGCGGTGGGGATCGACGCGTCGCCAAACACTATGCCTGCGCCCTTGCCGCCCAGCTCCAGGAGTTGGCGCTTCATCGTCATGGCGCCCGCTTGAGCGATCCGTTGACCAACTGATGTGGAGCCGGTGAAGCTCACCATGTCGACATCGGGGTTGGTGGTGAGTTCCGCAGATGGCTCCGCTGAGGTGGCGGTGATGATGTTGATCACGCCAGCGGGGAAGCCAACCTCGTGCATGATTTCCACGAGTTCGATCACGGCCAACGGGTCTTGGGGAGCGGGCTTGATGACTACGGTGCAGCCCACGGCGAGTGCGGGAGCGATCTTGCCTGCCACGTTCACGACGGGAAAATTGTACGGCGAAATGCATGCCACGACGCCCACAGCAGGGCGGTGTACGACGGCGCTAATGAGGCCGCCTGGAGCAAGAGGTGTGGCCGCTTGCGTGGCGGGAGCGAGCGGAATTCGGAGGTCCTTGGTGGCCGCGTTGCCGTACGTGCGAAAGCGGTCGATGGCCACAGGAACCTGCATGCGAGAGCCCACCATGGCCGTGGCGCCGGTCTCCGAAATGATCAACGGGACGAGGTCGGCCTGCCGTTCGGCGAGGCGATCGGCAACCAAATTCAACAGGCGTCCCCGCTCGGCAGCTGGAGTGCGGCTCCACGATTTGAACGCTGCTTTGGCGGCCGCCGCGGCTTGAGCGGCCTGCGCCACGGATGCTTCCGGGGCGTAGCCAACAACAGTTCCATTGGCAGGATTGATGATCGGTGATGTGCCGTTGGCTCCATCCACCCATTCGCCGCCGATGAGGAGGCGATAGCACTTGTCGGTCACAAATCCCACTTTCTTGCCTGAGTCGTAAATCTCCGAAACGTGTTGATAAGACTACAATCTGACGAGGCGTCAGATTTGAATCACAGCTTTCGCCGAGCTGAATGTAGGAGGGGAAATGTTCGACAGAATCATTGCCAACGGCACCATTATTGATGGCACCGGCACTCCGGGCGTGGTTGCCGATCTTGGAATTTCTGGTGGGCGAATTGCCGCCATTGGGCCTGTCGGCTCGCTCGGCGAAGCTGCTTCCACCATCGATGCCACGGGCATGCTGGTGACGCCGGGCATCATCGACCCCCATACTCACTACGACGCGCAATTGTTGTGGGACCCCACCGCTAGCCCGTCCAGCATTCATGGCGTTACCACCATCATCGGCGGCAATTGCGGATTCACTTTGGCGCCGCTTCTTCCTGGCGATGCCGACTATTTGCGACGCATGATGGCCAAGGTGGAAGGCATGCCCCTTCCCGCTTTGGAGCAGGGCACAGATTGGTCGTGGGAGACCTTTGCCGACTACCTCGGCCGTCTCGATGGACGCATCAGCGTGAATGCTGGATTCATGGCCGGGCACTGCGCTCTGCGTCGCTACGTGATGGGTCCCGAAGCTGTTGGCCACGAAGCCACGCCGGAACAAATGACCGCCATCGTGGGCGAGTTACGTAGCGCTTTAGAAGCCGGGGCGTTGGGTTTTTCGTTCACCACATCGTCGAGTCATTCCGATGGCGACGGCGAGCCAGTGGCTAGTCGGTGGGCGTCAGTCGATGAGCTCATGGCGTTGGCTACCGAGACGGGGCGTCACCCTGGCACCAGCTTGGAAGGCATCGTACCCGGCTGTCTCGACCAATTTTCTGACAGCGAAATCGAGATGCTTGGCGCGCTGAGCGCGGCTGCTGGACGGCCGTTGAATTGGAACGTGTTGACCGTCGATTCCCGAGTGCCAGAACGCGTTGGTCGCCAACTGGAAGCAGCCGCATCAGCGAATTCGCGCGGGGGCAGAGTGGTGGCCCTCACCATGCCAACGCAGGTACCGATGAACATGAGTTTTCTAAATTTTTGTGGGTTGTGGCTCATCCCTGGATGGAACGCCATCATGAATGTTCCTGTGCCGGAACGCATCGCCAAATTGCAAGATCCCGACACTCGCCTACGCATGTTGGAGTACGGCCAATCGCCAGACGCTGGCGTGTTTCGCCGGCTCGCCGATTGGGGCTATTACATCATTGGCGACACATTTTCCCAGGTCAATAATGGCCTTTCTGGCCGTTCGGTGCGCGACATCGCCGCAGAGCGGGGTCAAAGTAGTTTCGGCACCTTGCTCGATATTGTGATCGCCGACGAGTTGCGAACGGTGTTGTGGCCTACCCCACAAGACGACGACGACGAGAGTTGGAGAATGCGTCGCGACCTGTGGCTCGACGGACGCGCCATGATTGGCGGAAGCGACGCAGGCGCACATTTGGATCGCATGTGCGGCGCTCCCTACCCCACGAAATTTCTGGGCGACTGCCTGCGCGGCCGCCAACTCGTGTCGATCGAAATGGCGGTGAAACTCATGACCAGTGATCCAGCTTCGCTGTTCGGATTGGTCGATCGGGGAGTGTTGCGCGAGGGCGCCGTTGCCGATATCGCCATCTTCGATCCTGCCCTTGTCGACTCTGGCCCGGCCACGTTGGTGCGGGACTTACCGGGCGACTCTGCCCGCTTGGTGGCGGCCAGCGCCGGTGTGCACAGTGTGCTCGTGAGCGGTGTCACCATTGTCGAAAATGGAGTAGCGAACGGAGCCATGCCGGGCCTCGTGCTGCGTTCTGGGGTCGACACGAAGTGACGGAACATTTCCTGCGGGCCCGAGTTGACGACCCCACAATTGCACTGCGCTACGAAGACGAATCGTGCACGTATGCACAGTGGATTCAGCGGTCCGTAGATCGTGCCGCGTTGTGCAATTCGATGCTGCGCCCCGGCCCAGTACATGTGGGCGTCCTGCTCGAGAACGTGCCGGAGTTCACTTACTGGCTGGGTGCACTGACCATTTTGGGCGCCACGGCGGTAGGCATCAACCCCACGCGGCGGGGAGAGGAATTGGCGCGCGACATTCGCAGTACCGACTGTCAATTCATAGTCACCGATTCCACTCAAGCCCACCTACTTGATGGGCTCGATTTGGGTCTGGCCACGGGCCGTGTCCTGGTGATTGATTCGCCGGATTATTTGGCGTCTATCACGGCCGCTAGTGGGCAATCGTTCGACGATGTGGCCGTCGAAATTGACCCCGATGCACACTGGTTTTTGTTGTTTACCTCTGGCACGTCTGGAGCGCCGAAGGCCGTGATTCGTACGTACGGGCGGGTCCTTGGAATCGCTACGGCCATGACGTCGGTAGTGTCCATGACCAGCACCGATACCACCTATATCTCGATGCCGCTCTTTCATTCCAACGCCCTCTTTACGGCCTGGGTGCCAAGCGTCCTGAACGGTGCCACCATTGCCATGCGCCGCAAATTTTCGGCATCGGAATTTCTGCCTGATGTTCGGCGATTCGGTGCCACGTATTTCAATTATGTGGGCAAGCCATTGGCGTACGTGTTGGCCACGCCCGAACAACCTGACGATAGTGTCAACTCGTTGCGAATCGGGTTCGGTAACGAAGCCAATGAAGCCGACATTGCTCGCTTCGCCGAACGTTTTGGCTGCCCGCTTGTGGATGGCTACGGCCAAACCGAAACCGGAGCATCCGTCGGTCGGGTACCCGGTATGCCAAAGGGTGCCCTCGGCATGGCCACGCCCGAAACCAAGGTGTTCAACAGCGACACGGGCATCGAATGCCCCAGGGCCATCTTCGATGACAACGGTCAGTTGCTCAACGCGGAAGTTGCCATTGGCGAGATTGTCAACACGTCTGGCACGTTGTTTGAGGGCTACTACAACAACGCTGAAGCCAACGCTGAACGGCTGCGCAATGGTGCCTATTGGACTGGCGACTTGGCATATCGCGATGCGGCGGGTTACTTCTACTTTGCAGGACGCACGTCTGATTGGCTTCGCGTCGACGGAGAGAATTTCTCGGCGGCACCCGTCGAACGGATCATTAACGAGTTCCCTGGCGTGGTGCTCAGTGCCGTGTATGCCGTGCCCGATGACGTAGTGGGTGATGCCGTGATGGTGGCGATTCTCATGGAGCCAGCAGTGGCATTCGACTCGCAGGCATTCGGTGATTTCTTACGTGGACATGCCGACTTGGGTACCAAATGGGCTCCCCGCTTCGTTCGGATCGTGGACCAATTCCCTATGACCGAAACCAACAAAGTGCTCAAACGATCGCTTGTCCTTGACGGCGTCAAAACAGCCGATGTCACATTTACACGGCCCTCGGCTCTGATTGCTTACGAGGCCTACACGGCGGCCTGAGCGCAGGTCCAAAAGTCAACGCAAATCGCCGGCAAATGCAGCAATGCAGTTGCCTACTTCACCGTGATATCGAGGCTCGCTGTCGGTTCTGTGTTATCCGAAATTTGAAGCTGATAGACGCCGGCGGCAGGAAGCACGATTCCGGAAAAGCACGTAGGTGAATTGCGCAGGCGCTGACTCTTGTTCATCAACACGCCCCGGGTTGTTTCGCCCAGCACGGTGCCATCGGGGAGCTTGATTCGTGTGTAGCCCTGGGTCAGCGTTGAGAACGTGAGCCCGCCGGATGGCGCATCGATCGTGGTGATGTCGGCCCACAACACGATGCTCGCCTCGTCTTTTTTGGCTGACTTGTACCGCAAGTATGGCGGCTGATCGACCTCGCAGGCCCAAGGAACAATCTCGGCGCTAGTAATTTTCCACGTAGCTCCGAAACCAAGACTGAGCGTAGTGGCGACGTTGAGGTCTATCGGCTTTTCGGTTGTCGTGATGAACCCCGACTTGAGCTCAATTGTGGCACGATGATTTTCAAGTGCGCCGAAATACAACACGGCTTTATCGAGATCGAAGGAGTCGCTGAGTCGAGGAATTGTGTATGGATCGCGGGTGGCACCAACACCTCGAGACGCGTATTCCTTGCCCGTTGCGTCGGCGGGAATGTCGGTGTCGTCGAACTGCACGCCGAATTTCGCGCCCAATCGTTTAGCGGTGTGCACCGCTAAGTTTTCCCACAAAGAATTTACGATCAGGGTGTGCTTTGATGCGTCGTATGTCACCGAAGCGACGGTGACTTTGAAACCGTCAAACCAAATGTCTTGATTGATGGTGCGGGTTGTAACTGTGCTCACTGTGGGTGACACGATCGCCGGATTGGGCTTTGTAGTTGTTGTGGTCGTTGCGGTTGATGGCGGCGCCGTATTTGGTGCTGTCGTCACGGCTGCTGTGCTCGGGGGTTGAGTTTTTGGAGCCGAACTCGAACACCCGATTGTCCCGATCGCGAGTAGAAGCACTATCCCACCTGAAAATGAATTTCGCATGTTCGGATCGTGGACCGGATTGTGAAAATGCGCAAGAGGGGATGACCCTATTTCATTGTGTCAGTTGTCACGGTCTGGACATCCGCTAGTTACCTAATTGGCGGTTTGATGTAATGCACCGCTAGCCGTGGCCGGTGACGGTTTGAACGAGGATGCGGGCGATGGTGTTCTCCATATCGGCCCGGCTCACGCCGCGGCGCCCCAACTCCGTGAGGTAGGCCACCAGCCGATCGAGCATTGCCATCATGGCGGCGGCAGCGGCATAGGGGTGCAGTTCGGCAGCTATTCGGCCGGCCTTCTGGCCGCTTTCAATTCGTTGTATGAGCGGACGAAGGTATTCGAGTTGGTCGCGGGTGCGGGCCTCGCGAAACTTCACATCGCCTTCTTCCGCCAACAAATTCCGGGCCCGCAAAACCGATTGATGATCCTGCCAATAGTCCACGTACGCCCTCGTGAAATCGTGGGCGTGTTCGAGTGCGTTGGCGGGCGTCCACTCCAATTCGAGGAGGTGTACAACAGTGCGGGCGTCGGTGGCGGCTTCATCGGCAAGGGCCAGGATGGCTTCATTCACATCTGGGAAATATTGGTAGAACGTGGCCGGCGACATGCGCACTTCGCGGGTGATGTCGACCACTTTTATTTCCAACACACCGTGGGTGTCCAGCAGTTTTTTTGTGGCGTCCAAGATACGCAGCCGGGTCTGGGCGGCCCGAGTGCCAATCACGCGTCCGTCGGTTGCTTTGGTGCGTTTGGTCACGCGATCAAACTATCCGCATGCCGCTACTGTGCTCCGTACACCGGCATTTGGGGCGGCGATTTAGCAAGTAAATCGTGCACCACGGAGCTGAGTTCTTCTGGCTCCCATCGAGCGCCTTTGTCGAAAATTGCGCCTCGCTGCCAGCCGTCGCCCACGTTGATTTGGCCGCCTGAATTTTCGAAAATGCGTCCGCTGACTGTGCATGCGCTTGACCCCAACCACACCACAAGAGGCGACACGTTGGCAGGGTCCATCGCATCAAAGCCGTCGGCCACGGGGGCCATCATCTCGGAGAACGCGCCTTCTGTCATACGGCTACGGGCACTGGGGGCAATGCCATTGATGGCAATGCCGTATCGGCCAAGTTCTGCCGCTGCGGTGATGGTGAAGTTGGCAATTCCAGCTTTGGCCGCCGAGTAGTTGGCTTGGGAAACGCTTCCGAAAAGCCCCGCGCCCGACGACGTTGTGACAATGCGAGCGTCGACCGGCGAGCCAGCTTTAGATTGCGCTCGCCAGTAGTCGACGGCATGACGCACTGGACAAAACATGCCTCGCAAATGGACCCGCATGACGGCGTCCCACTCGTCAACACTCATGTTGACAATCATTCGATCTCGAACGATTCCCGCATTGCACACCAACGTGTCCAGACGCCCAAACGCATGGATTGCGCTAGCAATGAGTCGCCCCGCTCCATCCCAATCGCTCACGTCATCGCCATTCACAATGGCCTGGCCACCATGGCGAGTGATCTCGTTGACGACTTCTTGGGCGGGCGACAAACTGCCGCCGCTGCCATCAAGTTCTGCTCCTACATCGTTGACCACCACGGACGCGCCAGCCCCCGCAAATGCCAAAGCGTGAGCCCTGCCCAACCCTCGCCCTGCGCCGGTGACGATGACCGTCCGGCCGGCGCAAATTCCTGCCGCCGCGGCCGTCTGACTCACGATGCGATACCACCGTCGATGTTGACAATGGCGCCCGTCATATAGCGAGCTTCGTCGCTTGCCACGTAGGCGAATGCGCCGGCGATTTCGCTCGGCTCTGCGTTCGGCATCGGAGTCATGATCTTGGTGAGTTCCTTCCAATCGGCACCTTTCGGCGGTCCAAAGGAGCCCAAAATGTTTGTGTTGGTGCCGCCAGGGGCAATGGCGTTGGCGCGCACTCCCTTGCCTTTGTACTCGGTGGCGAGCGCCTTGGTGAGGAGCACGACACCACCCTTGGATGCGCAATATGCCGCACTCCATGGCTGGCCAATGAGCCCCGCCGTGCTTGCTGTGTTGACGATCACACCGTTGCCGGTAGCGAGCAAATGGGGGAGCGCGAAACGGCACATGAGAAACGTCCCGTTGAGGTTGACGCCCACGATTCGGTCGAACCATTCCGGCGTCTCCTCGTGGGTGTGGGCGAAGTGGCCAATGCCCGCAATGTTGCACACGATGTCGATGCCGCCCAGGTGTTCCGCAGCGGCGGCTACCGTGGCCTCGACGGCGACGGCCGATGACACGTCGCATGACATCGACGTGGCTCGTCCGCCTGCGGTGGTGATTACACCCGCGGTGGCGGCGGCTCCCTCTGCCGATAAGTCGATACACACCACATGGCCGCCCTCGGCAGCCAACCGCTCGGCGGTGGCCTTCCCGATGCCCGACGCGGTGCCGGTTACAACGATTCGCTTGTCAACAAAACGGTCCACAAAAACTCCTCAGATGGGCACGACCAATGATCGCCCACTGTACGGCACAAGGTGTCGAAACGCGTTGCCGAATGCGCCTCTATTTCGACGCCGATCGCGGTGCGTCGAGAGTCAAAAACTGCCCTCTGCCGAGCGGTCGATTTGGAGGGTGAGGATGAGGTCCTCGTGGAGTTCCATCCACACGTCGTGGAATGACCCGCACATCACACCGGTGAAAAGTTTGGTGTTGCCGCCCATTACGGCGGCGACCGATTCGCCGAGGCGTGGCGCATATCCCAACATGCGCCGGGCCACACTTCCGAACGCGGACACGATCGGCGTTGCCCGCTCGTTGAGGTCGTGCAGCCGTTGGATGACTCCCCGGTCATATGCGGCATTGGAGTGGTCGTTGATGTTGCCATCCATAAGCTGCCAGTTAGTGCACAGATGTTTGAGTTCTTCGTTGATTCCAAGGAATGACTGATATTCGGCGGCAATTCCGGAACGAAATCCGTCGCGTCCAGCGTCGGTTTCAAGCAGGTCGAGATGAGCGACTTTGCCTTCTGGAGTGATCTGCCACAACGAGCGCGGCTCGCGGAATTTCACGTTGCCGGCCTCTTGCCACGCTTCGAGGTGCGACTGCGCTTCGGGCTCCGACGCTCCAGACAATTCGCACAACGCGCCGACCGAGGAAAATCCTTTGATGCGCAACGCGTGCAACACCACGAATGATTCATCTGATTCGAAGTTGGCGGCGGCCATGGCTGCTCCTAGGTTCTGGCGTGCGATCGAAGTTGATATGTCGGGATCGTAGCGCTCGCTACGGCGCGACCTTCGGGCTTCCGCCAAACGTTGCGCGGAGATCCTTCTTGAGTACCTTGCCGCTGGCATTACGGGGGAGTGCATTGAGGAATTCGATCTGCTCGGGGATTTTGTACACGGCCAGTGAACTCTTCTTGAGGTGGTCTTGCATCTCCTCGAATCCGAGTGTCGTTCCTGGCTTCAACACAACCACAGCGCAGCACCGTTCTCCGCTATCGCGATCGGGTACGCCGATCACGGCCACGTCGGCAATCGATGGATGGGTGTACAACACGTTCTCGATTTCTGCCGCTGAGATGTTCTCTCCCTTGCGGATGATGATGTCCTTGAGTCGCCCGGTGATTTTGACGTAACCGTCGGCATCGATGGTGCCGAGATCGCCGGTCCGGAACCAGCCATCGGCATCGAAGCCGTCGACGTCGAGCGTCGAATCGAGATAGCCCTTGCACACTTGGGGGCCCTTGACTCGCAACTCGCCTTCGAGGCCAGCGCTGAGCTCAACACCGTCAACATCGACGACCCGCAACAAGGTGCCGGGCACCGCCCGACCCTCCGTAGTGGCCTTGCGTTCGTCAGTGTCAGTGAGCGACACCATCACGTTGATGGGCGATTCGGTAAGCCCCCATCCGCTCATGACGGGAGCTCCGAATGCTTCCAACATTTCGTAGTGCAACGTGTCGGGTTTTGGCGCGCCGCCGCCATTGAAGAGCCGCACATTTGGCAACAACTTTGTACCTTCGGGAAGCGCTCGTTGGGCGTTGAGGTAGGCCAACCAAAACACTGTTCCGGCCCCCGCGCACGTCACGCCACGGTCGCCCAAAAATTTCGGTGTGGTCGGTCCAAAAGTCTCCACCATCACGAGGCGGACGGCGGTCTGCATGGTGTTGAACAACCAAATCAAGCCGCCCACATGCGTAATTGGGAACACCACAGCACTGCGATCGTCGGGCGTGCATTCGATTGCCCATTGCATGCCGTCGTTGGCGGCCGACATCGTGGAGTCGGTGTGCTTGGCGCCCTTCGGATCGGCTGTGGTGCCGGAGGTGTAGAACAACCATCGGACTGGGTCTCCAATGTTGGAAGCCGGTGGCGGCAACACAGCAGGATCGCCTTCTGGCAGATTTCGCTCGACGGCGATCACTTGCACATTGAGATCGGCAGTGGCCTCGCGCACCATTGGCGGGTAGTCGAAGCCCCGAAATACGGTGGGCACGATGATTATCTTGCACGCCGATTGGCGGGCAATAAAAGCCACTTCGCGATGACGGTAAATCGGCAAAATCGGATTCTGTACTGCTCCCAAATAGGCCAATGCTCCGGCCAATACCAGCGTCTCGAATTTGCTCGGCTGGATCCAAGAAACGTTGGTTCCTTCGTGCACTCCGAGGTCGTGTAATCCGGCCGCGACACGCAACACCCATGAGCGGTATTCGCCGAACGTCATCGTGCGTTCGGCCTCATCGACGGCCATGATCACATCGGGCGACAACGTGGCGCGTTCGTCAATCAATTGCCATAGCGACTTGCCTCTGGTGTCGACCATTGGGACTTGGACAGTGGTCATTAGAACGTCAGCACGCCACGGGCCACTTTGCCTGCCTCCATGTCGTGGATGGCGTCGTGGAACGATTCGAGCGGATAGGTGGCGCTCACCAACTCGTCGAGCATGAGCTTGCCGCGACGGTACAAATCGATGATCAATGGGATGTCGCGATGAGGAGCGATCGTGCCATACCGGCAACCAATGATTCCTCGATCGACGTGGGTGAGTCGGGTGTAGAGGCCGCTGAATTCGGCAGTTGGAGCCGGGACTCCAATGACGACGACGGTGCCTTCCCAGTCAAGTGATTCCAACGCATTGCGGGTAACGGCGGGGTGGCCAACGCAATCGAAGGCCCATTTCATGCCGCCCGAATTGTACGGGCCGCGCAGGGCATCGTGGCTGAACCGGTTGACCTCAGCAATGGCGTCGACCAAGTTGTCTTGGCGGCCGTCGAAGAAGTGGGTTGCTCCGAACTGGCGAGCCAGACTCTCCTTCGAAGGATCTGTGTCGACGGCCACAATTGAGCCAGCACCCTTGACACGCAATGCCTGGATGACGTTGAGCCCCACTCCACCGACACCGAACACGACAGTGTGTTCTCCGAGGCCGACGTTGGCTCGATTAAACACAGCGCCCACGCCGGTAACCACGCCACAGCCCACAAGGGCTGCCGAAGTAAACGGCACATCCTTTGCGATCTTCACGCACTGCACGTCGCGGACCACGGTGCGTTCCACGAACACGCTGGCCGCCGCAAAATTGCTGCACGCTTCGCCTTCAACCGTGAACGGTTGACTCCAATTACCCATGGTGCCGCGACACGCCGTGGGGTGGCCACCGCTACACGCCGGGCACATGCCACAACTGGCCAGCGTGGCAATGATCACGTGGTCGCCGGGCGCCACATGGGTCACCGCTGCTCCCACTTCAGCGACCACGCCGGCACCTTCATGCCCACACACCACTGGCGTTGGCCAGCCATATAGGCCGCTCATGAGCGACAGGTCGCTGTGACACAAGCCCGCTGCTTTGATCTCTACGATCACGTCGCGCGGCCCGGGAGCTCGCACCTCGAGCCCGTGATTCACTTCGCTCGTGGTGCCGTTGTAAACAATGCCTTTCATACATCCCCCTGGGTGAGTTGTTTGCGCAATTCGATTTTGAGAACTTTGCCGCTGGCATTTGTGGGAAGCGACGGAACTTCGATGATTCTTCTTGGCACTTTGTAGTTGGCCATGCGGTCGCGCGCCCAGTCGATGAGGTCACTTTCTTGGGCGGCGGCCCGCAGCACCACGAACGCGCAACCGATTTCGCCCATGCGATCGTCGGGCATGCCGACCACCGCAACTTGTCCAATGGCGTCGTGTTGCATCATCACGTTTTCGACCTCGGCGGGGGAGACGTTGAACCCACCCATGATGTACATGTCTTTCTTGCGATCGGTGATGGTGAGGTAACCATGTTCGTTGAGGGTGCCGATATCGCCGGTATGTAACCAGCCGTCGGCGGTAATCGTTGCCCTGGTGGTCTCGGGGTCGTTGTAGTACCCGCTCGTGACGTTGTAGCCGCGCACCATGATCTCGCCGGGTTGGCCCGACGTGAGTGGAGTTCCGTCGTCGGCCCAGATCTGAATTTCGACGCCGTCGATTGCGCGCCCTGACGTATTGGCGATAATTTCGGGATCGTCGGCGGGGCTACACATGCTGACCACACCGGTTGATTCGGTCAATCCGTAACCGGTGACGATAACCGTGAATGTGAGTTCGTTACGCATTCTGTGAATCATTGACACCGGTACGGCAGCGGCCCCGGTGACCGCCAATCGCAAGCTGGAGAGATCGTGGCGATCGCGGTCGGCGTGATTCAAAATCGACAAGTACAGCGTGGGTGGTCCTGGCAACATAGTGACCTGCTCGGCGCTCACCTTGGCCAGTATCTCGGGTACATCAAACACTGCCTGCGGAATAATTGTGGCCCCACGGATGAGGCAGGCCACGATGCCGGCCTTGTAACCAAATGTGTGGAAAAAAGGGTTCACGATCAGATATCTGTCGGTGTCGCACAGGCCGATTCCTCTGCTCCACTCGGTGAAAGCGCGAACGGTTTGGCCGTGTGTGGCCACCACGCCTTTCGGGCTTCCTGTGGTGCCAGACGTGAAAATAATATCTGATATTGAGTGTGCGGTGATTTGGCTTTGACGTTCCAGAAGTTCCTCGGCTGTGGCTTTTAGGCGCAGAAATTCAGCCCATGAAGCGCCCTCGCCGCGCAGGGTGATGACCCGTTCAACAGTTGCGTGCTCGCCAACCATGGAGGGGTAATCGATCCCCAAAAAACCGTTGACGGTGAGCAGTATTTTGGCGCCAGATCGGTGGAATACATCGGCCGCTTCGTTGCCCTTAAATCGGGTGTTGAGCGGCACGATGGCCGCGCCTGCGCTGAGCGCGCCGAGCCCGGCGACGACCCATTCGTGAATGTTGGGGGCCCAGATCGCCACCCGATCACCGAGCTCGATGCCGTGCGCGATGAATGACGTCGCCGCCTCATTTACTTCGTCGTGAAGTTGGGCAAAGGTGAGACGCACGTCGCCGTCCACGAGCGCTTCGTTGGCCCCGAATCGCTCCGCCGCTCTGGCAAGTATTTCGGGGATTGTGGTGCCCATCAATTACTTCAGGTGATCAATCGAGAGCATCTTGATGGCGTTGCCGCGCAGCACTTTATAAATCGTCTCGTCGCTGAGGCCCTTGGTCTGCTCTTCAGCAATCTTGGCGGTGTTGGGCCACGTGGAATCTGAATGCGGGTAATCGCTTTCGTAGGTGACGTTGTTTTCACCAATGTCGCCGAGATTTTTCAACCCGAATGCATCATCGAAGAAGCAGCCGTAGACGTGGTCGCGGAACAATTCGCTCGGAGGCACGAGTACTTTGTCGGCGACGCCGCCCCATGCCCGATTCTCCCGCCACACCGTGTCGGCCCGTTCCAAGATGTAGGGAATCCAGCCGATTTGACCTTCGCTGTAGGCCACCTTGAGATCGGGAAACGTGTGGAAGTGGCCAGACATCAGCCAGTCGACCATCGAGAAGCAACAGTTGGCGAACGTCAACGTGGAGCCGACGGCTGGCGGAGCATCAGCCGATGTGCTCGGCATGTTGGAACTCGACCCAATGTGCATATTGATGGTGGTCGCTGTTTCGTTGCACGCATCGAAAAACGGCAACCAATGGCCATCTTTAGCGTGAATACTTGGCAGCCCCAACAGGCTCGGGATCTCGCTAAAGCACACGGCGTGCACGCCACGGGCCGCGTTGCGGCGCACTTCGGCAGCGGCGAGTACCGGATCCCACAATGGTATGAGAGTCAACGGGATGAGACGTCCGCCTGACGTGCCGCACCATTCTTCGACCATCCAGTCGTTGTAGGCCTGAACGCACAGCAGCGCCAGGTCGCGATCTTTGGCTTCGGTAAAAGTCTGTCCGCAAAAACGGGGGAAAGTGGGGAAGCACAATGACGCTTCGATGCCGTTGATGTCCATATCGGCGAGCCGGTCCGACACGGTGTGCGAGCCGGGTCGCATGTCGTCGTAGGTGACGCCCTTGAGGGTGATGTCGTCACGGTCGAAACCAACTGCGCTGTCGAGGCGCAGGAGTGGGCGGCGCAGATCGCCGTAGTGCCACCAATCGATTGGATCGCCGGGATCGCCAGGGTTCCCTGGTACGGCGGTGAACTTGCCGCCGATGAACGTGATCTCCTTCATCGGCGCTCGCACGATGTGGGGGCCGGCTTCGCGATACTTGGCCGGGAGGCGATCGACCCACACGTTGGCGGGCTCGATTACATGGTCGTCGACCGAGATAATCAATGGCAATTCAGACATGGTGGCTACTGTACTCGGGAATCTGACGGTGTGTCAGATTCGTTGCAGATCAAGCCTTGCAGCGGTTTTCGTGCTTCTGGCTCGACCCAATTTGGAGCATTTGGTAATTGAGCCATTTTACCAAGTATTATGGGCGGATGCTCCGTGCTGAACGATTCAAGGTTTCGACGTCTGGCCAGTTGTCACTCCCGGCTGCCGTGCGGCGGCGATGGCACATGGCTGATGGCGGTCACGTCGATGTTATCGACCTTGGCTTTGGTGTTTTGACGGTTCCTGCTGGCGAATCGGGGTCTTTGATCGATGCCATTTTGCCGGCGGATGTGCACTACAAGTACGTGGCGAATGAGGCCGATCCCGACCTCCGTAGTTCGTAACTCTCGGCGCCCGTCCAATGGTTATCACGCTGCTTGACGATCACCTATTGCGCGACTGGCTGGTTGGTCCTGACAGCCGCCTTCGTCGATCCCTCGGCGAATCAGAAGTCGCCACCACGAACCTGTTCTACGCCCGGTTGTGCAAGAGCGCAGCGAGGTATCGCGGTGGGGCGCTATTGGGCTCGTGGAACGACGTCGAACGCGATGTTGTAATTTCAGGTCTTATCTCGTTGCCCGACGCGATCACCGTGGTGCCGATGGTCGACGTGGCGTGGCGTATTGGTCAACTCGTCAACGAGTTTTCGGGATTGTCGACGCTCGGCGCCGAAGCCGTGGCGAGCGCCGAACGCCTCGGCGCTCGGGTGCTGGTGTCGTCGCTCGATGACAGCCCCGGCGTTCGCCACGCGTGTCGAATGCTGGGCATCAAATACACGGCGCTTCGACGCGGCTGAAGCGAGAGCCATTGACGGCGACGAAACCTACTTAGATGCCCAGGACATGTTGGCGAACAATGCGGCGATGCGATGGAGCATCGCCCCATGCCCGCTGGAGCGCCCACGCTTTCTTCATGTAGAGGTGCAAGTCGGCCTCCCATGTGTAGCCAATCGCGCCATGTACTTGCATCGTGTTGCGGCTCGTGCGGTATGCCGCTTCGGAGGCCAACGCCTTGGCCATCGACACATCCAGCGCCGCCGTGCCGTCGCCGACGCTGAGCCCCCACGCCGCCTTGAACAGGGCGGGTTTCGCAAACTCCACCTTGAGCAACGCGTCCGACATCAAATGCTTGACGGCTTGGAACGATCCAATTGGTTTGCCGAACTGCTCACGCACACGGGCGTAGTCGGCGGCAACGGAAATCATGTGCTCACTGATTCCGACCAAATAGGCCGCCGCGGCCAGCGACCCCCGCAGCCGCGCCGCCATCGCGTCGAATACGAGATCGTCGATCGTGCCCCCCGAAACAACGCCCAGCAGGCGGCCGCCATCAATCCCCTCGACCGGCGTCACGGCATAGCCGGACAGCACGCCATTGTCGTTCAGAATCAGCGCTGCGGCGGACGCATGGGCGACGTACGGTGACCCGCCCAGTGCGGTAGTCACCATCGTGGATCCGTCAGCAACGCCGGCTGCATATGGCGTGCCCGACAACGCTGGACCAGCCACGGCAACGTGCTCAATAATCGGCCCCGGCACCGCTGCTCGCCCCAATTCGACGAACAAAAGAACAGTGTCGATCGGACGCATGCCAAGGCCGCCGTCGGCCTCGGCCATCATGGCGCCGAGCACCCCCATATCTCCCAGCTGTTCCCACAGCGGAGCAGAAAATCCGGTGCCAGAATCCCACACTTCACGCAGTGCTGATGCCGGGAACTCGTTGGCTAGTAGGGCCCGCAGCGCAGCGGCGAATTCGCGTTGTTCGGTGGTAAATGCAAATCTCACGTCATGCTCCCTTGGGCAAATTTAAGACCCGGTCGGCGATGATGTTGCGTTGAATTTCGTTACTTCCCGCATAAATGGGCCCCGACAAACTGAACAGGAAACCGTCCACCCATCGCTCAAATGGACCGTCGATACGCTCCGCCTCTGGGCCCAAAATTTGCAATGCCAATTCGTGAATGCGAACGTCGAGTTCGCTCCAAAAGATCTTGTTCAAACTGGCCTCTGCGCCAATCGTGCCGCCGTCGAGCATGTGGGTCACGGTCATGTAAGTATGCAGCTTGTAGCCCTCGGCTTGAATCCATACATCAGTCACGGCGTCTGCCAATGTGGTGTCGGCTTTGTCGGCGTGGGTGCGCCACAACGTCACTAGCCGGGCGGCTGCCTCAGTGAATCGAGCGGGACTGCGCAAGCTGACGCCTCGCTCGAATCCGGCAGTAGCCATAGCCACGCTCCAGCCCTTGTTGAGCTCGCCCAAAATGTTGGCGTCGGGCACTCGCACGTCGTCGAAAAAGATCTCTGCGAAACCGGTGTCGCCGTCGAGTTGAGCAATGGGCCGAACGGTTATCCCTGGCGAGTTCAGCGGCATCAGAAAGAACGTCAACCCCTTGTGGCGAGACGCCGCTGGATCGGTGCGGAAAATGCCGAAACACCAATCTGCCCACGCAGCGCGACTGGCCCAAATCTTCTGTCCGTTGAGCACCCATTCGTCACCGTCGCGCACTGCTGTGGCCGCGATGCTGGCGAGATCGCTGCCGGCATTGGGTTCGCTCCACGCTTGAGCCCACACCACATCACCCGATGCCATAGACGGCAAATATGCGGTCTTCTGTTCTTGGGTCCCAACCTCCATGATTGTGGGACCCAACAAGAAAATGCCGTTCTGGCCGACTCGGCCGGGAGCACCCGATTGGTAGTACTCCTCCTCGAAAATCAACCAGCTGATGTAGTCGGCCCCGCGGCCTCCGTACTCCACTGGCCATGAGACTGCCGACCACTTGGCGTCGTACATCTTTCGTTCCCATAGACGGTGTTGTGCGAACCCTTCAGCAGTATCGAAACTGGGCAGTGGCTGGCCGGGCACGTTGGCTTCCAGCCACGCCCGAGCCTCGGCCCGAAATTCGTCCTGAGCTGTTGTGTAGTGCAGATCCATATTCAGGCAACGGTAGCCGCGCAGCAACGTCCGATATGCCTGGGAGCATTGGAATGCAAGTAATCTGACGGGGTGTCAGAAACCCTCATCCGGGTGCCAGCTGTCGAAGGTTGGTACACCACCGACGTCGAAGCCCCCCACCTCATCGGCGCCAGATGCACCACCTGTGCCACCTATATTTTCCCGCCCCGTGCGACTGGTTGCCCGAATCCGCACTGCTCGGGAAATGACCTCGATCAGGTTCCCCTGTCGCGGCAAGGAACGATCTGGAGCTACACCGAAAACCAGTACGCCCCGCCGCCACCATTTGTGGCTCCCGAACCGTTCGAGCCGTACGCCCTCGCGGCCGTCACCCTTGATGCCGAAGGCATCGTGGTACTCGGCCAAGTAGCGAAAGGCGTGCTCGCTAAAGATTTGAAAGTGGGCATGGTGATGGAGCTCGGTATCGACGTGCTCTACCGCGACGCCGACCACGAATACCTGGTGTACGTATGGGAGCCAGCTGCTGATCAACGTGACGGCGCCGCGAATCCCACGAGCGGAGGACCGCGATGAATCACGACGTGGCCATTCTCGGTGTTGGTATGCACCCGTGGGGCAAATGGGGCCGTGACTTCACTGAATACGGTGTGGTGGCCGCTCGGGCTGCCCTCGCCGACGCCAATTTGAACTGGACCGATATCGAATACGTGGCCGGCGCCGACACCATTCGCAACGGCTATCCCGGCTTCATAGCTGGCGCCACGTTCGCCCAAAAATTGGGATGGACGGGCGTGCGGGTGTCCTCAAGCTATGCCGCCTGCGCGTCGGGTGCTCAAGCACTTCACGTTGCCCGTTCGCAGATATTGGCCGGCTTCTGCGATGTGGCCATGGTGATTGGCGCCGATACCACACCAAAGGGATTTTTCGCCCCTGTGGGAGGGGAGCGAAAGACCGACCCCGATTGGCTTCGCTTTCATCTTCTGGGTGCCACGAACCCGGTGTACTTTGCCCTCAACGCCCGCCGGCGCATGGATGTGTACGGCGCAACGGCAGAGGATTTCGCCATGGTGAAGGTCAAGAATTCCCGCCACGGTTTCGAAAATCCCAATGCTCGATTCCGCAAGATTTCGACCGTCGACGACGTGCTCAATTCGCCTGTGGTGAGTGATCCATTGCGCTTGTTGGACATTTGCGCAACAAGCGATGGGGCAGCGGCCATCATCGTGTCGAGCGTCGAATTCGCTCGCAAACATCTTGGCTCGATCGATGGCGTTCCCAAGGTGCGTGCGGTGGCTACCACCACCCCCACATTCCCGCAGACGCGCCTCGAGTTACCCGACTTCGCTACCGACTCCAGTGCCGCTGTGGCACCGCCGGCCCGCGGCTTCAAATCGTCGATTGCCTTCGATGCCTACGAAGAAGCGGGCATTGAACCCAACGATGTCAACGTGGCCGAGGTGTACGACCTATCCACTGCTTTGGAACTGGATTGGTACGAAGACCTTGGCCTTTGTTCTCAGGGTGACGCCGAGGCCTTGTTGCGATCAGGCGCCACCACGATCGGCGGGCGAGTGCCCGTCAACCCATCGGGTGGTTTGGCGTGCTTCGGCGAAGCCATTCCCGCTCAAGCGATTGCCCAAGTCTGCGAACTCACCTGGCAATTGCGGGGCCAAGCTACCGGCCGTCAGGTCGAAGGAGCACAAGTGGGAATCACCATCAACCAAGGACTCTTCGGTCACGGTTCGTCCGTTATCGTCGCCAACTAAAACAGAGGAGCATCATGGCTGAGGCCTATATCATCGACGCCGTCCGCACACCCACAGGTAAGCGCGGTGGGGCGTTGTCACAAATCCATCCTGCCGATCTCGGAGCGCACTCCATCAAAGCTCTCATGGATCGCACAGGTGTCGACCCCGGTGCCGTTGACGACGTGATTTTTGGCAACGTGGATTCTGTCGGCCCCCAGGCTGGTTGCATTGCCCGAACGTGTTGGCTCACGGCCGGATTGCCTGAACATGTGCCGGGGACCACGATCGATCGCCAGTGCGGATCGGCCCAACAGTCTGTGCATTTTGCCGCCCAGGCCGTGATGTCGGGGACCATGGATTTGATCGTGGCCGGAGGCGTGCAAAATATGTCCCAAGTCCCGATCTCCACAGCGATGACGGCAGGAATTCCGCTCGGCCACGAATCCCCGTTCATCAATTCTCCTGGCTGGAATGCCCGGTACGGAGATCAAGAAATCAGCCAGTTTGTAGGCGCCGAAATGATGGCCGCCCACTGGGATATCAGCCGGGAACAGATGGAAGCCTTCGCCGGCGAATCGCACCTTCGAGCGCTTCGAGCACGCGAGGAAGGCCGGTTCGACAATGAGATCATTCCGCTCAACGGGCTTACGTTCGATGAGGGCGCCCGCGAACCCAATTGGGAAAAAATTCGGTCGTTGAAAACATTGGTGCCCGGCGGGCGTCTGACCGCTGCGTTGGCCAGCCAAATTTCCGACGCCTCTTCTGCCATGTTGATTGCCAGTGAGCAAGCGGTGAAGGATCACGGACTCAAGCCCAGGGCACGGATTCATCACATCAGCGTGCGGGCCGATGATCCCGTGATGATGCTCAGCGCGCCAATTCCGGCCACGAAATACGCGCTCAAGCGGGCGGGGATGACGATGGACGACATCGACCTTGTTGAGATCAACGAGGCCTTTGCATCAGTAGTACTGAGCTGGGCCAAAGACCTCGATGTCGATCTTGCCAAAGTCAACGTCAACGGTGGAGCCATTGCCCTCGGCCACCCATTGGGAGCTACTGGCACACGCCTCATGACCACGCTGCTCAACGAGCTGGAACGCACCGGCGGCCGGTTCGGGTTGCAAACGATGTGCGAAGGCGGCGGTCAAGCCAACGTCACCATCATCGAACGGCTCTAAAGCCTCTAGAGCCACTACCGCCGCGAACGGCGCGGCTAGCGGTGCGGGGCCGTACCCATAATCGACGCCCGTTCCATGGTGCGCAGGTGTGGGTAGTAATCGCTCGCCGCGTAATGCTGCACCGCTCGGTTGTCCCAAAAAGCCACGGAATGGTCAGACCATTCGAACCGACATTGGTGTTCCGGGTATTCGGACTGGCGAGCTAATAGCTCCAGCAGTTCGCGAAATTCGTCGTCGTCGAAACCCTCGATACCGATGGTGAAAATTCGATTCACGTAGAGATGCTTACGACCTGTGCCGTCGTGGGTGCACACCACTGGGTGCTTGGCCAGTGGGTACTTTTCGCGCATGGCCGCTTTGAAGTCGGCCGGAATCACGCGACCGAAAGAACGCTCGTAGTCGTGAATGGCGTTGAGGTTTTCGATGCGATCTCTCACCGACGGAGGAAGTCCTTCATACGCCGAATACATGTCGGCAAAGAGCGTGTCGCCGCCTCGTTTGGGCACGTCAATGGCGTGGAGGATGGCGCCCATCGAAGGAGCAAGACGCCACGTGACATCGTGGTGCCACGTGTTTTCGAACCCGGCTACCTCTGCCGTTTTTTGGAACCGAACCAGGTGTGGTTCGCCGGTGTTGCTGGGAATAAATGGATGCACCTCCAGCTCGCCGAAACGCCGAGCAAACGCCACATGGCGCTCCGAGCTGAGCGGCTGGTCCCGAAAGAAAATGACCTTGTAGTCATACAACGCTTGGCGAATTTCAGCGATGACAACATCAGGCAGATCGACAGTCAGGTCGACACCTGACAGCTCGGCGCCGACCGTGCAGCCGAGTTGCTTGGCCTCGAAATGTTGCCATGTCAAGCCTTCGAGGCGATCACGTTCGGCGTTCTGAAAAGTGGTCGGACCAGCTGAAGTTTTTCCATCCCACAGCGTCACCCGGCTGGGGCGAGCGGTGGCCGATGGGTCTTTCGTCGAAACAACGGTGTCAGTCATAGTGAGAATCCAATCGTTGGCAGCGTGAGCTACATGCGGGTGTAGACGGGTACTTCAACTCGTTCGGTCAACTTCCATCCATCGGCCGTACGAGCGACCTTGTCGTGATAGAAGCCTTGGGCTGTGACGTACATAGGTTGACTGTCGGCATCGGCTGCCGCAAATCGCATGGTGGCCTGAAACATCGATCGCACGGTGGCGTTATCGGCGTCGACAAACGTGACCACGGTGTTGGTTGCTTGACTCAAAAACAGCTCCATGCTCGCCAACATTGGCTCGAGCCAACCCACGGCGTCGTCAACAGTCCCGTCGGGCCCGAAGTTGGCGCTGTAATCGGCGTGAGCTCCCTCGGCGAACGTTGCCCGCCACTGGTCCCACTGACGAGTCGACAGGGCGTTGGCGTAGGTAGACATCAGTTCTGTGATGGCGAGGCGATCGCCGATTTCTTGAGACTGCACGTGGTTTCCCCTTGTTGGTGTTGCAAAGAAAGAACACCCGAATGTTACGTGAGGCGGGAACACATGGCTGGTACTGGACAGGCAATACGATTGGCGGACTTGAACGAAGGAGTGCCATGTCACTAGTTACCTACGAACTGTCCGATTCGGTTGCCACAATCACGATGGATGACGGAAAGGCCAACGCTCTGTCGTTCGAGATGTTTCGCCAACTCAATGTGGCAATGGGCCGTGCCCAAGCTGATGGCGCGGCCGTCGTATTGGCTGGCCGCGATGGAAAATTTTCGGCCGGGTTTGATCTCAGCGTGATGACGGCGGGCGGCCCCGACGTCCAAAAACTTCTCCTCCAAGGTTTCGAATTTTCGTTCCGGCTGTTGTCGAGCGACCGGCCCGTGGTGATTGCCTGTACGGGCCACGCCATGGCGATGGGGTGCTTCCTATTGTTGTCTGGCGACTATCGCATTGGTGCTGTTGGCGATCAGTTCAAGATTGTGGCTAATGAGGTCTCGATCGGCATGACGATGCCATATGCGGCTATCGAAATTTGCCGCCAGCGAATTACGCCGAACCACTTTGATCGCGTGGTGGTGATGTCTGAAATCTTCAACGCCACGACGGCCGTCCCGGCGGGGTTTTTAGATGCAGTTGCCGAACCCGGCGATGTGGTTGGCGCTGCTCAGTTGAAAGCCGCCGCCCTGATGAAATTGGATATGAAGGCATTTGCTGCCACCAAGGCTCGCGTGCGAACCGGTTCTCTTGCCGCCATCAGGGCCTCCATCGCTCTAGACAGTGCGGCAACGTCCCCGATCTGAGGTCACTTGGGGCTGTGTGGAAGTCGTAATAGAAAGCGCACTGCGGCACTTGCCGACTCGAATCGCCACAACAACACAGCGTCATTTGGCGTCTCAACCAACTGGGTCGAGAGTGAGTCCACGAGACTCGTTGCCAACACAGTTTGACGATCAATGAGAGGCGCAGCGCTGACCCCGCATTGCTCGCACAACACCAACTTCAGAAGGAATTCGCTCCGGATGTCACGAAGGTGGCTTACGGGAGTTTTCAGCCACTCGCGCAGCTTCGCTTTTCCAAGCGTAGTAGTTGAGAAGATCGTTCGGTTGCCGCCGGCCACACCAGGTTCCTCGCCGATTGGGGTAATCAATTCAAGCTGGTGCAGACGGTCGAGCGACCGGTACACCAACGACCTGGGCGATGCCCACACTCGGCCCACAGCACCCGTCGGCTTGAGCTCCTGGGCTACGGCAAAGCCATGGCTATTGCCCTGATACAGCACGCCGAGACATGCCCATTCGCCGAGCAACAGTTTCATGCCGGATACGTTTCGATATCGGTGGCTTTCACGCTTGTCCACACGTCATCGCCAGGTGCAAGCCCGAGAGAGGCCACAGAGGTCGACGTGACCTCCACGGTCTGGGGAAGTGGTCCAGAAATACTCACCCGTGACCGATCGCCCAGGTTGTCGATGTGAATGATGACTCCTGGCCACACGTTGCGGGGGCTGCTCGTGTGATCGAGGTTGCGATGGATCGAAATCGACTGGGGCCGGATGACAGCATGCGATGGCCCATGACCATCGGTGGCGATCACGATGGTGGCCCCGGAGGCTGTGGTCATCACGTTGTTGAGAATCGTTCCCGAGTACATATTCAGCCCCGCAAGCTCAGCCACATAGCGCGTTTTTGGACGGGCCGTGATCTCTTGGGGCGTACCCACTTGAGTGATCGTGCCGTGTTCCAAAATGATGATGCGGTCGGCCAGCGAATGGGCATCGACGGGGTCGTGAGTCACCATGATTCGCATACCAGGAAACGATGCGAGCTGTTTCGATAGCTCCATGCGCACGTCGTTTCGGGTGCCCGCGTCCAACGCCGCGAGAGGCTCGTCGAGAAGCAGGAGCCGGGGGTTGGTGATGAGCGCTCTGGCCAACGCCACTCGCTGCGCCTGGCCTCCCGACAGCACATGGGGTAGTTCGTCGGCGTACTGATCGAGGCCGAATTTGGCGATCCACCTTCGGGCTTCGAGACGCGCCGCTGACCGTTTGGCCCCCTGGGCACGCAGGCCAAAAGCCACGTTTTCCACGACCGTCATGTGTCCGAACAGCAGGCCATTTTGGAATACCACTCCGATTGGGCGTTTCTCTGGTGGGGTGAGAATTGCCTGCGCCGGACAGTCGACTTCGATGCCATCAATAGCAATTGTTCCGCTGGCAATTGGTACGAGCCCAGCTAAACAATTCAGCAACGTAGATTTTCCAGCGCCATTGGGCCCGAGTACGGCGACGAGTTCTCCGGCGCCGATTTCGAACGCCACCTGCAAAATCAACGAACCGCGTTCAGCAGTGAAACTTGCGGTGAGCATGTTGTCAGCGGCTCGCTTGGGAGAGCGATGCGCCGGCGGCGTTGAGCCATTTGCCGCGCAGGCCAACGAGCACAGCGAACGACACGGCAATGAGAACTAGCGCTAACACGATCGCCTCTTCTGGATTTGTTTCCAACGCCCGGTACACGGCCAGCGGCATGGTCTGCGTGGTGCCGGGAAAGCTGCCAGCGAAGGTGATGGTGGCACCAAATTCCCCAAGCGATCGTGCCCACGCCAACACCGATCCGGCAATCAATGCCGACTTGATCGACGGCAACACCACCCGTCGAAATGTGTACCACTGCGATGCGCCAAACGTCCGTGCAGCATCCTCGTATTGCTGATTGAGCTGTGAAAACGCGGCTTCGACGGTGACCACCAAAAATGGCATGGCCACAAACGTTTGCGCCACCACGACACCGGCGGTGGTGAAGGGCAATCGGAAGTCGAACCAGCGGTCGAGCCATTGGCCAATCAGCCCACGACGTCCTAGGGCGAAGAACAACGCCACGCCGCCCACCACTGGCGGAAGCACCATTGACAATGTGCACAGCGCCCGTAAAGCGCTTCGCCCGCGAAACCGGGCCCGAGCCAAAATCCACGCCAACGGAACACCGAAAATCAACGAAAGCGCGGTGGCCCACGTGGAGCAAACGAGCGACAGCCGCAGAGCAGTAAGCGCGGTGTCACTCGACAGGTAACCCCACGCGTCACGCCACGGAGCTCGCCACAACAGGCCCACCAATGGCAACGCGAAAAATGCGGCGGCAACTGTGCCGACCATCAGCAAGGGCAATGGCAGCCGCGGCGAATTGCGAGTGGCACTGGCGCGCCGGCGCCTGCCTGTCACGGCGCTAGGAACCCAAATTTGGTCATGATGGCCTGGCCGGCAGGGCTGGCCACGAAATCGTTGAATGCGCGGGCTGCGGTCGCGTTTTTCGACGCCTTGATGACGACGATCGGATAGTTGCTGATCACGTTGCTGGCATCCGGGATTTCGATGCCAGCAGCTTTGACCCCAGCAGCTTTTACGTCGGTCACAAACACGATTCCAGCGTCGGCCTCTCCTGCCGTGACCTTGGTAACGACGCCCTTCACCTTGTCTTCCAGGCTCTTGGCCGTGACCTTCGCCCCTGCCTTGTCGAGGATGGCTCTGGCGTTCTTCCCGCATGGCATTTGTTCGGCACACAGCACCACGATTAACTCTGGCTTTGACAGATCGCTCACGGTGGCTATCCCCTTGGGGTTGCCGGGTTCGACGATGATCTCCATTGAATTCCTGGCGATCGTAAATGGTGTGCCGTCGGCCTCGGTCAGTTTCTTCATGTTGGAATCATCTGCCGATGCGAACACGTCAGCTGGTGCGCCTTGGTTGATCTGGGTAACGAGATCGCTTGAACCGGCAAAATTGAACTTGACGTTGGTTTCGGGATGAGCGCTCGTAAACGCCGTGCCGATTTCGGTAAATGCCGCAGTAAGCGACGATGCTGCGAACACGGTGACGTCACCGGAAATAGAGGGAGCGGCTGCGGTCGCGGGCTGAGGTTTCGAGGAGCTGCATCCAGTCGCGACCAAGGCAACGGCGAGGCAAAGTGGACGCAATCGGAGGTGACGGGGTCGCATGGGAAAGAAGATAGTCGCATTGTAACTAATCGACCGAATCGACTCGATACATCCCTCTCGCTAGGTTTGCGCGTATGAAAATCGGGTTGCTTGATCGTGACATGTACCAGTCCGGACCCCATGAGGCATTCGCCTGGCTGCGGGCCAACGAGCCCGTGTACCACGACGAGAGTGGCGATATCTGGGGCCTTACATTGCACGAGCACATCGTGTGGGCCCAACGACAGCCAACACTCTTCTCAAACTCTGCCGGGTCGCGCCCCAATGGCATTCCGCAAGCCAGTCTGATCGACGCCGATGACCCGTCGCACCAACAGGCCCGTCGCGTGGTGGCTAAGGGATTCATGCCCCGCCAGATGGCTGCCTATGAGCACCACGTAGTTGATGTGACTCGACAATTGATCGACCGAGTCGCCGACAGTGGGCACGCCAATGTGGTGACTGATTTCGCCAAGCCATTACCTATGACATTGATCGGCGAGATGCTCGGCGCCCCGGCGTCCGACTTCGAAAAATTGCAGCGGTGGAGCGATCAGATGATCACTGGCGCCGACGACCCAGCTCGTATTTCCGACGATGTTGTAAATGCCGCCATCGAGTACTACATGTACGCCGCCGAGGCCGTTGCGCAACGAAAAGTGGAGCCTCGCGACGACTTGCTGTCGTTGCTCGTCGCGGCCGAGTCGAAAGGCACAATTGACAACGAGCAGGTGATCGCCAATACTCTATTACTCCTGGTAGGCGGTAATGAGACCACTCGTAACGTGATCACTGGAGGCGTTTACGCATTGTTGCGTCATCCTGAACAATTGGCGTGGTTGCAGGCCCATCCCGAAGGAATCAACAACGCAGTAGAGGAGTGCTTGCGGTGGGTCACGCCGCTTGTCAACATGAACCGAATCACCACCGCCGACGTAACGGTTGGAGGTATGACTATTCCCGCCGGCAAACAAGTGCTCATGTGTTACATCTCTGCGAATCGTGATGAGAAGGTGTTCGCTCAACCTCACGAATTCGATATCAGACGATCACCGAATCAGCACGTTGCTTTCGGATTTGGCCCCCACTTTTGTTTGGGGTCGAGTCTCGCTCGTCTTGAAATTAGGGTCATGGTTACCGAACTCATTACCCGATTGCCAGGCCTCCGGTTAGCCGATCCCGCCATGGTGCCAACCTATTCGCATTCGTCGTTTGTGCGAGGTATTCAATCGTTGCCGGTGGTTTTCTAACCACCGCATTCCGGCATTGCGCTTCCGATCTGCACTGATGCGCTGCCAGCTCGTACTATCGCCATAGGCTTGTATGTCGGGAGGAACTATGAAGCAGTCAACTGTCGCAGTTTTAGTGAGCACGCTGGTGTTCGGTGTGGGGCTTCAGGTTGGCGTCACAATGTTTAGTTCTAACTCTGGTGCCTCATCGGCGCAAGCCTCTCCGGCGTCCAACGTGACGGACACTACCGCCCACTCGCACTCGACCACACCTGACGCTGGCGCACCTGCCGACGACAAGGGACTGGCGTTGCTTTCGAACGGCCATCATCACGCCTTGGGTGCCGAAAAGCCGTTGTCGAGTGACGACCGCCTTTTGCTCTCCCAACAAATTGCAGCCACTATCGAAGTGGCAAAACGGCTCCCGACGGTGGCAGATGCTGAGGCGGCTGGGTACCATCGAGCGGGACCATATTCGCCAGGGCTGGGAGCCCATTACACACTGCAAAACGGTCAAGGTCTCAACGTCGATGGCAACATGACCGCCGAAGATTTGGCGGCGCCGCTGGCCATTATCTATGACGGGACTGATCCCAATTCACGAGTCGCTGGATTCATGTACTACTCCATGGCGAAGAACGAGCCGACTGGATTTGCCGGCACGAACGACACATGGCATTACCACACGTCGTTGTGTCTCAAAAGCAACCCCGACAGCACGATTGATGCGCCGTTTGGGGCAGACAGGGATGCCACGAAAGAGCAGTGCGATTCAGTCGGCGGCTTTATTTTGAAGCAAACCCAATGGATGGTGCACGTGTGGTCGGTGCCTGGTTACGAGAGCGCTCAAGGACTTTTTGGTGAGGTGAATCCAGCGCTGGCGTGCCCCGACGGCACGTACTATCAACGGTCCGCCGATGACTGGGGCGCCCACCTCCTCAATAGCTGTAAGTCGGCTGCGTAGCAGTGTTGCTTATGCCTCAACCGAGATGTGTACTGATTGATCTAGACGATACGTTGATTGATCGCAGCGGTGCCTTTGTTCAGTGGTGCGGTGAGTTCGTGCGTCGACGCGATCTTGATCAGTCGGCAATGGCTCGGTTGCACGAATTCGACAACCGCAGCCTGCGATCGCGCCCAGAGTTCTTGACACTTGTCGATCATGAATACGGCCTTGGTAGCAGCCCCCAAGAGTTCATGGTCGACTACCGCGCCACGATGACCCGCAACACGAGTCTTTACGACGGGGTCTCCGTGGCACTGACCGAGCTCCGGAATGGCGGCTGGAAAATTTGGATTGTCACGAACGGCGAAACAGAGGTCCAAGAAGCCAAGATTGCCGAGGTAGGCCTCGAAAAAATGATCGACGGCTGGATTATTTCAGAGGCCGTTGGCATGAGAAAACCGAGCAGAGAAATTTTTGATCTGGCCCGCCGCCGGGCGGGAGACGTGCCGGAAACGCGCACGTGGATGGTGGGCGACAACGAGGATGCCGACATCACTGGCGCCCACACCGCAGGCCTGCGGACGGCGTGGGTATCACATTCTCGAAGATGGCCGATCGACGGATGGGATCCCACCATCTTACGAGTGGATACTGCCTCGGCGATTGCCGAGATCATTGCGTTTGGTGACTGATTTCCCGATCATCTGTTGCCACAAGGACGGGAGCATCGAGTAGTTTGCCTTTGCCGCTCACGGCCAGCCAGATGAACAACGCTGCTAACACGCCAACGTCGATCACCATGGCCGTACGCACTGTGAAGGCATCGCTGAGGCTCCCCAGAATTTGAGTGCCAAGGGGAATGCCACCCAGGATACCTAAGAAATAGAAGCTCAGTGCTCTGCCTCGCATGTGGTCGGGCACCCCAGAATGGATCAAAGTATTGAGCACCATGGCCATCGTGAAATGAGCTGCGCCACCCACGCCGTACACGAAGATCGCCACGGGAAAACTGGGATGTAGCGCCAGTGTGCCGGCCATGATGATGTACATCACTAGCGAAGTGAGGGTGCGTGCGTTGCGCGATACTCGATCGCCGTACATGGTGCCGACGATGGATCCGACAACCGCTCCGATGCCTAATCCAATGAGCAACGGGGCGTTGTCGTTGCTGGTTTTGTGCAGAATTTTTACGGCAACGGCGGGGGCCATGTATTGCAGTGATTGGCCGCACAACGCCAATAAGGTTCCCAGAATTAGCGCCAGCCGTAAGCTGCGTTGCCTAGCCATGAAGAGGGCCCCGTCGATGAGTGCCCGCAGTATGTGTTGGTCTCGCGATGCCTTGGTGACGACACGGGGGTTGGCGAAGATTAATACGGCGATAACCATGGGGTATGTGATGGCGTTGGCAAAAATCGCGGTGCCAGGGCCGCTTGTGTGAACGGCCCAACCAGCCATGGCTGGCCCAATAGCTCTGGCCAGGGTGTACTGCATGGAGTTCAGTTTCACGGCCTTGGTGAGTTGTGCGTCGGGCACGAGGAGGGGCACGAATGACTGCCACGCAGAAGTCTGAAATCCAACGGTAATTCCACTCACAAACGACAATCCAATGATTCGCCACGGTGTGAGGTAGTGGGAGCGGTAAGCCCACCACATCGTGAATGCTACGGACATCTGCACCGACTGAGTGACGATCAAAATCAATCGACGCGACACTCGATCGGCCAACACGCCGGCATAAGGCGTCAGGAACACGGCGGGAAGTAGTGACGCCACTGTTTGCAAGCCGAGCCAACTGCTGCGATGGGTGAGGTCGAACAACACCGCCGACACCGCTACTAACTGCATCCAACTGGCGGCATTAGAAATCGATGCCGCGCAAAAGAACGCCGCGAAACTCTTATGGCGTAATGGTTCCCAGGGATCGTGGGTTTTCGTTCTCTTTGGCACGCTGGCGGGTAGCGCGCTGGCGGGTGGCGCGCTCACAGGTCGGGGAACGGGATGTCGAGATTCGGTTTAATGAGTCCGCCGTCGACGGCCAAAATTTGTCCCGTGATGTAGCTGGCAGCCGGAGATGACAGGAAGCAAACTGCGGCGGCAATGTCGTCGGGCATGCCGAGGCGGCGCAAAGGCGTTCCGTCTTCGAGAGCCTTTTTAATAGCTGGATCGCTGGCCACTACTTCGAGGGCCTCTGTGAGAATAGCGCCTGGAGCCACGGCGTTGACTCGAATGCGGGGGCTGAGTTCGGCGGCCAGTAATCGTGTGGCGTGGTCCACTGCTGCCTTCGCTGAGCCGTATGCCACATAACCGCGACCTACAAGATGGCCAACTGCTGACGACACCAACGTGATCGAGCCGCCACCTCGTGATAGGAGGTGAGGTATGGCTGCTTTGGCGAAACGCAAGCCGGTGAGCACGTTGTTGTCGTAGCTTTCGGCAAGCGCACGTTCCGAGGTGGACATGAAGGCGTTCGGCATCGAGCCGCCAACCACATTGACGGCAATGTCGATTCCGCCGAGTTGATCTGCGGCCGACGAGATAGCTGCATTCACGGCATCTTTGTCGCGTGCGTCACATTGAATTGCTACAGCGCGACGCCCAAGGGCGGTGATTTGGGCGGCAACGCCGTCGATCTGTTCTTTGGTGCGTGACAGCACTGCCACATCGGCTCCCAGCTCGGCCAGGGCCATCGCCGTGGCCGCTCCAATGCCTCTGCCCGCGCCGTTGATCACAGCGATTTTTCCGTCGAGTCGAAATGCGTCAGCTACTGACATGGGGCATGCTCCTGAGTGTGAGTGTTAGTACCAACGTGAGAGTGATTCGATTGTGCAGGCATTTTCCACCGTGTTGGTGGTGGACAGAATTTCGACCGTAATAAGCATGAGAGTCTGGAGGCCACCTGGCACGTCGGTGGCCGATTGCAAGCGAGCTCCGGCCCGCACTCGGGCTCCGGCGGTGATGGGCGAAGCAAACCGAACTGCTTCACAGCCATAGTTCACACCCATATCAAACCCTTGTATTTCAA
Organism: Acidimicrobiales bacterium; assembly: GCA_038231795.1. Classification (GTDB taxonomy): domain Bacteria; phylum Actinomycetota; class Acidimicrobiia; order Acidimicrobiales; family JBBRKR01; genus JBBRKR01. The sequence goes on from JBBRKR010000011.1 coordinate 65,706, forward strand.
CAATTTTGGGGAGGAATAGGTTGGAGAGACTCAGCGCCATATATCCGTCATGGCCAGGTGTACCAGTGGCCTGGGTGAACTGGTCCAGCTGGTGCTGGCTGACGGTGATCTCTGGCGAGTGGCCCAAGTGGCGGCCGACGTTGGCTCGCACGTGGTCAGCTCCAACAAGAATAAGCGTCACTTAATTTCCGAGGCGACGCAGTGTGGCATCGGCATCGGCCATGATGCGCGAAATGAGTTCCGCGCAGCTCGGGAGGTCGTCGATGATGCCGACGACTTGACCAGAGGCCATCACGCCGGAATCAACTTTTCCGTCGACCAGCGCCGCCTTGAGCAGCATGGGTGTGTTGGCCGCCATCAACATTTGCGCCCAGGAGAGACCCATCGACGAGCGCATTGCTTTGCCTTCGTTCCACATGGTGCCGAGTGACAAACCGGTCATTGAACGGAACCTCATGGCATTGCTGAGTGCCCGAGGAAAAGCCATCAATCGACCAGACGTGGACTCCAAACCATTGACCAGATCGGTGCGCAAAACTCGATGGGGTACGCCATCGACCTTGGTAGAAACCACGGTGTCAGCCACGGTTTTTCCGAGGTAAAAATTCTTGACAGCATCAGGTACGGCGCTGTCGGACGTCAGGAGAAATCGTGTGCCCATGGCAATGCCGCTCGCCCCATAGGCCAACGCAGCCACCAATCCTCGACCATCGAAGTAGCCGCCGGCGGCGATCACGGGAATACGGCCTGCCACGGCGTCGACAACTTGGGGAAGGAGGATGGACGTGGGCACGTTTCCGGTATGACCGCCGCCCTCTCCACCTTGCACGAGCACTGCATCGACGCCCCACTCGAGCACCTTTTCGGCGTGTCGTTTTGCGCCGATCGAGGGGATCACAATCACACCGCCGGCGTGAAGTTGATCGATGAGCGCTTGCTTGGGAGCTTGAGCGAACGAGGCCACTTTCACTTGCTCGTCGATCATGAGCTTGATGCGGTCGCCCACATCGGCCGAGTCGGCCCGAAGGTTCACGCCGTACGGTTTGGTGGTACGGCTCTTTACCTCAGCCACTGCACGGCGCAGCTCTGTCATGTTCATGGTGGCCGACGCCAATATTCCGAGCCCTCCGCCGTTCGAGGTGGCCGACGCCAATCGGGCGCCAGCGACCCACCCCATGCCCGTCTGCACGATAGGAAATTCGATACCTACCAACTCGCACAACGACGTGCGCAAGGCGTTGTGATACGGGCGTGGAGCGCTGTCAGTCATGACACTTCTCGGTGGCGCAGGCCGCGTGGATCGAGGCGATCCAATACAGCGACTTGTTCGTCGGTGGGCTCTGGCGTGGTGGGGACATCGCCGTCGATCACCAGTTCGAAGCCAGTAGCGGCAACCACGTCGGCCACCGTGACACCGGGATGAATCGATCGCAAACGCATCCGTTGCTGCGGGCAATCGAAGTCGAGCACGGCCAAGTTGGTGATGACCCGTGGCAGGTTGTGATGGGCTTGCACCCACGGGCCGAGTGCGGCCGCCGAGTCGTAGCCGAGCCCTGAGATCATGTCGACTCTGGGTACGAATACGTTGGTGTTGTGTTTAGGAATCCAAAACGAGGTGGCGTGATTGATGGTGTTGCCAGGCCCACCGCGCACGCCAAGCAGTTGCGATTTGGGACGGGCCCACGGGCCAATGTTGGCGATGTTGGAGTTACCTGCAGCATCCATTTGGCTGGCGCCCATCATTACGTGGCGACGTCCTCCCCACAGTGTGTCGAATACCGTGCGAAATGGGATCCAGCCCTCCACCAATTTGTCGGTGCCGCCTATCGGGAGCTCGTTGCCGACGAAGAATGCCTCGCCGTCGGAGATCAGTAAATCGGGCTCAAAGGTGCTTCGGGCCAGGCGGGCGCCAAGCATAGGAATCGTGCCCATTCCAGAGGCGAAAATCTCGCCATTGCCCCGCCACGCATCGGCGGCGGCGACGCACACGATGTCGGCGAGTGCACTGCCGGCCAATGTGTTGTCGGACACGGCGCTCATTTCGTCACCGCCTGTTCTGCGTTGAAAGCTTGCACTTCTTGGTGATAGCTGGCCTCTGTGCCTTGTAAAAATCGGTCAGCGAAGGCGGCCCAAGTTTCAGGACTCCCGGCCGCTGTTACGTATGCCTTCTGGAACTTTTCATCACGGCCGTAGTCGGGTTCACACGTCGTGAAGTGAGCGCCGCCTGGAGCTTCGATGACGCCGTCGACCATCGAGCGATTGATACGCAATGTATGAAATGTGCCTTCATCGAGCAATCCAGCGGTGGGCACGATTCGCTCGGCCGATACGAAACGGTGGCCAGGCTCGCAGGCATTCAAGAACAGATCGTCGAAGTACAAATCGGGCCCCAAGAATTGAGCGTTGCCACGCTCGTCGGCACGGTTCATGTGCACGAAGGCAGCATCCAAATGCAGGGCCGGGATGGCCAGCAAATCTTCACCATCGGCATACGGCGATCGAACCATCCGCAGCGACGGATTGACGTCGATAACCCCGGAACCTAAGCCGGCTCGAGTGGGCAGAAAAGGCAACCGCAAGGCTGCCGCGTACAAGCCCCACTGCAACATGCCTTCGTCGTATTCGACGCATTCTTGGATCGTGCCGTTTTGCCGTGCCGCTCGAAAATGGGGCTCAAGGGGAATCGAATCCAGCGACACGAATCCATAAATCAATTTGCGAACTTTGCCCGCTGCACACAACAAGCCCACATCGGGGCCGCCGTAGCTCACGATGGTGAGATCGGTCAGGTTGCTGCGCAGTAACGCCCGCACGAGCGACATGGGTTTGCGACGGCTGCCCCAGCCGCCGATACCAATGGTCATGCCATTGGTCAGTGTGGCGATGGCGTCGTCGTGGGAAATGAGTTTCGACATGGTGCGTCACTTACTCGTATCGGCTGGGCGGCCTTCGACGAACGCATCGCGCAGTTCATCAGAAACGCCGGCCAGGTTGAGTTCAAAAGTGAACCCTTGCTCAAAGCGGTAGCTGCGCTTCACGTCCCACAAGTCGATGCCGTTGAGCGACTCTTTGGCGGCTCGGATCACGGTCGGCGATTTGCTTGCGATTGTCTTGGCCACTGCGAATGCTGCGTCACGCAATTCGGCTCGGGGAACGACTTGGAGCACGCTGCCGAAGCTGTGTAACTCGGCAGCGGTGGCCGTGGCCGAGGTGTACACCATGGCCCGCATCTTGTGTTGGGGCACCAGCCGCGAGAGGTGTGTGGCGGCCCCCAAAGCGCCTCTGTCGACCTCGGGAAGGCCGAAGTACGCGTCATCGGAGGCAATCACAATGTCGGCGTTTCCCGCCAATCCAATACCCCCGCCCACGCAGAACCCGTTGACGGCGGCAATCACAGGCACCGGGCAGTCGTACACGGCGGCGAAGGCGGCGAAGCACCCTTTGTTGGCGCCTATGAGTGCCTCGAAGCCCGACGTGTTTTGCATCTCTTTGATGTCGACGCCTGCATTGAAGCCTTTGCCTTCGCTGCGCAACACCACCACTCTGACGGTCGGGTCGATACCAGCGGCGGTCACAGAGCGGGCGAGTTCGAACCACCCGCCAACGGTCAGGGCGTTCACCGGGGGGCAGTCCACCACAATTTCGGCGATTCCGTCGGCATGAATTTGCGTTGTGATTCCCACGGGTGGCGACTGTAGTCGTATTCTGCCAATAGCCGTAGTCGAAATCTGACGGGGTGTCAGAAAGGTTGTTCTATGCCGATTGCCATCGATCTGGCCGGTCAGGTAGCACTGGTGACCGGGGGGACTAAAGGAGTAGGACGAGGCATCGCGACGCGCCTGGAAATGGCTGGAGCCCGGATCGCCGTGTGCGCTCGCAATCAGGTGGAGGATCTGCCCGATGGATGGTTTTTCGTGTCCGCCGATGTGCGCGACGGGCAACAAGCGTACGACTGTATCGATGCTGTGCACACCCATTTTGGATCACTTGACATACTCGTCAACAACGTGGGTGGCGGCCCAGTGGCCGACACTGCCACGGCGTCTCCTCGACTAGCAGAAAAGGTTATTGCCCTGAATTTGCTGGCCGCCATGGCGTGTAGCCAACGGGCTAATCACTGGATGCAAGACCAGCCCCATGGCGGCTCGATTATTAACATCGGCAGCGTGAGCGCATCGCGCCCGTCGCCAACTGCGGCGGCCTACGGAGCGGCAAAGGCTGGCCTGCGCAATTTCACCATGACCGCTGCCCTCGAATGGGCGCCCAAGGTACGAGTGAACACGCTGACGTGCGGCATGGTGCGCACCGAATTGGCACATGTGTATTACGGGGATGAGGCCGGCGTGGCTGCCGTTGGCGCTACCGTTCCTATGGGCCGCCTTGCTGAGCCAAGCGAGATCGGCGATGTGGCCGTGTTTCTTTCATCGCAACTCGCCAGTTACGTAACCGGGGCCGACGTGGCCGCCCATGGCGGCGGCGAACGCCCACCATTCTTAGATGCAACAAACAGATAGGACGTGTCATGACCACAGACCTTCGCCCCTTTGATTGCGACAATCATTACTACGAAGCAATCGATTCCTTTACCCGCTATCTGGCCAAAAAGGACGGCCCCCGCTGTGTGCAGTGGGCCGACATCAATGGCCGCAAATACCAAGTGGTGGGCGGCAAGGTTTCCCGCGTGGTGGCCAACGCCACCTTTGACCCCATCACGAAAGCCGGAGCGCTGCACGACTACTTTCGTGGCAACCCCGATGGCAAACAGCCGTGGGAATTCCTTTCCGACATCGAGCCAATCCGAGCCGATTACCGGAACCGTGACGCCCGCCTCGCCACTCTCGACGACCACGGCTTGAGCGCCATTTGGCTGTTCCCCACCTTGGGCATGCTGTACGAAGAGTTGCTCAAGAATGATCCTGAAGCAGTCGGCATCGCCTTTACGGCCTTCAATCGGTGGCTGCTCGACGACTGGGGTTTCGAATACCAAAATCGCATCCACGCCGCTCCCTACATTTCCCTGGCCGATCCCGATTGGGCGTGCCGGGAACTCGAGTGGGCTCTTGACAACAACGCCCATGTGGTCGTCATGCGAGCAGCGGCACCGACCACATCGGTTGGTCAGCGGTCGCCGTTCGACCCCATGTTTGACGGCTTCTGGAGCCGCCTGAACGAGGCTGGGATTCCGTTAGTTATTCACGCTGGCGATAGCGGTTACACCAGTAACGGTTATGGCGTCGATGGTTTTTCGGCATCATTCTCTGCGGGAGGATTCAAGCCCTCGATCAAGGGATTCCACATCGAACACGCGGCCTTTGATTTCGTGATTTCTTCGCTGTTTGAGAAGCTCTTCGATCGCTTCTCCAACCTGCGTTTGGCGTCGATCGAGAACGGCTCGACGTTCTTGCCAGACCTCGTGCGCAAGGTCACGTCCACCGTCCATAAAATGCCGGGATATTTCACAGAAGATCCCGTGGAAACGCTTCGCAAAAATTGGTGGATCAACCCATTTTGGGAAGACGACGTCAACGAAGTGGTCGATATCATGGGCGCTGATCGGGTGCTTTTCGGGAGCGATTGGCCTCACATCGAAGGCATGCCGCAACCGCTTGATTACTTGTCCGAGCTGAAACTGTTGAGCGACGCTGATCAACGCAAAATCACCTTCGACAATGTCACAGAATTGAATGCCAAGAGAGGTCTGTAACACGTGGCCCGTTGTGTTCATATTGCCGACATTTTCGAGATCGTGGCCGACGCCATCCCCGATCGCCCGGCGCTCATCACCGACGTGCGAACCCTCACCTACGCACAGCTCGACGAGCGCGTGACGCGGCTGGCGAATCATCTGTCGTCTGTCGGCATCAAGCGTGGCGATCACGTGGCCATTCACGCCTCTAATTGTCCGGAGTGGATCGAATCGTTCTTGGCGCTCTTCAAACTGGGTGCCGTTCCAATCAATGTGAACTACCGGTACGTGGATGCGGAGCTGCGGTATCTGTATGACAACGCCGACTGCGTGATGGTGATCGCAGCGCCAGAGTATGCAGCGCGTGCCGGGGCTTTGGTCCCAAACATGTTGGAAATCGGGCCCGATTATGAGGCGGCGATTGCTGCTGCTTCACCTGTGCGGGCGTTCGACGATCGCAGTCCCGATGACCATTACGTGCTGTACACCGGTGGCACTACTGGCATGCCGAAGGGCGTTGTATGGCGTCAAGAAGACATCGTGCTGGGAGCGATGAATTCCGGCCGCCAGGGTCGCCCCATCGATCGCCCAGAGGAAATTGGCGAAGAGGTGGCGGCGAGCAGTTTCCAATTGCGAATGTTGGTGATGATGCCCTTGATGCACGGCGGCGGTCAATGGGTGACAGGCAACGTGATCTTGATGGGCGCCGCAATCGTGTTGCACACCTCGATCAAGTTGGACCCTCACGCCATCTGGCGTCTGGTCGCCGACAACAAGGTCAACACCATGAGCGTTGTAGGCGACGCCATGGCTCGGCCGTTGGCCGAGGCGCTTCTGGCCGAAGGAGCACCCACCTACGATTTGTCGAATTTGTTCAGCTTCGGGAACGGGGGAGCGCCGCTGACGTCACCCGTGCGAGCACAACTGCGCGCCGCGTTGCCGAACCTTTTGATCACCGACAGTTTTGGTGCTTCGGAGACTGGCGCGGCAGGCTCCAAGCAAGACGATGGCGAAGGGTTTTCGTCGCCCAAATTCAATGTCGGGCCGAATACCTCCGTGCTCGACGAGGATTTCAAGCTGTGCGCCCCTGGAGTCACGGGCAAGCTCGCTCGCACAGGCAACATACCGCTCAGGTATCACAAAGACCCGGAAAAAACGGCGACCACATTCGTGACCGTCGATGGCGTGCGGTGGGTGATCCCCGGTGATTTTGCGGTCATTGAAGACGACGGAGTGATAACGCTTTTGGGTCGCGGTTCTGTGTGCATCAACTCCGGCGGCGAGAAAATTTTCCCAGAGGAAGTCGAAGCGGCGCTCAAACATCATCCCGATGTATTTGATGCCGTGGTGGTTGGCACGCCGAACGATCGTTGGGTCGAACAGGTCACGGCGCTCGTGCAACTTCGGCCCGGCTCAACAGCCACGGCCGACGAGGTCACTCGATCGGTGCGTGCCCATGTAGCTGATTACAAAGTGCCAAAGGCGCTACTTTTTGTGGCAGAAGTCGGGCGCACCCCAGTCGGCAAGGCCGACTACGTGTGGGCCAAATCCACAGCCCTCGAACTGCTCGCCCAGCCCTAGCCCCGATAGCGGCTAGGCAGGGGTGGCGGCCAGGATTTTGCCGAGACTGAGGAGCGACGGGGTGGCGCTGCCCAGTTGCAGCTCGAGCTGCTTCACGAGTAGATACAGGCGATGTAACGGGTAGTCACGATCGACCCCGACGCCGCCGTGAATATGTTGGGCCGCATTGAGTACGCGATGCCCGCCGTCAGCTGCCCAAAATTTCGCGCTGAGAACGGCCTCGCTGGCGTCGAATCCGTTGGCCACTCGCCACGCAGCCTGCCACGCCGTGAGACGCACTGCTTCGGAGTCGATATAGGCGTCGCCAGCGCGTTGGCTGACAGCCTGAAAACTGGCGATGGGTTTGTCGAATTGCTTGCGGGTGGTGGCGTAATCGGCGGTGAGTTTCAATGCTCCTGCGCATGCGCCTGACGTCATCACAGAGGCGCCGATCATGCCGAGCTGGATCATGCGCTCGCTGGCCGCTCCATTGCCCAATCGTTCACAAGGAGCGTCGTTGAAGGTCACCATCGCGTCGGGCATGCCAGTTGTGGTGTCTTGGCGCTCGATATCGACGCCATCAGCCCCAGAGGCCACGAGATACAACCCATCGGTGGTAGTAACCACGAAGTGCGACGCGATGGTGCCAGCTGGCACGCAGACTTTGGTACCCGTCAATTTTCCATTCGCCACAAAGGTGACAGGCGATCCGACAGCACCGGTTGGCTCGTGAACGGCGGCCGTTACCACCGTGGTGCCCGCAGCGACTCCAGAAAGCACATCAGTGCGGCCTGCGGCTGCCAAGGCAGGGGCCGCCAACGCCATCACTGCGAAGGCGGGAACCGGTGCGCTGACGCGTCCAATTTCTTCGAGAATGACGGAGGATTCGAGCGCTGTGTAGCCGCCTCCGCCGCACGATTCAGGCAAGCCAATGGCGATCAGCCCTGCCTCGCCGAGGGTGCGCCAGAGCTCGAGATCCCAGCCATCGCCAGCGGCGGCTGCAGCCCATCGCTGGTTGGTCGATGCGTCGGCGATGATGCGTTGGGCCAGACCGCGCAGCGCGATTTGGTCTTCGGAAAAGGAGAAATCCATTATCGGCTCGCTCTCGGGAAACCCAGTGAAAACATGGTGATGAGGTCTCGTTGCATCTCGTTGGTGCCGCCGCCGAAAGTCAGGATGAGCATGCCGCGATAGCTGGCTTCCAGGCGTGATGCCAAGATCGCTCCCGGTGTGCCCGATTTCAAATACCCGGGCGGCCCGAGGACCTCGAACAGCAATCGGAACGCTTCCAAATTGAACTCAGTGCCGTACACCTTGATAGCTGAGCAGTGGCCAATGTCGAGCTTGCCCAGCGTGCCTTCCCAAGCCGATTGCCAGTTCATGAGACGCAACACTTCGAGCTTGGCATGCACCTTTGCCAAGTTGATTTGGACCCATTCTTGATCGATCACTCGACGGCCATCGGGCAGCATGGTGTCCTGTGCCCAACGGCGCACATCGGTGAGCGCACGCTCGGGAATGCCGCTGGAGCACAACGTCACGCGCTCGTGGTTGAGCTGGTTAGTGATCAGATTCCAGCCGTTGTTTTCGCCGCCCACGCAGTTGGCGATCGGCACACGCACGTTGTCGAAAAACACGGCGTTGATGTCGTGATCGCCCATGAGGTGCAATGGCGAAACGGTAATACCGGGGGTGTCCATGGGCACGATGATGATGCTGATGCCTCGATGCTTTTTCCACACCTCATCGGGGTTGTCGCCGGGCAGCGAACCGGTACGCACCGCCAGCCAGCAGTAGTCGGCATCGCTGGACAGCGATGTCCACATCTTCGATCCGTTGATCACATATTCTTCGCCGTCGCGCACGGCGCGGGTCATCAGGGACGCAAGATCGGTGCCGGCTCCCGGCTCGCTATAACCGATGCAGAAGTGAATGTCGCCACCAAGAATCCGAGGCAGAAAATCGGCCTTCTGTTCGTCGGATCCGTAGTTCATGATGGTCGGCCCGATGGTATTGATGGTCAACATCGGCACCGGCGCGCCAGCGCGCATCGATTCGTCAAAAAAGATGAATTGCTCGATGGCGCTTTTGCCTTGCCCGCCGAATTCCTTGGGCCATCCAATGCCTGCCCAACCATCCGCGCACATGGTCTTCCATACGCCCCGCATAACGGGGCCGATGCCGTGACCTGTAGCCAGCGCGGCGACAGTGGATTTGTCGAGCAACTTGTCGTAATAGCCGCGCAATTCGGTGCGCATGGCTTGGTGTTCTGCGGTGTAACCGATCTCCATTTCCGCACCCTACCTAGTTTCTGACGGGTCGTCAGATTTTGAAGACAATGAATTCAGGATTGCGGTTAGCCGCTGCGAACAGGACAGGCCCGAGCGGCGAAGGCGGGCAACTATCGGCAGAAGCTTGCACCATCACTGATAGATCGGCCACTATTCACCTTTTGCGATTTACGTAGACTTTTGGGGGACAACATGACTATTGAGGAACGGGTCGAGCTGATTCGGCAGCGGATGGATGAGGACGGGAATGAGGTTTCCCAAGTGCAACTGGCCGGCGGCTCTGTGCTTGTCGGATATCAGTCTAAATTTCGGTGGAAGTGGATGGCCACGAAGATCCACCTCTTCATTGTCGTGGTGGCTGTCCCTCAAGCAACCAGTTCGATTTTGGCAACGCTCACGAACGACGCCATCAGCCATGCAAAATCCACAAAGGGCAAACTTCGTGGCCTGCAATCTGGTGTGGCGGTCATTCCGATTTTGGTCAGCGCCGACGTCCCTGCCGAAGCGCGGGCAACAGTCGAGTCACCTCCGGGCAAGCAGTTCGCCGTGATTCAGTTCCCCGCAATTTTAGATAGCTCATCTGAGCAGGTTTACAGCTTCGCCGGGCGGGTACTCGTTGGCGGGTTGTACACGTCGTGGCTGCGCGAACGACTCGCTCGGGCAACGAAGTCCTGATCGTTCTGAAGCACAGGTGTCTTGGCGACCAAACACCATTGCAGCGAGCAACTAGACCATTCTGACGGGTCGTCAGATTTTCACTTCACGTTCGAAGTGGTTAGTCGGCCGACACGGATTTGAGCAATTCACTGTGATAGGAACACGTTTATGTCTGAGGGAAATACCGGCTACAAAATCGCACCCGATGGTTCATTTACCGCACCACTTCGGCTTGTGTATCCATACTCTCGAACCGTCGGGCCGACGTACGGCCGTTTTTTTGACGGACTTGTCGACGGTCGTATTGAAGGCACTAAAAATGCCGATGGCCACGTGTTCGTGCCACCTGTCGAATTCGATCCTGCCACCGGCGCGGCGCTGACTGATTGGACGGAGGTGGCCACGTCGGGAACGGTGCGTAGTTGGAGCTGGCAACCAGCCTCGTATGAGGGCTCGCCGCTCCCGCACGCTTTCGCGTGGGCGCTCGTCCAACTCGACGGAGCCGACACCACAATGTTGCATGCCGTGGATTGCGGTAGCGCAGATGCAATGCACACCGGTATGCGAGTGCAAGCTCGATTTGCCGCCGAACGCACGCCAGGCATGGGCTCAATTGTGTGTTTCGACGCCACAGTAGAGGAGCAATCATGAGCGACGATGTCCTTCGCATTCGGATGCCGATCGGCATCGATTACACGTGGTCGGCGGGGCCTGGCACGTCGGCTCATCTGCAGGGTTTGCGGGTCGGCAAGCTTGTGGGGCATCGCTGTCCATCGTGTTCCCTCGTATTGTTCCCGCCGCGAAATGGCGTGTGCGCCAAGTGCGGCGTGTTGTTGAGCACCGATGAAATTGAAGTGGGCCATGTCGGCACCATCACGTCGTTTTGTGTGGTGAACGTGCCGTTCCTGGGCCAGAAAATCAAGCCTCCATATGTAGCAGCCACCATCTTGCTGGATGGCGCGGATATTGGTATGCAGCACCTGATCCAAGGGTGCGAGGCCAGCGACGTACGCATGGGGATGCGGGTCAAAGCTGTATGGAAACCCGCCGAGGAGTGGGGCCCGTCACTTGAAAATATTCAACATTTCGAGCCCGCCGATGAGCCAGACGCGGCGTTCGAAACCTATGGAAAGCACCTTTAATGCGCGACGTAGCTGTAGTTGCTTTTGCTCAAGTACCCAATGAGGCTTCCACTACGAAGACGCCGGTGGAGATGATCGTGCCGATCATTTCCCAGGTGCTCGAATCGGTCGGTGCGCAGCGAAAAGACATCGACTTTTGGTGTCACGGGAGCTGCGATTATATGACCGGTCAGCCGTTCAGTTTCGTGGCTGCAGTCGATGCCCTTGGTGCATGGCCTCCGATCGTGGAGAGTCACGTCGAAATGGATGGCGCCTGGGCTCTGTATGAGGCGTGGATCAAGATTCAGACTGGCGAATGCGATACGGCATTGGTGTTTGGCAACGGTAAATCGTCGGCCGGTGATATGAACAGGGCCATGGCCCTGCAGCTCGATCCGTACACGGTTGCACCGCTTTGGCCCGATCAACGATCGATCGAAGGATTGGCCGTGCGCATGTGTTTAGAACAAGGCATTTTTTCCGAGCGCGACATGGCCGAAGTGGTCGCCAGAGCGCGAAAGAACGCCATGAATAACCCGTATGCCTTGGTAAGCGGCGAGCACACTATTGACGAGCTACTGAGCGCTCCCAAGTTCGCTGACCCGTTGCGTAAGCACGACTGTCCAACTATGGCCGACGGCGTCACAGCGGTGATCATCGCTGCTTCTGGTGCCGCCGAAAAATGGTGCGAACGTCCGGCATGGATCAAGGCGATTGAGCACCGAATCGACAGTCAAAATTTGGGCAACCGCTCGCTCACCTCGAGCGCGTCGGCCATGGCCGCCGCCCGTGCCGCTGGCGTCTCCAATGACAAGGTCGACGTGGCCGAATTGCATGCCCCGTTTAGCCACCACGAGTTAATTCTGACCAAGGCGCTCGGCCTCGATCCGGCGAAGACGCAAATCACGCCGAGTGGGGGAGCGCTCGTGGCCAATCCGCTCATGGCAGCCGGGCTAACCCGGCTCGGAGAGGCAGCGAGCCGCATACACAACGGCACGGCTGATCGAGTGGTTGGGCATGCCACCCAAGGCCCATGTCTGCAACAAAATTTGGTGTGCGTGATGGAGGCATCAGCATGAGTGCAACTCGTTGTGCAGTAGTCGGCGTAGGGCAAACCCACCACACGTCGTGCCGGGCCGATGTGTCGATCGCAGGCCTGGTTCGTGAAGCCGTGGATCGCGCTTTGGCCGACGCCCACATGACTATGGCCGAAATCGATGCCATCGTGATTGGCAAGGCTCCCGACATGCTTGAAGGCATCATGATGCCCGAGCTGTGGTTGGCGGAATCGTTGGCCGCCCAGGGCAAGCCCGTCTTCCGGGTGCACACTGCGGGCAGCGTGGGCGGCTCCACGGTGATCGTGGCCTCGCAGCACGTCACCTCTGGTGTGTTCAAAAGAGTGCTCACCATTGGATTCGAAAAGCAGAGCGACGGCAACGCCATGTGGGCCCTGTCGGTGCCACTGCCGTTCAGTATGCCGGTGCACGCCGGTGCAGGCGGCTATTTCTCGCCCATTATTCGCAGCTATATCAAGCGGTCTGGCAGCCCTGGTCACATTGGCGCCATGGTGGCCGTGAAGGATCGCACCAACGCCTGCAAGAACCCGTACGCCCACTTGCACGAGCCGGATTGGACGTTGGAAAAGGCGCTCGAATCGCCTATGTTGTGGGATCCAGTTCGCTTCGTGGAAACGTGCCCGTCGAGCGATGGCGCCGCTGCCATGGTGCTGGTGAGCGAAGACGTGGCCGACACCATGGACGTACCAAAAGCCTGGATTCACGCCACCGCAATGCGCAGCGAACCAACCCAATTCGCCGGTCGAAATCAAGTGAGCCCGATGGCTGGGGAGATGTGCGCGCAAGACCTGTGGCGTAAAGCTGGCATCACTAATCCGTTGGAAGAAATTGATGTCTGCGAGATTTATGTGCCGTTTGCGTGGTTCGAGCCCATGTGGTTGGAAAACCTGGGGTTCGCTCCTCGCAACGACGGCTGGCGATTCGTAGAAGACGGCGTCACCGAGATGACAGGCAAGTTGCCAGTCAACCCGTCGGGAGGCGTGCTTAGCAGCAACCCGATTGGGGCCAGCGGCACCATCCGATTCGGCGAAGCTGCCATGCAGGTCATGGGCAAGGCCGGTGAGCATCAGATCGACGGCGTCCGCAAATCGTTCGGCCACGCCTACGGTGGCGGGTCGCAATTCTTCGCCATGTGGGTGCTCGGCGTCGACAAGCCACAGCAGTAGGAAAACGCCCATGGCCGCCACCACGTTCAATATTGCAGACCTCTTAGAGCAAGCCGCCGACGCGTGGCCCGACCGCGCCTATTTGGCCGACGAGCTCACCACGCGCACGTATGCCGAAATGGAAGCTCGTTCGAATCGGCTGGCGCATGCTCTCGCCGCGCAGGGCATTGGCCCCGGCGACCATGTGGGCATCTACGCATACAACTGCGTTGAATGGGTGGAGACACTGTGGGCAGTGTTCAAGTTGCGCGCCGTATGGATCAACATCAACTATCGATACGTCACCGACGAATTGCGATACCTGTTCGACAACGCAGGGCTGAAATATCTCGTTGTGCAACCAGAATTTATTGACCTGGCCAAAGGCGTTGCACCCGATTTGCCGCAGCTCGTCATGGGCCCGGACTACGAAGCTGCCTTGGCTGCCCAATCTCCGGTGCGTGATTTCGCGCCTCGTTCCAATGACGACATTTACATCCTGTTTACGGGCGGCACCACCGGTATGCCAAAGGGTGTGGTGTGGCGTCATGAAGACGTGGTGATGGCACTTGGCGGAGGCATCGATATTCGGTCGGGCGTGAAGATGACTGACCCTTCCGAATTCGTGGCCAAAGGCAACGCGTCTGGCCAATTGACGAACTACCCGATCGCCCCCCTCATGCACGGTGCAACCCAGTGGAGCATTATGGGGCAAGGGTTTCAGGGCGCTCGGTCGATTTTGCGGGCCCGGTTCGATGCCGACAACGTGTGGCAAACCATCGCCGATGAAAAGGTGAATCTGATGATGATCACCGGCGATGCCATGGCCCGTCCCTTGCTCGACGCCCGCAAGGCTGCCCAGGCCCGTGGTGATGCTCCCGATGCGTCGAGCCTGTTTCTGTTGAGCAGTTCGGCGGTGTTGTTTTCGCCCACCTGCAAGGACGAATTTTTGGACCTGTTCCCCGATCTCTTCATCACCGACGCCGTCGGGTCCAGCGAAGGTGGCGCCAACGGGATGACCATCGTGAGCCGAGGCACCGTCATGAAGGGCGGCCCTACTGTGGGCGCTGCCCGCGATGCTGTGGTGCTCGACGACGACCTACGCCCAGTGACGCCCGGTTCCGGTGTGATTGGCCGCTTGGCTCGCCATGGCAACGTGCCGATTGGTTATCTCAACGATCCAGAAAAAACAGCTGCCACGTTCGTGGTGGCTCCCGATGGCATTCGGTATGTGATCCCCGGTGACTTCGCCCAAATCGAAGCCGATGGTGCTATCACGTTGCTCGGCCGCGGATCGGTATGTATCAACTCTGGTGGCGAGAAAATTTTCCCCGAAGAAGTCGAAAATTCGCTGAAAGCGCACCCATCGATTTTCGATGTTGTTGTGGTTGGCGTGCCAGATGATCGATGGGGCGAACGAGTCGTAGCCGTGGTCCATCATCGCCCCGACATGCCGTTGACTTTGGACGACATTCAAACCCATTGTCGGGCGTATGTAGCGGGATACAAAATTCCCAGAGGCATCGTGATTGTGGACGCCATCGTGCGCTCGCCGGCCGGCAAGCCGGACTATCGATGGGCGAAGGCCACCGCATCGGCATCCGTCGCCCCTGCGGGGTGACAGTGCCGGGACCATTAGCTGGCGTGCGGGTGGTGGAATTCGTGGGCCAAGGCCCCGGGCCTTTTGGCGGCATGATGTTGGCCGACATGGGAGCAGACGTGGTGGCCGTCGAACGGCCAGGCGCGCCTGTTGATTTCACTCGCGCGCCAACAAATCCGTTGACGCGCGGCAAACGAAATGTGGAGTTGGATCTCAAAGACCCCGCGGCGCTCGCTGTGATGGTCGCCATGATCGGCGCAGCCGACGTGTTCATCGATCCTTTCCGCCCCGGCGTGTGCGAGCGGCTCAACATTGGCCCCACCGAGATGTGCGAAGCCAACAGCCGCCTCGTGTATGCCCGCATGACCGGCTTTGGCCAAACCGGCCCGTGGGCCAAGCGCGCGGGGCACGACATCAACTACATCGCGCTGTCGGGTGTATTGCACAGCGTGGGCAGGGCAGGGGAGCCTCCCACGATTCCGCTGAACCTCGTGGGCGACTTTGCCGGAGGCGGTCAGCTGTTGGCTCTTGGCGTGTGTGCGGCATTGGTCGAGCGTTCGACGAGCGGATTTGGTCAGGTGATCGACGTGTCGATGGTGGAAGGTGCTGCCCAGATATTGGGGCCCATTTTCGCGGGATCTGAGTCTGGATTTTTCGGTGACCGAGGCACCACCTGGCTTGATGGTGGTGCCCATTTTTACAACGTGTACGCCGCCTCTGATGGGCGATATATGTCGGTGGGCGCTGTGGAGCCACAGTTCCACGCCGAGCTCCTGGCGCGATTGAATATGGCACCCGACACGCCGCAGTGGGAGAGCGCTCAATGGCCAGCCCTCACGGCCGAGATGGCATCGATTTTCGCCACCAAAACTGGTGAAGAGTGGTGCGAAGTGTTCGCCGATTCCGATGCTTGCGTGGCGCCCGTTCTCGCACCAAGCGAAGTGGCATCGCATACCCACACAGCTGCCCGTAATACCGTCACCCGCATCAACGGTGTGCTGCAGCCCAACCCGGCGCCGCTGTTTTCCCGCACGCCGTCGCAAGCACGAGCTCCTCATCATCGGGGCACCACCACCGCCGCCGACATCATCACCGAATGGACGACCACATGATCCGATTGATGACGTACCTCAAACGCAAACCGGGTACCACTCACGTTGAATTTCTGGCCTACTGGCACGACATTCATGGACCCTTGATCCGCAACAGTTCGGCGGCTAACTATGTGCGCCGATACGAGCAACATGCAGTGATTTGGCCGCCAGCGGGAAGCCGCCAACCAGAGCCGGAATTCGATGGCGTGACTATTCAGATCTTTGATTCCGTCGAATCGTTTTATGCCCACATTGCCGAACCCGATTTTCCGGCCATGCAAGAAGACATTCAAAAGTTTCTTGATCCACCGTCACTGAAATGGGTGCTCACCGAAGAACCCACATTGGTGATCGACAGCGCGACCACTTCAGAAAGCTAGGTTCTCTCCATGGCAATAATTTCTCTCGGGCGTGCCTTCTCGGCCATCGCCGTCGACCAACCGGATCTCCTCGCCGTGACGTGTGGCGCCGACTCTGTGACCCGTGGCGAACTTGAAAAGCGCAGCAATCGGCGCGCTCGAGCGCTCGCCAGTTTCGGCGTACGGCAAGGTTCGTTCGTGAGCATTGGTTTGCCCAACTCGGTGGAGTTTTACGAATCAGTTTTGGCCGTGTGGAAGCTGGGCGCGACACCCCAACCAATCTCGCCGCGGTTGCCAGTTCGTGAGCGCGAAGCGATTGTGGATCTTGCAGATTCGCCTGTGGTGTTTGGCGCTGAACCCGGAACTCACGGCAAGCGGGTGTGCCTGCCGGTGGGGTGGGTGCCCGATGCATCGTTGAGCGACGACCTGCTCGAAGATGCCATCGCGCCCAGTTGGAAAGCGCCCACATCGGGAGGCTCGACAGGGCGCCCCAAGCTCATCGTGGATGCCGGCGCCGGCACTATGGATACCGATGTGCCCACCAGCCAGGGCATGCTGCGGGGAGGCGCGATGATGATCCCCGGGCCGCTGTATCACAACGCTCCCTTCACCTATTCGACGCGGGCATTGGTGTACGGCAACCACATAGTGACGCTACCGAAATTTGACGCCGAGCAAACGCTGCAAGGCATCCAGGACCATTCTGCATATTGGACACTGTTGGTGCCCACAATGATGCAACGAATCTGGCGTTTGGAAAATCGCGAGTCGTTTGATTTGTCGTCGCTGCAGACGGTGTGGCACATGGCCTCGGCGTGCCCGGTGTGGCTGAAGACGGCGTGGATTGAATGGCTGGGCGGCGAGAAAATTTGGGAGCTGTACGCGGGCACTGAGGCGCAAGCTGCCACGATCATCAGAGGCGACGAGTGGATGGCGCATCGGGGATCGGTGGGGCGCTGCTTAATGGGCCAGATGAAAGTGCTTGGCCCTGATCTAGAGGAAATGCCAGCCGGTGAGGTGGGCGAAATTTACATGCGGTCGGGGAGTGCGGCGCCGACGTATCGGTACATGGGCGCCGAGGCAAACGCCATTGCCGATGGCTGGGAATCGTTGGGCGATATGGGCTCTATCGATGCCGAGGGATACATCTATTTGGCTGATCGGCGCAAAGACATGATTCTGGCCGGTGGCGCGAACCTGTATCCCGCCGAGATTGAGTCGGCGATCGACGAATTCCCTGGCGTGCATTCTTCTGCTGTGATCGGCATGCCCGACGACGACATGGGCGAGCTGCCGTACGGCATTATTCACGCCGTGGAACCTGTGAATTTGGACGATCTGCGCACGTTCTTAGGCGAGCGTTTGGTGCGCTACAAGATCCCTCGCAACTTCGAATTCGTGGACTTCCCCGTGCGCGATGACGCCGGTAAGACGCGTCGCTCTGCTTTACGCGATGAACGGGTGAAAACACCCGAAGCATGAGGGTTCGAGGTCGGTCAAGTACGGCTCGAACCATTGCCGTTTTGGTGGTGAGTGTTGTGGTGCTGATCTCCGGAAATTGGGCAACGGGCCGCGCCTTCAATTTGGCCCTTGGAACTCCTCAAAGCCAACGTGTCGATAGACCGAAATGGAGCGCAACGTTCCCGAGTTCGCCTCGTCGAGATGAGTACCCTTCGGGCGATCGAACGTTCGTGTTCGAGATGGCGACTCTTGGTTCAGACCACTATTCGGTGAGCGAGGCTTCGGTCGATCCCAGCCAGAAATATGACCTTGACGTGGAGGTCAACGCTGGGGTTATATTCACGGGCGGGAAGATAGTGGACTATCGCTCGGTGATTATCGATGGAGCTGAGGCGCGGCGATATACGAGCGTTTCACGGAAGTCGGGAGTACTGGTCGAGAGATCTGGACTTGAGGTGTATAAGGACGGCTACCACTTGATAGTGATGGCATCTGACGAACAGGGCAACAATGCCGACCGATCAAAGGCATTCCTGGATTCGTTCACGCTCAAATAGATATGTAGTTAGGCGCGTTGGGAGCTGACGCTGATTGTTTCGCCGGTCATGTAGCTCGAGTAGTCCGACGCTAAGAAGGTGATCACGTTGGCGATTTCCCATGGTTCGGCGTAGCGCCCGAAGGCTTCGCGTTGGGTGAGTTCTTCGAGGAGTTCGTCGGTGGTCACTTTGGCCAGGAACGGGTGCATGGCAATGCTCGGGGCGACGGCGTTGATGCGTACGCCGCGGCTGCCGGCCTCGATTGCTGCGCAGCGGGTGAGGGCCATCACGCCAGCTTTCGCCGCTGCGTAATGGGCTTGGCCGGATTGGGCTCGCCATCCCAATACTGAGGCGTTGTTCACGATGACTCCTGCGCCTCGTTCGTACATGTGGCCGAGCGCGGCGCGCATGCATCGAAACGTTCCGTTGAGTGTTACGTCGAGCACGATTGACCATTGGTCATCGGTCATTTCGTGGACTTCGGCGGTGCCACCCAGACCGGCGTTGTTGATCATCACGTCGATCTGGCCGAGCTCGTCGATAGCCGCAGCGACGAGTGCCCGCACCGATGCATCCGACGTCACATCGCAAGCAATACCAACCACGCCAAGCTCGGCTGCTGATTCCGCCAGCCGACGTTCGTGCTTGTCGGAGATGACCACCCGTGCGCCTTCTTCTACACAGCGTTTCGCGGTGGCGAAACCAATACCTGTGCCGGCTGCGGCGGTAATCAAAACTGTCTTGCCGTTCAGCAATCCGTGGGCCGTAACGTAGGCGGGAGGGGCGATCATGAGGGCTCCTTAGGTAGGCCGAGCACGCGCTCGCCGATCACATTGCGTTGGATTTCGTTGCTGCCACCGTAGATGGTGTCGGCACGGGTGTAGAGAAACAGATTTTGGTCAAGCGATAGCTCATACGCTCCTGGGGTCGCCGCCGAAATGGGCAGCCCCGCCATGGCCGACGCACCGATGAGGTCCATGAACAATTCGCCAAGATCGCGATGCCATGTTCCCCAAAACAATTTCGATATCGACGCCTCTGGCCCCGGCACACCAGCCCCCATCGAGCGGGCGGCGTTCCACTCCATGAGTTTCAAACCAGTGAACGCCCTCATCAACCTTTGACGCATCACGGGGTGTCGTACGCCGCCATGGTGGCGGGCGAGCTCCACGGCTCTGTCGTACTCGCGAGCGAAGCCGATTTGTTGGGCAAGCGTGGAGATACCGCGTTCAAAACCGAGCAACGCCATCGCCACCCGCCAGCCCTCTCCGGGGGCACCAACTACTAGCGAAGCCTCGGCGGTGGCATCGGTAAAAAAGGTTTCGTTGAACTCTCCGCCGCCGGTTGGTTGGCGGATGATTCTGGTCTCCACGCCTGGTTGCTCCATGGGCACCAACAGGAAGCTCAGACCCTTATGTCGTAATGATCCTGGCTCGGAGCGGGCCACGAGGAAACACCAGTGCGACACATGGGCCAACGACGTCCACACTTTCTGCCCGTTGATCACCCATTGGTCGCCATCGAGGATGGCTTTGGTTTGCACGTTGGCCAGATCGCTGCCCGCATTTGGCTCGCTATATCCCTGACACCACCGTTCGGAGCCGTTCAAAATGCCCGGCAAAAAACGCTGGCATTGCTCGGCGGTGCCGTATTCAATGAGCGTCGGGCCAAGCAGATTTTCGCCCATATGATTCACACGAGCCGGCGCTTCGAAGCGGGAATATTCGGTGGCCCAAATGATTTGCTGCGCCACCGTCGCCCCTCGGCCTCCGTGTTCGATGGGCCAGCCAAGGCCTATCCACCCAGCCTCTCCGAGTTCTCGTTCCCACGCCACGCGCACGTCGAATCCAACGTCTTCATCGCCTGGCCCACCTCGGCCCCGCAAGGCTGCGTAGTCGCCGACAACGTATGTGCTTAACCACGAGCGTACCTCGGTGCGGAACTCGTCATCGTTCATAACGTGAGCCTCGTCTTGCACGGGGGTTGTCACCACTGGCAGAAATCTGACGCACCGTCAGAAACTAGCGCAATCAACACTTTGCGGGCAGTGCTCTGGCGCCGAACGCGCTACGGTGCTGACGACACTTTGCGAATTCGGGGGTTGTATGAAGGACTATCCAATCAAGCTGGGCACGCTGCTGTACACCATGGTTGAGCCTCGGCCAGGCCATGAAGTGGAGTACAACCGCTGGTATGAGAGGGACCACTTCTACGCGGGCTGCATGGTGGGGCCGAACCAATTCGCTGGCGATCGATTCGTGGCCACTCGTCGCCTCAAAGAGTTGCGATATCCGGCTGAATCGGTGATGACGGCCGACCAATTGGGCGCCTCATATTTGGCGTTGTATTGGATCCTTGACGAAACGCACGATGAATGGAACAGGTGGGCTGTCGACACCGTCAAAGTGTTGCATGCCACCGGGCGCATGTTTCAAGAACGCGATCATATTCACACCGCCCTCTACCGCAATTCGTACACCGTGCAGCGCCACGAAAATGGCACGCCGATCGAGTTGGCCCTTGATCGGCCGTACCAAGGGCTCGTGGTCAACGTGGGCGAACTAGCTGATGGTGCAACCCACGCCGATATTGAGCAATGGACTTGCACTACGTGGGCGCCTATGGCAATGGCCCAGCCGTGGGGACCTGACCTGATCGGATCTAGCACCCTGCTCCCATTGCTCGACGACGCCCCCGCCGACGTGCCTCGCACGCCCAACGCTGACCGTCGCTTCATGCAACTGCATTTTTTGGAACATGACCCCGCCGTCGATTGGGCCAATGGTTACGCCCATTTCGGTGAGCAGCTTGAGGCCAGCGGCCTTGCCAAACACTTGTGGACCGGTCCGTTTATCCAAACCATTTTCGGTACCGATACCTACACCGACGAGTTGCGCTAGTGGCTAATGAACCCCTCACGGGCAAACGGATTTTGGTCACCGGTGTGACGGGATGGGTGGCCGGGCCGTTAGCCATCTCTCTCGCTGCACTGGGCAACGAAGTGTTTGGTGCGGCTCGATTCGCCGACCCAATGCAACGCCAGTCGTTCGAAGTTGCTGGTGTGCAAACTGTTTCGATCGACATGGGCAAAGGCCGATTCGATGAGGTGCCCGACGGTCTAGATCACCTGTTGCATTTCGAGGTAGCGAAGTCGCAGCGCTTCGAATCGGCACTGGCCACCAATGCAGAAGGCACCGCCAACCTGATGGCGGCCGTGGCCGAAACCAGCCCCGGCGTCACCATGCTCCATTGTTCGTCGACTGCTGTTTACGAACCCAACGACGGTTCGCCACTCAAGGAGACCGATCGTCTCGGCGACAGCCACCGGTTGTTGCCCGGCATGCACACCTATTCGATCGCAAAAATCGCTACCGAAGTGTTGGTGCAACACACGGCCAAGCGGCTCAACATCCCCACTGTGATCGCCCGCCTCAATGTGCCGTACGGCGATACGTACGGGTGGATGTTGTTTCACTTGGCGATGATGGAAAAGGGCATGGATGTGCCGGTGTACATCGACCAACCCACGTCGTATTCACCAATTCACGCCGACGACATCGCTGCCAGCATCCCGTATTTGTTGGAGTTGGCATCCACGCCTCCGACCATTATCAACTGGGGCGGAGAGGCAGTTGCCAGCGTGGAGGAATGGTGTCGGCTCATGGGATCGATCACCGGATTGACACCCGGATTTGCTCCCACGCCAGCTACGTTGCCGACCATTATTCCCGATATCACCAAGCAATTGGACACCGGTTTTCGGTGCACCGTCGATTGGCGTGATGGCATTCGACGAATGGTTCACACCAGTCGACCCGATCTCGTCCTAGAAGGGAATGTCCCCGAATGAAATTCAATTTTCAACTTCCCGTGCAGGCGCAAAGCACCATGTTCGCAGAGCCATGGGAGGCATCAGGCGGCCGTGACGCCATCATTGCTATCGCTCGCGCCGCCGACGAATCTGGCTTCCATGCCATTGCCGCTTGCGAGCATGTAGCCGTGCCTCCGCACAGAGCAGAAACAATGGGCCGTACGTGGGCAGATCCAATCGCGGTGCTATCGCTGTGCGCTGCGGTGACCGAACGCGTTCAACTTATGACGTACGTGTACGTGCTTGCTCTTCGTCATCCGTTGATGGCCGCCAAAGCGTTGTCCACGTTGGATTGGCTGTCGAATGGGCGTTTGATCGTGGGTGTGGGAGCTGGGCATGTGGAAGAAGAATTCGCCGCCCTCGGTGTCGACTTTTCCACACGTGGCACTCGGCTGAGCCAGTCGATTGACGCCGTGCGGCAGTGCTTTGCGAATGACCTTCCCGCGCTGGATTCCCCATTCGAATCTGCACCTATGTATGTGTATCCTCGGGTAATTCGCACGCCTCCGATTCTGGTTGCTGGCTCGACACCGGCGGCAGTAAAGCGGGCGGCGAAACTCGGCGATGGCTGGTTGGCTCAGGGCCCCGCCACACCAGAATTACTCTCGATTTTGTCTGATGCCCGTCACGCTGCTGGCCATGGGGATGAGCCCTTCGAGATCGGCCACATTGCTGGCTTCGTTCACGTCGGCGAACCCACGTGGGACGTCGGAGCGCATGTATTGAGTGGCTCGGCGGAACACATTGCCACGACCTTGGCTGAACGCATGCCGGCCGGCGCCACGATGTGCCAAGTGATGTTCCGGTCTCGTAGCGCAGAAGAGTTGGCGGAACAGGTTCGCCTGTTTGGCACCACAGTGGCCACCCACGACAGCCTCAATGGGGCGTCGTCATGAGAGGGCTCAGCGGCAAGACGATCATCGTGGTCGCCGCCGGCACCAACCACGGCCGGCCAAGTCTGGGTGGAGCGGTGTGTGCACGACTTGCTGCTGAAGGTGCCCACGTGGTCGCCGCCGATATTGATCTCGACGCTGCGCAGCGCACCGTCGACGATATTCACGCCTCCAACGGCTCGGCCAATGCAGTATTCGTAGACGCCTCCGATGAGGCCTCAATCCAGGCGTTGATCCACGGAACGGTCGAGGAGCGAGGGGCACTGCATGGCGTGCATTTCAACGCCATGGACATGTCGCCTGGTGCTCTCGGCGCCGACGGCGAACACAACATTTGCACCCTCCCGCTCGACGTGTGGCAACGCTCAATCGACGTGGGGTTGACCGGCTTTTTTCTCACCGCAAAATATGCCATTCCTCATTTGGTGGCGGCCGGCGGGGGAGGGATTGTGTGCACTGCCTCTGATGCCGTGTACGTAGGCGAGCCCATTCGCTTGGCGTACGCAGCTACGAAGACGGGGATGCAGGCCGTTGTTCGCCACATTGCCTCGGCCTATGGACAGCAAGGTGTGCGGGCCAATGCCATTGCCCCCGGCATGGTGCTCGGTGACGCAGCAGTCACGGCTATGGGTGTCGATCGTGCATCCAAAATGTTGCGCGTCGGACGATCGAATCGCCTCGGCCAACCTGACGACATAGCCAACGCCGTAGCGTTTTTACTCTCAGACGATGGCGAGTGGATCAACGGCCAGACCATCAAAATTGATGGCGGCACCGTCCTCGGAATTTAGAGTTCTGACGCCTGCGCGGGGCGGGATTCTGGCAAACGAACCAACGGGATCGGCCGAGCAGTTTTGGTTTGGTAGTCGTTGTACCACGGCCGGTCGGCCACCAGGCAGGCCCAAGTGGCGTCTCGAATCGAGCCGACAAGCACCTCTGGCGTCGACCAAAACGCGCGATGCTGCACCCGGCACAACACCTCGGGATTGGCGTCGCTATCGGCCAGATTCACGAACCACGATGGGTTGCGTTCGTGCCCAGCAAACGACGCCACGATCACTCTGACCCCATCGGAGTCGTTCCAGGTGGGCAACGCCACCTTATGCGTATTGCCCGATTTACGGCCTACGGTTCGCAACATCACGTGGTTCATGCCAGCAATGATCCACACCGGATCGGCATCCGATGCCTCCATCCCTGCCACGTGCCCTTTAGTGATTTCCACGATTTGGTCGTGAGTGGGCGTAGCCCATTCCTGGGCGATTTTTTGCTCGCTGTCTGAAGCCATGATGGGCAACCTACCGCATGCTCGCCGTGTGATGCTTGTCGATACGCAGTGAATCTGACGCCCCGTCAGATTAGAGTCGCCATAAGGGTTTAGTGGCTATAAAGGGGATTGAGCGATGATGATGGTGATCCGGTACGACCTGCGTCGACCACCAGGCAGCGAACTCACGGCGAGCGATCAATATGCGGCATGTCTTGAGCAAATCAAATGGGCAGAGCGGGTGGGATTCGGCATCGTGACTCTCTCGGAGCACCACGGTACCGAAGATGGCTACATGCCAGCGCCTCTCACATTGGCCGCCGCCATAGCGGCCATTACCACCAAAGCGAGCATCAACATTTCGGCGTTGTTGGCCATCATGCACGACCCCATTCGGTTGGCAGAGCAACTAGCCGTGCTCGACATCATTGCCCAGGGCCGCCTCACACTGATCGCTGGCACAGGCTATCGAGAAGAGGAATTTCACATGGCGGGGATCAATTTCGCCGACCGTTACAAATTGCTCGAAGAGTCTGTACTCACGATGCGCAAGGCGTGGACGGGCGAGTACTTCGATTTTCGGGGCCGGCAAGTTCGGGTGCGACCAACGCCTCACACCCCGGGCGGGCCCATGCTCATGCTGGGCGGCTCGACACCCGTGGCCGCCCGTCGTGCGGCTCGCCTCAACACCCTGTTTTCGCCCGCCGTGGATGAACCAGAAGTTACGAAGGCCTACTACGACGAATGTGCTGTGGTCGGCTATCGGGGGTATGCCGTGGTACCCAGCGCCGACCTGCCCACCTTTATTCATGTGACCAACGACCCAGAACGGGATTGGCCGCGCATCGCGCCTCACGCGCTTTTCGACGCCCAGACGTACTCGTCGTGGCAACGAAAAGGGCAAAGTTCCGTGGTGCATGTGAAGGCCGAAAATCTTGATGACATCAAAGCCAGCGGCATCTATTGCGTGATGACACCCGATCAAGTTGTGGCCTCCGTGGCGCGCACAGGCATCCTGGTGATGCATCCCTTGATGGGCGGCATTTCACCCGATCTGGCCGCCGAAAGCCTTGATCTGTTTGAGCATCAGGTGTTGCCCCGGCTCAATCAGGCGGTGTAGCTGATGCCATTTCCGCAGCACATTTTGGATCTCGGCGTCAAGGTTTCTAACTGGGGTCGGTGGGGTGCAGATGATCGCCGGGGCACCTTGAATCTCATCGATTCGGCCGCCGTGCAACGGGGCGTTGCCGCCGCCCGCACCGGCAAAACTTTCGGCCTGTCGATTCCATTTGACGAACAGGGTCCACAGCTCGGATTTATTCCTGGGCGTGTGAACCCCACCCGCACCATGGTTGAAATCGTCCATTCCTATACCGGCGATTCCACCGGATTTTGTTCAAGCGACGATGCCGTCACCATGGGTGTTCAAGCGGCAACCCACTGGGATGCTCTTGGCCACGGCGGATATGACGGCTTGCTGTACAACGGCGTTTCGGCGTCCACGATCGACGACACCGGAAGCACGCAACACGGCATCGAGCACTTCGGCCCTGTGGTGTCGAGAGGGCTTTTGCTCGACGTTGCACGCCAGCACGGCGTCGACATGCTCGAAGGCGGATACGCCATCACCGGTGATGATCTCGATGCAGCCGCGGCCTCTGCCGGCGTGGTGGTGACGCCTGGCGACATCGTCTGTATTCGCACCGGACGGATCCAACTGTTTCGGCAGGGCGACCGCATGAACTATCTCATTCAGTGCGCCGGTCCTTCAACCAAATCAGTCGAATGGTTTCGCGATCACGACGTGGCTGCGGTGGCTACCGACACTCTGACATTCGAAGTGTTCCCCTGCGAATACGACGACGCATGGTTGCCCGTGCACGCAATTCATCTGCGCGATATGGGTCTCGTGCAAGGCCAAAATTGGGACTACGAGGAACTGGCCGCCGACTGTTCGAATGATGGCGTGTACGAATTCCTGTTGTCGGCCACGCCGTTACCGCTCACCCGCTCAACGGGTGGCGCGGTTGCTCCCATCGCCGTAAAATAACGTCTATTTGGCTCGTTGCTCGTAGATCAAACGGGCCATCCAAAACCGCAAGAATTGCGCCAATGAAGCCCGGACATACACGGCCGAAGCAGCGATAGTTACGGCGATGCCGATGAGGGCCACGATCAGGAAATCGTTTTGTTCAAGCGCCGATTCTGTGCCATGGGAAAGCACAAAACCAATCACGGCGACAGCTATACCCACGACCATTCCGACGATCCCCAGCTTGGCCCACAGCACGTCTTTGTTCGCTGCCGGATCTTTGATTTTCATGTCGGCAATATCGCTCTTGAATTGGTTGACAAGTTCGTCGTTCATAAGAAATTTCCCTTGGGTCTAATGAGTCTTGGTAGTGCCGAGATATGCAGCACTGAGTTGGTCGTGTAGTTCCGCTGGCGTGCCGGTGGCCGTCACTCGTCCGTCGACCATGATGGCGGCCCGCGATGCCACGCCGAGCACTGCTTTGGCAAATTGTTCCACCACGATGATGGCCATGCCGCCTTTGGCAATGTTGGCAATGGTGGCGTACAGCTCTTCCACGATCATGGGCGCTAGGCCCATCGACAGCTCATCGAGAAGCAGCACTGCTGGTTTCGTGGCGACCGCTCTGGCCACCGACAACATTTGTTGCTCGCCGCCCGACATGGTGCCTGCCGACTGGTCGCGTCGTTCCTTCAAGCGGGGGAATCGGTGGTACGCCGCTTCTTCCACATCGGCCAGTGCCACGCCGCAGTATGTGGCCATGCGCAAATGCTCGCGGACAGTGAGGTTCGGAAAGATCCCACGGCCTTCGGGAATCAGGCACACACCTGCTCTGGCCAGCACGTCGGCAGGGACGCCGTTGACCCGGCGGCCGGCCATCGTGACATCGCCCGATGTTGGTGAGTGCAAGCCAGCTGCCACACGCAGCATGGTGGTTTTACCCGCCCCGTTGGGACCCAAAACGCCGAACACCTCGCCCGGTTCAACTGTCAGGTTGACGCCTGTCAGCGCTTCGATTTCGCCGTAGCTGGCGTGTACGTCTCGCAGTTCGAGCAGTGCGGTCATGCTGCGAATCCTGAACCCAGGTAGGCGTCTAACACTGCTTGGTTGGTACGGATTTCGTCACCGGTGCCATTGGCCAAAATCCGTCCGAAATCAAGGACGTAAATTTGGTCGCACACCGCCATCACGAGATCCATATCGTGCTCGACGAGCAGTACGGCCATTCCGTCGTTGGCCAGCTCATGCAACAGTTCGGCAAAATGCTCCGTCTCGGCGTCGTCTTGTCCAGAGGCCGGCTCGTCGAGGAGAATCACTTTGGGCTCCGTGGCTAACGCCCTGGCCAGTTCCACCACTCGGCCATGCCCGGTAGGAAGTGAGCCCGCCAGCACCTCGGCAACGTCGGTGAGGCCGACTCTGGCCATCAATCGACGGGTGGCGTCGCGTGGCGGCTCTGTGCGTGTGCGGTACTTGGCCGACATCGACAGTGCGCACTCAATATTTTCCCTCACCGTTAATGACGCGAACAGCTCGAGTCGTTGAAAAGTGCGGGCGATGCCCAGCCTGGCCCGCTTGTGAGGTGCCATCGAACTCACGTCGATACCCTCGAAACGCACCTGGCCGGCGGATGGCGGTTGGAGGCCGGTGATCGTATTGAAGAGCGTCGTTTTCCCCGCACCGTTGGGGCCAATTAGGCCAGTGACTGCCCCGGGAGCGACATCGAGGCTGACGCCCTGCAGCGCCATGAGACCTCCGAAACGTACGGCGACTTCTCGCACTTCGAGCAGCGTCATCTATTGGCCAACACTTGGGCTAATGGTAAAATGATCGAGTCCGAGAGAACGGTCAAGCGAAGCTACAGCCTGGTCATCGAATGGATGAGTAAGACCAATCCAATCCACGCTTGACGACGGGAGGGGAGCGGTGATTGTCGCTTTAGCCGCGGTGCGATCTTTGAGGACGGCTGCGCAAATAACTGGCGCCAACGCCAGCACGAGTAACGCCACGATGGCGTAGTGCCACCTGCTCAAGTGGCCATTGATCCGAGCGAGCCACACGGCTACTTCTACGACCACGATGGCCATCATCGCCGACGGGTGCCCGAGCATCACGTCCCATTTGGAGCGTATATCGCGACGGATAAACCCGTTGGGATTTTTCCCCAATCCAATGCCGGCCAGTCCAACGAGCACCGTCTGCAGCTGTGTGAGATGAGGAAATAGGTTGCCCAGAATTGGAGAGGCCAGAAAGATTCCGGCAAATAGCGCCGCGCCCAACGAGTTGAGGCCACCGATCACCATCACCATCACGATGGAAAGTCCGATAAGAAAGTCGAGCGGATCGATTCCGGTGGAGCGCAACGATTGGCCGTAGATTGCTCCGCCAAAGCCGGCGATGCCTGCCGATAGAGCAAACACGCTCAACTTGGCCAACTTGGGATTCATACCGAGTGTTGCGCAGGCGGCTTCGGAATCCTTCAAGGCAATGAGGCGTTGGCCGTAGGCGCTGCGGCGAACCGCAGCCACACACAAGGCAGCAAGAGCGAAGGCGAAGCTGCCGAAGATAAACATGTCCCGGTAGCTCTTGAGATGAAGACCGAAAAATCTGGTCGTCTTTATCTCGAGGTTGCCGGAATTGAACATGTCGAACGTGTGGCCAAAAAGTGTGAACTTAGGAATCTGAAAAATCCAACGATCCATCAAAACGGCGAATGCGGCTGTCGATAGGGCGAGGTAGATACCCGACAAACGCAAGGAAGGCAACGCCACGATGAGGCCCACGACGGCGGAAATTCCTATAGCCCACAATAGTGCCACTGGGTTGCCGCCGGCTCCCATGTGGTGCATCACCACCATGCCGATACCGGCGAAACTGAGTTGACACAACGAGATCTGGCCGGCGTAGCCAATGAGTGGAATCATCGACAATGCGATGATTCCGATTCCCCACGTGCGAGAAACGCTGATCATGTTGGTCTTGGGAATGACGAGCGACACCATGATGGTGCCAGCGATGACAGCGCCGGCAAAGCCCAACGCGCCACCTCGCGACGGCCGCGGTGACGACTCGCGAATGCGAGCCATCGAGATCCCCCGAAGGCGCGATTGCGGCAACCATAGCAAGGCAAAAAACAACACGATGATCGACGTCGAAACGAGGGGTCCGCCCAAGAATTTGACGGCGATTGGCAACCGGTCGGCGTACCCGCGGCTGTAGTCGTTGGCTAGGCCCAAAATGAGCGCACCGACGAAGGTCATAGGCAGGTTGCGCAACCGTCCAATGATGGCGGCAGCATAGGTGTTCACGATCAACAAGGTGAGCGCTACGCCGTTGAGGGAAATGGTGGGCGAAACCAGGATGCCCGAGAGTGCGGCCAACGACGCGCCAATGGCCCACGACAACATCGAAATACGGTTTGGCCGCACGCCGTTGAGGGCTGCCAAACTGCGATCGTCAACGCACGCTCGCATGGCAACGCCAATACGGCTGCGGTACAGAAGCACGCGCAACCCGACGGCGACGACTACGGCAAATCCGAGCGCGATCAGCTGGTGGTATGGCAGCCCTGTGCCCAACACCTTGACTTTGTCGCCCTCAAAAAATCTTCGTAGCGGGCGGGAAACTTGAGGGTCCCAAACCCATGCGCCAAGGCCAAGCAACGACAACAGGATGCTGATCGTAACCACCAATTTGGTGGTCGGCGAGGTGCCCTCCAACCGTCGCATTATGCCGATCTCGAGGGCGGCGCCAAACAGAGGTGCAACCACGAAAACGACAGCCACAAACGCCACGGGTGCCGGCCAATTCCAGCCAAAGCGCATCTGCCAATAGCCAAATGCAGCGATCATGCCCATTGCGCCATGGGAAAAGTTGAACACGCCAGTAGCGGTGTATGTCAACACCAAACCCATGGCTGCAATGGCGTAAATCGAGGCAGTCGTCAACCCACTAAATGTGTAGATAATGAACTGCTGCACGATGAACTACGGCTACCGGTGCGCTTACGGAAGCGGGAAACCGGGAATCTTTACTGCGTTAGCTGGATCGCAGTTGAAGGCACCCTTGTTGGGTTTCGTGAACTTTTCGCTCACTTCGAACCCGGCTGGCGTGGCCAAAAGTGTGAAGAAGCACTCACTGTTATGGCCAGCAGTGCTGCCTGGTGTTTGCGGTGTATGCATCCCGCCTGCCGTCCATTCTTTGGCGGCACGGGCATTCTTCATCACGCAATCACGAGTGAGATCGCTACCGCACGCCTTGGCCGCTACCGCCCACAACAGGTAGGCACTCGTGGTATTGACGCCCAGACTTTCTGCCTTCGCTCCGTTTGCATATGCCTTCAGGTTGTCGAGGTACAACTTGATGGCTGGATTTTTGTCTGCCTGTTCAAATGGCGTCGCGCCGCCATTGATGAGGAATGTTGTTTTGCTGAGCAGCGGCCCAACTTCGGCGAGTAATTTGTTGGAGTAGTCGTTGCCGTTGACGACGAAATATTTGGGGAAGTAGCCAACGTCGTCCATGGCTTTCATGAGGGCAATGGTTTGTTCGACAGAGTTCAGAATCGTGAACACCTGCACCCCTTTTTCTTTGATCGCTTCGGCGAATGGCCGCCAGTTGTCGACGCCCCGAGCGAACTCGCCGTAGTAGACCGTCTTGTAGCCCAGCATTTCGGCGGCCGTTTTGTCTTTGTTGCCGGAAGGGTTAAGCGAAGGGTCAACGTTGTTGAGCGTGCCCAAGAACGGCAACACGGTGGGGTCAACTTCCTTCAATATGCGGTACACACCCGACAAGTGGCTTTCAGAATCGGAGTTGGTGATGGCTTCGATTGAGCCTTCGGCGCGGCCTGCTTTTGATGACACGGTGAACGTGGCGATCTGTGGCAACTTGCATCCTGTGCGGGCCTCAACGCCTGTGGCATCAAGGCCGTATCCGACGCCCACCAACATGAAGTCGGTTTCGCACGCTTCGGTCATAACCTTGGCGAGTTCGAACAGTTTGGCGTCGTGCAGTTTCAACACGAGCTTGCGGCCCAAAATGCCACCGGCATTGTTGCACCAACCCACGAAGGCCTGGGCGGCGTCGAAGATGCCTTGGTCGAGGCCGGGCAGAATGGTGTTGCCAGGATCGGCCCCCGCTCCGAGCACGATCTCGGTGTCGGTCACGCCCTGATCGGTGGCGCCTTTGGCGTCACCTTTGCCGCACACGTCCTTGAGGTCGCCGTAGTCGCCCAGGCTGGGCGCTGCTGTGGTGGACGCTGTACTGGCTGCAGTGGTGGAGGAATCGGCGGGGCTAGGCGCCGTAGTGGTAACTGCTGCCGTGGTGGAGGCTGCCGTGGGTGTGGCAGTTTTGGAATCGGAGCGCCCGCACGATGCGGCCACGAGGCTCAAAATTGCCACCGACACGATCGCTGAACGTTTCGTAAATGAACGAATCACAATTCCCCTAAGTGTTCGCGGCTCAACCCCATGCAAGCCTGAAGTCACGTACAGTAACACGATTTTATGCGCCTCCAAATCGGAGAGAATACTGCCCACGCGATTTAGCCTGGATGGTTCCAGCACTGGGTTAAATCGGGATCGTGGGTACTGTGCATACATGAAATTGGCGCTGACATTTGGGTACTGGGGGGCGGCTCCGACGCCGCATTTCGTGGAAATAGCGCAAGCCGCCGAAGCGGTTGGATTCGACTCGGTGTGGACGGCGGAATCGTGGGGTAATGATGCGTTCGGTTTTCTTACGTGGGTAGCCGCTCACACTTCCCGGGTACGTCTTGGCACTGGTGTCGTGCAGCTGGCCGCTCGCACACCAACTGCGACAGCAATGGCGGCCATGACGTTGGATCACCTGAGCGGCGGCCGCATGATTTTGGGGCTTGGTGTGTCGGGTCCGCAAGTGGTTGAAGGTTGGTACGGGCGCCCAAGTGACAAACCTCTCGCCCGTACTCGAGAGTATGTCGCCATCGTGCGGCAAGCGTTGCGACGCGAAGGCCCGGTGACGAGTGATGGGGAATTTTTTCCGTTGCCCTACAACGGGCCCGGCTCGAGCGGCTTGGGCAAGCCACTTAAGATTATGACTTATCCGCTTCGATCAGAAATACCGATTTTTCTTGGTGCTGAAGGCCCAAAAAATGTGACGCAAACGGCCGAGATTGCCGACGGCTGGCTGCCCTTGTACTACTCACCATTTCGCCAAGACGTGTACGCCGAGCAACTTCAGGCAGCTAAGGCGAACTTCGAAATCACCGCGCTGGCAGCATTCAAAGTGACCAACGATGTGAGCGAGGCATTGTGGCCAGTGCGGGCGATGTTGGGATTCTACGTGGGTGGCATGGGCGCCAAAGGGCAGAACTACCACACCAAGCTGATGGCCAGAATGGGCTTTGCGGCCGAGGCCGAAAAAATTCAAGACCTGTTTTTTGCCGGCAAACGAGATGAGGCGATCGCGGCCGTGCCCGAAGAGTTCGCTGATGAGATTTCTCTCGTCGGCTCTCCGAAACGCATTCGGGAGCGGCTCGATGCGTGGCGTTCGTCGCCGGTGACGAGTTTGATGGTGTCGGCTCGATCGACCGACGAAGTGCGGCAAATCGCAGAGGTGTTTTTCGGCTGAGGTAGCGACTTGTCCGCTTATGCGGTGAGCTTGGCGACGGCGTCGGCTATGCCGTCTCGCCATGAGACTGTGCACGGTCCAGTGGCAGCCAACCGTTTGGTCACATCGGCCACCGAGCCACGTAACGAACCGGGAACTTCAACACAGTTGACAGTTGTGTCAACTCCGAGCAGGTCGGCCATGTACGCCGTCCATTCCTGAACGCTCACAACCTCATCGCCTGCCCAATTCACGATGGTGGCCGGTGCCGTAGCCGCGTTGAGGAGGCCGTCGACGCCAAGGTTGATGTCGGTTTGGTGGATGGGTTGATACGTGCACGGGTCCCATCGGGTGGTCACTGATTGCCCGGCCAGTAGTTGGCGAAGGTGGATCGTCGGGAGCCCGCCCCGCTCGTCGTAGGCCGCGTTCATACGGGCGATGACCACAGGCAAATCAAACAGCCGAGCACAGGTTCTGGCTACGGCTTCCTGGCCGATTTTGCTCACGCCATATGTTGGAGCGTGGGTCACATTGGGGTCGCCCAACGGGTCTGATTCTTGGTAGACGTGGAA